>CAVSTQ010000021.1:0-225513 GCA_963730825.1 uncultured Actinomycetes bacterium
TCCTGCGACCTGGTGCTCGGCCGGTGCCCGGTCCCGCGGCGCCCGGCCCCGCCGGGCCTTCGCTGCTGCTGGCCGGGGCCTGGGTGGCCACCGACGCCACCGTGACCGGCGGGACCGTGGTGGGTGCGGGCGCCCGGGGGGGAGCCGGCGCGCACCCCGTGGACGGCAGCGTGCTGTTCGACGGCGCGGCCGTCGGTGACGGCGCGGTGGTGCGCGATTCCATCCTCGGCCGCGGCGCGGTGGTGGCCCCGGGCGCGGTACTCGACGAGGCCGTGGTCGGCGACGGCGCCTTCATCGGCGTGGGCAACGAACTGGCCCGCGGCATCCGGATCTGGCCGAACGTCCGGCTCGAACCGACCTCAGTCCGCTTTTCCGCCGACACCTGACGGCCCAGACGCGTGACGGCCGCCCCCGAGCTAGCCGCCCCGGCCGGCGGCGATGGCCGGCGAGTGGCTGCTGCCGTACCCGCTCGATATCCGCCTCGCGCTGTCGGTGCACCGCCGCGGTGGCGGCGATCCCGCGTACGCGGTGGACCCGGCCGGCGCTGTGTGGCGCACCTGCCTGACCCCAGCCGCGGGCCACGCTGCGGGTCCTGTCCCGTCCGGCGCCATCAGCAGGCAGCACGCTCGGTGACCGGGGCAGGCGCGGGGGCCGGGCGCGCACTGGCTGCTGACCAGGTCCCGGCCCAGCTCGGCGGTCACGACGACCGGTCCGGGTTTACCGCCGCCGATCCGGTGGTCGGCGAACTGATGCGCCGCCACCAGGACTTGCGCATCGGACGCAGCGACCGGGTCTTCGAAGTGCTGGTGCCCGCGGTGCTCGAGCAAAAAGTGGTCAGCCGCGAGGCGCACCGTGCCTGGCGGTTCCTGCTGGTCAAGTTTGGCTCACCGGCGCCTGGTCCCGCTCCGGCCGGGATGCGGGTGTTCCCGCCGCCCCGGGTGTGGGCCCGCATTCCGTCGTGGGACTGGCACCGGGCCGGGGTCGAGGGCGTCCGGGCCCGCACGATCATCACCGCCGCCGAGGTCGGCCGCCCGGCTCGAGGAGACCGGCGGACGAGACTCGGCGGACCTGGACCGCCGCCGGCGGGGCCTGCCCGGCATCGGGCCGTGGACCTCCGCCGAGATCAGGCAGCGAGCCGTGGGCGACCCGGACGCGGTCTCCGTGGGCGACTACAACCTCCCCAAGGCGGTCGGCTGGACGCTGGCCGGCCGGATCACCGACGACGCCGGAATGCTCGAGCCGCTGGCCCCTACGCCGGCCACCGCTACCGGGTGACCAGGCTCATCGAACTCGGCGGCTCCCGCCCCCCGCGCCACGGCCCCCGCATGTCCGTCCGCGACTACCGCGCCTTCTAGCCCCGCCCAGCTCCTGCCGCCCAGCCTAACCTGAACGCACCCGCCCGCCTTCCTGACCCCCCGCCTACCCCGCAGCCCGCCCCCACCCGGCTTCCGTCCCGCGAGCCCCACAGTCCCCGCCCCGGCCACCCCAGCCATCGGCTGAAGCCGGCATGAGTCCCCACCGTGCCGGTGCTTAGCCGGCACAACTACCCATCTTGCCGGCCAGAGCCGGGACCCACCAGCACAGGCCGCACAGCCACCCACACGCACCACCCCCCGTGACCGGGCCGTCCCCCTTTTCCGCCCCCGAAGCCCTGGCCTCCGTCACGCTCCGCCCCTCGAGCCCCTCCCGCTCCCGAAACCCACGCCGGGCTCCTCAGGGATTGGTCACCGCCGCCATAAAGACCGTGCTCGCGAGGCGGGTGAGTACCGGCAGAAACGAAGCGTCGGTGCACACTCCCGTCATGGCATCCGGCATCCAGCCCCAGGCAGCCACCTCCGGCCGCAGGCTGCGTACCGACAGCTGCCCGTGGCGACGCACCCGCTGGGCCCGTTTCGGCACGATCCGGGTAAGCGCCGGAGCGCTGGAGGACCTTCTCGCCACGTTAGCCCGTAGTTACTCCGCGTCATCGTCGGCAGGGCATCCGCGTCACCGCTGCGGAAACGCTGTCATTCTGCCAGGAACTGGGCAAACCGTTCGAGGGCGTGGTCGGTGCGCTCTTCGTCGCCGGTGCTGAGCCGGTCGAGGATCAGCCCGCGCAAGACGGCGATCACCAGGGTGGCTGAGGCATCGGCGCCATCGGCCGATGAGTCCGCGAAGGCCGGCACCGAACTGGTCCAGCCACTCGGTGACCATGGCCTGTCCCTGCTCGGAGTAGGCGTCGGGATGGTTCATGGCATCGGACGTAGACCTCGAAGAAGAGCCGCAGGAACGGCGCGCGCTCGGCAGAGCCCGCCCAGTCCCAGATAGCCCGGACCAGCTCGGGTCCTGATGCGCCGTCATGCGGACGTGCTCGGCCAGCAGGGCGGCCTCGCGTCGGCGGATCTCGGTGAGCACCGCCATGATGAGTTCTTCTTTGCTCGAGAAGTCGTACAGCAGCATGCGGGTGCTGGTGCCGAGCGCGCCGGCCAGGGGCCGCAGGCTGAGCCCGGCCAGGCCGTGTTCGAGCACGTAGTCGGCGGCGGCGGCGAGGGTCTTCGCACGTCGCTCCGGGTCGGCTGGCCGTGCCATCTGCTGCGCCTTTCGTTGACATCGCCAGCTGCTGCTGGCAGTTTATGAACCAGGTGTGTCAATAATACGGACCGGGAGGCGGCGATGGGTTCGGCTGAGCGTCAGTGGCCGTGGTGACCGGCGCCGGGAGCGGTATCGGACGTGCGACGGCCTTGGCTCTGGCGGCCCGCGGCCTCGATGTGTGTGTGCGTGGGCCGGCGGCGGGAGCCGCTGGAGGAGACCGCCGGCAGCTCGGCGGCCCGGGCCGCGTGGTGGCGGCCGACGTCAGCACCGCCGACGGCGTCCGCGCGATCGCCGGGCGGTGGGCGGGGCGCCGGTGGCGGCCGCTGGTGCATGCGGCGGCGATCGAGGGGATCCTGTCCCTGGCGGACACCACCAGGACATCTTCGACCAGCTGGTCGCCGTCAACCTGGCGGGGCCGTTCTTCCTGACCCAGGCGCTGCGGCCTGTCTGGCCGACGGCAGCGGGATCGTCTTCGTCGGCAGCATCTCGGCGCTGCACGGCCGGCCACGCCATGCCGCCTACGCGGCGACCAAGGCGGCGCTGCTGGGCCTGACGACCAGCCTCGCCGCCGAGCTCGCCCCCCGGTCCGGGTGAACTGCGTGGCCCCGGGCGCCATCGACACGCCCATGATCGCCGAGGCGGTCACCGCCTACCTCGAAGGCCATGGACGCCGAGGAAGTCCAGCGGGCCGGGACCGCGGAGATGGCCCGGGTGCTGCTGGGCCGGGTCGGCAACCCGGCCGAACTGGCCGCGGCCATCGTCCACCTGGCGCTCGATGCCAGCTACAGCACCGGCAGCGTCGTCACCGTCGACGGGGGCTTCAGTGCCCGGTGACCGCGTAAAGTTCGAGGATGAGGGTTTTCCGCGGCGACTCTGATAACGGCGAGGGTAACGAGACTCAGGAGAGCAGAGGGGCCAACGAGAGTGACGCGGTCAACGGCGCTGAGGGGGCCACAGCGATGAGCCAGGTGACCGGAAACGCCCCGGCGTCCGCCATGCGCCGGACGCTGGCGCGGGCCCGGGACGGCAAGGCGCTGGACCGGGACGAGGCCACGATCTTGCTGCAGGCCCGCGGCGAGACTGGCGGACCTTGCTGGGCTACGCCGGCCGCACCCGGGACGCCGGCCTGCCGCGGCGGGCCGGCCCGGCGTCATCACCTACTCCCGCAAGGTCTTCATCCCGCTGACCCGGCTGTGCCGGGACCGCTGCGGCTACTGCACGTTCGCCACCGTCCCGCACCGGCTGCACAGCCTGTACCTCGAGCCCGACGAGGTGCTGGACATCGCCCGCGCAGGGCGCCGAGCTGGGCTGCAAGGAGGCCCTGTTCACCCTCGGCGACAGGCCCGAGGACCGCTGGCACCAGGCCAAGGAGTGGCTGGACGCGCACGGCTACGACGACACGCTGTCCTACGTGCGGGCGATGGCGATCCGGGTGCTCGAGGAGACCGGCCTGCTGCCGCACCTGAACCCGGGCGTGCTGTCCTGGCAGGACTTCCAGCGCCTCAAGCCGGTGGCGCCGTCCATGGGCATGATGCTGGAGACCACCGCGACCCGGCTGTTCAGCGAGAAGGGCGGCCCGCACTTCGGCAGCCCGGACAAGGATCCGGCGGTCCGGCTGCGCGTGCTGGAGGACGCGGGCCGCAGCAACGTCCCGTTCACCACCGGCATCCTCATCGGCATCGGCGAGACCCTGGCCGAGCGCGCCGACTCGATCTTCGCGATCAGGAAGGTCGCCCGCGAGTACGGGGGCATCCAGGAAGTCATCGTGCAGAACTTCCGGGCCAAGCCGGACACCAAGATGCGCGACGCGCCCGACGCCGAACTCGACGACCTGGCCGCCACGATCGCCGTGACCAGGCTCGTACTCGGCGCCAAGGCCCGGATCCAGGCGCCGCCGAACCTGGTCGGCGCGCAGTACGACCTGATCCTGCGCGGCCGGAATCGACGACTGGGGCGGCGTCTCGCCGCTGACCCCGGACCACGTCAACCCCGAACGTCCCTGGCCGGCCATCGACGAGCTGGCCGGCCGCACCGCCGCCGCGGGCTTCACCCTGCGCGAGCGCCTCACCATCTACCCGCCCTACATCCGGGAGCCGTGGCTGGACCCGCGGCTGGCCCGGCACGTGGCCGCGCTGGCCGACCCGGCCACCGGCCTGGCCGCCGACGGCGCGATGCCACGCGGCCTGCCCTGGCAGGAGCCCGACGGCGGCATTGGCCAGTGGGCCGCCGCCGGATCCGGCCGCACCGATCTGCACGTCACCATCGACACCACCGGCCGTACCCATGACCGGCGTGACGATTTCGCCGAGGTCTACGGCGACTGGGAGGAAATCGCCGAACGGACGACGGTGCCCGCCCCGAGCCAGGCTCCGGCGCCCGGCGGGCCCCGGCGCGCCCCGCCATGTTGTCCGCGGGCCAGGTCGCCTCCGCGCTGCGCCAGGCCGAACGGGACCCGGCCGCTCTCACCGACGCCCAGGCCCTGGCCCTGCTCTCCGCCGACGGCCCGGACCTGGAGGCGCTGGCCGCGATCGCCGACGCGCTCCGCCGCGAGACCATGGGCGACGACATCACCTACGTCGTCACCCGCAACATCAACTTCACCAACGTCTGCTACACCGGCTGCCGGTTCTGCGCGTTCGCCCAGCGGCGGACCGATGCCGACGCGTACACGCTGTCGTTGCAGCAGATCGGTGACCGGGCGGCCGAGGCCTGGGCGGCCGGGTGCCACCGAGGTGTGCATGCAGGGCGGGATTCACCCTGATCTTCCCGGCACAGCCTACTTCGAAATCGCTTCCGAAGTCAAGCGCCGATGCCCGGATTTGCACGTACACGCGTTCTCGCCGATGGAGGTGGTGAACGGGGCCTCGCGGACCGGGCTGCCGATCAGGGAGTGGCTGGTCCGGGCCAAGGAGGCCGGGGTGGGCTCGCTGCCGGGGACCGCGGCGGAGATCCTCGACGACGAGGTGCGGTGGGTGCTGACCAAGGGCAAGCTGCCCGCCTCGGTGTGGATCGAGGTGATCACCACGGCCCACGAACTCGGGCTGCGGACGTCTTCGACGATGATGTACGGGCACGTCGACACCCCGGCCCACTGGGTCGGCCACCTGCGGGTGATCCGGTCGATCCAGGAACGGACCGGCGGCTTCACCGAGTTCGTCCTGCTTCCGTTTATCCACGAGAACGCGCCCATCTACCTGGCCGGCCTGGCCCGGCCGGGGCCGACCCGGCGGGAGAACCGGGCGGTGCACGCGGTGTCCCGGCTGCTGCTGCACGGCGCGATCGACTCGATCCAGGCTTCCTGGGTCAAGCTGGGCGACGAGGGCTGCCGGGACGTGCTCCGCGGCGGTGTCAACGACCTGGGCGGGACGCTGATGGAGGAGACGATCAGCCGGATGGCCGGCGCGGACCACGGCTCCTACAAGACGATCAGCCAGTTGCAGGCGATCGCCGAGACCGCTCGGCCGTCCGATGCGCCAGCGCACCACCACCTACGGCGAGGTGCCCGCTGAACGGCTGGCCGCGGCGGCCGCCTCCGACGGCGTCTGCGCGTCGGTCCGGTCCAGGCTGCCGATCCTGGCGGCCGGGGCCGGACCCGGCTGACCCGGGCTGACCCGGCGCGTTCAGCGTTCCAGCAGGAAGTTCGCGGGGTCGCGGGGCGGTCGCGGCCTGGCCTGCTCAGCCGGGCGGCCGACCGCGACGGCCCCCATCGGCCGCCAGCCGGCGGGCAGGTCCATGGCCCGGGCGGCGACGTCGCCGCAGAACAGCGTGCTGGAGATCCAGGCCGAGCCGAGGCCGTCGACGGCCAGCGCGATCAGCAGGTTCTGCACCGCCGCGCCCATCGAGACGATAAACATGGCCTGCTCGGCGGCCGCCCGCCGGTCGTCGGGATAGGCATGCGCCGCGTCGGTGACCAGGCACGGCACGACGATCAGCGGCGCGGCCCGCAGCGGTTCCCCGCGCCGCAGCCGCCGGCCGATCTGCTCTTCGGTGAACCCGTCCCGGCGCAGGTCGCCGATCCAGGCGTCGCGCATCGCGTCGAGCAGGGCGGTCCGGGCCGCGGCCGAGGACAAGACCACAAAACGCCACGGCTCGCTGTGATGCGGGGCAGGCGCGGTCAGCGCGGTGCCGATCGCCCGGCGTACCACCGCGAGGTCGACCGGTTCGCCGGTGAAGGCCCTGATCGTCCGGCGGGCCAGCGGCACGTCCGCCGAGCCGAGCCGGAACATATCCTCCTCGGCCGGCCGGATCAGCGCCCGCGCCCCCGGGCCGTCCTGCTCGGTGACCAGGGCCGCCAGCCCGCGCACCACCGCCACGGGGACGTGCCGCGACTTGCCCTTCACCAGGTCCGCGGCCGCGGCGATCTCGTCGGCGACGGCGGCGACCGTGACGTCAAGGACGTTGCCGAAGGTGTCGGCCGTACCGCGATAGTCCCGCACCGGGACAAGGCCGGCCGCGCCGATGGCGTTGTCGGTCTGCCCGGCCCGCCACGGCCGGCCCATCGTGTCGGTGACGATGACGCCGACCCGCACTCCGGTGCGTGCGTGCAGCGCCTTGCGGAGCTGCCGGGCGGACTCGTCCGGATCGGCGGGCAGCAGCACCACGGTGCCCGGGGCGGTGTTGGACTCATCCACCCCGGCCGCGGCCAGGACCAGGCCGTGCCGGGTCTGCGCGATGGTGGTGGGGCCGCGCCTGGCCACCACCCGCACCGTCTCCGCCTCGATCGCCTGATCGCGAGGGGCGGTTGTCACCCGGCCCTCGGCCTTGCTCACGATCTTCGAGGTGACGACGAGGATGTCGGCGGCACGCAGGTCGGGGACGGCCGCGGCGATGAGCGCGGCCAGGTCGGCGCCCGCGGTGATCTCGGGCAGCCCGGTGACCGGGATGACGGTGACCGGTCCCTGCGCGTCCGGCTGGCTGTCCATCAGGTCACCTTCCCGGTGAGCTCGGTGGCCAGGTCCAGCGCCGCGCGGGCGATCGCCGTGGTGGCGGGCAGGTCCCGCATGAGCAGGGGCAGCGCTCGCACCTCGATGCCCGCCAGGGCCGGATCGTCGGCGGCGGCCTTGTCCTGGTCGTCGACGAGCCAGCCGTCGATCAGCCCGGCTCCGTAATGCGCCCCGACCGCGGCGGCCGAGGTGGCGACCCCGATCGCGGTCAGGCAGGCGTCGGCCATCCCGCGGACCGGTGACCCGCCGATGATGGGGGACACGCCGACGACGGTCTTGGCCGCGATCGCGGCCCTGATACCGGGAACGGCCAGGATGGTGCCGACGCTCACGACCGGGTTCGAGGGCGGGAACAGCACCACGTCCGCGTCGCTGATCGCCTCGAGCACGCCGGGCGCGGGCGCGGCCTCCGCCGCGCCGACGGCGATGATCTGCGCCGCGGGCGTCCCGGCGTGCAGGCGCACCCACCACTCCTGGAAGTGGACCACGGTGGGCTCGCCCGGGCAGGCCAGCACGACATGGGTCTCGACCGGGTCGTCGGACATGGGCAGCAGCCGCACCCCGGGCTGCCATCGCCGGCACAGCACCGCGGTGACGGCGGACAGCGGCTGCCCGGACGCGAGCAGCTGGCTGCGCAGGATGTGGGTGGCGAAGTCCCGGTCGCCGAGCGTGAACCAGTCCGGGCTGGCGCCGTAGGCGGCGAGCTCCGCCCGGATGCTGAACGTCTCGCCGGCCCGGCCCCACCCTTGCTCCGGGTTGATCCCGTCACCCAGGGTGTACATGACGGTGTCGAGGTCCGGGCACACCCGCAATCCGAACAGCGTGATGTCGTCACCGGTGTTCCCGATGACGGTGATCTCGGCGTCCGGGGCCGCCTGCTTCAGGCCGCGAAGAAAACGCGCGGCCCCCACGCCGCCCGCGGGCACGGTTATCCGCATACCCGCCAGTGTGGCAGGTCGCCCGCCGCCGCCGGGGCCAGCCACCCCGTTGAGCCGGGAGTGACTGGTGGTAGCTACCTGTGCGTCCCGGAATTCACGGAGCGTGCCGACTACGGTTTCTTTGGGTTATTTATCTCGCATCTCGGGCAACGGGGCGACCATTATCACCTTCTCCGCTTGACTTGAAGCAAGACACGCGGGTGTAATTTCATTGATGTGATTCTCGTCGCCGTGGGGAGTGGCGGGATCGGGGGTCCCGAGGTGGGAGGGAGGATGCGCTGTGACTGAGGTCATCGTCCCGCTGGCGCAGGTCTTCGTCAGTCCAGATGAGGTTGACGAGCTGGGCTGGCAGGACCAGGCGCTGTGCGCGCAGACAGATCCGGAGGCATTCTTCCCGGAGAAGGGGGGATCGACCCGGGAGGCCAAGCGCGTGTGCCGCAGCTGCGAGGTCCGGGCCGAGTGCCTGGAGTTCGCGCTGGAAAACGACGAGCGGTTTGGCATCTGGGGCGGCATGTCCGAGCGGGAGCGCCGCCGGCTGAAGCGCCAGGCGGTCTAAGCCGGCCCTGGCCGTCCGTCCGGACATCGTGCGTTCGGCCCGCTGCCGGCCTTTCGCCTGTGTATCTTGGGTGCTGCGTGAGCGCGGCGATCGTCGTTCACGTAGTCCACGCGCTCTTGCCGGGCGGGGTAGCCGAGCGAGGCGCCGCTGCCCAGCTGTCAGACAGGTCCTTTGGCACAGAACGCAACGCACCTCCGGCACGTCGTCACTGCGGTGGTGGTCGCCCACGACGGCGCCCGGTTGTTGCCCGGCTTGCTTCAGGCCGTACACGATCAAACACACTCCGTCCACCGGATGGTCGGCGTGGACACCGGCAGCCGGGACCGTGGCGGGGCGGTGCTGACCGAGCTGCTCGGCCCGGACGCGGCCTTCGGCATGGAGCAGGACACCGGGTACGGTGCCGCCGTCACCAGCGCGCTGCAGCACCCCGCGGCACGTACCCCGGTGGCGGCCTCGGCCCCGGACCAGGAACCGCCGGTGGAATGGATCTGGCTGCTTCACGACGACTGCGAGCCGGCCGCCGACGCCCTGGAACGGCTGCTCAGGGCGGCCAGCCGCAGCCGGTCGATCGCCGTGCTCGGGCCGAAGCTGAGGGACGCCGCCGACCGGCGTGTCCTGCGTGAGGCGGGTGTGACCACCGACCGGGCCGGGCGTCGTGTCACCGGTATCGAGCCGGGCGAGATCGACCAGGGCCAGCATGACGGGAACCGCGCGGTGCTCGCGGTGAGCTCGGCGGGCATGCTGATCCGCCGGGACGTCTGGGACCAGGTCGGCGGCTTCGACGCCAACCTGCCCCTGTTCCGTGACGACATCGACTTCTGCTGGCGCGTGCACGCGGCCGGCTACGAGGTCCGGGTGATCACCGACGCGGTGGTGTACCACCGCGAACTGTCGGCCAGGCAGGTACGCAAGACGCCCGCCAGCGGCGGCCATCCGCGCCTGCTTGACCGGCGCAGCGCGCTCTACGTTCTCGCCGTCAACCTGCCCCTGTGGCCCATGCTCACGGTGGTGGGAGGCTGCCTGACCGGATCGCTGGCGCGCGCGGTCTGGTACCTGGTCACCAAACAGCAGCACAAGGCGGCCGCTCAGCTGGGCGCGGTGGCCTGGCTGCTGCGGCACCCGGTCTTGCTCTGGCGGGAGCGGGCCAGGCGCGCCGCCCACCGCAAGCACGGCTACTCGGTCTTGCGACCCCAGCTGCCGCGGGCGAAAACGCTCACCCGGCTGGCCGAACGGACTTCGGGCCTGCTGGCCGGCGGGTCCGGCTACAAGCCCGGCGGATTGCATCAGGCCGTCGTGGACGAGCCCGGCGACGATCTGCCGCTGATCGGTGCCGATTCGGTGACCCGGCGCGTGCTGACCAGCCCGGGCGTGCTGCTCTTCGCCGGGCTGACGGTCGTCGCGCTGGTCGCCGAACGGTCCCTGACCGGCCCGGTGTTCTCCGGCTCAGGCACGCTCGCGGGCGGCGTCCTGGTGCCGCCCTGGGGGAGTGCCGGTGACCTGTGGCGCGAGTACCTGGCGGGGTACCACGACGCCGGTGTCGGCACGACCGCGAGCACCCCGCCCTATATCGCCGCGGTGGCGGCCCTGGCCACCGTGCTGGGCGGCAAGCCCTGGCTGGCCGTGGACGTGCTGCTGTTCGGCTGCGTGCCCGCGGCCGGGATGACGGCGTTCCTGGCCACCCGCCGCGTCACCTCGGTGCTGGCCGCCCGGGTCTGGATCGCGGCCACGTACGCGCTGCTCCCGGTGGCGATGGGGGCCGTCGCGGCCGGGCGCATCGGCACGGCGGCCGCCTTTGTGCTGCTCCCGCTGGTCGCCGTCATGACCGGGCGGATGCTCACCGGGACGCCGCGGGCGGCCCGCCGGGCGGCCTGGGCGGCGGGCCTGCTGGTGGCCATCGCGGCCGCGTTCGTCCCGCTGGCCTGGCCGATCGCGGTGCTGGCCGCGGTGGGCGCGGCGCTGGCCTGGCGCTGGCTCGGCCCGCGCACGGTGGTCAACGCCCTGATCGTGGCCGCGGTGCCCGCCGTCATCCTCGTGCCGTGGACCTTTCACCTGGTCGCGGACCCTTCCGCGTGGTTCGGTGAGGCGGGTCTGCCCCGGCCTGGCCTGGCCGTCACGGGCCTGCGGCCCGCTTCGCTGTTGCTGCTCAGCCCGGGCGGCCCCGGCTTGCCGCCGGTCTGGGTGACGGCCGGGCTCGTGCTGCCCGCGTTCGCCGCGCTGCTGGCGCGCCGGCGGCTCACGGTGGTGTTCGCCGGGTGGGGCACCGCGCTGGCCGGACTGGTCATCGCCCTGGTGGTGAGCCGGGCGCGAGTGAGTTCGCTGCCCGGCGGTCCGGTCGTCAGTGCCTGGCCCGGTATCGCGCTCGCGGTGGCCGCCGCCGGACTGCTGCTGGCGGCCGTGCCGTTGATCGAAGCGTGCCGGCCGGCCGGTGCACCAGCTCGGTGACCTTATCCGCGGCCGGGCCGCCAGGACCGACTGGCGGGTCCTGGCGTCCCTGGCCGGTTTCGCGGTCGCGCTGTCCGCGCCGGGGCTGGCGGCCGGCTACTGGCTGGCCGGCGGCGTCGGCGGAACCGTGACCGCGGCCGCTCCGCAGGTCCTGCCCGCCTTCGTCGCGGCCATGTCGGCCGGCCCGGACCGGAACCGGACGCTGGTGCTGCGCCCCGCGGGCGGGACCATGTCCTACTCCGTCTTGCGGGCCACCGACCCGGTGCTCGGCCAGCCGGAACTGACCGAAGCCGGCTCGGCCACCCGCGCCCTGTCGGGTGTGGTCGCCTCGCTGGTCGCCGCGGGCGGCGGCGACACGGGTGACACCGGGCAGGCACTCGGCCAGTTCGATATCGGCTACGTCCTGCTCCCGGCCCCGATCGATCAGGCCCTCGCGCAGCAGCTCGACGCGGCCGCCGGCCTGCAGACGCTGACCCGGGCTCCCGGCTACGACCTGTGGCAGGTGTCCGGCCCGGTGGCCCGCGCCCGGGTGGTCACCGCGACCGGCGCCACGGTGCCGGTGCCTTCGGCTGCGATCGGCGTGAACGCGGTGGTCGCGCCGGGTGCTCCGGGCACGCTGGTGCTGGCCGAGGCGGCGGGTGGCTGGTCCGCCAGCTTGAACGGAAAACCGCTGACCTCGGTGGCCAAGCCGGTCGACGGGTGGGCGCAGGGCTTCGTCTGGCCCGGGGGCGGCGGCCGCCTGGTCATCACGCGGGACGAGACCGCCAGGGACGTCAGCCTGGGCGTCGAGGCCGCGGCCCTGCTGGCCGCCTTCGCGCTGGCCCTGCCCGGCACCCGGGCCTCGGTGGCCGCTGCCGGTAGCGGCGCAGCCCAGCGCCGAGTCCGACGGCCCGCATCATCCCGCCGGCTCCGGCCGCCCCGGCGCCGGAGCACGCCGGCCGGTCCCGGTCCGCCCGCCGCAGGCGCCGCCCCCAGCTCGCCCCCCAGCTCGCCCTGGCAGGCGCCAAGGCCCCCGGCTCCCCCATCCCCCCCGACGCCACTTCTCCCCCCGGACCCCGCTTTCCCCCCGGACCCCGCCTTCCCCCCGGACCCCGCCTTCAGCTCCGAGCCCTTCTTTCCCCCCGACCCCGCCTACCCCCCCGACCCCCGCCCGCCTACGACTCGGCTCCCGACCCCGAATACGCTCACGTCGGGACCGCCGCCGAACCTCCGGCCGAGCTCGGAGCGCCCCGGCGTGGGCACGGGCAGCACGCCGCCCGGCACGGAAAGCCATCCAGGCGGCGGCGCGGTGACAAACCAGCGGGCGATCCAGGGGGCCAGCCCCCGGGCCAGCCAGCAGGCCAGCCCGCGGGCTACGCCGGGGACCTGCTTCCGGCCGCCCCGCCCGGGGTGGACCCGCGGGACGGCGCGGCCGTTGAACCGGACGGATCCGGGCCGCGCGCCCCCTGGGAACGCGGGGAGCTGTCATGAGGCCTGTTCACCTGGCCCCGGCCGGCGTCGTCCTGCTGGTGCTGGCCGCCGTCGGCGGCATCGCGCAGCTTGATCATCCGGCGGCCAGCGCGAGCCCGGCCGCCACCGCCGCCCGCCAGGTCGCGGTCACCTCGGTGACCCGGGCCTGCCCCCCCGCCCTCGGGGGCGGCTCAGGCACGGTCGCCCTGATCGCCAGCCCAGCCGGGACCACCGCCACCACCGCTAACCCCCCGCGTCCGGCCAGGCCGAACTATCCCCGCTACCCCCCGCCGGCCTCCAGCTGCGTCCCGCCTCTGCTGCCGTCGCGACGGACCCGGGCGTGCCCTGGCTGCTCACCGTCCCCGCCGCGGCCGGGCAGGCCAAGAAGGACCCGGCGGCGGCGACGGGCTGGTCCGTCACCGCGACCGGCCCGATGGCCCCGGCCCTGGAGGCCGAGGTCGCCGAGAACTCGGGCCTGGCCACCGTGCGCTGCGGCGAGCCAAGTTCCGATCTGTGGTTCGCCGGCCCCGGCCAGCAGAACGGCGCGGCGCAGCTCCAGCTCGACCTGATGAACGTCGACTCGCTGGCCGCCAGCGTGGACGTCAGCCTGATCACCGACGCGGGCGCGGTCCAGGCCGGCAACCTGACCGGGATCACGGTGCCGCCGCACCAGACGGTGACAGAATCCTTGTCGTCCGCGGCGGGCAAGTCCAGCGTGGTCGCGATCGGCGTGCACACAAGCGCGGGCCGGGTGGCCGCCGACGTCTCCGCGGGGCCCGCGCACGGCCGCCCCACGAGCTGGCTGCCCGCTGCGGCCGCGCCAGCGACACAGCTGGTGATCCCGGGCGTGCCCGCGTCCAGCCAGGGCGCCGGGCTTTACCTGGCGGTACCCGGCGCGGCCAACGCCAAGGTCAGCGTGCTCGCGATCACCGCGCAGGGTCACTACCAGCCGTTCGGCGCGCAGCCGGTCGAGCTGCCCGGGCAGTCGGCGTCCTACATGGCCCTCACCCCGCTCGGCGGCACCGCGGCCGCCCTGCAGATCACGGCGAACGTGCCGGTCGTGGCCAGCGTGCTGGTGCCGGGCAGCGGGGTGGGTGCCGCCACCACCGCGACCAGGCCGATCAGCCAGCAAGCCGTGGTGGCGGGCAACACCAGCGGGTCCGGCCTGGCCGTCTCGGTGGTGCTGTCCGCGCCCGCCGCGGCGGCCCGCGTCCGGCTGACCGAGATCGCCGCCAACCCGGCCAGCCAACCCGGCCCGCCCAACCGCCAGCCAGCCGAGGAAACCCGGCCGGGCAAAACCCGGCCAGCTCGAGCCAGGTGCTGGCGGTCCGGGCCGGGCATACCCTGATGACCCAGGTCACCCCGCCGCCCGGGACCAAGCACGGCACGGCCTTCGCCATCGTGATCACGCCGCTGGCCGGGTCGGGGCCGCTGTACGCGGCCCGGGTGGAAACGCAGAACCAGACCAAGGTCATCTCCATCATCCCGGCCGTCAGCGCCCTGGCCACGATCAGCCTGCCCCCGGTGCGCGACTCCTACGACGCGATCTCCCCCTGAGCCGCCGCCGCCGCGGATGAGCCGTGTCAGACACTGAGCCGTTCGCCCTGATCCTGCTGTTCGCGGCGGCGGTGGGCCTGGTCGCGGTGCTGTCGAACCGGCTGACCGAGCGGGTGAAGATCCCGTCGCCCGCGCTGGTGCTGATCGGCGCGGCCGTCGCGGTCAAGGTCATCCCAGCCCTGCACGAACCGCCGCGGCTGGCCGTCCAGCGCGTGGTCACGGTCGCGCTGGTCTGCATCTTGTTCGACGGCGGCATGCATATCGGCTGGCCCCGCTTCCGGTCCGCGATCGGGCCGATCGCGGCCGTCGGGGTGGGCGGCACGTTTGGCACCGTCGCCGCGGCCGGGCTGCTGGCCCACCTCGCGTTTGGCCTGTCCTGGTACGTCGCGCTGCTGGTCGCCACGGCGGTGGCGCCGACCGACCCGGCGGTGGTGTTCTCCGTGCTCGGGCAGCGGGAGATTTCCGGCCGCAGCGGCACCATCTTGGAAGGCGAGTCTGGCGGTAACGACCCGGTCGGCATCGCGCTGATGGCCAGCCTGATCACCGCGGGCGGCCTGAGCGCGGGGGCTTTCGCCGGCATCGGCGGGCAGTTCGCGCTTCAGATGGGCGTGGGCGCGGTGGCCGGGATCGCCGGCGGCCGGGCGCTGCTCTGGTTCACCCGCCGGGTGCCGCTGCCCAGTGAGGGGTTGTATCCGATCCGCACGCTGGCCTGCGCCCTGCTGCTGTTTGGCGTGGCCACGTTGGCTCACGGGTCCGGTTTCCTCGCCGTCTTCGCCGCCGGGATCGTGCTGGGTGACGAGCCGGCCCCGTTCAAGCGGGAGATCGAGCGCTTCCACTCGGCCGTGGCCAGCCTGGCCGAGATCGTCGCCTTCGTCGTCCTCGGCCTCACCGTGAACCTGTCCGTGCTGGCCCGGGTCGACGTGTGGGTGCCGGGGGTGATCCTCGGCGCCGCGCTGGCGTTTGTCATCCGGCCGGTGCTGATCGGCCTGTGCCTGATTCCGGCGCGGCTGGACCGCAGTGACAGGAACTTCGTCCTTTTCGCCGGGCTCAAGGGCGCCGTGCCGATCCTGCTCGGCACCTTCCTGCTGGCGGCCGGGGTCC
Organism: uncultured Actinomycetes bacterium; assembly: GCA_963730825.1. Classification (GTDB taxonomy): domain Bacteria; phylum Actinomycetota; class Actinomycetes; order Streptosporangiales; family Streptosporangiaceae; genus Palsa-504. Next base: position 15,558 of record CAVSTQ010000021.1, read on the forward strand.
CCGAGGCCCAGCGGCTGTACGGCATCGTCGCCGTGGTCGTGCTCTTTTCCGTCGGGGTCCAGGGCAGCGGGGTGCCCGCCGCGGCCCGGCTGCTTGGGCTGCAGATGCGGACGGTCGAGCCGGAGCCCTGGGCGCTCGGCGTCCGGCTGCGGGACGAGCCGAGCGACGTGCACCGGCTGACCGTCATGGCCGGCTCGGCCGCCGAAGGCCACACCATCGCCGACCTTCCCGAACTACCCGGCGATGCCTGGGTCAGCTTCATCGTCCGCAGCGGCCGGGTGGTCTCGCTCAAGCCGGACACCGTGCTGCGGGCCGGCGACGACGTCCTGCTGCTGGCCGAGGAGGACCTGGGCGAGAACCTGACCAGGACCTTCGAGAAGGCCCAGCCGCCGGATCAGCCGATCTCGCCGTAGCCGGGGTCGATGATCTCCGGGTCCACCCCGAGGATCTCGGCGAACTCCTCGACCACCACGTCGAAGACGAGCTCGCTCAGCTCTTCCTCGTCGTCGGCCCGGGCCAGCAGCGGCCGCCGGAACAGCACGATCCGCGGGCCGGTGGCCGGGTGCGCGGGGTCGCTGGTGTCGGGTGAGCCGCGGACGATACGGGCCAGCGGCACGCCGTCGTCGGTGGTGTCGGAATCCGGCACTTCCTGGACCGCGAACTCCACATCGGACAGTTCGGTCTCCCAGCGCGGCTCGAGCCGGGCCACGGCCTCGAGCACCAGGTCGTCGAACTGCTGGGCCCGGCTCCGGTACAGCGGAACCCCGGGCGGTACCAGCCGGCCGCGCAGCCCGCGGCCGCGCCGGTCGCGCCGTCGCGGCCGGGACCCGCTGACGCTGGGAGCTGGCTTCGTACCGTCCTCGCCGGTCTGCACAGTCACCGAGCGTATCGGATCAGGCCAGCGCCGGGATACCTGTCCGGCCCAGGGGCCGACCCGGGGCAAGACGCGCAAAGCACGACACGATCACGGCTCAGGGCGCAGGTGATGGCGTTCGCGGCCGCGGACAGATAGCGTCACGGGTATATCCGACGGTGTCCCGGCTACCGGGGCAAGGTCCCCAGGTGATGTGAGCGAGGTGGGCTGGTGGGTTCCCGTTGCTGCTCGCGCACCGCGTGCAAGCAGCCTCCCGTCTACACGCTGACCTATGTCTACCGTGATTCCACCGCGGTACTCGGCCCGCTGGCCGCCTACGTGGAACCGCACTGTTACGACCTGTGCGAGAAGCACGCCGGGCGGCTGGTGGCGCCCCGCGGCTGGGATGTGGTCCGGCTGCCGGTCGAGGCGGCTCAGGACCGGGCCGACGACCTGGAGGCGCTGGCCAACGCGGTGATGGAGGCCCCTACCCGGGTCTCAGGGGTGCGGCCGGCGGCGGAACCGGTCGGCCAGGGCGTCGAGGTCGGCCGCCGGGGTCACCTGCGGGTGTTGCGTTCGGGGCCACCGCAAGACCGATAGGCTCGGGGCATGGCTGACCTCCCGGGCATCGCCACCCCGCACGACGTGCGCTCCTCCTCGGTACCGCAGGTATCGTCATCCGGATTGGCTTGGCCTGGCCGGGGGAACCACGGATCGTTCGAAATAAATGACAGCTAGCCCGGAGGACAAGTTATGCAGATCGACGGATGGCTCCTGGACATCCTGGCCTGCCCGGAATGCCACGCGCCGCTGCGGGCCGACGAGGCCGCCAGCGAACTCGTCTGCACCAGCGAGACCTGCGCCCTGGCGTACCCGGTCCGCGACGACATCCCCGTCTTGCTGGTCGAAGAAGCCCGGCGTCCATGAGTGACGACCTGGACGGCTGGAGCGGGGCGGAGTTCGTGCTGGCGGCGGACCGGCTGGACACGCCCGATGTGATCGCCACGGCGGATCCCGGCGACATGCTGCGCCAGGTAGCGTCGTCGGCGGCTCAGGTGCGGACCGCGGTACGGTGCTGCCAGGAGACGGACCTGTCCGCGTTTACCGCCGACGCCCGGCCGCGCGCGATCGTGGTGGCGGGCATGGGCAGCTCGGCCCTGGCGGGTGAGATGCTGCAGGCGCTGGCCGGCCTGTCCAGCCCGGTCCAGGTGGTGACCTCGCCCGCGGATCGGCTGCCGGGCTGGGTCGGGGCGGCCGACGCGGTGATCGCGGTGTCGTGCTCGGGCACCACCGCGGAGACGCTGGTCATCGCGGCCGAGGCGGCCAGGCGCGGCTGCCGCCTGGTCGGGGTCGGGGCCCAGGGGTCGGCGCTGCACCAGATCGCGGAGCAGTCCCGGGCCCCGTTCGTCCCGGTGGTCTCGCTCGGCTTGGCCAGGTCGATGCTGTGGGGAACGGCTATTCCGCTGCTGGTGATCGCGGAGCGGCTGGGCATCGCCCGGGTCGGTGCGGACGTCTACGAGGCGGCCGCGAGCCGGCTTGAGGAGGTGTCCCATCAGTGCCGTCCGGCCAGCGAGTCGTTCGTCAACCCGGGCAAATCGCTGGCCCTGGACCTGGTCGGCACGCTGCCGATGGTGTGGGGCACGTCGCTGCTGAGCGGAGTGGCCGCGCGGAGGTTCGCCAGCCAGCTCAACGAGAACGCCAAGTATCCGGCGATTCCCGGCGTGCTGTCCGAGGCGGCGCACAACCAGGTGGCGGCGTTCGACGGGCCGTTCGCCCCCCGCTCGTCGCGGCTGTCCGCGCCGAGCGCTACCGAGCCGGGCCTGCCCGGCCTCGGCGAGGATCCCGCGCCGGCCTGGCCGCCTGGGACCTGGATTATGAGGAGGCCGACGGTGAGGCCAGCGGGTTCACGGCGCTGCGGCTGATCCTGATCGCCGATCCCGACATCGATCAGCGGGTGTCTGCGCAGCGGGCCGCGGTCACCGAGCTCGCGGCGCAGCGCGGGGTGGGGATGTCCGAGCTGGGTATGGACGGGGAGCATCCGCTGGTGCGGCTGGCCGGCGTCATTCACCTCGCCGACTACGCGAGCGTCTACCTGGCCATCGCGTCCGGGATCGACCCGGGCCAGGCCGTCGCCGTCGCTGACCTGCAGGCCCGGATCGAGTAGCGCGTGCAAGTTTCCTGGCGCGAGATGAAGGCGGTCATCGCGGCGTTCGCCGCCAACCTCGGCATCGCGGTGATCAAGTTCGTCGCGTTCCTGCTCACCGGCTCCGCCTCGATGCTGGCCGAGTCCGTGCACTCGCTGGCGGACACCGGGAACGAGGTGCTGCTGCTGGTCGGCCGGGACCGGTCCAAACGGCCGGCGTCGGCGGAGCACCCGTTCGGCTTCGGGCGCGAGCGGTACTTCTACGGGTTCGTGGTGTCGGTCATGTTGTTCACCATCGGCGGGGCCTTCTCGGTCTACGACGGCGTGCACAAGATCGTCAACCCGGAGCTGGTGCACTCGCCCCTGATCGCCTTTGGCGTACTGATCGTGTCCGCGGTGCTGGAGGGGTTCTCGCTGCGCACCGGGATCAGGGAGGCGAACCGGGTGCGCGGCGGCCGCAGCTGGGGGGCCTTCATCCGGCGCACCAAGGCCCCGGAGCTGCCCGTCGTCCTGCTCGAGGACATGGCCGCCCTGATCGGGCTGCTGTTCGCGTTCGCCGGGGTGGCGCTGTCCGTGCTGACCGGCGACGGCCGGTGGGACGGCGTGGGGTCGCTCGGCATCGGCCTGCTGCTCGCGACGGCCGCGGCGATCCTGGCGGTGGAGATGAAGAGCTTGCTGATCGGCGAATCCGCCAGCCCGGAAATGCAGCAGATGATCATCACCGCCCTTGAGGACGGCCCGGACCTGGTCCGGGTCATCCACCTGCGCACCGTGCACATCAGCCCGGACTCGGTGCTGGTCGCGGCGAAGGTGGCGGTCCGCGAGAGCGACTCCGCCGCCCAGATCACGTCCGGTATCGACGCCGCAGAAACGCGCGTGCGCGCGGCGGTGCCGATCGCCAAGACCATCTACCTGGAACCCGACATCTACCGCCCGGGCCAGTCCGACGGCACCGATCCGGCCATCCGCGCCGTCACCGACGGCCGCCCCCGCCGTGCCCCGCGCCGTGACCGACCCGCAGGCTCCAAAGGCCCGCAGGCCCCCAGGCCCGCCAGCACCTCCGACCCGGCCCCGGACTCCCGGGCCGCGACCTAGCGGCGCGCGGGCTTAAGCAGCGGCGCGTCTCGGGTGAACGGCCGGAACCCGGCTCCGTAATACAGCCCGCGCGCCTCCGGACGCCCAGGCGCACCCCAGCACGCGACCGTCATGCGGGTAGCTCCGGACTCCCGGGCCAGCCGCATCCCGTGCCGGAGCATGGCCAGGCCGAGTCCCCGCCGCCGGTAGCCCGGATGCGTCCCGACCGGCTCGAATTCGGCGGTCTGGTTGGCCTCGTCCAGCCACATGATCGCCGAGGCGGCCATGGTCCCGTCCGGTGCTTCCACCAGGACGTGCAGGTCGTCACGGTACGTCGCCGTCCGCCTGACGCCTTCGTAGCCCTCGGCGGAGTAGGTGGACGGAGCCCAGGCGTCCAGGTGGGCCCGGACCGCGGCCTGCGGCCCGGCCTCGCGGGCGCGGCGGAACCGGAATCCGTCCGGCAGCGCCGCCGGCTCCACGTCGGTGAGCTCCCGCCCGTTGAGCTGCGTCCACAACCCGGTGTCGCCGAGCGAGGCCGGGTCGGTCTGGAATCCGTGCGCCTCCCACCGTTTCAGCGCGAACTCGTCGGCCATCCGCGGCATCACCGTGCGCTCGAGGTCCGCCGCGACGCGGTCGTACCAGTCGATGACATCGTCCACCAGCCCGGCCTGGTCCGGATGGACCTGATAGCTCAGGTAGGCCCCCGTGATCTCCTGCACCGACCCGTCGCTCCGCCACACCTGGTGCGGCAGGTAGGCCCAGCTCCACGCCACCAGCTCGGCGCCGGAGTACCACCGCCGGACCGGCCAGGTCCCGCCGTCGCTGGCGTGCCCCTTACCCCAGATCCAGGCCAGCTCTCCAAACGTGGCGTCGTTGTTCACCAGCTCGGGGCGGACCGCGGTGACGCGCTGGGCCAAGCCCTGCATGAGCTTGACGTCCTCGGCGGTCACGAGCTCGAAGTCTCCCATCCGGCCACAGTGCCAGGACTCCGGCGGCATGGTCGAACCGTTTTCGCCGCGGGAGATCAGCCGCGGGACTAGCAGGCGGAGCGCGCGTTCCTTCTCGAAGTCGAGGGCCCGGCCCGGGGTGGGAGGAATCCGGCCGAGCCTGCGACCCAGGTCCGCGACGGCGCCGCGCACCGGCGGCTCGGCCAGCACGCGCAGGCCGAACGCGAGTGACGCCGGGCTGATGTCGTAGCGGCGTTCGAGCTCGAGCGCCGCCGCGACCGCCTCCAGATCGGCCTCGCTGAACTGCCGGTGCGACGGGCCGCCCCCGGGCGCCGCACGCCCCGCCCAGCGGGTCGCGGACCTGGGGCAACAGGCCGAGGTCTTCGCGGTACCTGAGCATGCGAGCTGACGTGCCGAGCCGTTTCGCGGCCTCCGAGATGCGCATGGCCGACATTCTAACAATTTTGTGTCAAGAACGCCGCTTCAAGCGTGCGCCGAGTCCCCATGCTCCCGTAACGTAGAAACGACACGAGTCACCGGCGGCCCTCCGGGCCGGAAAACCACGGCCTGTCCGGGCCGGAAAACCACGGCCCGTTCGGGCGGAAAACAGGAGAACGCATGACCGCGGAGCAGGTTCCGTACCTAGTCGCCGACCTTTCGCTGGCGGCCTTCGGGCGTAAGGAGATCCAGCTGGCCGAGCACGAGATGCCCGGGCTGATGGCGGTGCGCGAGGAGTATGCGCCCAGCCAGCCGCTGCGCGGGGCGCGGATCACCGGCTCGCTGCACATGACGATCCAGACGGCGGTGCTGATCGAGACCCTCACCGCCATCGGCGCGCAGGTCAGATGGGCGAGCTGCAACATCTTCTCCACTCAGGACCACGCCGCGGCCGCGGTCGCGGTCGGGCCCGACGGCACCCCGGAGGACCCGAAGGGCATCCCGGTCTTCGCCTGGAAGGGCGAGAACCTGACGGAGTACTGGCGCTGCGCCGAGCTCGCGCTGACCTGGCCGGGCGAGGACGGCCCGAACATGATCCTGGACGACGGCGGGGACGCCACCTTGCTGGTGCACAAGGGCGCCGAGTACGAGAAGGCGGGCGGCGTGCCCTCCCCAGCCGAAGACGACGCGGAGGAGTGGCGGATCATCCTGGAGCTGCTGCGGAACTCCCTGGCCAGCGACCCGGGCAAGTGGACCAGGGCGGCCGCGGGCATCAAGGGCGTGACCGAGGAGACCACCACCGGGGTGCACCGGCTGTACGAGATGGCCCGGGCCGGGACGCTGCTGTTCCCGGCGATCAACGTCAACGACTCGGTCACCAAGTCCAAGTTCGACAACAAGTACGGCTGCCGCCACTCCCTGATCGACGGCATCAAGCGCGGCACCGACGTGCTGATCGGCGGAAAGGTCGCCGTGGTGTGCGGTTACGGCGATGTCGGCAAGGGCTGCGCGGAAAGTCGCTGCGCGGGCCAGGGCGCCCGGGTGATCATCACCGAGATCGACCCGATCTGCGCGCTGCAGGCGGCGATGGACGGCTACCAGGTGGCCACCCTGGACGACGTGCTGGCGACGGCGGACATCTTCGTCACCGCCACCGGGAACCGCGACGTCATCACCGCGGAGCAGATGAGCCGGATGAAGCACCAGGCGATCGTGGGCAACATCGGCCACTTCGACAACGAGATCGACATGGCGGGCCTGGCCCGGTGGCCGGGAGTGCGCCGCAACAACATCAAGCCGCAGGTCGACGAGTGGGTGTTCGACGACGGCCACGGCGTCATCATGCTGTCCGAGGGCCGGCTGCTGAACCTGGGCAACGCCACCGGGCATCCCAGCTTCGTCATGTCGAACAGCTTCACCAACCAGGTCATCGCCCAGGTCGAGCTGTTTGGCAAGCCGCAGGAGTACTAGCTCGGCGTGCACGTGCTGCCCAAGCACCTGGACGAGAAGGTGGCCCGGCTGCACCTGGACGCGCTCGGGGTCAGGCTGAGCCAGCTGACCAAGGAGCAGGCGGACTATATCGGCGTGCCCGTGGACGGCCCGTACAAGCCGGATCAGTACCGTTACTGACACGTCCGCGACGTCCCCCTGGCCCAGGCTTCGCACCCGAAGCCGGCGGGGGGACGTCGCCGATCCGGGCCTGGCCGCCGAAGGCGATGCCCGCATCCGGTACGCCGAACGAGCCATGCCCCTGCTGTCCGCCTCATGCCGCGCTTCGCCCGGGAGCGGCCCTTCGAGGGGCTGGCCGTCGCGGCCTGCCTGCACATCACGGCCGAGACCGCGATGCTGGTGCGGCTGCTCCGGGCGGGCGGGGCGACCGTCTCGCTCGCGGCGTCCAATCCGCTGTCCACCCAGGATGACATCGCGGCGGCGCTCACGGTCAGCTACGAGGTCGCGGTCTTCGCCCGGGCCGGGGTCGACCGACGCGGTTACTACCGGCACATCGAGCTGGCCCTGGCGCAGACCACCGCAGGGTCCCGACCTGGTCATCGACGACGGCGGCGACCTGGTCAACACGCTGCACACCCGGGCGCCCGCGCTGCTCGCCAGGGTCAAGGGAGGCTGCGAGTCGACCACCACGGGCGTGATCAGGCTGCGCCGGATGGCCGCCGAGGGCGCGCTCGCGTTCCCGGTCATCGCGGCCAACGACACCGCGACCAAGCGCATGGTCGATAACACCTGCGGGACCGGCCAGTCGGTGATCGACGGCATCCTGCGGGCCACGAACACGCTGCTGGCGGGCAAGACCGTGGTGGTGGCCGGGTTCGGGGCGAGCGGTCGCGGCGTCGCTGAGCGGGCCCGTGGCTTCGGGGCCCAGGTCATCGTCACCGAGACCGATCCGGTCCGGGCCCTCGACGCCTCGCTGCGGGGTTTCCGGGTGCTGCCGATGAGCTCAGGCCGCGCCGGCCGGCGAGGTGTTCGTCACCGCGACGGGCTCGGTCGACGTGATCGGCGAGCGCGCACCTGGCGGTCATGCGTGACGGCGCCATCCTGGCCAACGCCGGGCACTTCGACGTGGAGATCAACGTCCGGGCGCTGGCCGACCTGGCCACCGCGGTTCTATCGTGACGTGCGGCCGCATGTCGATGCCTACGAACTCGGTGACGGCCGGACCTTGCTGCTGCTGGCCGAGGGCCGGGTGGTGAACCTGGTCGCGGCGGAGGGGCACCCGCCCGAGGTGATGGACCTGGCCTTCGGCATCGAGGCGCTCGCGCTGGCCTGGCTGGCCGGGACCACGCTGACCGGGCGTACGCAGGACAAGCTGCGGCCGGGGTGCACGAGGTGCCCGCGGACATCGACGCCGAGGCGGCCGCCCTGATGCTGGCCACCACGGGCTCGTCGATCGACACGCTCACCCCCGCCCAGCTGGCCTACCGCGAGTCCTGGCGCATCGGCTCCTGAGACCGGGGGCGAGAGGGGCGGACGGCGGCAGCGCCCGGACGGCTCTGCCGTCCGCCCGGACGGACCGTGCCGCCCGTCGGCCGCCCGGGCGGCACCGCCTCGGCCGCTGGCGGCCGGGTCAGCACCAGCCAGCCGACCAGCCCGATCGGGTAGACGAAGTATCCCCACCGGGTGGCGGGCGCCAGCGTGAACATCACCGCGAGCCCCAGCGCGAGACGCCACGCGGCTGCGCGCGCGTCGGTGGGCGGGCGGATGATCAGCGAGATCGCGAAGGTGAGCCCGGCCGCGACCATCAGGACGACCGCGGCCCAGTGCCCCGCCATTCCGGTCATGGCCAGCAGGTGACCGGGCAGCGGGCTGGCGGCCGGCGTCTTGTACTTGCTCAAGCCGAGCGGGAACAGCACGATGTTCTGCAGGAACGCGTACGGGCTGCGCAGCGCCGAGGGGGCCAGCGCGGCGGACAGGATCAGGGCCAGCGCAAGCGTGGCCCCGATGAAGCGCCAGGCCGTCCTGGCGGAGTCGCGCGCGGCCAGCATCGCGGTGAAGACCGGGACGGCGGGCCACGCGGTCGCCTTCATGGCGCACGCGACCGCGAGGGCCACGATCGCCCGGAGCACGTTGGAGGGCCGGGCGATCAGCGCCAGGGTCAGGAACATCAGCGCGATCACCGGCGGGTCGGTGATGCCGACCGCGAGCGGGAACGCGATCACCGGGGAGGCCGCGATGAACACGGTGGACAGCAGCACGCCCCGCCGGCAGGAGTCGCAGTGCCGGTGCGGGGCCGCGACGGCGAACGCCGTCCAGATCAGCACGATCGACACCGTGGTGAGCCAGACCCGGGGGTCCGCCAGCAGGCCGGACGCGCCCAGCGCCTTGGGCAGGCCGAACACCGCCATGACCGGCAGGTACGGGTTATAGGACAGCTAACTGGCCAGCTGGCCTGGCGGCAGGTACGGGCTGCCGTGCTGCAGCAGCAGGACCGCCGAACGGGAGATGACCTGGACCTCGGGCGTCGGCGTCACCCGGGTGACCAGCCAGGCCACCGGCGCGGCCAGGGCCCCGGCCAGCGACACGAGCAACGGCACGATCACCGGCACGTTCCTGCGCCGGGTCAGCCAGAAGATCACGGTGGTCACGCCCGTAGGCCACCGCCGCCCAGATCGCCCAGGTCCGGTCCGCGTGCCCGGTATCGACCGCGAGTGCGGTCGCGTAGACGGTGAAGGCGCCATTGGCGGCCAGGAGCCGGTTCCGGCTCAGCCAGTGCTGGTGGGCTGGCGCTGGGTTGTCGTCGTCCTGAGTGTGTTCCACCGCCGGGTGATCGTTGACTTCCTGCGTGTGTTCCACTGTGCCGGTATCCGCCCGTCCACGCGATATTCCCCTGGTGCCTGTTCTCAGCTTTTGCCATAGACGTCATTTCAACTGCCCCCGAAAGCAGGAAAATCACACTATCAGCAGAAGTTGCCAAGCAAGCTCTCGGGATGTTCTGAGGTGCTAGGTTCACGGTAGCTTCCAGTCGACCGGCTCGGCGCCCCGCTGCAGCCGAGGAGCTGGCTGGCCCGGCTGAACGGCCGCGAGCCGAAGAAGCCGCTGGCGGCCGAGTACGGGCTCGGATGCGCCGACTCCACGCACGGCACCCCGTCGAGCAGCGGCACCAGCGTGCGCGCATCGCGGCCCCACAAGATCGCGACCAGCGGCGCGCCGGTCCGCCCGGCCAGGGCCCGGATGGCCTGCTCGGTCACCTGCTTCCCAGCCCTTGCCCCGGTGCGACCCCGGCTTACCCGGCGCGACGGTCAGCACCCGGTTGAGCAGCAGGACGCCCCGTTCGGTCCACGGGGTGAGGTCGCCGGACGCGGGCGCGGCGGAAACCCAGGTCGTCGCAGTATTCACGGAAGATGTTGACCAGGCTCGGCGGGAGCCGTTTCACCTCGGGCGCGACCGAGAAGCTGAGGCCGACCGGATGCCCGGGCGTGGGGTAGGGGTCCTGGCCGACGATCAGCACCCGCACGTCGGCGAACGGCTGCTTGAACGCCCGCAGGACGTTGTCGCCGGACGGCAGGTACCGGCGCCCGGCGGCCACCTCGGCTCTCAGGAACTCTCCCATCGACGCGATCTGGCCCGCGACCGGCTCGAGCGCCTGCGCCCAGCCCGGATCGATGATGTTCCGCAGCGGCTCGGCCATGGCGCAGTAACTTTATCGTCGCCCGCGAGCCCGGCCAAGGTCAAAATCTTTTCTGCCGAACGATCCGTGGTATCACCGGCCCCGTCCGGTCCGTCCGCCCGCCCGGGCGCGGCGGGGTGTCCCGCGTGGGCGCGGTCGGGCGAAATGGGTTTGATTTACCGACTTGCCGGAAAAGCTATCCGCGAACGGGTGTCGCGTCGCTGGTGAATGGGGGTAGCCTGCGTCCACGCAGTGTCAACCACACGCGCAGTGTCAACCACAAATGGAACGATGGGGCCCATGAGGGGACGTGTGCTTGTCGTCGATGACGACGCCGCTCTCGCTGAGATGCTCGGGATCGTGCTTCGCGGTGAGGGGTTCGAACCGACATTCGTCGCCGACGGGGACAAGGCGATCGAGGTTTTCCGGGATTCCCGGCCCGACCTGGTGCTCCTGGACCTGATGTTGCCTGGTTCCGACGGGATTGACGTCTGCCGTCAGATCCGGGCCGAGTCCGGCGTGCCGATCGTCATGCTGACGGCGAAGACGGACACCGTGGACGTGGTCCTGGGCCTGGAGTCCGGGGCCGACGACTACATCATGAAGCCGTTCAAGTCCAAGGAACTGGTCGCCCGGGTCCGGGCCCGGCTGCGCCGGACCGACGAGCCCGCCCCGAGATGCTCCAGATCGGCGACATCACCATCGACGTGGCCGGCCACTCGGTCAAGCGCAACGCCGAAACGCTGAACCTCACGCCCCTGGAGTTCGACCTGCTGGTCGCGCTGGCCCGCAAGCCCAGGCAGGTGTTCACCCGCGAGGTCCTGCTCGAGCAGGTCTGGGGTTACCGGCACGCCGCGGACACCCGGCTGGTCAACGTGCATGTGCAGCGGCTGCGCGCGAAGATCGAGAAGGATCCCGAGCATCCCGAGATCGTCGTGACGGTGCGCGGTGTCGGCTATAAGGCGGGCCCGGGCTGAGCCTAGGTTTACGAAGTGACAGCGGTTAGCAAGCGATGGCAGCGTGACTGGATAACCGCGCTGCGCCGGTCCCCTTCGGGCGGTGCGATCAGCCGCCGGCTGCCGGACCGGGTCAAGCGCGGGCTGCGGGCCGGGCGCCGGTGGCAGCGGCGCGCGGTCGCCGCTGGCGCGGATCCGCTGGCGTCGTTCGCTCCAGCTGCGGGTGGTCTCGACCACCTTGGTCCTGTCGGTTCTGGTCATCGCCGTGCTCGGCTTCTTCCTGATCCAGGCGATCGCGGCCGGCCTGCTCGGCAGCGTGGAGAAGTCCGCCACCGTCCAGGTCAGCGCGGGCCGTTCGTCCGCCCTCGGGCTGTCGAGCGTGACCGTGCTCGCGCAGCCGGATACCCAGGCCGGCGGCGCCGTCTACGTCGCCCAGGTCATCGCCGGGAGCTTGCTGCCGCCGGGCGGAGCAGCACCAGCGACTACCTGGTCTCCGTGCACCTGACCAACAGCCCGGAGGCCAGCAACGTGCCCTGGGTCGGCGGGAACAGCTTCATCCCCGGCCGTCGACCATCCCGCCCGACCTGATCGCCCGGGTGGGCGCGGAGCAGCAGGACGAGAAGTTCGACAACCAGAACAACGCCGTGCCCGGCCTACGAGCCGACCACGCTGGTCACCGACAACAACGGGCAGGCGGCCGGGCCGGCCCTGGCCGTCGGGGTCCCGGTCGGGCCGTACTACCAGCTCTACTACGTGTACCCGTTGACCTCGCAGCAGACGACCCTGCTGCTGATGCAGCGGATCCTGGTGCGGCGTCGGGCTCGCCCTGGCCGTGCTGCTGGCCGCGATCGCGTCGCTGGTCACCCGGTGGGTGGTGCTGCCGGTCCGGCACGCCGCCCAGGCCGCCCAGCGGCTGTCCGCCGGGCACCTGGACGGAACGCATGCGGGTGCTCGGCGTGGACGATCTCGCCGCGCTGGCCACCTCGTTCAACGAGATGGCGGCCAGCCTGCAGCGCCAGCTCCGCGAGCTCGAGGAGCTGTCCAAGGTGCAGCGGCAGTTCGTCTCGGACGTGTCGCACGAGCTGCGGACCCCGCTGGCGACCATCAAGATGGCCGCGGATCTGCTGTTCGAGTCCCGCGAGGATCTCGACCAGGCCGCCGCCCGGTCGGCCGAGCTGCTGCAGAGCCAGCTGGACCGGTTCGAGTCGCTGCTGGTCGACCTGCTCGAGATCAGCAGGTACGACGCGGGCGCGGCCACCTTGGACGCCGACCTGGTCGACGTGTGCGATCTGGTCCGGGGGTCCGCCGACGACGCCCAGCAGCTGGCCGAGCGGCGCGGCAGCCGGATCGAGTTCCGGCTGCCCGCCAGCGGCTGTTTCGCCGAGGTGGACCGGCGCCGGGTCGAGCGCATCCTGCGCAACATCTTGGTGAACGCGGTCGAGCACGGCGAGGGCAAGGACGTGGTGGTCACCACGGCCATGGACAGCGACGCGGTCGCCGTCTCGGTGCGCGACTTCGGGGTGGGGCTGCGGCCGGGCGACGAGCAGAAGGTCTTCGAACGGTTCTGGCGGGCCGACGCGGCCCGGGCCCGCACCACCGGCGGCACCGGCCTGGGCCTGGCCATCTCGCTGGAGGACGCCCGGCTGCACGGTGGCTGGCTGCAGGCCTGGGGGGAACGCGGCAAGGGCTCGGTCTTCCGGCTGACCCTGCCGCGGGTGGCCGGGACCGAACTCGCCGGGCTCCCCGCTGCCGCTCGGCCCGGACGAGGCCGAGCTGCCGGGCGGCCTGCCGGGCACCGGTCCGCTTCCCGTGGTCAATGCCCCCGGGATGAGCTCGCGTGGCTAGCCCCGGGAGCCCCGGGCGGCGGGCGGGCCTGGCCGGGTGGGCCGCCTGGTGACCGCGGCGGTGGTCTCGCGTCGCGGGCTGCATGGGCATGCCGAGCAGCGGCCCGGTGGGCGCGATCAGCGCCAGCCCGCAGAGCACCGCCCCGGTCGGAGACGTCATCCAGACGTTTCCCTCGGGCCCGCAGCCCGGCGAGCCGCCGACGCAGATCGTCGGGGGATTCCTGGCCGCGAGCGCGAACTACCTCAACGCCGCCATCGCCCGGGAGTACCTGGTCAGCTCGGCCGCCAAGTCCTGGAGCCCGACCTGGTCGGTCACGGTGTACCGCGCCTTCGGTCCGGTGCAGACGCCGCCGCCCCCGGCTAACGCCCGGCAGACCACGGTCGTCGCCTCGGGCACCGTGCAATCCACCTTCAACGGCACGGGCCAGTTCGTCTCGGCGGGCGGCACCGCCGCAGGCGTCGTCGGGTACCACTTTCATCTGACGAAGGTCAACGGCCAGTGGCGTATCACCAACCCGCCGCCTAAGCGCCTGCTCACCGTGTCCGAGTTCAACGAGTTCTACAAGCCGCAGGACCTGTACTTCCTCAACGGCGCGAGTTCGGCCGAGGCGCACGGAGCAGCCGCTCGTGCCTGACTCGGTGTTCGTGCCGCAGGGCACCTCGGTCACCGACCTGCTGAAAAACCTGGTCAACGCGCTGCTGCCGAGCGCGGGCCTGCCGCAAGAGCACCTTGCTGAAGACGGCCGCCCGGACCTTCCCGCCCGGCACCACGCTGGTCAGCGTCGCGCAGGCCGGAACGACGGCCGTGGTCAACCTGGCGGCCTGGCCCACGCGGACAAGGTCGCGCTCGAGCAGGTGTCCGCCCAGCTGGCCTGGACGCTGGCCAGCCCCAGGTCCGGGCCCGGGGCGCCGATCCAGTCGGTCGAGCTTGAGACCAACGGCCAGCCGTTCATTCCGCCCAAAGTAATCTGCAACACCAGCCAGTACCGCAGCCAGGTGCAGAACCAGGCCACCTACTTCTGCTACAACCCGTACCCGTCGCAGCCCGCCAGCTTTGCCTTCACCAGCAACGGTCAGCTGTGGTCCCGCTGCGCCGCCGAGGCGAGCGTCCAGCGCGGCCAGGTCGGCCCGGTCCTCTCGCTGGTCGGCGCCGCGGCCGCCGCGACCACCGGCCGCCTGTTGTCGTGCGGTGCCGGTGACGTGCTGACCCGGTCCGGCGCGATGCCCGGTTCCCGGCCCTGACCCTGGCCTCGGCACGCCTTCCCTGGTCGCGGTGTCGTCGGACGGGAGCTACGTGGCGTGCTACTCCCCGGACGTCAAGAAACTGTTCACCGGGTCGGCCTCCGGCGGGACGGTAAAGCTGACCCCGGTGAAAGTGATCGGACCGGGAGTAACCGCGCTCAGCTGGGACCGGAACGACGATCTGTGGGTGGCCGACAACGGTGACGTCTTCATGGTGCCGGTCAACGGCCAGCCGATCCCGGTCAACACGGCCCGACGCTGCAAGGTAACGTCACCGACCTGAGCGTGGCCCCGGACGGTATCCGGGTCGCCTTGGTCCTGCAGAACGGGTCGAGCAGCGTGGTCGATCTCGCCGCCATCATCCACGGCGCCCAGTCCCCGCAGGGCCAGCGGGGCCTGCCCGGCCGAAACCATCTCGCTGAGCAAGCCCGCCGTGCGCCTCGGGCCCGGACCTGACCCAGCCGGAGGATCTGACCTGGTACGACGCCGATGACCTGATCGTGCTCACGGGCGGCCCCAGCCCGAAACTGGCCGAGGTCCCCGTCGACGGCCAGGAGTCCTCGAACTCCCAGCCCGCCCCGCCCGGCACGAATGACATCACCGCCGAACAGCGCGATGAACGCGCTGGTGGCCGGCCTGCCCGGCCAGCAGCTGGCCGTGTCGACCAGCCTGGAGGGTCCCTGGCAGCCCCTCGGCGTCCACGGCCAGAATCCCGCCTACCCCGGCTGACCCCCGCCCGCCCCGAGACGTCCCCGCGTGTCGCACGTTAATCGAGTGACCAATTTTTTGCGGATCGAAAAGACCCGTACCTTTGCTCCTCAACGTTATGCAGTCGTTATGTAACAGATTGTGACTGATCGCCTACATGTCCCCCCTGACATTCACGCTCCGACAGGCTAGCGTTCAGACATGGCACTCGCCCGGGCCCGTGGTTGCGCCGGGCGTGGTTCCCTTCGAGGGCGCCACGTCGGGCAAGCCGATGCCAGCCGCAGGCAAAACGGCCCACGTAAGGCGACTCTTTGTCGACTGATCACGGTGCGGCTTAGGAGTAAGTCCTGCCTCGCCGGGGGATACCGAGTCCCTCGGACCGAGAGAAGGGCAGTAGTGGCTATCGAGGCCGCGAACCCCTCAGCAGGCGAATGTGGGGTCGAAGACCAGGTCGGCCGGGCGAGTGCCGCCGCTCTCGATGAGAGGGCGAAAATCGACTGATATGGGGATCGAGATGGAAATTATCGTCAGGGGACGTCACGTCACTGTCCCGGCACGTTTCCGTCAGCACGCCACCGCCAAGCTAGCCAGGCTCGAAAAGCTGGACGCCAAGGCGGTGCGGATCGACGTGGAGGTCTCCGAGGAACGTAACCCAAGGCAGTCAGATCACCGAGAACGGGTCGAACTGACGATCAGGTCCCGCGGCCCCGCGATCAGGGCCGAAGCGGCGGCGGACGACCGGTACACCGCACTCGACCTGGCGTTCGCGAAGCTTGAATCCAGGCTCCGCCGAGCCAGCGACCGGCGCAAGATCAAGCACGGGGACAACGTGACGGTGCGGTCGCCGGACGTGCTGACCGGGGTAGCGCCGGCGATGGCTCGCGTGCCCTTGGCGAGCTGGGGGTGGCCGTGGCGCCGCGGAAGCCGCGGCTCAACGGCCACGGCGTGGCCCGGCCGCGGACAGGCGAAATGGACAACGAGGCCGGCCGGACCGACTTCGACGAGGTAGAAGCCGAGCCAGAGAGCCAGTTCGTACCGATCGAGATGGAGGGCGACGGCCCGCTGGTGCTGCGCGAGAAGGTGCACACGGCTACGCCGATGACGATCGACCAGGCCCTGCTGGAGATGGAACTCGTCGGTCACGATTTCTACCTCTTCCACGATTGTGACTGCGACCGGTTCAGCGTCGTCTACCGGCGCCGCGGCTATGACTACGGGGTGATCCGGCTGGTCGAGGAGTAGGCCCGCCGCTGTCCGGGGCCAGCTCCGCTGGCTGCGAGCCGGGCGCCCGGGGCGCCCGGCTTGCATCATGGCCCCCGGTCGGCAAGAGTCTGATCACATGACATTCGTGCCATCAAGGTCAGCCTGGCTGCCTGTGAGGCAAATGCGGGCGATGGTCCCTGAGGGAGGCAACGAGGTGAGCGCCATGGGCGACAGGGCGATGGCTGCTGCTCAACAGCCGGGGCAGGGGGCCGGGGAAGCGGGCGCGGGAAAGCGCCTAGAGCCGATCCGGGTGCTGATCGCCGACGATCATGCGCTGTTCCGTCGCGGCCTGGAGATGGTCCTCGAGGAGGAGGATGACATCGACCTCGTCGGGCAGGCCAGCGACGGCACCGAGGCGGTTTCCGTGGCCGGGGAGTCACTTCCCGATATCGTGCTCATGGACATCCGGATGCCCAAGATCAGCGGCATCGAGGCCTGTCGCGCGATCAAGGAAGTCGCACCGAGCGCCAAGATCGTGATGCTGACGATCAGCGACGAGGAAGAAGACCTGTTCGAGGCCATCAGGGCAGGCGCCAGCGGTTACCTGCTGAAAGACATCCCGCTGGACGAGGTGGCCGAGGCGGTCAGGTCGGTGCACGGCGGCCAGTCCCTGATCAATCCGTCGATGGCAGGCAAGCTCCTGTCGGAGTTCGCCACGCTGGCCAAGCGCGACACCGAGGAAGAACCAGTCCAGCACGTCGCCGCGCCCAAGCTCACCGACCGGGAGATGGAGGTGCTCAAGCTCGTCGCCCGCGGCATGAACAACCGTGACATCGCCAAGGAACTGTTCATCTCGGAGAACACGGTGAAGAACCACGTCAGGAACATCCTGGAGAAACTGCAGATCCACTCCCGGATGGAAGCCGTGATGATCGCCGTCCGGCAGAAACTCATCGAGTTCAGCTAACCTCGTCGCCCCGTTCGCGGCCCGCCCGCTCGTGCTGACGGCGATGCCGGCTCACCACGCCACCGTTCTCAGCCGCGGGTAAGGGCGGCGGCTAGGCGGGGGGCGTAGGCGGCGGGCTCGACCTGCTCGAGCCGGACGTCGTCGCAGCCGACCCAGGTGGCCGCTTCCCGCAGCGCCTGGGCCATCGGCTCGGCGGCTGAGACCCGATCCAGTGAGACCTTGCGCGCGATCAGGGTGGTGCCTTCCCTGGCCGGATCGACCCGGCCCGCCAGGCGCCCGCCGGCCAGCAGCGGCATGGTGAAGTAGCCGTGCACCCGCTTGTGCTTGGGCACATACGCCTCAAGGCTGTGCTCGAAGCCAAACATCTGCCTGGTCCGCTTGCGGTCCCAGACCAGCGAATCGAACGGTGACAGCAGCGTGACCCGGTTCCGGCCGCGTGCCGCGGTGCTGGCCTGCGCCAGCGCCTCTGGGTCAGCCCAGCCCGTGACCGGCGGGCGGGCTGGATCCGGGCTCGCGATCGCGATCGGCGTCAGGCCCGCCGCCTGCGCGGCGTCGGCGACCAGTCGCGTGTGCTGGGACTTTTCGCTCGTAAGCTGGTTCAGCCGGTGGTATTCGACCAGGTCCGCCTGGGTGACGACGCCGAGAGCGCGGGCGGTGACCCCGGCCAGGTAAGCGATGCACTCGAGGTCGGACGGCTCCGCGTTCAGCAGTTCGCTGGACAGCACCCGCTCGGGCAGGTCGTACACCCGCCGCCAGCCGGTCCGGCGGGCGCAGATGACATCTCCGGTGTCGAGCAGCCATTCCACCGCGATCTTGACGTCGGACCAGTCCCACCACGGGCCGCCGGCCTTGGCCCCGCCGAGCTGGGTCGCGGTCAGCGGGCCCTCCGCGCGCAGCCGGGCCAGGACCTTCTCGCAGGTCTCCGCGTGGCTTTGATGCCAGCGGATGCCCCGGGCCCGCAGCGCCCGCCGCCGGAAGGCGAAGTATGGCCACTGCTCGATCGGCAGCACGCAGGCCGCGTGCGCCCAGTACTCGAAGGCGGCGGGCCTGGCGGCGTTCCAGTAGGCCTGCTCGATCCGCGGCCGGGGGACCGCGCCCAGGCGGGCGTAGGCGACGAGCTCGTGCGAGCGGGCCAGCACGCTGATCGTGTCGAGCTGGACCGCGCCGATGCGGCGGAGCATGGCGGGCACGCCGCCGTGTCGTGCGGTCGCGCCGAGGAACCCCTGCGCGCGCAGCGTCATCCGGCGGATCTCATCCGGGGTGATCGTCACCACGGGCGCGGGAACATCCAGACCCATGCCCGCCATCGTAACCTGGGGCTACGACATTTCCGGGCGGGCCGGCCGCCGGGCCGGTGACACGTGGGGAGAAAGAGGAACCACGGCTCCGTTCGGAAAATTTTCTTTAGTACCAGTCGTCGAAAATGCGGGTCGCGGTGGCCATGATGGCACCGACGACGACGATCCCGGTGCCGACCCAGAAAAGCCACCACCTCGGGTGCGGGACCATCGCCACGCCGCCGACGATAAACCCGACGATGATGATGGAGACCGCCACCCAGGAGGAACGCCGGCCATGGTGCGCGTCGGGCGTATGCGCCGGGCCGAGCCGCGCGCCGGCCTCGGCGTCAAGCCCGCCATCCCCGTGACCTCCGGTGTCTCCGGGGCCCGCTACGGTCCCTGATGTCGCCTGCTCGGCCACTGCTGGCTCCTCTCCTCGTGAACGCTCCTATTATTCTCCGGGAAGTGCGAGACTGATGATCAGCCGGCCCCCGAAGGCACCCGTCCGCTGGCGCCACTGACCCTGCCGGTTCGGTTGCGACTCGGTTTGGTGTCTGGACTCGCCTACCATGGCATGTTGGGACGGTGAGCGTGAGCCGGTTACGGTCACCGGCCATGATGAGGTCAGACGATCCGCGAGGAGCGCGACGAGAAGTGCCACCCATCATTGATAGCGTCCTTCGCGCCGGCGAAGGCAGGCTCCTCCGCAAGCTCAAGCGGATCAGCGAGCAGATCAACTCCATTGAAGACGACTTCGTCAAGATGAGTGACGCCGAGCTGCGCGCCATGACCGAGGAGTTCCGGCAGCGGTTCGCGGACGGGGAAACGCTGGACGACCTGCTGCCAGAGGCGTTCGCCACCGTGCGCGAGGCGGCTAAGCGGACCCTGGGGCAGCGCGCCTTCGACGTCCAGCTGATGGGCAGCACCGCGCTGCATCTGGGCAACATCGCCGAGATGAGGACCGGTGAGGGCAAGACGCTCACCGGAGTGTTCCCTGCTTACCTCAACGCGATCTCGGGCGAGGGCGTTCACGTCGTCACCGTGAACGACTACCTGGCCAAGCGCGACTCCGAGTGGATGGGCCGGGTGCACCACTTCCTCGGCCTCCAGGTCGGCGTGATCCTGGGGGACATGGAGCCGGCCGAGCGCCGCAAGCAGTACGCCGCCGACATCACCTACGGCACCAACAACGAGTTCGGCTTTGACTACCTGCGCGACAACATGGCCTGGTCGCTCGAAGACTGCGTGCAGCGTGGCCACCACTACGCGATCGTGGACGAAGTGGACTCGATCCTGATCGACGAGGCCAGGACGCCGCTGATCATCAGCGGGCCGGCCGAGCAGAGCCCGCGCTGGTACACCGAGTTCGCCAAGATCGCGCCCCGGCTGCGCCGCGGCGAGGACGGCGAAGGCGACTACGAGGTCGACGAGAAAAAGAAGACCATCGGCATCATGGAATCGGGCGTGGAGAAGGTCGAGGACTGGCTCGGCATCGACAACCTCTACGACCCGGTCAACACGCCCCTGGTCAGCTTTCTGAACAACTCCATCAAGGCCAAGGAGCTGTACAAGAAGGACAAGGACTACGTCGTGATGAACGGCGAGATCCTGATCGTGGACGAGTTCACCGGCCGCATCCTGCACGGCCGGCGCTACAACGAGGGCATGCACCAGGCCATCGAGGCCAAGGAGAACGTGGCCATCAAGGACGAGAACCAGACCCTCGCCACCATCACCCTGCAGAACTACTTCCGGCTGTACGACAAGCTGTCCGGCATGACCGGTACGGCCACCACCGAGGCCAACGAGTTTCACCAGATTTACAAGCTCGGCGTGGTGCCGATTCCGACCAACAAGCCGATGGTCCGCGACGACCAGGCCGACGTCATCTACCAGACCGCGCAGGCCAAGTTTGAGGCGTGCGTCGAGGACATCCTCGAATGCCACCAGGCGGGCCAGCCGGTCCTGGTCGGCACCACCAGCGTGGAGAAGTCCGAGATCGTGTCCCGGATGCTCAAGCGGCGCGGTGTCCCGCACGAGGTGCTGAACGCCAAGTACCACGAGCGGGAAGCCACCATCGTGGCTCAGGCCGGGCGGCGCGGTGCCGTCACGGTGGCGACGAACATGGCCGGCCGCGGTACCGACATCATGCTCGGCGGTAACCCCGAGTTCATCGCCGACGCCGAGCTGCACCAGCGCGGGCTGTCCCCGGTCGAGACCCCGGAAGACTACGAGGCCGCCTGGCCGGAGGCGGTGGCCAAGGCCAAGCGCGACGTGGCCACCGAGCACGAGGAAGTCGTGGCCGCGGGCGGCCTGTACGTGCTCGGCACCGAGCGGCACGAATCTCGCCGCATCGACAACCAGCTGCGCGGCCGGTCTGGCCGTCAGGGTGACCCGGGCAAGAGCCGCTTCTACCTGTCGCTGGAAGACGACCTGATGCGGATGTTCAACTCCGAACGGGTCGGCGCGATCATGGAGCGGCTGAGTATCCCGCCGGACGTCCCGGTCGAGTCCAAGGTCGTGACCCGCGCCATCAGGTCCGCGCAGACCCAGGTCGAGCAGCAGAACTTCGAGATCCGCAAGGACGTGCTCAAGTACGACGACGTGCTCAACCGGCAGCGTCAGGTCATCTACGGCGAGCGCCGCAAGGTGCTCGAGGGCGCCGACCTGCACGAGCAGATCCGCGAGATGGTCGACGAGGTGACCGCCGGGTACGTCGCGGGGGAGACCTCTGAGGGCTATCCGGAAGAGTGGGACCTGGACAAGCTGTGGCGGGCGTTCCGGCAGCTCTACCCGGTCAGCCTCACCGTCGACGAGGTCATCGACGACGCGGGCGGCGAGCGGGCCGGGCTGACCTCGGAGTTCATCACCGAGGCGATCATCGCCGACGCGCAGGCCGCGTACGAACGGCGGGAGCAGGAATTCGGTTCTGAGGTTATGCGAGAGGTCGAGCGCCGGGTGGTGCTCTCGGTCCTGGACCGCAAGTGGCGCGAGCACCTGTACGAGATGGACTACCTGCGTGAGGGCATCGGCCTGCGCGGCTATGGTCAGCGCGACCCGCTGATCGAGTACCAGCGCGAAGGTTACGACATGTTCAGCGCCATGATGGACGGGATCAAGGAAGAGTCCGTCGGCAACCTGTTCAACCTGGTCGTCCAGATCCAGGAGAATCCGATCGTGGAGGAAGGTGCGGCTCCTGACGGGGTTGCCCCTGGCGGCCGCGGCGCCCGCCCTGGAGGCGACTAGTCCCGGCGGTTCTGCTCCGGCGGTGCCCGCTCAGGGCTCTGCGGCCCAGGGCTCTGCGGGCCAGCGCTCTGCGGCCCAGCGTTCTCCGGCCCAGGACGGCCGGCCCCAGGTGCCCGCGCAGGGCGCGGCCAGCACGCCGGGCGGGACCAGAGCCAACCGAGACGGCCGGGCCAGCAGCGGGTCGGGCGCTCACGCCACGGCCAAGCGGGACAGCCGGACGGCCGGGGCGCACGCCAGGCCGGCCGGGCCGCCAGCGGCTCCGGCCACGCCGATACCGGCCGGACTCGCGCCGCGCCGGCCGCAGCGGCTGCAGTACTCGGCTCCGTCGGTGGACGGCGGAACGCACGTGGAAACCACCCAGGGACCCGGTCCGGAGGACGACTTCGCCCGGGTCGGGCGCAACGACCCGTGCCCGTGCGGTTCCGGCCGTAAGTACAAGCGCTGCCACGGCGACCCCCGGATGCGCCCCGACGCTTAGAGTCCGACCCCACCGCCGGTTTGTCCTGGGCCCGCCTCGGCTGCTTGGCGCGGTGGCGCGGGGCTGGCGGGCCTCAGCCTGCTTCCAGCTCGGTGCACAGCCATCGCGCCGGGCGGCCGGGCCGACCCGGTACGGCGGCCCGCGGTGGCAGCTGCTCGCAGCGGATAGCCAGGGCGCGGACCCGCGGCCCGAAGCGGATGACGACCGTCATCTCCACCGCGTGCGCCGCCGGATGTGACATCAGGATCCGCTGAATCCGGGGCGGCCGGCCCGCGGCCGGCCGCGACGTCAGCAAAGCGATCTGCGCCTGCACCCGGTCGGTGGTGCAGGGCACGATCTGCTTGGGCGAGCGTGCCCCGGCCAGGACCTCAACCACGACCTGGGCGAATTGCCGTGGCCAGGAGAGGGCCGCCGCGGCTGAGCTCCCGCCAGGCGCTG
Organism: uncultured Actinomycetes bacterium; assembly: GCA_963730825.1. Classification (GTDB taxonomy): domain Bacteria; phylum Actinomycetota; class Actinomycetes; order Streptosporangiales; family Streptosporangiaceae; genus Palsa-504. Next base: position 38,494 of record CAVSTQ010000021.1, read on the forward strand.
AGGTCCCGCCAGGTGATGGGCTGGCGGCGGTCGCCGGTCCGGGGCCCGGTGCGGCGGGCGGCACGGCCAGCGGCCCGCTGGCGGGTCCTGGTGCCCACCAGGCCCCAGCCGGGTCGCGCTGCGCCGGGCAGGTACTGCCATGGGTTTCACAGTCATACGGCGGGGCGGTATCGGGCACGGTGACGAGCCGCAACTCCGGCAGGGCGGGTGACGTGCCTGGCGTTCCGGGCGGGCTGGGCGGTTCGGGTGCGGTCCGCAGGTCAGGCGAAGGGGTCCTTGACGGCATGGTGCTGGCTCCCGGATCCGGGGAATGCGAAGTAACCGCGAACGCCCTTGGCGGCCGTATTCGCACCAGGCTCCGGCTGGGGTTTGTTATATCTCAGGCCAGTGACATTTCCCTGATGTGCAGCGACCCGGCTAATCCCAGGAACAGGCTGAGCCAAGGGCGCTTAGGCAAGCTCCTAGCCTGGGGCGCTAGCCGGCACGACGCGCCATCGTGCCGGCCCGGGCACAGACTCGCCTGGGATTTAGCTGGCCACCTAGCCTTCACCGGCCCGACCAACGACGTTTTCCCCGATCGGCACCGAGGCGATTAGAATTCTTTTGTGACCGATGGTAAGGAAATTCGCGGTGTCGTCACGGACTGGGCTGGCGTGCTGACCACGCCGATCCTGACTACGGTTCAGGCCTGGATCGCCGCCGACGCCATCGACTGGGGCAGCTACCGGACGGTCATGCGGACTTGGGTCTTCGATGCTTACCGCCAGGACAGTAACCGGAACCCCGTGCACGCGCTTGAGCGCGGCGAATGCTCGGCCGCCGAATTCGAGCGGATGCTCGCGGCCGAGCTGCTCCGTGTCGACGGCGGACCGGTGGTGGCCGACGGCCTGCTGCGCCGGATGTTCGCGGCGAGCCTGCCCGTCCCGGCCATGTACGACATGATCCGCACGCTGCGCCGGGCCGGCTTTGGTACCGCGCTGCTCTCCAACTCCTGGGGGTGCGATGAGTACCCGCGGGCGGATTTTCCCGCGCTGTTCGACGCCGTGGTGATCTCCGCCGAGGTCGGCATGCGCAAACCCGAGCCCGGGATCTTCCGGTACGCGGCCGGGACGCTGGGCCTGGAACCGGCCGAATGCGTCTTTATCGACGACATCGAGGCGAACGTCAACGCGGCCGTCGCGTGCGGCATGACCGGACTGGTGCATACCGACGCCGCTGTGACCGCGGCAGCGCTGCAGGACTTGCTGGGCGTGCCGCTCACCTGGAGCAGGCCGGCCAACCTGGTGTCGTAAGACCCTCCGCAACTGAATGCGGATATGACCGGCACCGGACTAGCCTTGGCCCGTGCCGGACTATCCGTATCCGTCCAGCGCGGGCCGGTCGGCCAACATGCGGGCCAATCGCCGGACGGACACCAAACCCGAATTGGCGCTGCGCCACGCCCTGCACCGGCTGGGCTACCGGTACCGGAAGGACTACCGGCTCGACCTGGACAGCGGGCGGCGCGTCCGGCCAGACATCGCGTTCACCGCCAGGAAGGTCGCGGTCTTCGTGGACGGCTGCTTCTGGCATGCCTGCCCGGACCATGGGTCCAAGCCCAAGGCGAACGAGTGGTACTGGAGCCCGAAGCTGGTCAAGAACGTCGAGCGCGACCGGATGAACGACGCGGCGCTCATCCTGGCCGGCTGGACCGTGGTGCGGCTCTGGGAGCACGTGCCGCTGGAGGACGCCATCGCCAGCGTGGTGACGGCGCTGGCGGCCAGCCGCGAGGCCGCCCCGGGCGTCCCGGCAGAAGGCCCAGGGGATTCGGACGACTCGATGAGTTGACGCCCGGATCCGGGTGCGGCGTGGCAGACTCTGGGTCACCATGCGCGTGTTCATGCCGTCGACGTTGCCTGCCCTGGCCGCGGTCCTAAAGGCGGGTCAGGTAGGCCAGGCTGGCCCGAGCCCGGTGCCCGGGTTCGCGGTCACGCCTGCGCTGCGTGAGGCGTACGCGAGCGGTGACGAGGAGGAGCTCGAATACGCCGCCGTGACCGAGGCGGCCCGCGCCTGCCTGCGTCAGCTGGCGGCCGATCCGGCCGCGCCGGCCCGGCGGGTCGTGCTGGCGACCGAACTCCCGGCGGAGCAGGTGCGGTGGGATCCCCGGGACAGTGAGCCGGCCCGGGTCCTGGTCGATGCGCCGATCCCGCTGGCGCGCCTGGCGTCGGCGCTGGTCGATGCCCCCGAGGCGGCGGCCGATGTGCGCGCCGCGGTGCAGGCGCTGCCCGCCGCCGACGCGGGGGACGAGGACGCCAAGTTCGCGGTGGACGGGGCCGAAGGTCACGAGCTTGGCTGGTACGCCGCTCAGGAACTGCCCTACCTGGCGGAATAACTTCGCCGGCGGGATCGTGCGACGATACAGCTATCCGCATCACCGACAACGAACGCCAGGAGCGATCGTGATGGACGCCGTCTCCAGAACTCCGGTACCGGCGAACGAGCCGGTCAGGCAGTACCAGCCGGGCAGCCACGAGCGAGCCCTGCTGGAAAGCAAGATCAAGGAACTCGCCGGGCAGCGGGCCGAGCTCACGATGACCATCGGCGGCCGTCAGCAGATGGCGGCCGGCCAGCTGATCGACGTGGTGCAACCGCACAACAAGGCTCATGTGCTCGGTCAGCTGGGCAACGCCACGAACGTGGACGTGGCCGCCGCGATTTACGCGGCCAAGCAGGCCGCCCCGATGTGGCGGGCGCTGAGCTTCGACGACCGGGCCGCGGTCTTCCTCAAGGCGGCCGAACTGCTCGCCGGGCCCTGGCGGGCCACCCTGAACGCCTCGACCATGCTGGGCCAGTCCAAGTCCCCGTTCCAGGCCGAGATCGACGCGGCTTGTGAGCTGATCGACTTCTGGCGGTACAACGTGACCTTCGCCCGCCGGATGCTCAGCGAGCAGCCGGAGTCGGCGCCCGGGGCGTGGAACCGGATGGAGTACCGCCCGCTCGAGGGGTTCGTCCTGGCGATTACGCCGTTCAACTTCACCTCGATCGCGGCCAACTTGCCCACCGCCCCGGCGCTGCTCGGCAACGTGGTGGTGTGGAAGCCATCGCCGACCCAGCAGCTGTCCGCGCACTACATCATGCGCCTGCTCGAGGCGGCCGGGCTGCCGCCCGGCGTGATCAACCTGGTGACCGGTGACGGGCAGGCGGTGTCCCAGGTCGCGTTGACCCATCCCGACCTGGCCGGCATCCACTTCACCGGCTCCACCGCGACGTTCCAGCACCTGTGGCGGACCGTGGGCGAGAACATCGGCCGGTACCGGAACTACCCGCGGCTGGTGGGGGAGACCGGCGGCAAAGACTTCGTCATCGTGCACCCCTCGGCCGACCCGGCCGCGATCGTGCCCACGTTGATCCGCGGCGCGTTTGAGTACCAGGGGCAGAAATGCTCCGCGGCCTCCCGCGCTTACCTGCCCGAATCGATCTGGCGGCGGACCCGTGACGACTTCGTCGCGGCGGTGGAGTCGCTGACGATGGGCGACGTGACGGCCGACCTGTCGCTGTTCATGGGGGCGGTCATCGACGCCAGGGCGTTCGGCAAGCACGCCGCCGCGTTGGAGCGGGCCAGGAACACCGCCTCGATCGACATCCTGGCCGGCGGCGTCGTCGACGACACCGAGGGGTTCTTTGTGCGGCCCACGGTGCTGGCCAGCTCGGACCCGGCTGACGAGATCTTCACCACCGAGTATTTCGGCCCGATCCTGGCTGTGCACGTCTATCCGGACGACACCTACGCCCAGCTGCTCGCCCAGGCCGCGGACGCGACGCCGTACGCCCTGACCGGTGCCATCATGGCCACCGACCGCCAGGCCATCGCGCAGGCCGCGGACGTGCTCAGGTACTCGGCCGGCAACTTCTACATCAACGACAAGCCGACCGGCGCGGTGGTCGGGCAGCAGCCGTTTGGTGGCGCGCGGGCGAGCGGCACCGACGACAAGGCCGGATCGATCTTCAACCTGACCCGGTGGGTGTCGGCCCGGGCGATCAAGGAGCTCTTCGTGCCTCCGACCGACTACCGCTACCCGCACATGGGCTGAGCTGACCGCAGGGCTACGGCGCTAGCGCGGTCCCTTCGTGGGCTAGCGTCATGGCCCCGGCGTCGTGCCAGGTCAGCAGGGCCAGCACGGCCAGCAGCAGCGGCGTCACGATGACATGCTCGGGCCAGTGGCCGGTGGTGAAACGCAGCGGCCGGGGCAACAGGTGGAACTCCCGCATCGTGCCCGGCCAAAGCAGCGGCACGCCGCACCTGGTGAGCGAGTCTCCGGCGAGGTGGGTAGCCGTCCCGAGCGCCGCGGCCAGCGGGACGAGCACCAGGCCGTAGCCGGTCACGCACATCACCGCGGCGCCCGCGAGGGCGAGCAGGTTCCCGGCGTGGCCGCCGATCCGGAGGGCGTCCATCGCCGAGGCGAAACCAGCGGCCAGGAGGATGAACAGGGCCACCCGGCCGCCGATGGTGTGGCGGAACAGGCAGGCGAGCCACGCGGCCCCGGTGAACGCGGCCGGGGCGCTCGTGCATGGCGAGCGCGCCGGCCGCCAGTCCGGTGACGACGCCGGAAAGAGCATGGGTGTGCCCCAGGCACATGTCCGACCCCGTCCTCTCCTGCCAGCCCGAATTCCCACGATAAGCCCGGGACCGGACGCATCAAGGGACAGACACGCCGCACCGCGCGACACGGACAGAAAATGTCAGTACCCGGCGCCATATGGAGGGAACAGAAAACTCAGGTAAGGAACGCTGATGGCAGCAGGCGACACCCAGATGACGATCGCGGGGAACCTGGTCGACGATCCCGAGCTCCGGTTCACCCCGTCCGGGCAGCCCGTCGCGAAGTTCCGGGTCGCGTCCACCCCGCGGTACCTGGACAAGAACACCAACGAGTGGAAGGACGGCGACAGCCTCTTCCTGACTTGCAACGTGTGGCGGCAGGCGGCGGAGCACGTGGCGGAGAGCCTGACCCGCGGGATGCGGGTGATCGTCTCGGGGCGGCTGCGGCAGCGCTCGTATGAGACCAAGGAGGGCGAGAAGCGCACGGTGTATGAGATCGAGGTCGATGACGTCGGTCCCTCGCTGCGCAACGCGTCCGCCAAGGTAACCCGGGTGGCCCGGTCCGGGCCCGGAGATGGGAACGGGGGCGGAAACGGGTCCGGCGGCTTCGGCGGCGGCCAGCGCGGCCCAGGCCAAGGCCCAGGCCCAGGTGCAGGCCCAGGCCCAGGCGCAGGTCCAGGCCCAGCCCAGGCGCCGGTCAGTCCGACCCGTGGGCCACCGACAACTCAGGCGGCTACTCCGACGAGCCGCCCTTCTGACAGCCGGAGGAGAACGCAAAACACCCAGCCAGGGACGAAACGCTGTAAACCCGGCCGCCGCCCGCGTGCCTGGCTGGACTAGCCTGTAGGGCAGACCCCCATCGCAGCGGAGGATGTCATTCACCGGCTGGTTCTGTGGAACGTCGACCTGACCCTGGTCGATGTCGTCCGGGTGACGCGGGCGGCTTACGCCGAGGCGTTCCCGGCGATAACCGGCCGGCCGCTCGTCAAGCTGCCGCAGACGGCGGGCCGGTCGGAGTCCGAGATCTTCTTCGACGCGCTCGCGCTGAACGGTGCCGACGTGAGCGCCGGCGGCACCGCGGAGAGCCTGCTCAGCCGTTCAGCGCCAAGCTCGCCGCCGCGCTCGCGGCTCGCCGGGATGACCTGGTCAGCCAGGGGCAATTGCTGCCGGGCGCGGCGCAGGCGCTGGCGGCGGTGAGCAAGCTCGACGGTGTGGTGCAGACCGTGCTGACCGGCAGCAGCAGGCCGAGCGCCGTGCTCAAGCTGCGGGTATTCGACCTCGACGGTTTCGTCGACTTCGATATCGGCGGCTACGGCTCCGAGGCTTACCCGAAGGGAACACTGCTGCGGGTGACCAGGCTGCGGGCGGCGGACAAGTACGGCGTGAGCTTTGACGAGAGCGCCACGGTGTACGTGGCCGACTCGCCGCGTGACGTGGACGCGGCGAAGATCGGTGGCGCTCGGTCGCTCGCGGTGGCCAGCGGCCGGGCCAGCGCGGCCGAGCTGCGCGAGGCGGGTGCCGACGCGGTGCTGCCTGATCTCACCGACACGGCCGCGGTCACCGACCTGATCATGGGCCTGACCGGACCGGGGTAACAGGCCGGGCAAATCATGATCTTTAACACATCTGGGCTCGACGGGACGTTGCAGCCGCGCCGGGATGGCACGATGCTGAGAGCTATGGAAGCGCGTGAGGATGACCTGCTGAGCCGCGGCTATGGTGCGGTGCTCTGGGAACCGGACGACAAGACGGTCCGGGACGCCCGGGTTACCCGGTTCATGAGCTGGCTGGCCGACGACCGCGGGCCGCGGTTCGGCGGTTACCAGGAGCTGTGGCGGTGGTCGGTGACCGAGCCGTCCCGGTTCTGGGCCGCGATCTGGGACTACTTCGACGTCTTGGGCGAATGGGACCACGACCCGGCGTCGGTGCTGACCGGCGAGATGCCGGACGCAAGCTGGTTTTCCGGCGCGACGCTCAATTACGCGCGTAACGCTCTGCGCACCGCCTGGACCGATCCGGACCGTACCGCGATTATTTTTGATTCCGAACGATCCCGGGCTGGAGTTCTCAGTTACGGGCAGCTCGCGGCCGAGGTGACGCGGGTGGCCGGCGGCCTGCGCTCGCTCGGTGTCGGCCGCGGCGACCGGGTCGCCGCACTGCTGCCAAACGTCCCTGAGGCGATCATCGGCCTGCTGGCGACCGCGAGCCTGGGCGCGATCTGGTCGTCGTGCTCGCCCGATTTCGGTGCGAGCAGCGTGATCGACAGGTTCGCCCAGATCGAGCCGACCGTGCTCATCGGCTGCGACGGCTACGGGTACGGCGGCAAGGAGTTCTCCCGCACGCAGATGCTCACCGACGTGGCCGCGGCCCTGCCCGGCCTGTCCGCGGTCGTCTTGGTAAACGTGCTGGACCAGAGCGCCCCCGAGCCCGCGAACCTACCCCGGCTCACCGCCTGGGCGGGCCTCGGCGAGATCGCGGACCCGAACGAGCCCGAGTTCGACGAGGTGCCATTCGCGCACCCGTTGTGGGTGGTGTACTCCTCGGGCACCACCGGGCTGCCCAAGCCGATCATGCACGGCCACGGCGGTGTCGTGCTCGAGCACCTCAAGGCGCTCTCGCTGCACCAGGACCTGCGACCGGGCGACGTGTTCGCCTGGTACACCACGACCGGCTGGATGATGTGGAACTACCTGGCCGGCGGCCTGCTGGCCGGGGTCACGATCGTGCTGTACGACGGCAGCGCCACCCACCCGGGCACGGACCGGCTGTGGCGGCTGGCGGCCGAGCACGACGTCACCTACCTGGGCGTCGGCGCGCCCTACCTGGTCGCCTGCGCCAAGGCCGGCCTGCGGCCGGGGACGGAGCAGGACCTGCCCGCGCTGCGGGCCATCGGCTCGACCGGATCGCCGCTGCCGCCGGAGACTTACCGCTGGGTGTACGACAACGTCAAGCCGGATCTGCTGCTCGGGTCGTTCTCCGGCGGCACCGATCTGTGCACGGGCTTCGTCGGGCCGTGCCCGCTGCTGCCGGTGCGCGCGGGGGTGATCTCCGGCCGCTGCCTGGGCGCCGCGGTGGAGGCCTACGACGATGACGGCAAGCCGGTCACCGGCCAGGTCGGTGAGCTGGTGATCACCCAGCCCATGCCGTCGATGCCGGTCGGGTTCTGGCACGACCAGGACGGCGTGCGGTACCGGGAGAGCTACTTCGACACCTATCCGGGCATCTGGCGGCACGGCGACTGGATCGAGATCCTGCCTGACGGCGGCTGTGTCATCTACGGCCGCTCGGACGCCACGCTGAACCGCGGCGGCGTCCGGATGGGCACCAGCGAGTTCTACCGCGTGGTCGAGGGGCTGCCCGAGGTCGGCGACAGCCTGGTGGTGGATACCGGCAGGCTCGGCCAGCCGGGCCGGCTGCTCTTGTTCGTGGTGCCCGCGCCGGGATGTGACCTCGACGACGACCTGAAGGGCAGGCTGCGGACCGCGCTCCGGGCGCAGCTGTCGCCCCGGCACGTGCCGGATGAGATTCACCAGGTACCCGGCATACCCAGGACCCTATCCGGGAAGAAGCTCGAGGTCCCGGTGCGCAAGATCCTGCTCGGCTCGGCTCCGGAACGGGCCGCCGACCCGAATGCGCTGGCCAACCCCGAAGTTCTGGGGGCCTTTAGCGAATTCAGGGCCACGGACCCACCTTAGTTACATAAAGAAACGACTCCGTCACAATGAGGTGGCAGAGTCTGGCGGGCCCAGGTGAGCCGGGATGTGAGACGGCGGATCAGGTCAGTGGACACGAAGGAGTGGACGCGATGCCGGCGGACAGCAACACCGATGAGGTCAGGGAAACCCTGCTGGTCAAGGCGGACGAGGCCTGGCCGCACGATCCCGGCTTGGATGCGGAAGTCGCGGGGGAGGCCGGCGGTGACGTCGTGTGCTACCTGCGGGCCTACTACCAGCGGGTCGCGACCGAGGACCTAGCCTCGCCGGCCCGGATGGCGGCGGTGGCGCACGCCCACGCCCGTCTCGGCCGGCGCAGGCCGCAGGGCCGTGCCCTGGTCCAGGTGCGTGAACCGGGGACCACGGACCTGGATCCGGGTACCGGGTCGAGCCTGGTCGTGGACATCATTGTCGACGACATGCCCTACCTGGTCGATTCGGTCACCACCGAGCTGAACCGGCACGAGGCCGAGATTCAGCTGCTCCTGCACCCCGTCCTGCACGTCCGCCGGGACGTCACCGGCGCCCTGCGCGGAGTTCTCCCGGCGCAGGACTAGCGGTCCCCCTCGAAGAAACCCAGGTCACGGAGTCGTGGATCCACGTCGAGCTGGGGGCGCCTGGCCGACCGGGTCAGCGCTGATCAGCTCGCGGCCGACCTGCGCCGGGTGCTGGACGACGTCCGGGTCGCGGTGGAAGATCAGCGGCGGATGGGCTCGGTGGCCCAGAGCCTGGCCGCCGAGCTGGGCGGTGCCCCCGGCAGCGACGAGGCCGAGTTCGGCGCGCTGCTGCGCTGGCTGGCCAGCGACAACTTCACCTTCCTCGGCTACCGCGAGTACGACCTGGTGCGGGCGGAGGGAAGGACCGGCCTGCGGGCCGTGGCTGGCACCGGCCTGGGTATCTTGCGGCACGACCGGCAGGGTCCGGATGCGCTGGCCAGGATGTCACCCCAGGTCATGGCCAGGGCGCAAGACCCGGCCGAACGGCTGGTGCTGGCCAAGGCCAACTCCAGGTCTACCGTCTACCGGGCTAACTACCTGGACTACATCTCGGTCAAGAAGATGGACGAGGCCGGGGTGGTCACCGGGGAGTTCAGGTTCCTCGGCCTGTACACGCACGCGGCGCACACCGCGCCCATCGCGGGCGTGCCCGTGCTCCGGCGCAAACTCGCCCAGGTGCTGGCCGCGGCCGGGCTGACCAGGGAAAGTCACGACGGGAAAGACCTGGTGGAGATCCTCCAGGACTACCCGCGTGAGGAGCTGTTCGAGATCTCGGCCGAAGAGCTCACCCCGATCGCGCTGGGCGTGCTGCGGCTGAGCGAGCGCAAGCAGACCCGGCTGTTCCTGCGCCGGGACCGGTACGGCCGGTACATGTCCTGCCTGGTGTACCTGCCCAGGGACCGGTACACCACCAAGGTCAGGCTGCGCGCGCAAGGGATACTGAAAGACGCCCTGCACGGGGCCTCCGTCGACTACAGCGCGATGGTCGGCGATTCCGCGCTGGCCCGGCTGTACGTGGTGGTCCGGGGGGAGCGGGGCCACCCGGTCCCGCAGGTGGACGCGGCCGCCCTGGAGCGGGCGCTGGCCGCGGCGGTCAGGTCCTGGGACGAGGACCTGACCGCGGAGGTGACCCGCAGGCTCGGTGAGGACCGGGCCGCCGTGCTGCTCGAGGCGTGCGCGGCGGGCATCCCCGAGACGTACAAGGCCGCCGTGTCCACGCCGGACGCGGTCGACGACCTGACCACGATGATGGGGCTGCGCGAGTCCGGGACCGAATTTGCCGTCCGGCTGGTGCAGGAACCTGACCGGTGGACGCTGGTGGTGTACCGGCCGCGAACGCCGATCACGCTGTCGGACGTGCTCCCGCAGCTGCAGCACATGGGCCTGGAGGTCGTCGACGAACACCCCTACCAGTTCACTGGGCGGGATAACGCGGGTTCGTTCTGGATTTATGAATTTGGCCTGCGGGCCCCGGCGACGCCGGCCGGCGGCAACGTGCGGCAGCTCTTCGAGGAGGCGCTGACCGCGCTGTGGCGCGGCGAGACCGAGGACGACGGGTTCAACACGCTGGTGCTGACGGCGGGCCTGAGCTGGCGCGAGGTCATGCTGCTCCGGGCCTACGCGAAGTACCTGCGGCAGGGCGGGACGCGGTTTAGCGAGGATTACCTGCAGCGGGTGCTGCGGTCAAACGGGGCGATTACCCGGCTGCTGGTCCGGCTGTTCGAGTCCAGGTTTGACCCGGCCCGGCAGAACGGCGTTTCCGAACGCTGCGAGGCCATCACCGAGGAGATCCGCGGTCAGCTCGACGAGGTGGTCAGCCTGGACCACGACCGGATCCTGCGGTCCTACCTGGCCCTGGTCGACGCGACCCTGCGCACCAACTACTACCGGCGGCAAAGCCCGGGCGCGGTGGCGGGCCCGCTTCCGCTGGTGCTCAAGCTCGACCCGAGCGGCGTGCCCGGGCTGACCTCGCCGCGGCCCAAGTTCGAGATCTTCGTCTACTCACCCCGGCTGGAGGCGGTGCACCTGCGGTTTGGCCGGGTGGCCCGCGGCGGCCTGCGCTGGTCGGACCGGCTCGAGGACTTCCGCACCGAGGTCCTCGGCCTGGTCAAGGCGCAGGAGGTGAAGAACGCGGTCATCGTCCCGTCCGGGGCCAAGGGCGGCTTCGTGTGCAAGCAGCTGCCCGATCCGGCCGACCGTGAGGCGTACGCGGCCGAGGTGCTGGCCTGCTACCAGACGTTCATCGCCGCGATGCTCGACGTGACCGACAACATCGAGGCGGACCAGGTGGTGCCGCCGCCGCAGGTGGTGCGGCGGGACGGCGACGACCCGTACCTGGTGGTGGCGGCGGACAAGGGCACCGCCACGTTCTCCGACACCGCGAACGAGGTGGCGGCCCGCTACGCCTTCTGGCTGGGCGACGCCTTCGCCTCCGGCGGTTCGGAGGGTTACGACCACAAGAAGATGGCCATCACCGCCCGTGGCGCCTGGGAGTCGGTGAAGTGGCACTTCGCGGCGCTGGGGATGAACCCGGACACCGACGAGTTCACCGTCGTCGGCGTCGGCGACATGTCCGGTGACGTGTTCGGCAACGGCATGCTGCTGTCGGAGCACATCAAGCTGGTCGCGGCCTTCGACCACCGGCACATCTTCATCGACCCCGACCCCGATCCCGCCGTCAGCTTCGCCGAACGCAGCCGGCTGTTCGCGCTGCCCAGGTCCTCGTGGGCGGATTACGACCCGGCCCTGATCTCGGCGGGCGGCGGGGTGTGGCCGCGCAGCCTGAAGTCGGTTCCGGTCTCGGCGCAGGCCCGCACCGCGCTGGGCATCGACGGCGGGGTCGGCGCGGTGTCCCCGGACGAGCTGATCTCCGCCATCCTGGGCGCCCCGGTGGACCTGCTCTGGAACGGCGGGATCGGCACCTACGTGAAGGCCAGCTCCGAATCGCACGCCGAGGTGGGGGACCGGTCCAACGACGCGGTCAGGATCAACGCCAGCCGGCTGCGCGCCCGCGTCGTCGGCGAGGGCGGCAACCTGGGCTTTACCCAGGCGGCCCGGATCGAGTACTCCCTCGGCGGCGGGCTGATGAACACCGACTTCATCGACAACTCCGCCGGGGTCGACACCTCCGACCACGAGGTCAACATCAAGATCCTGCTGGCCGACGCGATCCGGGACGGCGTCATCCCCGCCTCGGCCCGGCACCAGCTGCTGAACGAGATGACCGGCGAGGTGGCTCACCTGGTGCTGCGGCACAACTACCGGCAGAACATGGCGCTGGCGGTGGCCCGGTCGCAGTCGCCGTCCCTGTTCCACGTGCATGTGCGGTACCTGCGCAAGATGATCAGGGACAAGCGGCTCAACACCGAGCGCGACGTGCTGCCCGACGAGCGGGAGATCGCCGAGCGGCGGTCCTCAGGCACCGGCCTGACCAGCCCGGAGCTGGCCCTGCTGCTGGCGCACACCAAGATCTCGGCGGGCGAGGACGTGCTGGCGTCCCAGCTGCCCGACGACCCGTACCTGCGCCGGGTGCTCGACGCGTACTTCCCGGCGCCGCTGCGGGCCTCCTTCGCCGACCGGATGGAAGCCCATCCGCTGCGCCGGGAGATCATCACCACCCTGGCGGTCAACGAGATGATCGACTCCTCCGGCACCACGTTCCTGTTCCGGCTGGTCGAGGAGACCGGTGCGTCCGTGCCCGACCTCACCCGGGCCTGGCTGGTGGCCCGCGAGGTATTTGACATGCCGGTGTTCTGGCACCAGGTCGAGGAGCTGGAGGGGCGGGTCGGCATCGCGGCCCAGATCACGCTGCTGCTCGAGGGACGCAAGCTGACCGAGCGCGCGGTCCGGTGGCTGCTGCACAACCGCCGCCAGCCGTTTGACATCCAGGCCACCGTGGCCTTCTTCGCCGACGGGGTCCGCACGGTCCGGTCGGGTCTGCCCAAGCTGCTCACCGGCCGGGACCTGGCCGGGTTCGAGGAGCGCCGGGACTCCTACTGTGACCTCGGCGTGCCGGCCGAGCTGGCCGACCGGGTCGCGGCCATGGTGCCGACGTACTCAGCCTTTGGCATCGTGCAGGCGGCCGCCTCGGCCGGCCGCGGCATCGAGGAGACCGCCGAGGTCTACTTCGACCTGGCCGACCGGCTGCAGATCACCCGGCTGCGGGACCGGATCACCGCGCTGCCCCGGGAGGACCGCTGGTCGACGATGGCCCGGGCCGCGCTGCGGGACGACCTGTACGCCGCGCACGCCTCGCTCACCGAGGACGTGCTTGGCGTCAGCGGCCCGGAGCTGGCCCGGACCCCGGAGGAGCGGCTGGCCGCCTGGGCGTCGCGGAACGAGGCGGCGGTGGCGATGGCCACCCAGACGCTGGGGGAGATCTGGGAGAGCGAGCGTTTCACGTTCACCACGTTGTCGGTGGCGCTGCGCGCCATCCGCACCCTGGTCGCGGCCAGCTCCCTGCCGCGAACCGAATAGCGGCCGCGAACCGAATAGCGGCCGCGAACCGGGTAGCGGCTAGTACGCGTGGCCGTAGCTGGGGCCGCTGCCGGTGCCGATGACGGTCACCTGGGCGTGCGGCGCGGTGGCCGCCGGGTCGATCGCCGCGAACTGGTAGGCCCAGTCGGCGTACACCGCGTGGTACCCGACCTCGGACGGGGCGGCGAACAGCGCGCGTGATCCCGGCGGGTACCGGCAGCGGCGCGCCCTTGACCAGGTTGGGGTGCTCGAGGGTGGTGTTCAGCGACATCCCGTAGAGCACCAGGTCCCCGCCGTCGCGCAGCCGCAGCTCGAACTGCGCGAAGGAGGCGCCCTGCAGCAGCCACTGGTAGGTCAGGCCGCGGGCCCGGTCGGCGGCGGCCTGCGCGGCCTGGGCGGCGTACAGCCCGGTGGTCTGCGGGCCGGCGCTGACCACCGCCGCCGCCGGGCTGGCCGGGCCCTCGTCCGCCACCGCCGCCTGAGTCGGCCCCAGCACGTCCGGGCGCAGCAGCACGCGGCCGTCGGTCAGCGGGGCCGCGACGGCGTAGCCGTCACTTCCGGTCGCTACCGGGGGCAGCGTCCGGTCCAGCGCGGCGGCGCCATTGAGGTTCCAGCCCTGCGTCGCCTTTCGCTTCTCGAACAACATGATCGTGTTGACCGGCGAGCCCGGGTGGCCGTTCACCACGGGCGTCCGCGGGACCGTCACCGCGAACCACTGCGGATAGCCGTCCGGGGCCGGGATGTCATACGTCGGCGTGCCGTACCTGTACACCGGGATCGGAGTCCCCGCGCTGGCCAGCGCGGCGTATTGGGCGCTTGGCCTGAGCCCACTGCGCGTCCGCGGCGACCGCGAGGCCTGGCGCCGCGTCGCCGCGGGCCGCCGCGGCGGTGCTGATCCGGACGACGTTCGTAAAGGCGTCCTGCGCCTGCGCCAGCGTCTGGGCGTAGCCGGGAACCCCGGCGCCCCGGCTCTGGGCGGCGCTGGCGGCGGCCGACGAGGCCGGCGCGCAGCCCTGGACGGCGAGCAGGGCCGCGACCGCGAGGGCCGCCGAGCCCGGCCGCGGTCCGGGCCCAGCCGGTGACGGTCCGGCTCGGTCGCCTTCGGAGTATCACGCTAAGGCAGGATACCGGGTTCGGCCCGCCCCGTTTCGCGCCCATGGCGCGGTTGTGATCTATCCTGCGCTCCCTCGCGTAGGCTAGCCGGCATGGCAGGTACCAATCCCGCCGATGAGATCGCGGCACTGACGTCGAAGCTCGCCAGCATTGAGGCGGTGCTCGACCCTGGAGCTATGCAGACGGAGGCGGAGGGCTTGCGTGAGCAGACCGCCGACCCCGGGTTCTGGGCTGACCAGGACCGGGCCCAGAAGGTGGGCCGCCGGCTGTCCTACCTGGAAGCCGAGCTGGCCCGGCTGACCGCGCTGCACCAGCGGCTCGGCGACACCGCCGTGCTGTTCGACCTGGCCGAAAGCGAAAACGACGAGCCCACCAGGATCGAGGCGGCGCGCGAGCTCACCGGCCTGCGGACCGAGATCGACCAGCTCGAGGTGCGCACCTTGCTGGCCGGGGAGTACGACGCCAGGGAAGCGCTGATCTCGATCAATTCCCAGGCCGGCGGGGCGGACGCGGCCGACTTCGCGGAGAACCTGATGCGGATGTACCTGCGCTGGGCGGAGCGGCACAAGTACCCGACCGAGGTGTACGACATCTCCTACGCCGAGGAGGCGGGGATCAGGTCGACCACGTTCGCGGTGAATGCGCCCTACGCCTACGGAACGCTGCGCGGCGAGCACGGCACGCACCGGATGGTCCGGATCTCCAAGTACGACAACCAGGGCCGCAGGCAGACCTCGTTCGCCGGTGTCGACGTGACGCCGGTGGTGGAAACGAGCGATCACATCGACATCAGTGACGACGACATCAGGGTCGACGTGTTCCGGTCAAGTGGTCCCGGCGGCCAGGGCGTGAACACCACCGACTCGGCGGTCCGCATCACCCACCTGCCCACCGGCATCGTGGTCTCCTGCCAGAACGAGCGCAGCCAGATCCAGAACCGCGCGTCGGCGATGGCCGTGCTGCAGTCCAAGCTGCTGGAGCGGCGGCGGCACGAGGAAGCCGAGGAGATGGCCGCGCTGCGCGGGGACGGCGGACGCGCCTGGGGCACCCAGATCCGCAACTACGTGCTCTACCCGTACCAGAACGTCAAGGATGTGCGGACCGGGATGGAGACGGGGAACGCGGTATCGGTCCTCGACGGGGAGATCGACGAGTTCATCGACGCGGAGATCCGCTGGATGCGGCAGAACGGCCGGTAGGGCTGACCGCGACACGCCCGGCCGGGTTTTCGCTTCTGCCGCCGGGCTAGCGCGCGAGGTGCAGGGCGAGCAGCAGCAGCAGGCTCAGCACCAGGACGGCCGCGAGGATCAGCTGCGGGCTAGCGCCTGAATGCTGATGGTGAACGTGTTCTCGCGATGCGCGACAAGCCGGGCACCGGCCTTCCGCTACTGGCCCGGCGCATCGCGCGCAGATCAGGTGTTCGCAGCTCATGGAACCCCTTCCGGCTAGCCTGCGCCCCGGCACTTGCCGTGATGTAAGGCCTTAGCTGCCAGTTTCCCTCTAGACTGAGCCCTGGCCCAATCCAGGTTACCCCAAGTCGCCGGAGTTGCGGCGGCAGCCGCAGCCCTGGTCCTCCTACATCGATGTGATGGTCCCGTGATCAACTTCGATAACGTCACAAAGGTCTACCCGAATCAGAGCCGCCCCGCGCTGGAGAGCGTGGATATCGAGGTCACCAAAGGTGAGTTCGTCTTCCTCGTCGGCCCGTCCGGGTCGGGGAAGTCGACCTTTCTCCGCCTGGTCCTGAAGGAAGAGCGGCCTTCCGACGGCAAAATCCACGTGGCCGGCCGGGATCTCGCCCGGCTCACCAACTGGAAGGTGCCGTATCTGCGGCGTCGCATCGGTTGCGTGTTCCAGGATTTCCGGCTGCTGCCGAATAAAAATGTCTATCAGAATGTCGCGTTCGCTTTGGAAGTGATCGGCAAGCACCGGCGCTTTATCCGCAAGGTCGTCCCCGAGGTCATCGACCTCGTGGGGCTGGAGGGCAAGCACGACCGGATGCCGGATGAGCTGTCCGGCGGCGAGCAGCAGCGGGTCGCGATGGCGCGCGCGTTCGTCAACCGGCCGATGATCCTGCTCGCCGACGAGCCGACGGGAAACATCGACCCGGCCACCTCGATCGGCATCATGAAAGTGCTGGACCGCATCAACCGGACCGGCACCACCGTGGTCATGGCCACCCATGACGCGGCTATCGTCGACTCGATGCGCAAGCGGGTCATCGAGCTCGAATACGGCAAGGTCGTCCGAGATCAGTCGCGCGGGGTGTACGGCCAGGCATACTGACCCGAGGTCACCGTGATGTCGCCCCGCCCGTAAAAACCTAGGACTCCAAGGATCAGCCAGCATGCGTTCACAGTTCGTCTTCTCCGAGATCTGGATCGGGCTGCGCCGGAATCTCACCATGACGATGGCGCTCATCGTGGTCGTGGCCATCAGCCTGTCCCTGCTCGGCACCGGCCTGCTGTTCGTCAAGCAGGTGGACAGGACGCGCACCTACTGGCAGGGCAAGGTCGAGCTGTCGATCTACCTGTGCATCAAGACGAGCCCGCAGCCGCAGTGCCAGCAGAACGGGCCCTCGACCGTGGCGCAGCGGAACCAGCTGCGCCAGCAGCTGACCGCCATGCCGCAGGTCCAGAACGTCTACTACGTCTCCCAGCAGCAGGCCTACACCGAGTTCAGGCAGTACTTCTCCAACGAGCCCGCCCTGGTTCAGGACACCCAGCAGGGCGACATCCCGGACTCGTTCGAGGTGAAGCTGAAGAATCCCGAGGCCGACTACAACATCGTGGCCAGCGCGGTGACGGGCGCTCAGGGGGTGGAAACCGTCGTCGACGAGATGACCATCCTGGACAAGTTCTACCGGCTGCTCGACGGGGCCAGGAACGCGGTGATCATCATCGCCCTGATCCTGATCGTGGCCGCTATCTTGCTGGTGGCCAACACGATCAGGCTGTCCGCGTTCAACCGGCGCAGGGAAACCGCCATCATGCGCCTGGTCGGCGCGTCGAACTTCTACATCCAGCTGCCGTTCCTGCTGGAGGGGGCGATCGCCGGCCTGATCGGCTGGGCGATCGCGGCGGGGCTCCTGGTGGCGGTCAAGTCCCTGATGCTAGATAGCCTGGAGCAGTACTTCTCCTTCAATGTAGGTTTGTCCGTCGGTGACCTGATCGAGGTGATCTTGTTCTCGATGGTGGTAGGAGTTGTGCTGTGCGGTGTGACGTCGTTCCTGACTCTGCGCCGCTACCTGCGTATCTGAGTGGCTGCCGGAACGGTGAGGGGAGGGACGTGGCTCGGGAGCAAGGGCAGAAGGTCATCGCCCGTAACCGCCGTGCGTACCACGACTATCACGTCGAGGACACCTTCGAGGCCGGCCTGGTCCTGACCGGGACCGAGGTGAAGACCCTGCGGGCCGGCCGTGCGTCGCTGGCGGACGGGTTCGCGCAGGTCAGCGATGACGAGGTGTGGCTGCACAACGTGCATATCCCCGAGTACGGGCAAGGCACCTGGACCAATCACACGCCCCGGCGGATCAGGAAGCTCTTGCTGCACCGCAAGGAGATCGACCGCCTGGCCAGCAAGATCGCCGAGCAAGGTTTGACCCTGGTCCCGCTTTCGCTGTACTTCAGGGATGGGAATGTCAAGGTGGAACTCGGTCTCGCCCGTGGTAAGCGGACCTACGACAAGCGCCAGGACCTGGCCAAACGTGATGCGGCCAGGGAAATGGACCGGGCGCTGAAGCGGCGCAGGTGACGGGCAGGCGGATCGTGTCCTCCCGCGCCGGCCAGCGCCGTAGCCACGCCAGGCTGCGGGGCCTTTCGGCGTCGTGGCCACACGACGTTGTCCCCCTTGATCCCCCCAACCCCCCGTCCCCCCAGGCCTCTCAACCCCCAGCCCCACCGGTCCCCCCAGTCTCCCGGCCCTCCAGTCCCTCAGTTCCTCCAGGCCTCACCGGTCCGCCGGGTCCGCCGGGCACCTGGGTGGCCGGGCCTGCTGGCTCACCGAGGACCCGGCCCACCCAGCCGCCCTCCGCCCAGCTGCCCCCCGCCGCGCCGAGGCCGGCCCGTCACGTAACGCCCGGCCCACCGGCCAAGCCCGGCCGGAAGTCCCCGGCCGCGCCGGGCCGGAAGTCCCCGGCCGCGGGCCGGCGGGCGAGGCGGTCGAAGCTGGCCGCGGTCGTCATCGTCGCGGTCGGCTTGCTGGTCATCGGGCTGGCCACCGGGTTCGGCTCCGAGCTGTCCGCGGAGCCCACCGCGGAGGCGTTCCTGCTGGACTGGCAGCAGCAGCAGTACGCCGCGGCGGGGGGGCTGACCACAGCCTCGCCGGCCACCGTCACCGCCGAGCTGAAGAGTTCCTTCGGGCAGGTCGACGCCACCCAGCTCTTCCTCTCCATGACCTCGATCGTCCAGCACGGCGGCACCGCGCAGGCCGACTTCAAGGCGTCGGTCAGCCTGGCCGGCCAGGAGCACGTCTGGACGTATCACGGCACGTTCGGCCTGCGCCGGGTGGGCGGCAGCTGGAAGGTCGACTGGGCGCCCAGCGTCATCAACCCGAGCCTGGGCCCGGGCGAACGGCTCGCCATGGTGACCGAGTTCCCGGCCCGGGCGGCCGTGCTCGACGCGGACGGGCATCCGCTTGAGCTGTCGGCCCCGGCGTACGAGGTGGGTGTGTGGCCCGAGCGCCTGGCCAGCCAGGGAGCGACCGCCCGGTCGTTCGCCGCGCTGACCGGGCTGCAGGCGGGCCAGGTGCTCGGCCAGATCGCGGCGGCCCCGCCTGACCAGTTCTTCCGGCTCGCCACGCTCGATCCCATCACCTACGCTCAGCTGCATGCCCGGCTCGCCCGGGTCCCTGGCCTGGTGGTCCAGCGGGTATCGAAGCGGCTGTTCCAAGCCGAGGCGACCGGCCTGGTCGGCCAGGTGGGCAGCGAGGTCAACCCCGTGCTGCGGGCGAACGGCACGTTCTACCTGCCGGGCACCACGGTCGGGCTGTCCGGGCTTGAGCAGACCTATCAGCGTCAGCTCCTCGGCACACCGACGACCGAGGTGGTCGCGGTCAACCCGGCCAACGCGCAGACCGCCGTCCTGGCGCGCTGGCCGGGTGTTCCTGGTACGCCGGTGCGGACCACGATTCAGTCGTCGGTCCAGAACGCGGCCCTGCGGGCGCTCGACGGTGCGGCTGACTCCGGTGAGATCGTGGCCGTGCAGGCGTCGACCGGTCAGGTCCTGGCGGTGGCCCAGCGGCACGCGTCGGGCACCCTGCCCGCCGCTGGCCCGCTGGCCGCCAAGCTGACGCCCGGCAACGCCTTCACCATCGTGTCGGCGGCCGCGCTGCTCAGCGACGGGCTGAAACCGAATACCGCGATCTCGTGCGAGGACTCCTTCACGGTCGGCGGGCAGACGTTCACCAGCGACGGGGCTGGTGAGGGCAAGCCGTTTAGCGCCGATTTCGCCGACGGCTGTGGTACCGCCTTCGCCGGCATGTCCGAACGGCTTACCGCCAGCCAGTTCGACCAGGTCGTGACGACCTTCGGGATCGGGTCCAACTGGTCGCAGCTACCCGTGCCTGCCTTCTCCGGCTCGGTGCCCTCGGCCACCGGACAGGCTGACCTGGCCGCCGAGACGATCGGCCAGGGCAATGTCCGGGTCAGCCCGCTGTCGATGGCCATGGTGGCCGCGGCCGTCGATGCTGGCAGCTGGCATATGCCGCAGGTCACCCAGGGCGCGGTCGAGTCGGCCAGCAAGCCGGCCGCCGCGCTTGATCCCGTCTCCATGTCCGCCCTGCGTCAGCTCATGCGCGGTGCGGTCAGCTCGGGCGCGGCGCACGCCGCCAACGTGCCCGGTTCGCCGGTGTACGGGCAGGTAGGCCTGGTCCGTTCGGGCTCAGGCTGGATGAGCTGGTTTGTCGGTTACCGCGGCGACGTCGCCGTTACGGTGATCGAGACGGGCCGGACCGCGCAGCTGTCCGCGGCCGCCCTGGCTGGCGCCTTCCTGTCCGCGCTCCGCGGCTGACCCATCCCGGCCCGCCCCGATCCGCGGGATCGAAAGAGCCTGTCCGGTTTGGTCACCGAACGTGTCCACCCAACGCCAATAGTCCGCCCTTCAACTACTCTGTGTTATATATCCGTTACCCTAATATGCCAGGTCCAGGCAACCTGGGGTCATCTAGCTGCGTCTTTACTCATGACTGGGGTTCGCTCGGGGGGTTGCGACCCAGTCAACGTGAGGGTCCGGGTCTCATCTCGGGGGAGATCCGGCCGCCAGACCGGCTCCGACCCTGCCGGTCTGCCCCTGCGGGCGCGTTCGGCCACCGCCAGCGCCCGCAGGGGCCACTTCATGTCCCTGCGCATGTCCCCTGAGCGTGTCCTGAGCCTGCGGGGCGCCCCGGCCTACGTCGGCGGGCGGGAATCTAAGTTGGCTTTCGCCGGTTGTCAGTGTACGGTCGGACACGGCGGTATGGCTTAGCCGTGCTGGCCAGACAACTCAATAGGGGGTGATCGGTTTCGACTTTGGTGGTCGAACCAGGGGAAGCGGGCCGAGGGTTGCGGTTGTGACCTCGTTAATCCTGTGACCGCAAACCAATAAGTGCCAACTCTACGCGCACTGACCTCGCTCTCGCCGCTTAAGACGAGTTAAAGAGGTCTGTCAGCCCGGGGATGCCTTCGACCCGGTGCCTGGCATCAGCTAGAAGGATTACCGCCTGACCCGGCCGCGGGGCTAGGCGGAACATCAAACAGTGGCTGAGCCTGTCGGCGTCTAGCTTGCGTGATCGCCGGGGCTGAGAAAAGCAGAGTAAGCTGCGCCCGGAGAAGCCCTGGTGAGGTACTGAAGGACGCGGGTTCGATTCCCGCCACCTCCACTCTCGTGATGCCCGCGGGCATCCGTGGCCCCGAACCCACACCGGGTTTCGGGGCTTTTCCATGCCCGCTCATCCACCTCTCCAGCCACAAATAAATCAATCGTCATTCTATTCGATTTTAGTCTCTGTTCAAGCTATACTCGGTTGATATTCAATCTAAGACGCGCTATTATGTTCGAAAGTATTTTTACTGAACGGACGGTGGCGCGTGATCCACGGACCGGCTTCCCCGGACCCCGGGCGGGGTGATGACCCCGCCGGGCGTGCTGGCGAGCCGGATTCGCCGGAGGGGTGGCGGGAGCTGCCGCCGTCGCGGGAGGACTGGCTGTCCGAGGATGAGTGGGTGGAGTGGCTGTCCCGGGTCGAGCCCGAGGAGTGGCCCGATCCCGGCGAGGAACCCGGTGAAGGGCCCGGTCCCGTCCGCGCTTCGTCTTCGTCTCGTCCGTCGTCTCGTCGTCTGTCTCGTCGCGTCTGCGTCTGCGTCCGGGGCTGGCGCCGGGGGGCCTGCCGGTGGCGGGAACGGCGGCCGTCCCGGAGGGGCGGGCCGTGTCCCGAAAGGGGGCCGCCGCGGTCCGGGGCAGCCGGGCTCGGCCCGCTGGGCTGGCGGTGCCTCACCCGGCCCGGCCGGGGCGTTCGCCGCGGGGCACCCGCTGGATGCCGCCCCGGGCGGCGCGGCGCTGCACGGCCTGGCCGAGTACGCCGCCGGGGCCGGAGGACCAGTTCAGCGGCGCCACCGATGATGAGCTGACCGGGATCATCTGCGCGCTGGACCGGGCCGAGGCCGCCGCCTGTGCGCTGAAGCACGCCGCGGTCGCCGAGCTGGGCCGCCGCCGCCCGGCCCGCCGCGGAGCCGGCCCTGGCCGACGCGGTGGGAGGAGTTCACCGGCACCGAGCTGTCCTGGGCGCTGGCCGAGACCCGGTGGGCCGCGGAGACCATGCTCGGCCTGGCCGATACCCTGACGGTCAAGCTGCCCGGCACCTACGCGGCGTTCCGGTCCGGGGTGCTGCGCCAGTCCAAGGTGGAGATCATCGCCCGCGCGGTGGCCGCGCTGGACCCCGCCGAGGCCCGGGCGGCGGAGGCGAAGGTGCTGGACCGGGCCGGGCGGCTGACCCCGGGCGGGCTCCGGCGCCGCGATCCGGCGGGCGGTCATGGAGGTCGCCCCGGATAAGGCGGTCAAGCGCCGCAAAGACGCGGAGCGGGCCGCCCGGGTGGAACGCTGGCTGGAGGACTCCGGCAACGCGGGCCTGGCCGGGCCGGGAACTGCCGCCGGCCGACGTGCTGGCCGCGGACCAGCGGGTCACCTGGTGGGCGAAGCAGCTGAAGAAAGCCGGCCTGGACGGCGACATGGACCAGCTCCGCGCCCGCGCCTACCTCGACATCATGCTCGGCCGCGACTCCCGCCCCCCCCGCACCCCGGCGCTCCGCGAGCCCCGGCGCTCCGCAGCCCGGACCCCGCAGCCCCGAAGACCCGGCCGGCCCGGCGGTCCCGGTGGCGGGCCGGGCGTGGCCCGCCGGCCGGATCCCGCCGGGGGGCGCATCATCCCGGCCGGGTTCGCCGGGACGATCAACTTGACCATCCCGCTGGTCACTCTGCTGCACCTGGCCGAGCGGCCCGGCGAGATCGCCGGCCTGGGCCCGGTCGACCCCGCCCTGGCCCGCGACCTGGCCGCCGCCGCCGCGGCCAACCCCAAGACCACCTGGTGCGTCACCGTCACCGACGACCCACGGGCACGCCACCGGCCACGGCTGCGCCCGCCCCGAACCCGCAGCCGCACCCGCCCGCGGCCACACCGACCCGGCGCACCCGCCGCCCGGCGGCCACGACCCGCCCGGCACGGCCCCTCACCGCCGCGCTTCACCTTCACCGCCACCGGCGGCCCCGGGCCGCCCGGCGGCTACGGCACCTGGCGGCTGGCCACCGGCGTCCCCGGGCAGCGGCCCCTGCTGATCACGCTGGACCCGATCGCCCTGGACGACTGCGACCACCGGTTCGAAGCCCGCGGCCACGACCCCGGCGTCAAGCTCCGGCACCTGACCCAGATCCGCCACGCCACCTGCACCGGGCCGACCTGCCGCCGCCCCTCCGCCCAGTCCGACTTCGAGCACAACACCCCCTACGAAGCCGGCGGCCGGACCTGCCTGTGCAACGGCGGTCCCCAAATGCCGGCACGAGCACCGGCTCAAACAGCACCCCCGGTGGAACGCCGAGCAGATCACCCCGGGCACCTTGCGGTGGACCGCGCCGTCAGGGCGCCAGTACACCACCGAACCCGACCCGATACCCCAGCTAGTGTCCCAGCAACCAACATCTGGCCCAGTGCCGGCCGGTTCGGTGATGGTCTGTCTGTCCCGGACCGGCCGCCAGGGGGCAGCAGCCCTGGTCACGAGGGGTGCGTGTGGCTGGCGGTGCGGCTCGTGCTGGTGTGTCCCGGGGCGTGGGGGCACGATGGACCGCTGTGCCGACGCCGCACCGGGCCGGGCCGCCGCACCGGGCCTGGTCGGCGGAATCCTGTCCAAGCTTGGCGCCCGTCGGTCCGTCCCGGCGGGCCGGCCGGCCCCGCCGCCGCATCGCCCGCCTGGCGAGCACCGCCGCGCCGACATCGTCATGCGGCTGGATCACCGCGCGGGTGGGACGTCGGGCAGGTGGTCAGCGTCACGGTCGATGTGGCCAGCATGTACCTGTTCAACGCCGACGGCGGGCGCATCGACAGGGTCCCCTACTAAACCGGCTGGCCCGGGACAGCGGCCTCGGTCCGCTGCCGTCGGAACCCGGGTAGCAGCCGGGCCAGCACCAGCGCCCCCGCGATGCAGGCCAGGCCGCCGGAGACCACCGAGAAGGTGTCGCCGAAGCCGGTCGCGACCGCGCCCGACTCCAGGTCTCCGATGCGCGGCCCCCCGGTGACGACCGCGATCTGCAGGCCCGCCAGCCGCCCGCGCAGCGCGTCGGGCACGGCGAGCTGAGACGATCGTGCTGCGGAACACCGCCGAGATGACATCGGCGCAGCCCGCGATGGCGAGCAGCGCGAGCGCGACGGGCAGCCAGGGCACCAGGCCGAAGCAGGTGATCGCGGCGCCCCACGCGATGACCGCGATGATGACGGCCAGACCCTGACGCTGGATCCGGCTGACCCAGCCGGTGGTGAGCGCGCCGAGCAGGGCGCCCGCGCCGGGTGCGGCGTACAGGAAACCGAGCGTCGAAGCCCCGCCGCCGAACATGCGTGGTGGCCAGCGCCGGGAACAGCGCCCTGGGCATGCCAAACACCATGGCGTTGATATCGATCAGGTAGGCGCCCTGGATGGCCTGCCGTCCGCGCACGAAGCGCAGGCCCTCGACGATCGAGCGCAGGCCCGCCCGGTGTCCGGCGGCCCCCCGCGGCGGTTGCGGTGACATCATGAACGCTCCGAACAGGGCCGCCCCGAAGCTGGCTACGTCCATCCAGTAGACGAAGAGCACCCCGGGCCCGGCCAGCAGCAGACCGGCTACGGCGGGCCCCACCACCAGGCCGAACTGGAACAGTGCCTGGAACATGGCGTTGGCCGTCGGACAGCTCGGACCGGCGGACCAGGTTCGGGACGATGGCGCTGCGCCCGGCGTTGTCCAGCGGGCTGAACCCGGCGGACAGCGCGGGCAGCACGAACAACGGCCACAACGCGGTGCCCAGGTCGGCGTTGACGGCCAGGCCGGCGCTGCAGACCGCCATCAGCAGCTGGGCCACCATCAGCAGGCGGCGCCGGTCCACGGCGTCGACCACCGACCCGCCCAGCAGTGATCCGGCGATCAGCGGGACCAGCTGAGCCAGCGACACCAGCCCGACGTCGAGCGAGGAATGAGTCAGCCGGTACACCTGGAAGGGCACCGCGACCGTGGTCAGCTGAGTGCCGAGCACCGACACTAGCTCGCCGAGGATAAGCCAGCGGAAATCGCGGGACCGGCGCAGCGGCGTCAGGTCGATGAACAGCCGGCGGCCAGACCGCGGCGGCGGCTCAGCGGGCTCGCCCACCGGGTTTCCTTCCTGGCCACCGCGACGCGCCGGCAAAATCGCCGAACGGCGGGGAAAAAAGGCGGTTGCACGCGCTTTGACGGCGGCAAGGATCGCCGATCATTACCATTCTGCTTCCGAACACGGGATAATAGGGCGACAGATAGAAACGGTTGTGGCTGGCCGGTTTACCCGCAGGCGCTTGGGGTTGCGGCGTGCGCAGAGCCTGGACAGGTCCCGTGGTGGGGTTCGGAGGAAGGGGATGAGAAAATGGCGGCGATGAAGCCGCGGACGGGCGACGGTCCGCTTGAGGTCACCAAGGAGGGGCGTGGCATCGTGATGCGCGTACCGCTTGAAGGCGGCGGCCGGCTTGTTGTTGAGCTCACAGCCGACGAGGCAGCTAGGCTTGGTGACGCCTTGAAATCGGTGGTTGGATGACGTCGGATCCAAGCGGTTTCTAGTCGCCTCTCTTGACCGCGGCGAGCAGGCCGTCCCCGAGCGGCAGCAGGACCGGGATGAGCCGGTCGTTCATCCGTACACTGCTGGCGAGGTCGAGTCCGGGATCCCCGTTTCCTTCATCCTCTTCTGTGTCCTCGGGCGGCCCTGCCAGCAGGGCGTTCGTGAACGCCACGATGCCGCCGGGGCGCAGCAGGCGCAGCGCGGCGGTCAGGTAATCCGCGTAGTCCCGGGGGTCCGCGTCGCAGAACACCATGTCGTAGGTGCCGTCGGACAGCCGTGGCAGCACGTCGAGCGCCCGGCCGAGGATGAGGCGGCACTGGTTCTGCGCAAAGCCCGCCTGGACAAACGCCTTGCGGGCCATCCGCTGGTATTCGGGCTCGGTATCGACGCTGGTGAGCGTGGCGCCCGGGCGCATGCCGCGGAGCAGCCAGATGCCGGAGCTGCCGCAGCCGGTGCCGATCTCCACGACCGTCTTGGCCCCGACCGCGCAGGCCAGGAAGCGCAGCACCGCACCGACCGCCGGGGACACCGGCTCGGTGCCGCCAAGATCGGCCGCGGATTTCCGGGCGGCGAGCAGCGGCTCGTCCTCGGGTACATAGTCGGCAGCAGACGCAAGTGGCCCCACCCGCAGCAGCCTAGCGCCAGATCCGCAGGTCCGGGAACTCTCCGCCGATCCAGGCCGTTAGCTAGACGGTACCGAGGCAGGCTCGCAGGCCCGCCGCAGGCTGAGGAAAGTGCCTATCCAAGTCAGCTGGCGTAACGAAAGAATCCGGGGCACGATGGTGACAGTCTGAGCACTGCGAGCCGGAGGGCGGATTGGTGGAGGACGCTCAGGCGCCGGCGGGTCAGGCTGACTGGGATCTCCCCACGTGGGAGGACATCGTCCGGCAGCACTCGACCCGGGTTTACCGGCTGGCGTACCGGCTGACCGGCAACCCGCACGACGCCGAGGACCTGACCCAGGAAGTGTTCGTGCGGGTGTTCAGGTCCCTGTCCAGCTATACCCCGGGCACGTTCGAGGGCTGGCTGCATCGCATCACCACGAACTTGTTCCTGGACTCGGCGCGGCGCAGGCAGCGGATCCACTTCGAGGGCCTGGCCGACGAGATGGCGCACCGGCTGCCGGGGGCCGAGCCCACCCCGGCTCAGGTGTTCGACGACACCCACCTCGACGACGACGTCCAGGCCGCGCTGAAGGCCCTGCCGCCGGAGTACCGGGCCGCCGTCGTGCTGTGCGACATCGAAGGCTTCTCCTACGAGGAGATCGCTGCCACCCTGGGCGTCAAGCTAGGCACGGTGCGCAGCCGGATTCACCGCGGCCGGGCTCAGCTGCGCTCCGCCCTGGAGCATCGCCGACCCAACCCCGCCCCGCTAACCCCGCCGCTCCCGCCGCCGCGCTCAACTGGGCGGGTGAGTGATGAGCCATCTGGGTGACCGGTTGTCCGCGCTCGTCGACGGCGAGCTCGACGGAGCCGAACGGGACCGCGCCCACGCCCACCTGGCCAGCTGCGAGCTGTGCCGGGCCGAAGCCGCCGAGCTGCGGGCGCTGAAACGGCAGCTGCGCACCCTGGGCACCGGGGCGCCGGCCGAGGCCGCGATGACCAGCCGGCTGATCGCGCTGACCGGGCCGGGCGGCCCGATGCCGTCGCGCTCCCGGCCGCAGACCGTCCGGCCGCGATCGGCGCAGCGCCGCCGTTACCTGATGCTCGGCACGGTCTCGCTGGTCGTCGGGCTGAGCACGGTGGCGTTCACGGCCGGCGGCGGGGGTGATGCGGCCCCGGGGCCGAAGATCACGCCGCCGGTGGAGATGTACAGCGTCGAGCACGCCATCACGACCGGCGAAGTCCCGTTCGCGCCTCCGGCTGCCCCGCGGTCCCCGGCCGCGCCGTGGGCCTCGGCCTCCGCGGACAGCACCGCCGCGTCGGTCCCGTGAGGTCGAAGTGTTCACGCCCAGCTATCACCTGACCCGCCCGGGGCGGTCACCGCTGCTGCTGGCGGCCGCGCTGGTGATGGCCGTGCCCGGGTTCCTGGTGACCGCGTGCACCAGCCAGGCGGGCAGCGCGATCCGGCAGCGAGCGCGGCCCCGGCGGCCAGCGGTTCGCCGGCGGTCGCGAATCGCGCTCCGGCCACCGGACGGCGGCCGAGCAGCCGGCTGGCCCTGCGGCTGCTCGACCAGGCCGCTCAGGCCGCGGTGCTGACCTCCTACCAGGGCCAGGAGGTCGTCACCCGGTGGAGTAACGGCAGCGGGAGCATGCTCGTCTCCGATATCTGGCATGTCAGCGGCGGCCAGACGGTCACCCAGACCCTGGCCGCGGGGACCGAGCTCACCAGCCAGCCGTACCTGTCGGCCGACAACGACGGCCAGCAACCGGAGGGCGTGCTCGGCGTGACGGCGGCCCTGGTCCAGCTGCTCGAGGCCAATTACGTGGTGGCGTACGCGGGCGCCGGCTCGGCGGACAGCCGGACGGCGCAGGTGGTGGAGGCCTGGCGGAGCGACGGCAGCCTGGCCGCGAGGTTCTGGCTGGACGATGCGACCAAGCTGCCGCTCGAGCGCGAGGTCTTCGACTCCGGCGCGCACCTGATCAGCCAGGACGTGTTTATCAAGCTCCATTTCGCGGCGGACGCACCGGTGGCGGTGCCGGCCGCGGACGGCCCGGCCGATCCGCCCGGGCCGTGGACCGACCCGCTCTCGCACGCCCAGCTGCTGGCCACCCGCGCGGATGGCTGGCTGGTCCCGGCCCGGCTGCCCGGCGGCCTCTCGCTGTTCACCGGGGCGCAGACCAAGACCAGCACCGGCACCGTGCTGGACCTCAATTACTCCGACGGCCTGTCCGTGGTCTCGGTGTTCGAGCAGCGGGGCGACCTGGCGGCCAAGCTGGCCGGCTGGCAGCAGACCAAGGTGGCCGGGCACGTGGTCTACGTGGCCGAACCGGATCAGCGCTCGCTCACCTGGGCCAGCCACGACATGGTCTACACGGTGATGGCCGACGCGCCGGCCCCGACCGTCGACGCGGTGGTCGGCACGCTCCCGCACGACGGTCCGCCCGGGTTCTTCAAGCGCATGTCACGAGGTTTCGTCCGGCTGGCTTCCTGGGTCAACCCGTTCCGCTGATGACCAGGGCCAAGCCGGGGGGGCTTGAGCCCCGAATGGCTCGTAGCACGGTTTACAGTGGATGTGCGAGAGCGTGTATGTCCCGGCCAGATGAAAGAGCTGATCGTGTTCGATCTCAACCTCTCTAAGCTGCTGGTCCTGGCGGTGATCGCGCTTGTCATCTTCGGGCCGAACGAGTTGCCCAAGATGGCCTCACAGGCCGGCCGCGCGCTGCGGGACCTGCGCCGGGTCGCCGAAGGCGCCAAGAACGACCTGCGGGAAGGGCTCGGGCCCGAGTTCGCCGACTTCGACCTGGAAGACCTGAACCCGAAGCGCTTTGTGCAAAAGCACCTGCTCGACGATCTCAACGGTGACTACTCCTCGTCGGCGGCCGTGCCCTCGCCGCGGGCGTCCCAGGCCGGCGCTACCCTGCTCGCCCCCGGTGAGCGGCCCCCGTTCGACCCCGACGCGACCTAGCCCGTACCCGCCCTAGCGCGGCGTGATGCCGAGGTTACGGCCGGCCAGGCTGCGGCTGCGGGCACCGAGGTCGTCGGCGATCTTCCGCAGCGCGAGCGCGGCGGGGGAGTCGGGTTCGCTGAGCACCAGCGGCACCCCGGCGTCGCCGCCTTCACGCAGCCGGACGTCGATCGGGATTTGCCCGAGCAGCGGCACCGGCGCCCCGCTGAGCTGGCTGAGCGCCGCGGCCACGGTGGCGCCGCCGCCCGAGCCGAAGACCTCCGTCTGCTCGCCGCAATGCGGGCAGATCAGGTACGACATGTTCTCGATGACCCCGGTGAGGCGCTGATGGGTCTGCGACGCGATCGCCCCGGCCCGTTCGGCCACCTCGGCCGCGGCCAGCTGCGGGGTGGTCACCACGAGCAGCTCGGCCCCCGGCAGCATCTGGGCCACCGAGATGGCCACGTCGCCGGTGCCCGGGGGCAGGTCGAGCAGCAGCACGTCCAGGTCGCCCCAGTACACGTCGGCGAGAAACTGCTGCAGCGCCCGGTGCAGCATCGGCCCGCGCCAGACCACGGGCGTGTTGCCCTTGGTGAACATGCCGATCGAGATGACCTTCACGCCGTGCGCCTCCGGCGGCATGATCATGTTCTCCACGGGGGTGGGCCGGCCGGTCACGCCCAGCATCCGCGGCACCGAGTGCCCGTAGATGTCGGCGTCCACCACCCCGACCTTCTGCCCGGCGGCGGCCAGCGCGGCGGCCAGGTTGACCGTGACCGAGGATTTGCCCACCCCGCCCTTGCCGCTGGCCACCGCGTACACCCGGGTCAGCGAGGTCGGCTGGGCGAACGGGATGACCGGCTCGGCCTTGCCGCCGCGCAGCTGGGTCTGCAGCGCGCGCCGCTGTTCCTCGCTCATCACGTCCAGCTCGACCCGGACCGAGGACACCCCGGGCAGCCGGGTCACCGCGGCGGTGACCTCCCGGATGATGGTCTCCCGCAGCGGGCATCCGGACACGGTCAGCCACACCTCGACCAGGACCGCCCCGTCCACCGCGATCTGGACGTTTTTGACCATGCCGAGCTCGGTGATGGGCCGGTGGATCTCGGGATCCTGCACTCCGTCCAGCGCCTTGGTCACTTGCTCGGGGCTGGGCGGGGCCATCGTCGGGGAGCTCATAGCCTCATGCTACGAACCCGCGTCAACCAAAACCAATTATCCCGAACGGACTCCCCCGTCTGCCCCACGCATCCTTCGTCCCCGCCCGGCGAACGGCCGTGACCGCATGCAGCGGTCACGGCCGGCCGCCGGATAACCGGTTAGCGGCTGACCACCTCACCCGTGGCCGGGTTCAGGATGACCGGCCGGAGGTGCGGCCGGGTGCGGAAGTCCAGCAGGCCGTGCGATCCGTCCAGGGAGCCGGAGATCGCGTCGTAGGAGCCGCGGCCGAGCCGCTGGCCCCACAGCCAGTTGTCCTCGATGAAGGCGGGGATGGAGGCGGTGTTGGTGAGCTTGTCGCTGACGTAGTTCTGCCGGGTCCAGGGCGAGATCACCAGCAGCGGCAGCCGCTGGCTGTAGCCGCACCGGTCCGGGTAGCTGCCCAGGGTCATCGGCGCCGAGGTGCAGATGGCCGTGTCCGCGGCGGTGTTGGAGCCGTTCACGATCACCGGCGGCTGGTGGTCGTACCAGCCGTCGGAGTCGTCGTAGGTGACCACGATGGCGGTGGACGCCCAGTACTTGGACCGTTCGATCTGGTTGATCGTGTTCACCAGGAACGTCTGCTCGTCCAGCGGGTCGGAGTAGCCGGGGTGGCCGTCCTGGTACTCCGCGGCCTTCAGGTAGCTGACCGCGGGCATGTTCCCGTGGCTGAGCGTGGTGTAGAAGTCGGACAGGTCGTACTGGTGGTTGGCCTGGTCGGTGTGTCCGATGGCGGCCTCCGACGACGGCGCCAGGTGCTTGGGGTTGGCGGTGGACTTGTAGTACTGGAACGGGTCGTGGTGCGGGGAGTAGTCGGCCGCGGTGTTACCGCCGATGTTGGTGTGCGAGGCGCCGCAGACCGCGTAGCCGGCGCTGTTGGTGCCGGTGGGCGCGAACCCGCCCTGGAACCAGCCCCAGCTGACGCCCCTGGCGCTGAGCAGGTTGCCAACGTTCGGCCCGGTCATGACGCCGACCGGGTTGGTCGTGGTGTGGCTGGCGTCCGAGCAGTTGTCGTACGCGGGGTCCAGGTCGCCGTAGATGGTGCCCAGCCCGCTGCTGTTCAGCGCGCTGACCGAGCTCGGGTCCGGCTCGACCGCGCCGGTGCTCGGGCTGACCGCGTAGCCGGGGCTGTCGTTGCCCGAGATGACGTTGAGCGCGCCCGGCGTCGACGGGCCGAACGTGGTGTCGAAGTTGTTGTCGCTCATCGCGTAGTGCTGCGCGTAGTTCCACAGCCCGGTGACGGTGTTGCCGTCGTAGTAGTCCATCACCAGCCCCGGTGCGCCGTACGGCGTGGTGGGTGTCCCGGTGCAGGTCGCGGTCTCGGTGAACTGGACGAACTTGTCCATCTTGCCGCCGTCGACAGCTTCCTGCTCCGGCGTGTAGGCGTGGTCCTGGTCGCAGGTCAGCGCCTGCGCGTGGGTAAGGCGGACCGGGTTGTTCAGGTTCGGGTTGGCGGTCAGCAGCGGCCCGGTCGGGCCGCTCTTGGTGATCTTGGTGTACAGCCCGTTGACCGTCGGGGTGCCCTTCTTGGCGGTGAAGGTGCTGCCGTCGGTGTTGGCCGCGTACGGGTACGTCCCGAAGTAGTGGTCGAACGACACGTTCTCGTCGAAGATCACCACCAGGTGCTTGATCGGCGTCGCGGTCCCGCCGGGCCGCAAGGTCACGCTGCCCGTCGCGGACGTCCCGGCGGCCGCGCTGGCCGTGCCGGACGCCGCGTCCGCGCCGGCCGCCGTGGCGCCGACGGCCAGGCCCGCCCCCATCACGGTGGCGGCGGCGATGGCGGTGTACGAGCGGATCTTCCTGCGTCTGGCGCGGATCATGACTGGGCCTTCGCCCATCTTGCCCTCCTGAGGCTGCTGGCTGAACATCACGGGCGCCGGTGCGACCAGGCGCACCAGCAGCCAAAGCTGGCACGGCACGGTGACACGAGAACGCACTCCAGCTGACCAGGAGGCGAACGCCCGGTCAAGAATCCGTCAACCGGCCCGGGACCATGACAGCCCCTGGGTCGCGGCCTGCTACGACACCGACGCTGACCGGGTCAGCACAGAACTCCAGCACCTCGCCGTTCACGACGCAGTCTTCTCGCAACGTTCCTTCCCGCACGA
This sequence comes from uncultured Actinomycetes bacterium, assembly GCA_963730825.1. Classification (GTDB taxonomy): domain Bacteria; phylum Actinomycetota; class Actinomycetes; order Streptosporangiales; family Streptosporangiaceae; genus Palsa-504. The sequence goes on from CAVSTQ010000021.1 coordinate 71,019, forward strand.
AGCCGAGCTTTTCCAGGACGCGGGCAGAAGCCGCGTTGCGCGTGTCGGCCTCGGCCTGGACTCGATTCAGGTCCAGCGTGTCGAATGCCCAGTGCAGCAAGGCGCGTCCGGCCTCAGCCGCGTAGCCGTGACCCCACGCCGCATCGTCAAAGCAGTAGCCCATCGACGCGCTGCGGTAGTCAGGGTTCCACCGGGTCAGACCGCACCATCCGATGAACGCCTGGCCGGAAACACGATCCACGGCCAGCCGGGCCCCGCTGCCTTCTTCCGCGATGCGCTCGCAAGCCGCGATAAAGTGCCCGGCCCGCGCGCGTTCACTCCAGGGCGGCGCATCCCAGTAGCGCAGCACGTAGGCGCGGCTATGCAGCGCGAAGAGGGCGTCCGCGTCCGCGCTGGCGAACGGGCGCAACCGCAGGCGAGCGGTCCGCAAGGTCGGGGCGGGCAAGGACATGCGTACCATCTTGCCTGGCCTGAGCGAAGAAAACCGGCACCCTGGAGCGCCGTATGTCGTCAGTCATGGCAAGGCCACGGCACCGCCCGTCCCACCGCGTCAAAGTCGGAACGACTGCCGTCCGGCTGGCACTCGCGGTAGGCGAAAGCAGCACCAGCTGCTTGCCCGTTTCCTAGCCTGCGTGTTTGACGCGGGGTTCAGAACGGCGGCTGCCATCCGTGTGGCCAGTTCACCTGATGTCCGGGTGGGGGCCAGACTTCCGGGTAGCCCGGGTAAGGCCACTGGCGGCCCACCCATCCGCATTCCGGGACGTGCCCTTCCCGGCCGCATCGTACTGACACTGGGTGATGTTGTTCGCCCCGTCGGTCGCCGAGGCCTGCTGGCCGACCGCCTTGTAGGTGTAGGACGTCTTGACATTGTCGGCGGAGGTCTGCGCGCGGAGCCATCCGCTGCGGTCGTTGTAGGAGTAGTTCGTGGTGTACGCGGCGGTGGCCGGGTAGCGCTCCTGCTGGGTGGAGGTAGTCGTATGTCGCCTGCGACACCGCCCCGGCCCGGCCGGGCCGGTCACCGACAGCTGGTCGCCGTCCCCATTCGTCCAACCACGACCCGCAGCCCCCACCGGAAGCTCGGGTAACGTATTCCCGTTTGACCGGTGGGCGCGAGACGCCTGACTCTCACATTACGACCGGTAAAACTTGCATGGTTGTGGCAACCTAAACAATAGAATGTGTAGGTTGCTACAACCATACGTTACTTATCTGGTGTCGGCGGGCTGGATGTGCCTGGTGGTTCTGATAGGGCGTATGGGATTACGGCCGACCGCAGACGACCGGGCTGCCGGATGCCTGGGGCGTATCGAGCGCCTGGTACGCCTCGAGCACCTGGCAAGCGTCCGGCGGCCAGTGCGTATCGGAGCGGCTGGCAAGCGTCGGGCGGCCAGTGCGTATCGGAGCGGCTAGCGCCTATAGGGACTGAGGCTGCCGGGCGCTCAGTACGTATCGGGGACTGGTGCCCCCAGCTTATTAAGTGCCGAACTCTCGTCCAAGCGTGCGCCATTACCGTTCGCGCGGACGCCGCATCGTGACCAGCAAGCAAGAAACCTTTCCCAGCAGAATGCGGTCAGCGCGCCTGAATGGACACTAAAACGAGTAAAGATCGATCCATGGCGGTAACCGGAAAAATAGGACAGTAACGGCAGTTCTTGCCCCAGAACTCCCCAATCGGTAAGGATCTCTGCCAATCCGCTTGTGAGCTCCAGGGTGGTTAGTTCCCCGGCCGTGACCCAGCGGGCGTCGGCGGCGTCATCGCCCGCGCGCAGCGTCCCGGAGGTGACGGTGGCGGCGTAGTCCCTGATGTCGATGACGTCGCCGCCCGCGCCGGGCCGCTGGACCCGGCCGAGCAGCCGTCCCGGTTCCACGGTCAGCCCCGTTTCCTCGAGCATTTCCCGCACCAGCGCCTCGGCGTCCGTCTCACCTGGCTCGATGCGGCCGCCGGGCAGTGACCACAGTCCCGCGTCCGGCGCGTGGCCGCGCTTGATCAGCAGCAGCCGCCCGCAGGAGTCCGTGACCACCGCGCCGACGCAAGGCACCGCAGAGCCGGACACGCCGTAAATATCCATGCTTCCTCCCGTATCGGCCCGAGCGTGGTAGCGTGCTCCCCAGTCACAGTCGTCACAGGGGTCGGTATGACATAAAAGTTTCGATTCGGTCACGCCGGATAATTCAGGTAAACCGTGTCAACCAGTTAGCCGGGCCCGGCGTCTTCATATCGGGCAAAGGGACAAAAGCTCCAGCAAGCTCCACCAGGTCAGCGTAAGCGGGTCAATCCGGGATCGCTGCTCCGGTCGAGGCTGAGGGAGCCAAACGGCTCCGGCCGGTGACCGCAACTCACCGGAACGGGACCTAAATCCCGGTCTGCACAGAAAAACGAGGACCTATGCGCTATGCTAACCGCCACCCGGTTGCCCCGTATCGTGTGATTTCAACGGGTAACCGCAAGGTGACGATAGCGCGGGGCCTTCGTACGTATTCATAGCAGTACCCATATAGCTTCCGGGCTTGCCCGGGTCTTTCCTTCTCACCCGTAAGACCGATCGGGATGGCCGTTCCCATCCTGATCAGGCCACCGCGAGGCGGCGCACCAGACGGAGTAGGGACCGTCCGGTACGTGCGCGGCGGAGGCCGGCACAACAGCCGTGCGCAGGGTACGGCTGTGGTACCACGAGAGGAACTCTCCCATGTCCATCAAGAGCAAGGTCTTCGCCGCTGCGGCGACGCTGACCCTGGTCGCGCGGCGCCGGCGCAGTAGCCGCCTCGTCCGCCAGCGCGGCCACCCCGTCCTGTGGCCCGAACTGCGTTGACATCTTCAACCACGACTTCGGCACCCACGCGCACCCGAACTTCGTCCTTGACACCTACCGTCAGGGCGAGAAGGTCGGCCAGCCGCAGATCCTGTTCCGCGTCGCCAACAGCGACCCGGCCGAGGACTACACCTACTCCTACCAGGGTCTGACCTCGGACTTCTTCGCGGCCGGCCTCGTCTCCGCCGCGGTGAACCTGCACTACGGTGGCGGCGCCACCCTGGGCACGGGAACCTTCCCGGACGACGCGGCGTTCGAGATCCAGTACTCGCCGTACGGCGTGGACAGCGGCCTGTGCATGGGCGTGGCCGCCACCGCCGTGGCCGGCGAGGGTGTCACGCTGCAGCCGTGTGGCGTCTCGGCCAAGACCGTGTGGATCGTGGACTCGGCGGACACCGTTCGCCACGGTTACGTCCCGCTGATCAACGGCTCGGACACCAACTTCTCGCAGCCGTTCGTGCTCACCTACCCGTCCAGCGGCTACCCGACCGACAAGCCGCGGCCGCAGCTGTACGTCACCAACCTGACCGGCTTCCAGGGCGCCAACGGCCTGCCGCAGGGCACCATCAACTCCAGCCAGCTCTTCGGCGCTGACTTCGGCGTCCTCGCTCCCTGAGCGAATCTTCACCGCATCACCTGAGTAACAAAGTGGCGTCGGCCCTCCTCCGCAGGAAGGGTCAGGACGAGGGCCGACGCTGCCGATAGCTGGGTTTGACAGCCGGGTTCTGCTCGAAGGAACCCCGGGATGTCCATCGAGAGCACAACGCTCCCTGGCGTCCACGCGGATGTACCGCACTGAATCTTCCGGCCGCTGGCCGGGTCTTTCCCTCCCGAAAAGTCAGATACCGCCGGATCGGCCGTTCCCGGTCCGCCGGGGCATTGACAGTCGTGCGCAGGGCACGGCTGTGGGTTCCACGAGAGGAACTTCATGTCCATCAAGAGCAAGGTCTTCGCCGCTGCGGCGGCGCTGACCCTGGTCGGCGGGGTCGGCGCGGTCGGCACCATGGCCGCCAACGCCGCCACCCCGTCCGCGGGCCCGAACGCGGTTGACATCTTCAACCACGACTTCGGCACCCACGCGCACCCGAACTTCGTCCTTGACACCTACCGTCAGGGCGAGAAGGTCGGCCAGCCGCAGATCCTGTTCCGCGTCGCCAACAGCGACCCGGCCGAGGACTACACCTACTCCTACCAGGGCCTGACCTCGGACTTCTTCGCGGCCGGCCTGGTCTCCGCCGCGGTGAACCTGCACTACGGTGGCGGCGCCACCTGCTCACCGGCGCGACGGCCACACGGATCGGCCCGTGACCTTTCCCGGACGACGCGGCGTTCGAGATCCAGTACTCGCCGTACGGCGTGGACAGCGGCCTGTGCACGGGCGTTGCCGCCACCGCCGTGGCCGGCGAGGGTGTCACGCTGCAGCCGTGTGGCGTCTCCGCCAAGACCGTGTGGATCGTGGACTCGGCGGACACCGTCCGCCACGGTTACGTCCCGCTGATCAACGGCTCGGACACCAACTTCTCGCAGCCGTTCGTGCTCACCTACCCGTCCAGCGGCTACCCGACCGACAAGCCGCGGCCGCAGCTGTACGTCAGCAACCTGACTGGCTTCCAGGGCGCCGGTGGCCTGCCGAGCGGCACCATCAACTCCAGCCAGCTCTTCGGCGCTGACCTCGGTGTCCTCGCTCCCTGAGCGAATCTTCACCGCATCACCTGAGTAACAAAGTGGCGTCGGCCCCCACCGGGGGCCGGCGCCACTGCCATGTCCGGCCTCCTTGATCGCGGCCGCGGGCGTGCCCGCGCGGCGCTTCCCGGTTTGCGGCGAAAGTGGCGCTGGTCCCGATAACGGGACCGGCGCCACTTTCCTGTCTGCCTTGCCGCAAATGTGTAACAGTTTGTAAAAGATCAATCACAGAACGTGTCAACCACCGGTGTCCGCATGGCGTCCTTCTAAGTGGACGCGGGCGGGAACGTCAGTTCCGGCCCGCTCATATCGCCCCGCAGCACGGACGGCCTGGCCGGCCGGGCCGCGGGCGGTAGTGGTCGACAACCGTGCGCAGGGCACGGTTGCCGTTTCAGGGAGGAACTACGCATGTCAATGAAGAGCAAGGTCTTCGCCGCCGCGGCGGCGCTGACCCTGGTTGGCGGAGTCGGCGCGGTCGGCACGATGGCCGCCAGCGCGGCTACCCCGTCGTGTGGTCACAGCTGCATCGACGTCTTCAACCGGGCGTTCAGTAGCCACACGCAACCCCAGCTTCGTCATGGACGTCTTCAAGCAGGGCGAGCGGGTCGGCCAGCCGATCATCCTGTTCCGGCAGAGCAACGGCGACCCGGCCGAGGACTTCACCATCTCCTACCAGGGTCAGGTGTCGGACTTCCTCGCCGCCGGCCTGGTCAGCCAGAATGTCGCCCTGCACTACGGCGGCGGCTGTGAGTTCTACGCTCCCGGCGCTCCGGCCACAACCGACAACTGCGACGTGTTCTACCCGAACGACTTTGCGTTCGAAGTCGAGTACGCGCCTTACGGCGTGAACAGCGGCCTGTGCGTCGGCGTGGCGTCCACCGCGGTCAACGGCACCGACGTCTCGCTCCAGCCGTGTGGCGTGACGGCCAAGACCGTGTGGATCCAGGACGTCGACAACGCGACCGGTTTCGTGGACAGCTACGCCCCGTACATCAACGGGTCGGACACGAACTTCTCGCACCCGTACGTGCTTGACTACCCGCACAACGGCTACCCGACCGACAATCCGCGGCCGCAGCTCATCACCAACCAGCTCCAGCTGAACGCGCACCACGACATCGTGCAGGTCACCCAGGAGTTCTCAGCCGACTTCGGCATCCTCCGGTAACGAGGCGGCACACCGCCTGACCCGGATAACACACGTGACGCCGGCTCTCCCCTGGGGAGGGCCGGCGTCACTGTTGTGTGCGGGATTGATGTGGCAAACGGCGTGTGTGAGATTTAGCGGGCAATATCGCACTAATGGTGACAACCGGGTGAACGCCGAGCGCGTCCTAGCTATGAGCGATCGGGTCAGTTGCCTGTCCCTGATCGGGCCGGCTCAGCCGTTGTGCACGGGGCACAGCGGCAGGTCCTACAGGAGGAAACACGCGCATGTCCATCAAGAGCAAGGTCCTGGCGGCCGCGGCGACGCTGACACTCGTCGGCGGCCTGGGCGTCACGGGGGAACTCGCAGCTAGCGCGGCCACGCCGTCCTGCGGGTACGACTGCATCAATATCTTCAGCAACGAGTTCGGCACCCACCACAGCCCGAACTTCGTGCTCGACGTCCAGCGGCAGAGCGCCAAGGTGGGCCAGCCGATCATCTTGTACCGCACGAGCAACAGCGACGCGGCCGAGGACTTCACCGTCTCCTACCAGGGCACCGTCGCCGACTTCTACGCGGCCGGCCTGGTGTCCGCCTCACTGGACCTGCACTACTCCCACCTGCACGCGTTTGAGTTCCAGTACTCGCCGAACGGCGTCGACACCGGTCTGTGCGTGGGCGTCGGCAGCACCGCGGCCACCGGCACGCCGGTCGTGCTCGAGCCGTGCGGCACGTCCGCCAAGACCGTCTGGGTGGTGGACTCCTACAACAGCATCGCCGGTCACTACGTCCCGCTGATCAACGGCTCGGACACCAACTTCTCCCACCCGTACGTGCTGCACTACCCGGGCAACGCCTACCCGACGGACTCGCCGCGGCCGCAGCTCAACACCTACGAGCTGCAGCAGTACTCCAACGGCACCGTGTACAACAACGAGCAGTGGGGCGCCGACTACGGCATCCTGAAGTAACCCCGGTCCAGACCCCGGTAGGCGCCGGGCCCGAGCCGCAAGGCCGGGCCCGGCGCCACCGGCATGCCTGGCCACTGTCTTGTACGATGACAGTTACTATCCGTCGCGATGGAGGTCGATAGGGGTTAGGCGTGGGACAGGACAGTCACCGTCGCGCGGCCGCGACCTGCCCGCGATGCCGCCAGCCCGTTCATCCGCCGACCGCGTGGTCCAGCGCCTGGCGTTGTGACCGGCACGGTGAGGTCGATCCCCTGTTCCCCGCCTTCCGGCCGTCTCGCGACGGCCTGAACGGGCTGCTGCGCACCACCGGCGTCCCGGTCTGGCTGCCGTGGCCGTTGCCCGCCAACTGGCTGGTCGCGGGGTTCGCGGGCGCGGGTGACGACCGGACGGGCGTCCGCGCCTGCGCGGTCGCGCTTTCCGGGCCGAACCCGCTCGGTGGCCCGGCCGACATGCTGGTGGTCGCCGAGGAACCAGGCGTCGGGCTCGGGGCGGCGCTGGCCGGCCTGGAGAGCGTCGACCCCGGGGCGGGGTTCGCGACCGTGCCGCCGATAGCCACGGTTTCGTTCGGCAATCATGATTTTCCGCTCTGGCGGGTGGATTCGCCGGACCGTGCGGTGGTGGCCGGCGAGATCAAGGGCCACTGGCTGTGGCTGGTGCTCTGGCCCGATTCCGCCGGGGTCCTGCTGCTGGAGTCGCTGGGGCTGCGCGACCTGCGCGATCCCGGCCAGAAGCTTGACCTGCCCTTCGGGGCCGCCTCGCGGCGGCTGCCGGCCGGCTGACCCGGGTGCGAGCCGACCTGCATGTGCACAGCAATGCCTCCGACGGGACGGACGACCCGGCCGAGGTGATCCGGCGCGCCGCGCGGGCCGGCCTGGACGCGGTGGCGCTGACCGACCACGACACGGTGGCCGGTCATCGGCAGGCCGCACGGGCGCTGGCCGGCCACCTGATGCTCGTCCCCGGGCTGGAGCTGTCCTGCCAGCTCCAGGGGCGCAGCGTGCACATGCTGGCGTACCTGTTCGACCCCGGCCACGACGAGCTGGCCGCCGAGCTCAGCCGGATCCGCGACGACCGGGTCTGGCGCGCTCGCGCCATGGTGGACCGGCTGGCCGAGCTGGGCGTGGACATCAGCTGGGATCAGCTGGCCGCCATCGCCGGTACGGCCGTGATCGGGCGTCCGCATATCGCCCGGGCCATGGTGGCCAGCGGCGCCATCGCCGAACCTGGCGAGGCCTTCACCGCCGACTGGATCGCCGACGGGGGCCGGGCCTACGTGAGCCGGTACGCGCTGCCCCCCGTCCGCGCGATCCGGCTGGTCCGGGCCGCGGGCGGGGCCACGGTGCTGGCCCACCCGCGGGCAGGCCGGGAATGGGCCTGCTCGGATGAGGAGATTGCCGGGCTGGCCGCCGTAGGCCTGGCCGGGGTGGAGGTCTTCCACCCCGATCACAACACGGCCGAACGGACCCGCCTGCGTGCCCTGGCGGCCGATCTCGGCCTGCTGGCCAGCGGCGGCAGCGACGATCACGGCGCCCTGACCGGTAACAGGATCGGCAGCGAAGTCGCGGCCGACGGGGTCTGCGCGGCGCTCATCGCCATGACCACAGGCGCGACCGTCGTGCGCGGCAGCGGGACCTAGCCCGACCCGGCCCCGGCGGTGCGGCGACTGTGGTAGGAAGGGCGGCGAGTCAGGCCCACGAGGAAGGGAGCCGCTCGGATGAGCGCACGGATCGACCAGGTCGCCGTCCGCGGCGGACGGTCAGCAGGCCAACACCTGGATCATCGGTGACGACGACGAGGTCATCGTCATCGATCCCGGCCGCGACGCGGCGGCGGTGCTCGACGCGGTGGGGGAGCGTGAGGTGCTCGCGGTCATCTGCACGCACGGCCACGCCGACCATGTCGCCGCGGCGATCGAGGTCGCCGAGCGGGACGAGGCGGCGGTGGCGCTGCACCGCCTGGACCGGATGCTGTGGCGGGAGGCCTACCCGCAGGACCAGCCGGACATCGAGATGGAGGACGGCGGCGTCTTCGAGGTCGCCGACGTCACCCTCGAGGTGATCCACGCGCCGGGGCACTCGCCCGGCTCGGTCTGCCTGTACTGCGAGGACCTCGGCGTGGTGTTCGCCGGTCACGTGCTGAGGGCCAGCGGCCCGGTCCCCGACGAGGGCGAGTTCCCCGACTTCCCCGGCCAGCTGACCGCCATCGGCGAGAACCTGCTGACCTTGCCGTCGGAGACCCGGGTGCTGCCCGGCGAGGGCGAGCGAGACGACCGTGGCGGCGGCCGCGAAGAAGTTCGACTCCTGGTTCGCCGCGGGCCAGGATCCCTCGTCGCTGTCCGGCCTGACCGGCTAGGAGCCGCCGGATGGAGCAGCTTGGTTTTGAGGGCATGCCACGCCGGCTGTATCCGTGCACGCCGACGCGGCTGGCCAGCTGGCTCGACTGCCCCCGCAGGTACCGGCTGAGCTACCTGACCCGGCCCACCCCGCCCAAGGGCCCGCCGTGGGCGCACAACAGCCTCGGCGCCAGCATCCACAACGCGCTGGCCGGATGGTGGCGGCTGCCGCAGCCGCAGCGGACCGTGGCGGCCGCGGGCGCGCTGATCGACCGCGGCTGGATCGACGAGGGTTTCGCCGACGAGACCCAGTCGGTGCGGCAGCGGGAGCGTGCGATCGCCATGGTCCAGGGCTACGTCGCCGGGCTCGACCCGGCCGACGAGCCGGTGGGGGTCGAGCGCACGGTGGCGACCCGCACCGACGCGATCGCGGTCTCCGGGCGGATCGACCGGCTCGACATCCGGCCGGCCGACGAGACGGGAACCGAGCTCGTGGTCGTCGACTACAAGACCGGCCGGCACCTGCTCACCACCGACGACGCGCGCAGCTCGATGGCGCTGGCGCTGTACGCGCTGGCCGCCGGGCGGGTGCTCAGGCGGCCCTGCCACCGGGTGGAACTGCACCATCTGCCCACCGGCGAGGTCCTGGCCTGGTCCCACACCGACGAGTCGCTGGCCCGCCACCTCAGCCGGGCCACCGCGATCGCCGCGGAGTGCGCGTCGGCCGACGAGCGCATGCGCGACGGCCTGCCCCCGGCCGGCTACGACGAGGTGTTCCCGCCACGTCCGAGCCCGTCCTGCGGATGGTGCGACTACCTGCGCCACTGCCCGGAAGGCGCCGCCGCCGCCATCCCCCGCCGCCCCTGGGACGGCCTGGCCGCCAGCTAACCCGCGCCCGGGGCGAACGGGCTAGGAAATCTCGGTGGCGGCGGGGTGCCGCGCGGTGCTGGCTTCGGCCGCGTCCCAGAAGCTCGGTCAGCGCGCTGGCCGTCGTGGCCGGGGCCTCCACGGCGGGGGAGTGCACGGCGCCCGGGATGCAGACCCGGCGCGCGCCCAGCCGCCTGGCCATGTTCTCCTGTGCGGAGGGCGACCAGGAGTTGTCGTTCTCGCCGTAGATGACCAGCATCGGCAGCTGGCTGAGCTGGGCCAGCTCGGTGGTCCGGTCCGCCGCGGTGAGCATGTGACGTGCCATCAGGACGAGGCCGTTCGGATCGTTGCTGAGCATCCGCCTGGCCAGGAACGCGACGATCGGAGCCGGCACTCCGGCCGCGACCGCCTGCGGCTCCAGGTGCGTCCGCCAGAGCTGGGAGATGCCGTCCCCGAGCGCGGCTTTGTCCGGCAGCTGTCCGTTCCTGACGCCGAGGGCGGCGAGCATCGCCCGCAGCTCCCTGGCCCGCGGGCCGCTGAGGGCGGCCGGTCCGGAGCTCATCAGCGTGAAGGACGCGAGCCTGGCGTCGGCCAGGATGGCCTCGCGGGCCACCAGCCCGCCGTAGGAGTGCCCGACCAGGTGCCTGGCCCCGGTGACCTGGAGGATAGCGGCGACATCGGCCGCCAGCTCGGACACGAGGTAGCCGTCCGGGTCACCCGCGGCCGGCGTCTCGAACTGCCCGCGCATGTCGATCGCCACCACCTGGCGACTACCGTCGGTCAGCAGGTCCAGGATCGCCAGGAAGTCTTCCTTGCTTCCGGTGTAGCCGGGGATGAGCAGGGCGCTGTCCCGCTCGCACACCCCCGACGCCGGAGCCGCCTCGAGCGCGGCGAACGAGCCGCGGCTGGTATGAATCGTGGTACGCCGTACCCCACCAGGCAACTCCAGGGACGTTGGTGTGCTCACAGTGGCGAAACCTACCCGGCTCGGTTGGACAAAACCTAGACATCAGCTCCGCGAACGGTAAAGTCCTCGGGAAATACGCTGATCATGAGGCCTTGCGGGTTTCTTCTGACGAGTTTTCCGACCGCGCGCTGCGCCGCCGGCGACCGAGCCGCTTGGCCGGCGGCCCGCCGTCACCTTGCGTCTTGTCCGCCAACCCCGCGCCCGCCGCCTGCCCCGCGCCCGCCGCTGTAGAGCTGACCGCTGCGGTGCCAGCCTGTCCCGCCCTGGCCGCTGCGGTGCCAGCTTGTCCCGCGCTGCTCGGTGCTGCGTCTTGTCCGGCGGCTAGGTCACGGCCCGACCGGGTCCGGCGACGGCGTCTGGGCTTGGCCGTACCGCCTGCCGCCTGACCGCCGTCCTCGTGACCAGCCGCGGCCGAGTTCCGTCGCGGCTCGCCGGAACCAGCGCGAGCCTGCCCGCCAGACCTGGTTCCGCTGCGCCCGGAGCCGCTGCGTCCGGAACCGCTCGCCGCGGAATCACGGGTGCGCCGGGAGCCGCTGGGTGAGCGGACCTTACCGGTTTCGCCGATGTCCTCGAGTGCCTCGGCCGATAGGCCTTCCCGCGCCCGCATGGCCCGGGGGAGGGTTCCGGTCGCCTCGCGCGGGATGTCCAGCTGCGCGTACAGGTGCTCAGAGGTGGAGTATGTCTCTTCCGGCTCGGGCTTGCCCAGGTTCAGCGCGTCGTTGATCAGCTTCCAGCGGTGCATGTCCCGCCAGTCGACGAACGTGACCGCGACACCGGCGCGCCCGGCCCGGCCCGTCCGGCCGATGCGGTGCACATAGGTCATGTCGTCGTCCGGGCATTCGTAGTTCACCACGTGGGTGACGTCGTCCACGTCCAGGCCGCGGGCGGCGACCTCGGTGGCGGTGAGCACGTCTACCTTGCCGCTGCGGAACGCGCGCAGCGCTCGCTCCCGCTGGCCCTGGCCCAGGTCGCCGTGCACGGTCGCGACCGCGAAGCCCCTGGTTTCCAGCGCGATGGCCACCTGGTCGGCGGCTCGCTTGGTCTGGCAGAACACCATGGTCAGGCCGCGGTCCCTGGCCTGCAGGACCCGGGCCAGCACCTCGATCTTGTCCATCTGGTGCGCCCGGAACACATGCTGCCTGGTGTTCGGCGGCGGCGCGGGCGCGCCCTGCCCTTCGGCCCGGATGTTGGTCGGCTGCCGCATGTGACGGCGGGCGAGCGTGACGACGTCGCCGGGCATGGTGGCGGAGAACAGCATCGTCTGCCGGCTGTCCGGGGTGCGCTTGACGATCCGCTCCACGTCCGGCAGGAAGCCGAGGTCGAGCATCTTGTCCGCTTCGTCGAGCACCAGGGCCTGGACCGAGCCCAGGTTCAGGTGACGGCGCTCGACCAGGTCGAGCAGCCGGCCGGGGGTGCCGACGACGATGTCGACGCCGGCTTCCAGCGCGTCGATCTGCGGCTCGTAGGCCCGGCCGCCGTAGACGGTGAGGATGCGGGCGGGCAGGTTGACGGCCGCGATGCGCAGGTCGTCGGCGACCTGGATCGCCAGTTCCCTGGTGGGCACCACGACGAGGGCCCGGGGGGCACCGCTGGGAGCGTCGCCGAGCATCTGCAGCAGCGGGATGCCGAACGCGAGCGTCTTACCCGTGCCGGTCCTGGCTTGCCCGATGATGTCCTGCCCGCGCAGGGCCAGCGGGAGGGTGAGCGCCTGGATGGGGAACGTGGTGAAGATGCCCGAGGCCTCCAGGCCGCGGCAAATGTCGTCGTTGATCGCGAAATCACGGAACGGGATTGCGAGCGTGTCTTCACCCGCACCGGCAGGCTCGGTGACGACGGTCTGCGCCGCCAACGGCTCTGGCTCGGTCCTGTCCCCGTTAAAAGTTTGAGTTGTCAGGGGTTCCATCCTTCATCATGGCCTTCCCCTGGCTCGGGTCGGGCCCGGTCATGCCTGCACGCTGCCGCAGTGGCCCGCCTTGACGCGAGCTGCTACCGATGGCTGGTCTCACGACGCTGCGAAAAAAGCCCCACTCGCCGTGCCCCGCCTGGGAGCCCGCTGTCACTGTCGGAACACTGCCGTCTGTTGCGGCCGCTGGCTAAGGTTTTGTCCGGCCGAAATACGGCCGGACGTCCCCTGCCGGGGCCTCGCATAAAAAGCAGCTACTGGTGTAACACGACCATTGGTTGCGTCATTCCATCGACTAGTCGTAACCAGTGTACCAGCAGGCGATCACCGTGATCAGGCGCGCCGGGCCGGTTTAGACGGGGTTGCCGAAACCGACCCGGCGAGCCTCGGCCGCGCCGAATTCCAGGTAGGCGATTTTGTCGGCCGGGATCAGGACTTTGCCGCCTTTGCTGACCGGGAGCGCGAAGACGGCGTGTCCCCCGGTCGCCGCCAGCGCGTCCGACAGCCCGTGCTCGAGGTCGACGGCCGTGAGGTCGGTCTCCACGACCAGTTCGCGCTGCACGGACTGAATGCCGATCTTGACTTCCACGGCGCTCCTTAGCTGCTCAGTGCTCGCTGCGGGGCCATCCGCTGATGCCCCGCCAGGCGAGCCTAGCCACGATCTGCTCGGCCGTCTCGCGCGGGATGTGGTTCCGGTTGCTGAGCCAGTACCGCGCGGTGACCTGGGCCATGCCGACCATCCCCACGCTCAGCAGGTGCGCTTCGTCTTCCGACAGCCCGGCGTCTTCCCTGACTATCTGACTGACCATGGCCGCGCACTCGCGCTGCCCCCGGTCCAGCCGGGCGCGGACGGCGGTCTCGTTGGCCAGGTCGGACTCGAACACCAGCCGGTACGCCTGGCCTTCGCCTCCGACATACTCGAAGTAGGCGCCAAAGGTGGCGGCGACCCGCTGCTTAGGGTCCGGGTTCGAGCGCAGCGCGCCGCGCACGGTGGCCACCAGCGTGTCGACGCTCTCGTCGAGCAGCGCCAGGTACAGCTCGAGCTTGCCGGGAAAATGCTGGTAGAGCACGGGTTTGCTGACGCCGGCGCGTTCGGCGATCTCGTCCATGGCGGTGGCGTGGTAACCGCGGGCGACGAACACCTCCAGGGCGGCGTCTAGCAGCTGCCGCCGCCGTTCGTGCCGTGGCAGGCGATTGCCGCGGGGCCTGGTGTCGGACGCTGCCGTCAAGGTGTGGTCTCCGGTGGTTCGGGCGGCTACTTTTCCTCGCTCGCCCTCATCCTAAGTCGCTGTCAACGGTAGTCGTCATCGTCGTATCCGACTGAGATCTCCTGCTCGGCCGCATCCGCCTCGTTGACGTCCAGCGAGAGTTCGTGCCGGGCCTCGGGGGGACCCTCGTCCGCCACGACGTCCTGGTGCTGCTCGATGGCGTCGTCTTCTGGCGTTTCCATGTCCAATTCGCTCATCTGTGCGAACCTCTTTCTCTCCTGGTCAGGCGTTCCCGTCAGCTCCCGGAGAGCCGTCTCTAGTGCTTCCCCGTAGGTGGGAAAGGCATGCACGACATCGGCCAGGACCGCGACCGGAATCTTAGCCCTGATGGCGAGCGTAACTTCGCTCATCCAGGTAGCCGCGTCCGGCCCGACGGCGACGGCACCGACCAGCACGCCCGCCTCGGGGTCGGCGTAGAGCTCGAGGCCGCCGAGGTCGTCGGCGGCCAGCCGGGCGCGGGTGGTGTCGCCCAGGTCGGCTCGGGCCGTCTGGTGCCGCACCGCGGGCTGGCCGGCCTCCGAGAGGTGCGGGGCCGCTGCTTCTGGCTGGTTCGCGCCGGGGACGATACCGACCGCGTAGACCGACGGGGTGGTGTACACGCAACGCGGGATGGCGCTGTAGTCCGCCTCGCGCCGCTCCCCGCAGATGTTCGCGGCGACCACTTTGGCCTGGTAGCGGCCGACATGGGTGTACGTGATGCCGGTGACGTCGCCCGCGGCCCAGACCCGGCCGCCCGCGCTGTCCCGGCCCGATTCGCCGTCGGGACCGGCTACCCGGCAGCTGGTCGTGGTGGGCAGGGCCATACCGGGGGTGACCGCGAGACCGAGCGCGTCCAGGCCCAGACCGGACAGCCGCGGCCGCCGGCCCGAAGCCAGCAGCAGCCGGTCGGCGTCGATGCGCGTCCCGTCGCTCAGCGCCAGGGTCAGGCCGTCCGGCGTACGTTCGGCCTTGGTGGCGGCTGAGCCGAGGCAGATGTCCGCGCCGGCCCGGCGCAGCACCGCGGCCAGGATCTGGCCGGCGAAGGCGGGCTCGCCGGGAAGCAGGCCAGGCTCGGCTTCGACCAGCGTCACCTGCGAGCCGAACGCGGCGTAAATCTGGGTGAGCTCGCATCCGGCCGGACCGCCGCCGAGCACGATAAGGCGCCGCGGCAGGTCGGGTGAGCACAGGCTCTCGGCGGTGGTCCAGGCCGGGATGTCCGGCAGGCCCTCGATCGGCGGTGCGACCGGCTCGCAGCCGGTGGCGATGACCAGGTCCGCATAGGTCAGCGACAACTCCGCCCTGGGGGACCCGCCGGATCCCGGAGCCAGGGTGACCTCGACGGTGCCCGGGCGCAAGACCCGGCCGGTGCCGCGCAGCACGGTCACGCCGGCGCCGGCCAGCCGTCGCGCCGCGGCGGAATCGTCCAGGCCGCCGGTCACCTCATTCCGCCGGGCGACCGCATCTTCCCAGGTCTCGCCGCGGCGAGCCGAGAGCAGCAGCGAGTTCGACGGCAGGCAGGCCAAGTAGGCGGACTCGCCGCCGATCAGGCCCGCCTCGACCAGCGCCACCGACTTGCCGCCGGCCGCCACGTCGGTAGCTACGGACATGCCCGCGGTGCCGCCGCCGAGCACCACCACATCGAAAGCGCCCATATCTCTCCGTCCCCCTCGAACTTCGAGCTGCCCGCGTGTACCTGCGGGTACGCCGGGCGCCTCCATCATCTCAGCCACGGCTAAGCTCGCTGACAGAGTTGGCCAAATAGGCCGCGAAGGCCGCCGCGGGACGGCCGGCGAAGAGAATAAGGGCACGTGGCCGGGATCAAGGTCGTGCCAACCGGGGTAGGTGATGGCTATGCGCAGCATATGGGCCGGTGCGATCTCGTTTGGCCTGGTCGTGATCCCGGTCAAGCTCTACGCGGCGACCGAGCAGCGGGACATCACGTTCCGTCAGGTCCACCGCGCCGACGGGGCCAGGATCCAGTTCCGCCGGGTCTGCACCCTGGACGGCGAGGAAGTACCGTACGCCGATATCGCCAAGGGCTACGAGCTGCCCACCGGTGACATGGTGGTGCTGACCGACGAGGATCTCGCCGAGCTCCCGCTGGTGACCGCGCACCGGATCGAAGTGCTGCACTTCGCGCCGGGCCCCCAGGTGGAACCGATCCTCGCGGCCAAGAGCTACTACCTCGAACCCGAGCCCGCCGGCACCCGCGCCTACGTGCTGTTCCGTGACGCCCTGGAGAAGTCGGGGAAGGTGGCGGTGGCCAAGGTGGCGCTGCGCCAGCGCGAGGCGCTGGCCGCGCTGCGGGTCAGGGAAGGGGTCCTCACGCTGGAGACGCTGCTGTGGCCCGACGAGGTGCGCAAGCCTGACTTCGCGTTCCTGGACGAGGACATCGAGGTCCGCTCGCAGGAGCTGAAGATGGCCGCGTCGCTGATCGACACGATGACCGAGGATTTCGACCCCGATCAGTACCACGACACCTACCGCGAGGCGCTGGAAGCCGTCGTCCAGGCCAAGGTCGAGGGCAACGACGTCGTCCGCCCGGCTGGCTTCGAGGCCCCGGAACCCAGGAAGCAGCCCGCCGACCTGGCCGAGATCCTGCGCGCCAGCGTCGCCGCCCTCAAGGACCAGCGCGGCCAGTCCGACGGCGCCGCCAAGCCCCAGTCCAAGCCCGCCACCCGGGCCAGGTCCGCCAGCACCAAGTCCGCCGCCGCCAGCACCAAGTCCGCCGCCGGTACCAAGTCCGGCTCCGGTACCAAGTCTGCCGCCGGTACCAAGTCCGGCTCCAGCACCACGTCCGCCACACGGGCCAAACCGGCCACTCGCGCTAAGGCCGCCAAGCCGGACGCCGACTCCGAAGCAGCCGCGACCCCCAAGACCAGAACCCGGCCCCGCAAAGCCAGCGCATGACCGAGCCGGACCCCCGTGAGCCGCCGCTGCCGATTCCGCACTGGCCCGGCCGGCTGGTCTCGCTCGGCGATCACCAGGTGTACCTGCGCACCGGCCCAGCCGACGCGGCCGCGGAGCCGGCCCTGTGCGTGCACGGGCTCGAGGGCTCATCGCGGAACTGGACCGACCTGATCGACCTGCTCCGGCCGCGGCTGGCCTGCGACGCGCTCGACCTGCCCGGGTTTGGCGATTCGCCGCCCCGCCCGGACGGCCGCTACTCGATCGCCGCGCTGGCGGCCACGGTCACCGCGTTGATCGAACGGACCGGCCGTGCTCCTGTCCACCTACTCGGCAACTCCCTCGGCGGCGCGGTCTGCGTCAAGGTCACGGCCACCCGGCCGGACCTGATCCGCACGCTGACCCTGATCTCCCCGGCCCTGCCGGACTCCAGGCCGCGGCTCGACTTGCTGCGTTTCCCGTTGATGAGCGTGCCCGGGGTCGGCGCCCGGCTGCTGCGCCGCCTCCAGCACACCCCGGCCGAGGTTCGCGTCGCGGACGTCATCGCCAGCTGCTACAGCGACCCCGGCCGGTTCCCGCGGGCCAGGCTGGCCGCCGAGGTGGCCGAACTAACCCGTCGCGACGCCCTGGACTACCCCGCCGCCGTGCTGGTCGGCAGCCTCCGGACCCTCACCGCCGACACGCTGCGGGGCGTTCCGCCCGGCCGGCCGAGCTGGCGGGACGCGGCCCGTATCACCGCGCCGACGCTGGTCATCTATGGCCACGACGACCGGCTGGTGCACGCGCGGATGGCGGGCCGGGCCGCCCGCGCCTTTCCGAACGCCAGGATCGTGGTCATGCCGAGCACCGGTCACGTCGCGCACATGGAACACCCGCGCCTGGTAGCGGCCGAAATCGCGGTCCTGCTCGACGCCGCGGGCCGGACCGGGCCCGGGAATTCCCGCTCACTCCAACCGGTTGACCGTGGCACGTAACGCCGGCCCTTAAACCCAGGACCGTTCGGACATAAAAAGATCTTTGGAGTGGACCGTGTCACTGCCCCCGCTGGTCGAACCCGCCGATGAGTTGTCCGTCGATGAGGTGCGGCGTTACTCGCGGCACCTGATCATCCCGGACGTCGGGATGACCGGGCAGAAGAGGCTGAAGAACGCCAAGGTGCTGTGCGTGGGGGCGGGCGGGCTCGGCTCGCCCGCGCTGCTGTACCTGGCCGCGGCCGGGGTCGGCACGCTCGGCATCGTCGACTTCGACGTGGTGGACGAGTCGAACCTGCAGCGCCAGGTCATCCACGGCCAGTCCGACGTGGGCCGGCCCAAGGCCGAGTCGGCCCGGGACAGCATCAGGGAGATCAACCCGCTGGTCAACGTGGTGGTGCACGACGTGCACCTGGATTCCGACAACGCCATGGAGATCTTCGCCGGCTACGACCTGATCGTCGACGGCACCGACAACTTCGCCACCAGGTACCTGGTCAACGACGCCTGCGTGCTGCTCGGCAAGCCGTACGTGTGGGGCTCGATCTACCGGTTCGACGGGCAGGCCAGCGTGTTCTGGGCCGAGTACGGGCCGTGCTACCGCTGCCTGTACCCCGAGCCGCCGCCGCCCGGCATGGTGCCGTCCTGCGCCGAGGGCGGCGTGCTCGGCGTGCTCTGCGCGTCGATCGGCTCGATCCAGGTGACCGAGGCGATCAAGGTCATCACCGGGATCGGCGAGCCGCTGGCCGGGCGGCTGATGATCTACGACGCGCTGGAGATGACCTACCACTCGGTCCGGGTGCGCAAGGACCCGGAGTGCGCGGTCTGCGGCAAGAACCCGACGATTACCGAGCTGATCGACTACGAGGCGTTCTGCGGCGCGGTGTCGCAGGAGGCCGCGGAGGCGGCCCAGGGTTCGACGATCAGCGCCAAGGACCTGGCCGCCATGATCGACGCGGGCGAGAACATCTTCCTGGTCGACGTGCGCGAGCCGAACGAGTACGAGATCGTCTCCATCCCCGGCGCGACGCTCATCCCCAAGGGCGAGTTCCTGAACGGCAACGCCCTGGAGAAGCTGCCGCAGGACAAGAAGATCGTGCTGCACTGCAAGAGCGGCGCGCGCAGCGCGGAAGCGCTGGCGGTGGTCAAGAACGCCGGTTTCTCCGACGCCGTGCACGTGGGCGGGGGCGTGCTGGCCTGGGTGAGCCAGGTCGACCCGTCGCTGCCGTCGTACTGACCATGAAGGGCGATCGGGTCGAGATCGTCATCGACGCCGGCGACGGGACCAGGGCTTACGAGGTCACCGCGACCCGGGCCGGGCGCCGCGTGGAGATCACCAACCGCCGTGGCGTGGTCGAGGTCAGCGAGGTGACCAGGACCGGGACCCCGGTCCGGACCGCGCGGTTCATGGCCACCCGGGTGGTGGCCCTGGTGGAGTACCCAGCGGACTAGCATGCCCAGATGGATGTTCTCCGTCCGGTGGTGCGTCCGTACGCCTGGGGCTCCCGGAATGCGATCGCGGACCTGCAGGGCCGCCCCGTCCCGTCGCCAGGCCCGGAGGCGGAGCTGTGGATGGGAGCACACCCGTCCGCGCCCGCGGCCGTGGCCGGGACCAGCCCACAGACGCTGGACGCGGTCATCGCCGCCGATCCGGCGGGCCAGCTCGGGCCCGCCTGCGTGGCCCGGTTCGGTCCCCGGCTGCCGTTCCTGCTGAAGGTGCTGGCGGCCGAGCAGGCGCTGTCGATCCAGGTGCATCCGTCCCGGTCCCAGGCGCAGGCGGGCTTCCGCGCCGAGAACGCCCGCGGCCTGGCTCCGGACGACCCGGCCAGGAACTACACCGACGACTGGCCCAAGCCCGAGCTGCTCTACGCGCTGACCCCGTTCGAGGTGCTGGCCGGCCTGCGCCGCCCGGCGGACGCGGCGGCTTTGCTGCGCGCCCTGGCCGTCGCCCGGCTGGCGCCGCTGGCGGACCAGCTGGAGTCCGCCGTCCAGCTGGAGTCCGCCGCCGCGCGGGGTGTCCGTCCGTCCGGTTCCGTCCGACCGGCTCCGCGTCCGGTCAGGTGCTGGCCGGACTGCTCGGAACGATCCTGCGCTGGCCGCCGGCCGGCCGGCCCGCGTTTGTCGCCGAGGTGGTGGCCGCCTGCGCGCGGCTGGCCTCGGCGGGCGGCCCTTACTCCGCCGCGGCGGCCGCGGCGGTGCGCATCGCCGCGGGTCGGTCCGGTGACCTCGGCGTGGTCGCGTCGCTGCTGATGCGGCACGCGGTGCTCGAGCCGGGCCAGGCCATGTACATGGCGGCCGGCGGCTTGCACGCCTATCTGCAGGGCACCGGCATCGAGCTGCTGGCTAACTCCGACAACGTGGTGCCGGGCCGGCCTGACCGGCAAGCACGTCGACGTGCTCGAACTGCTGGCCCTGCTCGACCCGGCGGTGCCGGTGCCTGTGCTGTCCCCGCGCGTGCTCGCCGACGGGATCGCCTGCTTTGACACGCCGGCCCCGGAGTTCCGCCTGTACCTGGTCGACCTGGCGGGCCACACCGTCTGGCTGCCCGGCGAGGGGCCGCGGATCGTGCTGTGCACACAGGGTTCTGTGGTGTTGCGGAGCGAGCGGGGGGAAACGACCGAGATCGGCCGGGGCGGCTCGTGCTTCATCCCCGCCGCCGACGGGGCCGTCAGCGGCACCGGGACCGGATATCTGTTTCTGGCCAGCCCGGGATTGCCCTAGACTGGGTGTGGTTCTGATCCCGTCGTAGGGAGTGGCGTTGAAGCTCTGAGGTCAGCGATACCGCGCTGAGGCTTGTTCGCCGTGCGCATGACCTCCGGCTTAGCCCCTAGCGGCGTGGTGTCGCCCCACGTAACGGACATTTTCCTACGTGCCGGGAGCCACCTGCGATGACCGCTATCGTCTGTTCCGATCTCAGTTTCAGCTGGCCGGACGGGTCCTGCGTGCTGTCCGGCCTGACCATGTCCATCGGCGGCGGCCGGACCGGGCTGATCGGCGTCAACGGCTCGGGTAAGTCGACCCTGCTCAGGCTTATCGCCGGTGAGCTGCGGCCGGACTCGGGTACCGTGCGGGCCTGCGGGGACGTCGGGTACCTGCCGCAGGCCATCACGCTGGGGACCAGCCGCACCGTGGCGGACCTGCTCGGCATCACCGCCGCCCGGGACGCGCTGCACGCCATCGAGGCCGGGCGGGCCGGCCAGGACGCCTTCGCCGCGGTCGGGGACGACTGGGACGTGGAGGAGCGAGCCCGGGCCTGGCTGGACCGGCTGGGCCTGGCCGGCCTGGGCCTGGACGACCGGGTCGAACGGCTGTCCGGCGGGGAGACCGTCGGGGTCGCGCTGGCCGCCTTGTTCTTGCGGCGGCCGGACGTGCTGCTGCTCGACGAGCCGACCAACAACCTCGACCTGGACGCGCGCCGGCGGCTGTCCGACGCGGTCACCGCCTGGACCGGCGTGATGGTGATCGTCAGCCACGACCGTGAGCTGCTCGGCCTGGTCGATAACGTCGCCGACCTGTCCGGCGGCGACGTCCGGATGTACGGCGGCAACCTGGCGGCCTACGAGCAGCAGCTGGCGGCCGAGCAGGAGGCGGCGCAGCGAGCCGTCACCGCGGCCAGCGCCGAGGTCCGCCGGGAGCGCAGGGACCTGATCGACGCGCAGGTGAAACAGGCCAAGCGCGACCGGCAGGGCCGCAAGCTCGCCGCGTCGGGCAGCCTGCCCCACGCGGTCGTCGATGCGCGCAAGAAACATGCCCAGGAGTCCGCGGGCCGCTCGCGGGAACTGCACTCCGAGCGGCTGGCGGCGGCCCGTGACCGGCTGGAGGCAGCCGAGCAGGGAGTCAGGGACGACGCCGGGATCCGGGTCGACCTTCCCGCCACGGCCGTCCCGGCCGGCCGCACCGTGCTCACCGTCACCGGCCTGGACACCGCGCACTGGCACCCCGCCGCCCCGCCTGAGCGCGCCGCCCCGCCTGAGCGCGCCGCCCCGCCTGGGCCCGCCGCCCCGCCTGCGCCCGCCGCTGGCCTGGCCCGGGTCGGCGTGCTCGGCGAGCTCATCCTGCGCGGGCCGGAGCGGGTGGCTCTCACCGGCCCGAACGGCGCCGGTAAAACCACCCTGCTCCGGGCCATCACGGGGGTGGCCACGCTGCCCGGCGTCATCGTCCGCCGGACCGTGGTGGCCGGATACCTACCGCAGCGGCTGGACACCCTTGACGAGTCGCTGACTGTGGTCGACAACGTCCGGGCAGCGGCGCCGGCCGCGTCGGTTAACGAGGTCCGGGCGAGCCTGGCCCGGTTCGGCTTTCGCGGTGACCGGGCCGGCCAGCCGGCCAGCACGCTGTCGGGCGGTGAGCGGTTCCGGGCCGTGCTCGCCGCCTTGCTCCTCGCCCAGCCCGCCCCTCAGCTGCTTGTGCTGGACGAGCCGACCAACAACCTGGACATGGCGTCGGTCCGGCAGCTGTCCCAGGCGCTGGAAAGCTATCGCGGCGCGATCGTCATCGCCAGCCACGACGTGCCGTTCCTGGGTACGGCCGGGATCACCCGCTGGCTCCGGCTGGACCGGCAGGCGGGGCTGACCGCCATCGACCCGTTGTGACCGCACGTGCCTTTTCGTCCGCCGTGCTGGCTTTACCGGCTTTGTTTTGGCCACGGCGACGTCGGTCCGCTAGACTTCGTGGGCGCGCCCGGCCCGCCGGGTTCGATGCCATTGGGGTATGGGGTAATTGGCAGCCCGACAGGTTCTGGCCCTGTTAGTCTAGGTTCGAGTCCTGGTACCCCAGCAGGTTCAGTGACAGCGCGGACGTGACCTACGTCCGCGTTTGTTCATCTCGGCTCGTCGCCGTGATGATCTTCCGCTTGGTGTGGCCGCCGGTTGGCCACACCGGTGGCGAGGCGGTAGTCTGAACGCCGCTGGCCTCGCCAGAATCTAGGCCCCGCCGGGAGAGATTCCTGTCGGGTAAGCACGGCCCCGTCGTCTAGAGGCCTAGGACGTCGCCCTCTCAAGGCGGTAAC
This sequence comes from uncultured Actinomycetes bacterium, assembly GCA_963730825.1. Classification (GTDB taxonomy): domain Bacteria; phylum Actinomycetota; class Actinomycetes; order Streptosporangiales; family Streptosporangiaceae; genus Palsa-504. Next base: position 93,832 of record CAVSTQ010000021.1, read on the forward strand.
GCCGGTTCGAATCCGGTCGGGGCTACACATCCGTGCTCACCAAGACCTCGTACCCGCAGCTGGGCACGAGGTCTTCGTGGTCAGGTGTCGATGTTGAGGTTGCCGGCCGGCAGCGGGGTCAGGTGGGCGGGGGGCTGCGGGAGCACGACCTCGGCGTGGACGCTGAGGTCGGGCCGGACGTGCACCAGCTCGCCCGGGGCGAGCATCCGCCAGCCGCTCTCACCGTCAAGCTTCTCTGACGCCACCACCACGGCGGCCGCGTCGGAAAGATCGGGCGCGCGCACCGAGGATAGTGAGCTGCGCACCTGCATACCGTCGGCCGCGCCCTGACTCGGCCCGGCCGGGCGCTCCAGGACATGCAGGGCGTGCTGGCCGGGGTAGCGCAGCGCCCACAGCTCGCCCGCCGCCGCCACGATGGTGTTCAGCGAGGAGACCGGCAGCCGGGCCGCGATCCAGCCGGCCGCCGCGGCGATCCCGGCGCCGACATCACCGCCGTGAGCGTCGGTCTGCTGGGTGATCAGCGCGAAGTACCGTTCGGAGTCGGTCTCCCCGAGGACCAGGTCGCGGTAGGAACCGAGCTGCGCATCGAGCTGCGCGAGGTCGCCGAACCCGCCGTTGTGCGCCATGATCCGTCCGGCCATAGAAAACGGGTGCGTGTTCTGCACCGTCCGTCCCCCGGTGCTGGCGAACCGGACATGGGCGACAAAGACCGAAGACTCCGCCTGCTGGGCCTCGTGCGTGAACTCCAGGTCACCAAACGCGGCTTCCGGCTGCTTGTCAACCACCGGCGCGCCGGCCGGGTCGAAGAAGCCGATCCCCGCGCCGTCGGCGTTGCGATGGCTTTGCGCCTGCAGCGAATCGGGGGCGTCCAGGAGCCAGAACGTGGCCCGGACCCGGGCCGCGCCCGCTGTCAGCCCGAATAGTCGGCACATAACCTACTCCCCTTTCCCCGTGACCAGGGCCGTGCTGGCCCTGGGCCGAACCTACCGCAACGACCCGGCTCGGTGAGGTGCCGGCCGACATGACCGTGGCCAGCTTGGGTAGGGTTTCCTTTCCGCAGCTAGCCGGGGTTTCAACCGGGAGGGAAGGGCGACGATGCTTGAGCCAGAGACCGAGCGCATCAGTCCGGCGCTGGACGAACCGGAGAACAGCCCAGCGCTGGCCGAGGCGATGCGCGAACTCCAGGCCGCCGAGCACGACGCGCAGGTCGCTTTTGACTGCATCGCCCTGGGAGAGGTCGACCGGGCCCACACGCACGCGCTGACCGCCCGGGTGGCCGTCGACGCGGCGGTGACCGCGCTGGCCGCGTTCCTCACCCCATCGGCCTAGCTGTCCAGCGCCGCCAGCAGCGCTTTCATCCAGGGCCCCAGGTCGGCCGGGATCCGGGCGGAGATGAGGTTACCGTCGACCACGGTGGCCTGGTCCACCCAGTCGGCCCCCGCATTGACCATGTCGTCGCGGATGGTTCACCCGGCTGAAACTGCCGCCTTCCGACGACGACAACCGGCGCGTGCTGGCTGTTCTGGCCTATCTGGGCGGTTGACGCCGCGGCCGGACCGTAACATGCGGAAGGTATAACCTCGGCCTGGCTGGGCAGTATTGACTGACACGCTCCAGCCGGATAGAGACGGGGGTCCCATATGAGCACGGAACCACAGCCGGCACCCACTCCGGCCTCCAGCCCTGCGGCCCAGCCTCTGGTCGGCTCGCAGGGGCCAGCGGCCGACGACGGCCTCGAGCAGTACCCCGCGGACGCGTCCCAGCCCGGTACTCAAGTGCCCACCGAGACGGTCCCGGACAGCCCCGCGGCAGCGACGCCTCCGCCGGCGCCGCCGCTGAAGATCAAGCGCACCAGGATCAGCGGTCTGTGGGTCGCGGTGGGGTTCTTCGCCGTGGTCCTGCTGCTCTTGCTGATCTTTATCTTGCAGAACGGCGCGACGGTCCAGGTGTCCTACATGGGCGCGCACGGTCATCTTCCGCTGGGCGTCGCCCTGCTGCTGGCGGCGGTGTGCGGCGTGCTCCTGGTCGTGCTGGCCGGTGCGGCCCGGATCAGCCAGCTCCGTACGGTAGCCCGGCGCCACCGCCGCGCTGACTCCCGGCGGGCCAAGGCGGTGGAGAAGGCCGCGAGCTAGCGCCGGCCCGCTTTCCTGGCCGGGTGGCTACGAGCACGCCCGCGATGCGGATGGCGGCTTGCCGCAGCTGGTCCGGTGTGTGCGCGGCGTAACCGAGCAGCAAGCCTGGAGGTGCGGGGGGTATGCTCGCATCCTGTGGCCACGCCGGTCAGCCTCCGATCCCAGGGTGTAGCATCGATCCCGTGTCACGGTGGTATTGGCGCTTTAGCCTGGCTCCAGACCGACGCCGGGCGGGCCGCCTGCGCTTACCGCCGTCTGGAGCCAGCAAGACCGCATTCGCTAAGGGGTGTGCTGGCTCCCGGGTCCAGGTAGCTGTCGCCCGGGAGGAGATCCGCCTGATGCCCAGCACCGGGGATACCCGTATCACCGGCTACGAGCCGTTGCTCGCGCCTGCGGCGCTGATCGAGGAGCTGCCGCTGTCCGCCGACGCGGTGCGGACGGTGGAGCGCACCCGCGCCGAGGTCCGTGCCGTCCTGGACGGAGCCGACGACCGCTTGCTCGTCATCGCCGGCCCGTGCTCGGTGCACGATCCGCTGGCCGCGCTGGATTACGCGGGCCGGCTGCGGGCGCTGAGCGATCAGGTCCGGGCCGACCTGCTGGTGGTGATGCGGGTGTACTTCGAGAAGCCGCGCACGGTGACCGGCTGGAAGGGCCTGATCAACGACCCGGGGATGGACGGCGGGCACGACGTCCACCGGGGACTGCGGATCGCGCGGCGACTGCTGATCGACGTGGTGGCGCTGGGCCTGCCGGTGGGCTGCGAGTGGCTTGACCCGATCACCCCGCAGTACATCGCGGACACGGTGACCTGGGGCGCGATCGGCGCGCGGACCACGGAAAGTCAGGTGCACCGGCAGCTCGCCTCCGGTTTGTCGATGCCGGTCGGGTTTAAGAACGGCACCGACGGCGACATCCAGGTGGCGGTGGACGCCTGCCGCGCCGCCGCCGCCGGGCATACGTTCTTCGGCGTCACCCCGGTGGGGGCCGCGGCGGTGGTCCACACGAGCGGGAACCCGGACACCCACGTGATCCTGCGCGGCGGCCGCGGCGGCCCGAACTACGAGGCCAGTCACATCGCCACGGCCCTGGAGCTGGTCACCGGGGCCGGGCTGCCGCGGCGGCTGATGGTGGACGCCAGCCACGGCAACAGCGGCAAGGACCACCGGCGCCAGCCGCTGGTGGCGGTCTCGATCGCGCAGCAGGTCGCGGCCGGGGAGGATGGCCTGACCGGCGTGATGCTGGAGAGCTTCCTGCGCGCGGGCCAGCAGGAGCCAGGACCGCCGGCCACCTTGACCTACGGGCAGAGCGTGACCGACGCCTGCATGGACTTCCCGACCACCGAGGCGGCCCTGCAAGAGCTGGCCGCCGCCGTCCGCTCCCGCCGTAAGATCTTGTCCGAACGATCCGTGGCTAACCTGGCCTAACCCACCACAGGCAGCCGGGTCAGGGCGTCGTCGATGCGCTCTTGGGACAGCTCGAAATCGGTCATCTCGCCGGACAGGTAACGCTCGTAGGCGGCCATGTCGAAGTGCCCGTGGCCGCACAACGCGGTCAGGATGACCTTCGGCTCGCCGGATTCCGTGCAGCGCTTGGCCTCCTCGATGACGGCGGCGAGCGCGTGCGAGGGTTCCGGCGCCGGGATGATCCCCTCGGACCTGGCGAAGGTGACGGCGGCGGCGAAGCACTCCCGCTGCGGCTTGTTCACCGCCTCGAACAGGCCGAGCTCGTAGATGTGCGAAAGCAGCGGCGACATGCCGTGGTAGCGCAGGCCGCCGGCGTGCACCGGGTCGGGGATGAAATCGTGGCCCAGGGTGTGCATCTTCAGCAGCGGGGTGAACCCGGCCGTGTCGCCGAAGTCGTAGGCGTACCGGCCCCGGGTGAACGACGGGCTGGCCGACGGCTCGACCGCGCGGAAGGTCGGGTTGGCCCGTCCGGCCAGCTTTTCCCGCAGGAACGGCAGGACCAGGCCGGCGAAGTTGGAGCCGCCGCCGGTGCAGCCCACGATCAGGTCCGGCATCGACTCGCCGAACGCGGCGAACTGCTTGAGCGCCTCCTCGCCGATCACCGTCTGGTGCATCAGCACGTGGTTGAGCACGCTGCCCAGCGCGTACCTGGTGTCGGCTCCGCCGGCGCCGACCGCCTCGACCGCCTCGCTGATCGCGATGCCGAGGCTGCCCGGCGAGTCCGGGTCGGCGGCCAGGATGTCCAGGCCGGACTTGGTGGCCCGGGACGGGCTCGGGTGCACGGTGGCACCCCAGGTTTCCATCATCGTGCGGCGGTACGGCTTCTGGTCGTAGGAGGCGCGGACCATCCAGATTTCGCAGCCGAGGCCGTACTGGGCGCAGGCGAAGGCCAGCGCGCTGCCCCATTGCCCGGCCCCGGTCTCGGTGGTGAGCCGCTTGGTGCCTTCCGCGGCGTTGTAGTACGCCTGCGGTACCGCGGTGTTCGGCTTGTGCGACCCGGCCGGGGAGACGCCTTCGTACTTGTAATAGATGTGCGCGGGGGTGCCCAGGGCCTTTTCCAGCCGGTGCGCGCGGTACAGCGGCGTCGGCCGCCACAGCCGGTACACGTCGAGCACCTCGGCCGGGATGTCGATGTAGGAGTCGGTGGACACTTCCTGGCGGATCAGCTCCATCGGGAACAGCGGAGCCAGGTCCTCCGGTCCCACCGGCTGCAGCGTCCCGGGGTGCAGCGGCGGCGGTGGCGGGGAGGGCAGGTCAGGGACCACGTTGTACCACTGGCGGGGGATATCTGACTCATCCAGCGTGATCTTGGTGCGCTCAGCCACGGCCAACCTCCACGGGGTAGAGCATCTCCCCGCACCATACGCCCCACCCGACATAGCTGACCGACAGGTCAGCCCACGAGCGTCTTGACGGCGGAGGTCAGCTCGGCCATGGCCTTCTTGGCGTCGGCGAAGTACATGCTGGTCTTCGGATTGGCGTACAGCTCGTTGTCGATGCCGGCGTAGCCGTGCCCCATCGACCGCTTGATCACGATGATGGACTTGGCCTGGTCCACGTCCAGGATCGGCATGCCGGAGACCTCGTTGCCCGGGCGCCGGGCGGCCGGGTTGGTCACGTCGTTGGCCCCGATGACCAGGGCCACGTCGGCGCGGGCGAACTCCGGGTTGATCTCTTCCATCTCCTTGAGCTGGGGGTAAGGCACGTTGGCCTCGGCCAGCAGCACGTTCATGTGACCGGGCATCCGGCCCGCCACCGGGTGGATGGCGTAGCTGACCTCGATGCCGCGCTCCTCCAGGGTCTTGGCCAGCTCGGCCACGCCGTGCTGGGCCTGCGCGGCGGCCAGCCCGTAGCCGGGCACGATGATGACCTTGCTGGCGTAAGCCAGCTGGATGGCCGCGTCGTCGGCCGCGATCGCGCGGATCTGGGAGTCGGCGGCCGCCTGCACGGCGACCGCGCTGTCCCCGGTGCCGAACCCGCCCACGATGATGTTGACCAGGGACCGGTTCATCGCGTCGGCCATCAGCTTGGTCAAGATGCCGCCCGAGGCGCCGACCAGCGCGCCGGCCACGATCAGCGCCCAGTTCCCGATGACGAAGCCGGCCATCGCCACCGCGGTGCCGGTGAAGGCGTTCAGCAGCGAGATCACCACCGGCATGTCCGCGCCGCCGATCGGCAGCACCATCATCACCCCGAACCCCAGCGCCGCGAGCACCACGATCAGCAGCGCCGGCAGGCTGGCGGTGCCGAGCATGAACGCGGCCGCGCCGATCGCGATGACGGCCAGGGCCACGTTGAGCAGGCGGCTGCCCTTGAAGATGATCGGCTGGCCGCCGATCAGGCCCTGCAGCTTGCCGGCCGCGATGATCGAGCCGGAGAACGTCACCGCGCCGATGATCACGTCGAGCACGGTGAACACCGTGGTGCTGCCGAGCACGCCGCCGGCGCTGGACTCGGAGTTGATGTAGCCGTAGATCGCGACCAGCGCGGCGGCTCCGCCGCCGACCGAGTTGAACATCGACACCAGCTGCGGCATGGCGGTCATCTGCACGCTCTGCGCGGCGTACAGGCCGACCGCGGATCCGATCAGCGCGCCGGAGATCAGCACGATCCAGCCGGTGGCCGAGACCGTGCCGTCGTGGATCATCAGGATCAGCGTGAGCGACGCCCGCGATCAGCATGCCCGCCATCGATACCTGGTTGCCCCGGCGCGCGGTGGCCGGGCTGTTCATCAGGTGCAGGCCGCCCACGAAGCAGGCCGCCGCCAGCACGTAGACCAGCTGGATGTTGCCGGTGAACCCGCTCATGATTGCGTCCTATCCGTCTTGCTCAGCATTCCGCGCAGGCCCTTGTGCCCGTTGAGTCCGGTCAGGCTCGCGCAGGTCCCGTCGTGGGCGTTCGTCCGCTGGGCTGGCTGGCACGGCCTTGCGGCGGAACATCTTCAGCATCCGCCCGGTCACCACGTACCCGCCGACCACGTTGGCCGCGGCGAAGAACGCGGCGATGAAGGCCAGGATGTAGCCGACGAGTGTTGTTCGCCGTCACCCCGATGAGCAGGGCGCCGGCCAGCACGATGCCGTGGATCGAGTTGGTCGCCGACATCAGCGGCGTGTGCAGGGTGGCCGGCACCTTCCCGATGACCTCGATGCCGACCAGCAGCGCGAGCACGAAGATGGTCAGGTCAGTTACTAGGGCCGTCGACACCGGTGCCTCCCTCGGTGAGTTGGCAGCAGGCCGGCCACGCCGTCGTGGACGACCCGGCCGTCGTTCGTGATCACCACGCCCGCCTGGATCTCGTCGCCGGGGTCGATGGCCAGCGCGCCGTCCTTGGTCAGGTGCAGCAGCAGTGCGGCGATGTTCCGCGAGTACGCGTTTGAGGCCGCGGTCGGCACGGTGGCGGGCAGGTTGTCCGCGCCGACGATGGTGATCCCGTTACCGGTGACGATCGGTCTCGCCGGGCCGCGATCCGGTCACGTTGCCGCCGAGCGCGCTCGCGCCCATGTCCACGATGACGGACCCGGCCGACATCGCCTTGACCGCGTCCTCGGTCACCAGCAGCGGCGGCCGGCGGCCGGGCACCTGGGCGGTCGTGATGATCACGTCGTGCCGGGCGATGTGCCCGGTCAGCTCGTCCTGCTGGGCCTGGCGTTCTTCGGCGGTCAGCTCGCGGGCGTAGCCGCCCTCCCCGGCCGCGGAGGCCACCGAGGTCAGCTCGACGAAGGTGGCGCCGAGCGACTCGACCTCGGCCTTGGAGCTTGGCCGCACGTCGTAGCCGCTGACCAGCGCGCCGAGCCGCCGGGCGGTGCCGATCGCCTGCAGCCCGGCGACGCCGGCGCCGAGCACGAGCACCCGGGCCGGCCGGGCGGTGCCCGCCGCGGTGATCAGCATCGGGAAGAACCGGCCGAACTCGGTCGCGGCGACCAGCGCCGCCTTGTAGCCGGCCACGTTCGACTGGGAGGTGAGCGCGTCCATCGGCTGCGCCCGGGACAGCGTGCGCGGCAGCCCGTCCAGGCTGATCGCGGTCACGCCCTGGGCGGCCAGCGCGGCGGCGAGGGCGGGATCGGTGAGCGGGGCCAGCATGCCCACGATCGGCCTGGCCCTTCCTGCAGCTGGCTCACCGTCTCGGCCGAGGGCTTGGTCACGGTGAGGATGACGTCGGCGCTGCGGTAGAGCTCGGCCGGGCTCACGATGGTGGCGCCGGCCTCGGCGTAGGCCGCGTCGGTCAGCCACGCGGCTTCGCCCGCGCCGCTTTCCACCAGGACGTCGATACCGGCTGGGGCGCAACCTGGCGATCGCCTCCGGCACCAGGGCTACCCGGCGCTCGCCGGGCGCGGTCTCCTTGACGACAGCTGCCTTCATCCGCGCAACCTCGTATCCATTTCCCGGTTCTGCTGTCCTGCGGGTCCTGCCGGAATCTGACCGCTATCCATCCTGGCCCCGTCCGGTAAGGGGCCGGGCGCCTCGCTAAAGCGGGGTCTCAGCCCATTCCCGTCAGCTAACGCTCCGCTGCCCTATGTGTTCACTCGCAAAATTAACCGATTCATCTCCAGAACCGTCCCCCCAGGTCCGATCCCGCAGCCCCAGGTCCGATCCCGGTCTCGATCCCGCCGCGAGCCTCATTCGCGGTCCGGCTAGGTCTCGGCCCGCAGCAGCCTGCTGATGGTGTCGCCGGCCGCCGACCACGGCCGCGGCGTGGATCCGCCCCGGCGACCGGGTCAGGCGCTCGATCGGGCCGGAGACCGAGACCGCGGCCAGGACCCGCCCGGCCGGGCCGCGTACCGGCGCGGACACCGAGGCGACACCGGGCTCGCGCTCGGCCGCGGTGGCGGCCCAGCCGCGCCTGCGCACCTGGGCCAGCGTGGTCGCGGTGAACTTAGCCCCGCGCAGCCCGCGGTGCATCCGGCCGCCTTCTTCCCAGGCGAGCAGGACCTGGGCGGCCGAACCCGCGGTCATCGGCAGCGCGGCGCCGACCGGGACGGTGTCCCGCAGCCCGCTGGCCCGTTCGGCCGCGGCCACGCAAATCCGCGCGTCGGCGTGCGGTCTGTAGAGCTGGGCGCTCTCGCCGGTGGCGTCCCTGAGCTGGATCAGGATCGGCTGCGCGATCGTCAGCAGCCGGTCTTCGCCTGCCGCCGCGGCCAGTTCGCCAATCCGCGGGCCGAGCACGAACCGGCCCTGCGTGTCCCTGGCCAGCATCCGATGGCTCTCCAGCGCGACCGCGATCCGGTGCGCCGTCGGCCGGGCCAGGCCCGTCGCCTTGACCAGCTGGGCCAGCGAGGCGGGCCCTGCTTCCAGCGCGGCCAGCACCGATAACCGTCTTGTCGAGAACGCCGACTCCGCTAGAGTTGTTCATGGAATGAATACTGCCGTCTCGACATGCGAGACGCAAGCGAAGGGAGAGAGCGTGATGGGCCGTACGCTCGCCGAGAAGATCTGGGACGCCCACGTGGTGCGTAGCGCGGCGGGCGAGCCCGACCTCCTGTATATCGACCTTCACCTGCTGCACGAGGTGACCAGCCCGCAGGCATTCGACGGGCTGCGCGAGGCCGATCGCAAGGTCCGCCGTCCCGACCTGACCATCGCCACCGAGGACCACAACGTGCCGACCACGGGGGTCACCGGGCCCGGCGGGCGGCCGCTCGCCGCCCCGATCCCGCTCACCGGCCCGGACAGCCCGTTCACCGATCCGGTCTCCCGCACCCAGGTCGAGGCGCTGCGCAAGAACTGCGCGGAGTTCGGCGTCCGGCTGTACCCGATGGGTGACGCCGACCAGGGCATCGTGCACGTGATCGGGCCGCAGCTCGGACTGACCCAGCCGGGCCTGACCATCGTCTGCGGCGACTCTCATACCTCTACTCACGGCGCGCTCGGCGCCCTGGCGTTCGGCATCGGGACCAGCGAGGTCGAGCACGTGCTCGCCACCCAGACGCTGCCGCAGCTGCGCCCCAAGACCATGGCCATCACGGTGAACGGCGCGCTGCCCGACGGCGTGAGCGCCAAGGACCTGATCCTGGCCATCATCGCCAAGATCGGCACCGGCGGCGGCCAGGGTTACGTGCTCGAGTACCGCGGCCCGGCCGTCCGCTCGCTGTCCATGGCGGGCCGCCTGACCCTGTGCAACATGTCCATCGAGGCCGGTGCCCGGGCCGGGCTGGTGGCTCCGGACGAGGTGACGTTCGCCTACCTGAAGGGCAAGCCGCACGCGCCAGCCGGGGCCGACTGGGAGGCCGCGCTGGAGTACTGGCGCTCGCTGCCCAGCGACGACGGACGCCGTCTTCGACCACGAGGTGGTCCTGGACGCCGGGACGCTGACGCCGTACGTGACCTGGGGCACGAACCCGGGGCAGGCGCTGCCGCTGGCCGCGTCGGTGCCAGACCCAGCGTCGTTCGGCGATCCTGATGCCCGGGCCGCCGCCGAGCGCGCGCTGGCCTACATGGGCCTGCGGCCGGGCACCCCGCTGCGCGACGTCGCCGTGGACACGGTCTTCGTCGGCTCCTGCACCAACGGCCGGATCGAGGACCTGCGGGCCGCCGCCGCGGTGCTGCGGGGTCGCCGGTTGGCACCCTCGGTGCGGATGCTGGTGGTCCCCGGGTCGATGGCGGTGCGCGCCCAGGCCCAGGACGAGGGGCTGGACGAGGTCTTCACCAAGGCCGGCGCGGAGTGGCGGTCGGCCGGCTGCTCGATGTGCCTGGGCATGAACCCGGACAAGCTCAGCGCGGGTGAGCGCAGCGCGTCGACCTCCAACCGCAACTTCGAGGGCCGCCAGGGCAAGGGCGGCCGCACCCACCTGGTCTCGCCCGAGGTGGCCGCGGCCACCGCCGTGACCGGTCACCTCGCCGCGCCCGCCGACCTGTAGAGGAGAATCTGGACATGGAACCGTTCACCACCCACGCCGGCCGCGCGGTGCCGCTGCGCCGCACCAACGTGGACACCGACCAGATCATCCCGGCCGAGTACCTCAAGCGGGTGAGCCGGGCCGGCTTCGGCGAGGGCCTGTTCGCCGCCTGGCGCGAGGACCCGTCCTTCGTGCTCAACCAGCCGCAGTACGACGGAGCCACCATCCTGGTCGCGGGCACCGACTTCGGCACCGGCTCGTCCCGCGAGCACGCGGTATGGGCGCTGACCGACTACGGCTTCCGCGCGGTGATCGCGCCCAGGTTCGGCGACATCTTCCGCTCAAACTCCACCAAGGCCGGCCTGCTGCCGGTCGCCCTGCCCGAGGCGACGGTGACCGCCCTGCAAGAAGCCGTCGAGGCCGACCCGGCCACCGAGGTCGTCGTCGACCTGGACCACCGCCTCGTCCGAGCCGACGCGGTCGGCATCAAGGCGTCCTTCGACATCGACGACTACACCCGCTGGCGCCTGATGGAAGGCCTCGACGACATCGGCCTGACCCTGCGCCACGTCGACGCCATCACCACCTTCGAAAGCAACCGCCCCACCTGGCTCCCCGTCACCGCCTAACCCGCCCCCACCTGAAACCCCAATTCCACCGACCAGCCCCAGCCCCAGCCCCAGCCCCGCGCGCCCCGCGGGCGACGCCTGGCGGCGGGGTATTCGAGGTCCGGCGGGGGCGGGTGGCGCTTGGGGGCGCGCAGCCGTGGTTCGGGGCGTTGGGCAGCAGATAGCCGTCAATTGCATACATTGCGTATAGCGGATGGTTGCCCGGGCATGTGATCTTGGCCGACACGCCCACCAATGTGGCCAGGGTTATTGTGCATCGGCGCTGGATCGCCTACTTTCGGGCAGGTCAGAGGTCGTATCCCGACTATCGGAGCCCACGCGACCTGTGGGGGAAGCGCAGGAGTGACTATGAATAAGCGTGATCTGATCGACGCGATCTCGGGACGGCTGGGGGACAAGAAATCCGCGACCGAAGCCGTGAACGCGGTGCTCGAAGCGATCCAGTCGGCCGTCGCGAGTGGTGACAAGGTAGCCATCACCGGGTTCGGCGTCTTCGAGAAGAGCGAGCGTCCCGCCCGCACGGCCCGCAACCCGGCTACGGGCGCGACCATCCAGGTGCCGAAGTCCTCGGTGCCCAAGTTCCGCGCCGGCGCCGACTTCAAGGCTCTCGTCAACGGCGACAAGCCCGGGAACAAGTAGCAACCCACGAGCAGCTCACGACGGCGGGCGGCATCCGGAGCACCCCGGACGCCGCCCGCCGTCGCGCCGCGCCCAGGCCGGCCGTCCGTAAGCCCAGGCCGGGCGTCTCAGCGCAGGCCGGAGCGCTTGCGCAGGGCGGTCTGGATGATCCGGTCGACCAGCTGCGGAAGCGGCAGGCCGGTGGCGGCCCACATCATCGGGAAGGCCGAGGCCGGAGTCATCCCCGGCATCGTGTTGATCTCGTTGACTACCACATCCCCGGCTGGGGTGTAGAAGAAGTCCACCCGGGCCAGGCCTTCGCAGGAGATCGCGTCGAAGGCGGCACAGGCCAGCCGCCTGACCTGCTCCGCGGCCGACGCGCGGCAACGGCGCCGGGATGGCTACGGTGTCCGCCGTGGCCAGGTACTTCGCGCCGAAATCGTAGAACTCCAGAGGCCGGCGTCGACCAGCACCTGACCGGGCACGCTGGCCTCGGGCGGGCCGCCGTCGATGCCCTCCAGGACCGCGCACTCGACTTCCATCCCGTCCACCGCGGCTTCGACCAGCACCTTGGGGTCGTGCACCCGGGCCGCCTCGATCGCTTCGATGAGCGGGTCGCCGGGCCCGTCGACCCGGGAGATCCCGATGCTCGAGCCGCCGCGGGCCGGCTTGACGAACACCGGCCAGCCCAGTTCGGCGATCTCGTCGAGGATCCGCTTGCGCTCGCCCAGGCCCCCCGACGCGTCCAGGCCGCCCGATGCGCCGCGCCACTGGCGGTCGTGCACGACCACGTACCGGCCGACCGGCAGGCCGCGGGCGGCCAGGATCAGCTTCATGTACTCCTTGTCCATGCCGGCCGCGCTGGCGAACACGCCGGCGCCCGCGTACTTCGTGCCGGTCATCTCGAGCAGTCCCTGCAGCGTGCCGTCTTCGCCGTAGGTGCCGTGCAGCAGCGGCAGCACCAGGTCGACCTCGCCCAGGTCGCGCGGCACCTCGCCGGGGGTGCACACCTGGAGCACGGTGCCGCCCGGGCTGCTCCGCGGCGTGATCTCGGCTCCGGTCACCGCCACCGCCTCGACGCTGGGCAGCGTGCCGCCGGACAGCGCGAGCCGGGCCGGGTCGCCGGAGGTGAGCACCCAGCGTCCGTCCCTGGTGATGCCGATGGGCAGCACGTCGTAGCGGTCGGGGTCGATGGCGGACAGCACCAGGCCCGCGCTCGCGCAGGAAACAGCGTGTTCGCTACTGCGCCCGCCGAACACCACCGCGACCCGGATCTTGCCCAAGGCGACCTCCACCAACGCGACCTCCACCGAACGGTCCAGCCCGACCCGGTTCGGAGACAAGATCCCAGGTTACGGCCTGCCCAGTGACTCCAGGGCCACATAGGCATCAGAGATGAGATCTTCGGCGTCCTCCAGCCCGACGGAGAAGCGCACCGCCCCTGGGTCGATGCCGCCGGCCGCGAGCGCCCGGTCATCGAGCTGGCGGTGGGTGGTGGAGGCCACGTGGCTGACGACCGTGTGCGTGCCGCCCAGGGAGGTCGCCAGCTGGGCGAGCCGCAGCTTGTCCGCGAACGCCATGGCCGGCCTCGCGTCCGCCGTGCGGGGTCACGGTCACGATGGCCCCGAACCGCACTCCCTCGGGTCCCGCGTCGAACATCCGCCTGGCCACCTGGTGCCCGGCGTGCTCGGGCAGCCCGGGGTAGTCGATGCGCAGCACGGCCGGGTGCCGGGACAGCGCGGCGGCGAATACCGACGCCGTCGAGCAGGCCCGGCGGACCCGCAGCGGCAGGGTCTCCAGCCCGCGCCGCAACAGGAACGCCTCGTCCGGGGCCAGGCAGCCGCCGGTGTCGACCCGGACGCTGCGGATGCTGCTGATCAGCTCGATGCGCCCGGTGACCACGCCGCCGGTGGTGTCGGAATGACCTCCGATGTACTTGGTCGCGGAGTGCACGACCAGGTCCGCGCCGTGCTCGAGCGGCCGGCAGATCACCGGCGGGGCCAGGGTCGAGTCGATGACCAGCAGCGCCCCCGCCTCGTGCGCGATGTCGGCCAGCTTGCGCACGTCGGCGACCGCGGTGGTCGGGTTCGCGATCGTCTCCGCGTAGATGATCCGCGTCGTCGGGCGGATGGCCGCCTGGACCTGGTCCAGGTCGGTGATGTCGACGAAGTCCGTCTCGACGCCAAAGCGGGCGGCCACGTTGCGCAGGAACCCGTACGTGCCGCCGTAGACGGCGGCGGACGCCACCACGTGCGCGCCGGTCCGCGCGAAGGTCCAGAACACCCCGCTGATCGCGGCCATCCCCGAGGCGAACGCCTGGGCCGCGGGCCAGCGCGGCAGGTTCACCCCTTCCAGCGCGGCGACCGCGCGGGCGAACGCGTCGACGGTGGGGTTGTCGATCCGGCTGTAGGTGTAGCCGGGCATCTCGTCGTTCAGCACGGCCCGGTACTCCTCGGCCGAGCCGAACGCGAACGCCGCCGTGCGGTACACCGGCGTGCCGAGCGGTTCCTGCGAAGGCGTCGGCGGGGCCGGAAGATGCACGGAACGCGTGTTCTCGCCGGATTGCTTACGCACTATGTCCACGATGTCATTTCCCCGGGATCTGGGCATCAAGGGCCGAACCGCCTACCGGTCAGGGGCCGTACCACTCGGGTTTGGCTGATCGTGACGCTAGCATCGACGCGGCCTGCGTGACGGGCAACCCGTCCCGCGTGACCGCCTCCACGACCTCGGTGATCGGCATCTCCACGCCGCGGGCCTTGGCCAGCTCAAGTACCGGTCCGCACGATGCTACGCCCTCCGCGGTCTGGCTCATCGCGGCGGTCGCCTGCGCCACCGACATGCCGCCCCCCAGGTACTCACCGAACGTCCTGTTCCGTGACAACGGCGAACTGCAGGTAGCCACGAGGTCGCCCATCCCGGCCAGGCCGGCGAACGTCTGCGGCTCGGCGCCCAGCGCCGAGCCGAGCCTGGCGATCTCGGCCAGCCCGCGGGTGATCAGGGTGGCCCGGGTGTTGTCCCCGAGTCCCATCGCGACCGCGATGCCGACCGCGATCGCGATCACGTTCTTCCCGGTGCCGCCGAGCTCGCAGCCGGTCACGTCGCTGTTGGTGTACGGGCGGAAGTACGGGGTGTGACAGGCCCGCTGCAACGTCAGCGCGCCGCTTTCCGAGGCGCACGCCACCACGGTGGCGGCGAACTGGCGCCTGACGATCTCGCCCGCCAGGTTTGGCCCGGAGACCACGGCGACCCGCGCGGCGTCCGCGCCGAGCACCTCGATGATGACCTCGCTCATCCGCTGGCGGGTGCCGAGCTCGATCCCCTTGAGCAGGCTGACGAGCAGCGCGCCGGGCGGGATCAGCGGTGCCCAGGCGATCAGGTTGGCCCGCAGCGACTGGGCGGGCACGGCCAAGACGACCAGCTCGGCGTCCGCCAGCGCCTCGGCGGGATCCGCGGTCGCCTCGAGGACCGGCGTCAGCTCGATCCCGGGCAGGTAGTCCGGGTTCTCGTGCGTTTCCGACAGCGCCTTGGCCAGCTGCGGCCTGCGGCTGTACAGCACGGTCCGGGTCCCGGCGTCGCAGAGCACCTGAGCGAACGTGGTGCCCCAGGATCCGGCCCCGAGTACCGCTGCCTTCATGCCTCCCCGCCGGGCCGGGCGGCGGGCGCGGCGGCCGGGCGGCGGGCGGGGCGGCGAGAGGGGCCGCGGGCGGAGCAGCGGGCGGGGCGCTGGCAGCAGAGTCCGTTCGGCCAGCAGAAAGATGATCGGCCGGGTCGTAGGGCACGGCGGGCGGGGTCTGCTGCCTGATCGCGGCCAGCAGTTTGGTGATGTCGGCCATGATGTCGGCCGTGGCCGCGCGCAGCACGCTGGCCCCGAGCCGCTGCCCGGTGTAGGCGGACAGGTCCACCGGCGGCCCGGCCACCATCCGCACCGTCTTGCGCGGGAACAGGCGGAGTTTCTTTGACCCGTAGGGGAGGATGTGCTGCGCGCCCCATTGCGCGATCGGGATCACCGGGGCCCCGGTGGTCAGCGCCAGCCGGGCGGCGCCGGTCTTGCCCACCATCGGCCACAGGTCCGGGTCGCGGGTCGCGGTGCCCTCCGGGTAGACGATCACCGCCGCGCCGGCCCGCAGCGCCTGCTCGGCCGCTCTCAGCACCAGGCCGGCGTCGCCGCGGTCGCGGTACACCGGCAGCTGGCCGAACTTGTACATCATCGGCCCGATCACCTTGACCTCGAAGATGCCCGACTTGATCATGAACACCGGATACCGGTGCGCGTACCCGTCGCTGAACAGCGCGATCGTGGCCCAGTCGGCGTAGGACATATGGTTCGGGGCCAGGATGATGCCGCCGGTCCGCGGGATGTTCTCCTGGCCCTGCCAGCGGATCTTTATCAGCAGCCGCAACCCGGGGTGCAGGACCAGCCGCGAGAACTGCCGCCAGCCGCGTGAGTAACGGTAGCCGCCGGCCGACATAGTCTGGTCAGCGTCCTTTCGCGTGCTCATGGGGTCAGCCTCCTGGTTCAGGTGCTCTGGTGTCGAGGCAGGATCAACTACATGACCGATAATGCCCGCTTCTCCTGGTCAGTGCTGATGCCCGTCAAGGTACTTGCCCTGGCCAAATCCCGGCTGGCCGCGCTGGCCGGGCCGCGCCGGGGTGAGCTCGCGCTCGCGCTGGCCTGCGACACGGTGGCCGCGGTGCTGTCCGCCGGCCCGGTCGCCCGGGTGATCGTCATCACCGACGACCTGGTCGCGGGGCCCGCCCTGGCTGAGCTCGGGGCCCTGGTGGTGCCCGACGAGCCGCGCGACGGGCTGAACGCGGCGCTGCGGCACGGCGCCGCGCACGCCGCCGCGCGCTGGCCGGGCGCGGGCACGGTCGCGCTGTCCGCCGACCTGCCCGCGCTGCGCCCGGACGAACTCGGCCGGACGCTGCGGGCGGCCGCGGCGTGGCCGTCCGCCTTCGTGGCCGACGCGGCCGGTGACGGCACGACGCTGTACGCCGCGGCGCCAGGAGTACCGTTCCGGCCCGCGTTCGGTCTGGCGTCCCGGTCCCGGCACGCGGCGGCCGGGGCCGTCGAACTCGACCTGGACGGCATACCCGGGCTGCGCCGTGACGTCGACACACCCGATGACCTGCGCGTCGCGGTCACACTCGGCCTGGGCCCGCGCAGCACTCCGCTCGCGGCCGAGCTGCTCAGATGTGCACCACGGGGCAGGTGAGAGTTCTGGTGATCCCCGGCACCGACTGGATGTGGCCGGCCACCAGACGTCCGAGCTCGTCGACGTCGGCGGCCTGGGCGCGCACGATGACGTCGTACGGGCCGGTGACATCCTCGGCCTGCGTGACTCCGGTGAGCTTTCCGATGTGGGTGGCCACGTCTGCGGCCTTGCCGACTTCGGTCTGCACGAGGATGTAAGCCTCCACCATGAGGTCTCCTCCCGGGGGCATGATGGGACAGGCACCCCCTATCACCTCACGCTACCGTAGAGGTCCAGACCTGTAAGACATTTGTCCGTTGTGGCGGCCGGTGAAATGGGCCAAATGCGCGGCCACCGGGGTTCGGAGGCGCACCATCGCAGGCGAAAACCCGCAGACGCTGGCGGGAACGGGGGAGTTTGGCCTGATCGCGGAGCTGACCGGCTGGCTGCCTGCCGGGCCGCGGACGCTGGTCGGGATCGGCGACGACGCGGCCGTGCTGGCCACCCCGGATGGCCGGGTGGTGGCGACCACGGACTTCATGCTCGAGGGCCGGCATTTCCGCCGGGACACCTCGAGCGCGCGGGACGTGGGGCACAAGGCCGCGGCCCGTAGCCTGGCCGACGTGGCGGCCATGGGCGCGGTGCCCACCGCGTTGCTCGTCGCGCTGGCCGCCCCCGCGGACCTGCTGGTCAGCTGGGCCCGCGAGCTGGCCGCCGGGCTGGCGGCGGAGTGCGCGCGAGTGCCGGGGGCGAGCGTCATCGGCGGTGACACCGCCCGCGCGGACAGCATCCTGCTCGCCGTGACCGGCCTGGGTGACCTGGCCGGGCGGGCCCCGGTGCTGCGGTCGGGCGCGAAGCCAGGTGACCTGGTCGCGGTGGCGGGCACGCTCGGCCGCGCCGCGGCCGGCCTGGCCCTGCTGTCCGCCGGAGTCAGGGACGGGCCGCTGGTGACCGCCCAGCGGCGCCCGGCCCCGCCGTACGACGCGGGCCCGCAGGCGGCGGACCTGGGTGCCACCGCCATGATCGACACCAGCGACGGCCTGCTCGCCGACCTGGGTCACATCGCGGACGCCAGCGGCGTGCTCATCGACCTGTCCCGCACCGCGCTCGGCCCGTCAGCCGAGCTGACCGCCGCGGCCAGTGCTGTCCTTTTGGGCCGAACGGACTCCTGCTCGTCAGCACCGGAACTCATCGCGCTGAACTGGGTGCTGGCCGGCGGCGAGGACCACGGCCTGGCCGCCACGTTCCCGCCGGGCACGGCGCTGCCGCCCCGGTGGACGGTGATCGGCCGGGTGCGCCAGGCGCCGGCGGCTCCGGGGGTCGTCGTTGACTCCCAGCCGTGGGCGCTCGCCCCCGGCTGGGATCACTTCGCCCAGGGTTAGGCTAGCCGGGCGTTACGCTAGCCGGGCTACCTTGCCTGCCTTGATGCAGGAGGTGCACACGTTAAGCCGCTTGGGCGTCCCGCCGACCACGGCGTGCCTGGTCTGGATGTTGGGGTTAAAGCGGCGGGGGGTGCGGCGATTCGAGAACGAGACGTTATTGCCGAAGCCCGGCCCTTTGCCGCAGATGTCGCAGACGGAAGCCACGGTTTCGCTCCATTGACTAGGGTGACGGGTGTCATCGGGTGGGCCCGTGTCCGCGCACGGCGGATCAGGCAGCCGTCGTAGCCTACCCGATGCCCTGGGCGGGTGCGAACCCGCAGGTTCGCCGGTGCCGCCGGGCCGGGCGGTGCCCGCGTGCCCGCCGGGCCGGGCGCCGAATGTCGGCAGGCCCTTCTATGCTGCCAGATGTGACCACGCTGCACGAGTCGCTCGCCCGGGTGCTCGGGCCCAAGACGGGGAAGGCCCTGCAGGAGTCCCTCGGCCTGCACACGGTCGGCGATCTGGTCCGGCACTACCCGCGGCGTTTCTACAGCCGCGGCGAGCTGACCGACCTGTCCTCGCTGCGTGAGGGCGACCACGTCACGGTGCTGGCCCGGGTGGTGACGGTGAGCGAGCTGCCGCTGCCCTCGCTGCCGGGCAAGGGCCGCCGCAGCCGCCTGGAGGTGATCGTCACCGATGACCGCGCCAAGCTGGTGCTGACGTTCTTCTCCGGCATCCACCAGTACCGCCGGGTGCTCCGCCCGGACGTGGTGGGCATGTTCGCCGGCACCGTTTCCAGCTTCCGTAACCGCCGCCAGCTGGTCCACCCGGAATGCGAGATGCTGCCCGGGGCGCCCCCGAACGCCGACCTGACCCCGGAGCTGGCGGCCGAGTTCGCCACCGAGATGATCCCGGTCTACCCGGCCAGCGCCCGGGTCCCCTCCTGGCGGATCGCCAAGTCGGTCAAGACCGTGCTCGACACCCTGGAGGTCGGGGAGGACCCGCTGCCGTCCCCGCTCAGGGAGCGGTACGAGCTGGCCGGGCGGGCCGAGGCGATCCGGGCCGCGCACCGGCCGCTCGATCCGGCCGACCGGACGCGCGCCCTGGCCAGGCTCAAGTGGGACGAGGCCTTCTTGCTGCAGGCCGCGCTGGCGCAGCGGCGGCTGGCCGCCGCGGCCATGCCGGCCATGCCGCGGCCGCGTGTTGACGGCCGTCTAGCGGCTGAGTTCGACGCCCGGCTGCCGTTCACGCTGACCGCGGGGCAGGTCGCGGTGGGCGAGACCATCGCGACCGAGCTGGCCTGCGCCTATCCGATGCACCGGCTGCTGCAGGGGGAGGTGGGTTCGGGCAAGACGGTGATCGCGATCCGGGCCATGCTCCAGGTGGTCGACGCGGGCGGCCAGGCCGCGCTGCTCGCGCCGACCGAGGTGCTCGCCCAGCAGCACTACCGTTCGGTCACCGACATGCTCGGGCCGCTGGCCGCCGGCGGTCAGCTCGGCGCGGCGGAGCACGCCACCGGGGTGGCCCTGCTGACCGGTTCCGTGGGCGCCGCGGCCAGGCGTTCGGCCCTGTCCGACGTGTTCACCGGCGACGCCGGGATCGTGATCGGCACCCACGCCCTGCTCGAGGAGCAGGTCCAGTTTGCCGACCTCGGCCTGGTCGTCATCGACGAGCAGCACAGGTTCGGCGTCGAGCAGCGGGACGCGCTGCGCGCCAAGGCGGCCGGCAACCGCCCGCACGTCCTGGTCATGACCGCGACGCCGATCCCGAGGACGGTCGCGATGACCGTCTACGGCGACCTGGAGACCTCGACGCTGACCGAGCTGCCCGCGGGCCGCTCGCCCATCGCCAGCCACGTGGTGCCCGCGGCGGACAAGCCCAGGTTCCTCGAGCGGGCCTGGGAGCGGGTGCGGGAGGAAGTCGGCCGGGGCCAGCAGGCGTACGTGGTGTGCCCGCGCATCGGCGACAACCCCGAAAGCCCGGATCCGGACAGTCCCGATTCGGATAGTTCGGATTCGGATAGTCTGGACCTTGGGGCGGATGACTTTGGCGCGGTGGACATGACGGGCGGCGTCCCGCGCGGGGTGGTGGATGGCCGGCGGCAGCCGCTGGCGGTGCTCGACGTGGCCGCGACGCTGGACGCGGGCCCGCTGGCCGGGCTGCGGCTCGGCATCCTGCACGGCCGGCTGCATCCGGAGGAGAAGGACCGGGTGATGCGGGAGTTCTCCGCGGGCGAGATCGATGTGCTGGTCGCGACCACGGTGATCGAGGTCGGCGTCGACGTGCCGAACGCGACCGTCATGGTCGTCATGGACGCGGAGCGGTTCGGCGTGTCCCAGCTGCACCAGCTCCGCGGCCGGGTCGGCCGCGGCGCCGCGGCGGGCCTGTGCCTGCTGGTAACCGAGGCCCCCCCGGCCAGCCCGGCGCGGCTGCGGCTCGATGCGGTCGCGGCCACCCTCGACGGGTTCAAGCTGTCCCGGCTGGACCTGGAGCAGCGCCGGGAAGGCGACGTGCTCGGAGCCGCGCAGGCCGGCCGGCAGTCCAGCCTGCGGCTGCTCCGGCTGCTGGCCGACGAGGACCTGATCGGCCTGGCCCGGGAGGAGGCCAGTGCGGTGGTGTCCGCGGACCCGCACCTGGCCGCCCACCCGGCGCTGCGCGAGGCGATCGAAGACCTCCTCGGCGTCCAGGCCGAATACCTGGACAAGACCTAGAGCCCCGGCAACCAACGTCCGCCCCGGCCTGACCCGGGATGCCTCCAGCCTGCCTAGCTCGCCTGGGCCGGCCTGCATCCGCTTCACCCAGACCGTCTCGCCCCGCGAGCCCCTCAGCCCCCGGTCCCGGGCCACCCCGGAGGGCCGGGACGGGGACCTGGAGAGCCCCGCGGGGCCGGAGGGCCGAGTGAGGCGTGTCCGGTGAGACCGGGTTGCTCTTCCGGGCGTGGCCAGGAGCACGGGCGCCGCGCGGGCCGGACGCGTTCCTGGTCACGCCGGGGCAGACGCTGGTCGATGGGGCGCTACCTCTAGCCGCGGCGGTCTTACTCGGTCCCAGCCGGGCCGGGGTGACCGAAGCGCGGCGCGGCCATGCTGGCCACACTGGCCAGCTTGTGGATGCGCTCGTCGTGGCCGATCTGCCTGAGCAGGTCGGCGAGCGAACCGTAGCGGCCGTACTCGACGGCGTAGGCGCCGGGATCGGGCTCGTGGTCCAGCTCGGGATGGCCGGCCACGTAGGCCATGTACTCGTGCTCGGCGTGGTCCTCGAAGTCGGCGTTGAGCCGGTAGCTGGACTCGGGCCGGATCAGCAGCAGCAGCAAGGACACGTGGTAGTAGAGGAAGGCGATCAGCCACGGTGCCAGCCGGTGCAGCACGAACGGCTGCCGCAGACCGGCCCGCTGTGCGAGGTCTTGCAGGATCAGCAGGTGCCACTGCTCGTTGTCCTGTTCCGCGCGGGTGGTCACGATACGCTCGAAGACCCGGCGGGCCAGCGCGGAGCGCCCCGGTAACGGGCGAGCGCGAGGTAGCCGATCCGCTCCCAGGCCTGGTAGGGCACGCGGGCGATGTACTCGAGCATGGCGAACTTCACGACGCCAGGTTCGGCGCCGTAGACCAGGTCGGTCCCCTTGAACAGCAGCACGGGCCAGAAAGCCGCAGCGCCGCCTGGGCGTGTCCAGGGTCTGAGCCTGCGCGGCGCGCAGCTGGGCCGGGTTGAGCTTGGGTGGCCCGGCGGACGTCCGGGCGCTGGTCACCGCGGTGGTCATCATGGCCATCTCCTCTTCCTGACGGGTTCTTGTTCGCTTTGATCCTCGTGTTCGCGGCTCCCGCGCGTGTCCTCCGCCGGGACACGGCCGGGTACGCCATCTGGGCCAGCCGGGCCCTCCGCGCCTGCCACGGCCGTTCGAGGCACGCTGGCCGCGCAGGCCATGGCGCGCCCGCGGTCACCGGGCTGCCACCTCGCTTTGCTCCCGCGCGGTCAGCCCGGCGGGGTCGCGCTCCGGGCGATGTCCGTGAGCACCCGCATGCCACCGGCGGCGGACGTCGCGTACCCCGCGCTACCACGAGAGACGACCCGAGACGGGCCGCTTCGCCGACGACACTGGCCGACGCCGGCGGCCACGCTGGAAGACGCGCCCGGTCGGCCGGCAACTTGCCCGCAGCAGGAACGGGCGCCACGGAGGGAGAAATCATGCCAGTGATCAAAGGCGGGCGGGCCGACCAGCAGGTGGCGCCCGATGAGCACGGAAGGCGGGGGGCCAAGGCGCTGGCCGGCGAGGCGGCGGTGCTGCGCCGGACCAGCCTGGCCCTGATGGTCTTGCTAGTCGTCCAGAGCGGAATCGGCATCGTAGTAAACCTCGGCGTCACGATCCCCGCAGCCGACTCAGGTGCCGGGATCGGCCCCGCCGTCGGGCGGGCCATCTCCAGCGGCCCCCCGTCCCTGGCCATCCACGCCGTCCTCGGCTTGGCCCTGATCGCGGCGGCGGTCTTCCTCGTCGTGCGGGCCGCCCTGGCCGGCGACCGAGCCGTCGTGGTGACCGCGGTGGCCGGGCTGGTGTCGCTGACGGAGGCGGCGCATCAGCGGGGCGAGCTTTGTGGCCAGCGCTCACAACAGCGCGTCGGTGACGATGGCCATGCCTGGCCGGCGTGGCCGCTGGTGTCCTACGCCGCGTCTTTTTACCTCCTCGGCCGGCGATGACCGCGCGGGCGGTGAGTGATGCTGCGGATCGCGTGGCCATGGGTGATCGCCTGCCGGTCACAGCTGCGCCGCCCAACTCCGCTGTGCTAGCCGCGGATACTGCGGACGGCGAGGATGTCGGGAGTGGGGCTGCCCGCTTCCAGCACGCGCTCGATGACGAGTCCCGCGCGGGTGAAGGCGCTCAGCAGGTCACCGAGGGGAAGGTGGGTGGCGCCGACTTTGGCCCGTACTCCGCGCGAGGACCAGGCTTCGAAACGTCGTTCCCGGCGCCAGTAGCCTGGGGTGATGATGATTCTGGCCGGGTCGGAGCGGTCAGCGAAAGCCCCTGTGTAGCATGGGTGGACGCCAACGTGAGCGAAGATCCCGCCGGGCTGGAGAGCTGAGCTGAGGGCCTGGCAGGCCGCGGCGTAGTCATCGATATCGGTATGGCACATGACCGCCGACACCGCCGCCAGGGCGCCCGGCCGGAGCGGCGGAACACTAGCGTGGGCGGCGATCACGGGCATCCGGCCGGATGCGTATCGCAGCTGAGCCCGGGACAGGTCGATACCGAACGGGGTCCAGCCCAGGGCGCGGAGCACCTGTGCGTGGATGCCGGTCCCGCAGGCGAGGTCGAGCACCGGCCCCGCACCAGGCCCGAGGACTTCGGCCAGGGCCGCGCCTGCCCGCTGGGCGAACGCATGTCCTTCGCCGGCCATACAGCCCTCGTACCAGCCGGCCCATTCGTCGTACCGCGCCGCTGGTCTCCCGTCCGCCGTCATGTCGGCAAGTTACCCAGCCGGACCGCTTTGCAGTGGCTTCGGAGCTGCGCCGTGAGCGAATCCCGGGGCCCCTGCGCGGCCTCGCTGCGAAGCGCCGGTACGAGCAGGCACCGGCCAGGCACGCGGGCCTACTCCTGGTCCCAGCCGGGCCGGACCAGGCCGGCTCTGGTAGGCGAACACGACCAGCTGGGCCCGGTCCCTGGCGCCGAGCTTGGTCATCGCCCGGGCCGCGTGGGTCTTGGCCGTGGACGGGCTCACGTAGATCTTCCTGGCGATCTCGTCGTTGGACAGCCCGAGCGCGATGAGCACCACCACCTCGCGTTCGCGCGGGGTCAGCTCGTCCAGGCCGGGCTGGCTCCGGGCCTGCCGGGTGCGGGCGGCGAACTCGGCGATCAGGCGCCTGGTGACGGAGGGGGCGAGCAGCGCGGCCCCGTCGGCCACCACCCGGACCGCGCGGATCAGCTCGGCGGCGTCGGTGTCCTTGACCAGGAACCCGGCCGCGCCGGCCCGCAGGCCCTCGAAGACGTACTCGTCAAGCTCGAAGGTGGTCAAGATGACCACGTGCACGCCGGCCAGCTCCGGCCGCGCGGCGATCCGGCGGGTGGCCTCGATGCCGTCGAGCACCGGCATCCGGATGTCCATCAGCAGCACGTCAGGCGTCCATCGTTCGGCCAGGTGGACGGCCTGCCCGCCGTCGGCGGCCTCGCCCACCACCTCGATGTCGTCCTCGGCGTCGAGCAGGGCGGCGAACCCGGCCCGGACGAGTTCCTGGTCGTCCGCCAGCCCCACCCGGATCACGGTGTCGCTCCTGTTCACGGGCAGCCACGCCCGGACCCCGAACCCGCCGCCTGGCCGTGGCCCCGCGTGCAGTGTGCCGCCGAGGACCTTGGCCCGCTCGGTCATACCCGCGATCCCGTGACCAGAGCCAGAGCCGAAACCAGAGCCAGGCCAGAGCCAGGCCGAACCAGAGCCAGAGCCGGAACCAGAGCCAGAGCCGGAGCCGTCAGGCCGCCCTTCCCGTTGTCCGCCACCTCGACCAGCAGGCCACCGTGGTGCTGGCCGATCCGCACCGTGGCCGTGCTCCCGCCGGAATGCCTGGCGCTGTTGGTGAGCGCCTCCTGGACGATCCGGTAGGCCGCCAGGTCCACCTCAGCGGGCAGCGGCGCGGGCTGGTCCGGCGGTTCGACGTGCACGGTGAGCCCGGCGGCCGTCGCGCTTTCCACCAGGTCGCCAAGCCGGGCCAGGCCCGGGCTCGGTGACCGGGGCGCGGTTCTCGTCGACGTCGCGCAGCACACCCAGGACCGAACGCAGCTCGACCAGCGCCTGCTTACTCACATCGTTGATCGTGGTCAGCGCCATCCGGGCGCGTTCTGGCTGCCGGTCCATCAGGTGCAGGGCGGTGTTGGCCTGGACGTTGATGACCGAGATGTTGTGCGCGACGACGTCGTGCAGGTCCCTGGCCATCTTCATGCGTTCCTCGCTGGCCAGCCGCCTGAGCTCTTCGGCCCGGCCGCGGGCCAGCGCGACGGTCCGCTGGTTCCGGCTCCGGATCAGCTCGGCCGCGCTCAGCAGGAAGATCAGCCCGGCCGCCAGCCCGACCGCGAACACTCGCGGACGGATGCCCGCGCTCGCCGATCAGGAAGGGCCACACCGAGGCGGCGTAGCAGATGACCAGGGAGGCGATGGCGGCTATCCGCTTCTTCGCCAGGACCGCGGTGAAGAAGGCCACGATCAGCGCGAGGTAGATCGCGTTGCCGTTCTGCCCGGCCGCCCACAAGGTGGTCGACCAGCGTGACGGCCAGGACGCCGACCGGGTAGCGGCGGCGCAGGATGAGGGCCGCGCCGCCCGCCGTCAGCAGCAGGTAGGACAGGGTCCCGGCCCGGCCCGCGCCGGGGTGCCAGGACGCATCCGCGTAGGTGGCGCCGAGTTGCGCGGCCGTCACCGCCGCGGCTATCGCGACGTCGGCCGCCCAGCGCCACGCCGCGCCAGCTCCGGATCCCGGCCGGTCCGCTTTGATCGTCATCGGCCTCCGACGCTACGCGTCCGCCCCGGGGCAGGCATCGGCCCGGCGGTGACATTCCGGCGGGCCCGGCTACCTCAGGCGGCGCACCGGGGAGCCCGTCGCTATCACCCACGACGACGGCGGACGGGCCGTTCAGCCGACGACACGGCGCCGGCCCGCCGGGCACGCTGGGAACCGCAAGCGGCCGGCCCGGGTGGCACGTGGGCTCGCCTGGGCCGCGGCGCTGCGGAAGGAGAAGACCATGGCGGTGATCGGGGTACGCGGCCTGACCAAACGGTGTCGGCCAGGTGCTCGCGGTCGATCAGCTGAGCTTCGCGGTCGAACGCGGCCCCGCGCTGCTGGCCGTCGTCTTTTGCGCCGTCGCCGCCGGACTACGGTGGGACGCGATGTCAGCTAACCTCCGGCCGCCGGGCCGGTCATCGAGAACCCGCTGAGCGGGGAACGGATCACGATCCTGGCCAGCGCGCCGACGCCGGCGGCAGCGTGCTGGCGTGGGAGCTGGTCCTGGCCCCGGGCGGGCGGGTGCCGAGCAGCCACGCCCATCCCCGGCAGGAGGAGTGCTTCACCGTGCTGGCCGGCCGGATGCGGTTCCGGGTCGGCGGCCGGAAGGTGGTCGCGGGCCCGGGCCAGACGGTGCGGGTCCCGCCGGGCACCGTGCACCACTTCGCCAACGCCGGGCCGCGGCCCGGCCCGGGTCGCGGTGCAGACCAGGCCCGCGCTGAGCATGCAGGCAGCTGCTGGAGACGGCGGCGGCGATGGCCCAGGACCAGCACGCGGCGGGCCGCCGGCTACCCCGCCCGCTGGACCTGGCGCTGTTCATGCGGGACTTCGAGCGCGAGGTGCGGGCGCCGTACCTGCCGGCCGCGCTGGTCGCGTGCCGTCATCGGCCCGCTGGCCTGGCTGGCCAGGCGCCGCGGGTCCGATGCCCGCTACCGCAGGCTGCGCGGGTCCTGGCCGCCGACCGCAGCCCCAGCCCGCCCCGTGCCGGCTGATCGACCCCTGGCGATCGAGGTCGCGCACCTGGTCAAGCGCTACCGCGGCGCCGGGCGCAACGCGGTCGACGACGTCAGCTTCGACGTTCCGGCCGGCCAGCTCTTCTGCCTGCTCGGGCCGAACGGCGCGGGCAAGACCACCACGGTGTCGATCCTCACCACCACCCTGGCTCCGACCTCGGGCCAGGTCACGATCGCGGGCCGGGACCTGGCCCGCCGAGCTGGCCGGCGTCCGCCGGGAGCTCGGCGTCGTCTTCCAGCAGCCCTCGCTCGACCTCAACCTGACCGCCGAGGAGAACATCCGGCTGCACGCGGTGCTCTACGGGCTGTACCCGTGGCGGCCGCGCCTACCGCCTGATGCCCGCCGGCTACCGGCAGCCAGGTCACCGAGATGGCCGGGATGCTCGGACCTGTCCGACATCTTGGGGCAGCGGGCCCG
Source organism: uncultured Actinomycetes bacterium (assembly GCA_963730825.1). Classification (GTDB taxonomy): domain Bacteria; phylum Actinomycetota; class Actinomycetes; order Streptosporangiales; family Streptosporangiaceae; genus Palsa-504. The sequence continues at coordinate 120,965 of CAVSTQ010000021.1, forward strand.
GGCCCTGTCCGGCGGCTTGCGGCGCAGGCTGGAGATCGTGCGGGCGCTGATGCACCGGCCCGGCGTGCTGTTCCTGGACGAGCCCACCGCGGGCCTGGACCCGGAGAGCAGGCGCAGCCTGTGGGCCTACCTGCGGCACGCCCGGGCCACGTTTGGCACCACGGTGTTCCTGACCACCCATTACCTGGAGGAAGCGGAGGCGGCCGACGCGGTGTGCGTGCTGGCCCGGGGCCGGATCATCGAGCGGGGGAGCCCGGCCCAGGTCAAGGAGCGCCAGCGGAGCAGCCACGCTGGAGGACGCCTACCTGCGGCTGCTCGAGCAGTCCCGGGCGGGCCGGTGAGCCGCCGGCCGCGTTCGGCCCGGGCGGTGCTCTCGCACGAGCTTTCCGCGGTGGCGATCATCGCCCAGCGCGACGTGGTCAAGCTGCTCCGCGACCGGCCGCGGCTCGCGGTCAACCTGGCGTTCCCCATCCTGCTCATCGGCGGTCTCGGCAGCGTCCTGCAGCCCACCGTGGGCCGGGTCACCGGCCTGAACGCGGTGACGCTGGCGTTTACCGGGGTGCTCGCGGCCAGCTTGTTCCAGTCCGCGGCGGCCGGCATGATCTCGATCGTGGAGGACCGGGAGAACGACTTCTCCCGTGAGTTGTTCGTGACCCCGGTGACCCGGCTGGCGCTGGTCGCGGGGAAGGTCACGGGCGAGACGCTGGTCGCGCTGACCCAGGGGGTCTTCATCACGCTGGCCGCGGTGGCGTTCGGGGTCCGGATGTCGGCGGGGCAGCTGGCGATGCTGCTCGCCCCCGGCCTGGCGGCCTGCCTGCTCGGCGGCGCGTTCGGGCTCGCCACCGTCGCGGCGCTGCCCAACCAGCGCTCGGCGATGCAGATCTTCCAGTTCCTGATCATCCCGCAGTACGTGCTCGGCGGCGTCCTGGTGCCGCTGCACGGGCAGTCGGCCTTGGTCGACGCGGTCGGCTGGGTGATGCCGCTGCGTTACGCGGTCGAGCTGAGCCGGGCCGCGTTCTACGCCGGGACACCGGGTTACGCCCAGGTGGTGACGGCGGGCCCGGTTCTCGACGGGCTGGCTGTCGCCGGGCTCACCGCCGTCTTCATGACCGCCGGGGCCCTGGTCTTTGACTACCGGGAACGGACCCGCTGAGCTCGGTACCCGCGAGCTCGCGCCAGGACGCGGGCGAAGGCCTGCAGATAGCGGGGATCCCCTTGCTGCTGGCGCAGCACCCAGTACTCGGCGCCCCAGAACAGGTACGCCTCAAGCACGCGATCGGCTGCTGACCGTTCCAGCGCATGCACTGGCTGTAGTTCCCGATCACGTGCTCGGGCAGGCAGCTGTACATCGCCCGGCCCTGCGGACTCGGCGGCGTGGTGACCGCCTCCCACGGCTCGGCCTGCCCCTCGATGATCATGAGCCGGGTCCGGCCCGCGGCGGCGTCGCGCACCAGCGCGCGCCGCCGGTCCAGCGCGCCGATCCGGCCGGACAGGTACACGGTCCACCCGGCCGCGGCCACGACGGCGTGCCGCGGGTAGAAGTCGACCCCGACAATGTCGGCCAGCTGCTGCGCCACCACCAGTGAGTCGCCCTGATCGCGGGTGCGCCACCACTGCTGCAGCCGGACCGGCCCGGAGGTGGGCAGGAAGCCGTTCATCAGCACCGGCCGGGTCGGGTCGGCCGCCCGGACCGCCTCGACCTCACGCCGGACGAACGCGGCCGACAGGCGCCAGGAGTGTTCCAGGCCCAGCGGGTCCACCGCGTCGTGCTCGACCTGCCACGCCACGATCGACTCCCGGTCCCGGTACCGCTCCACCAGGCGGCCGACGAACGCCGCGCCCGCCTCGGCCAGCGCGGGGTGCTCGGCCGGCTGGACCAGGGAGCCCTCGGGTAGCGGTGCGGGCAGCTGGTGGCCGGGCACGAAGAATTCCGGGTAGCCGAACGTCTTGACCGGACCGAGGGCCAGGATGATCTGCTTCCCGGCCCGCTCAGCCGCGTCGACCTGGCGGTCGAGTTCTCCGGTGTCGAAACGGCCGGGGCCCGTCTCGATGCGGTTCCAGTAGGCGCCCAGCCTGATCAGCTCGAAGTCATAGCCGAGCAGCGTCGGACAAGGTCGCCACGGGTCGAGCCCGAGGGCTTGCGCCTGCAGCGGCCGGAAGCTGATCCCGAGCCTGGCCTGGCCGCGCGGCTCGACCGGCACCTGCCGCCAGCGATCGGTGAGCGGCCGCGCCGCCCGCGCCACCCGCGCCTCGATCAGTACCATGCCGTTCATTGTCCCGGCGCCCCGAACCGCTGTCATCCGCCCCCGGGCCCCCGCCCCCTACTTCCCCAGACGACCCCGACGACCCCCGCCGGGTACCAGGGTCCGCGGATAACGGGATAAGGCGTGCAAAACAGTCATCTGTTCGCGGCACCTGGCAAAACCCGCGTTACGGTGGGACGTGTCCCACTGGGTACAACTCCCCGTGATCAATGACACGCCCCTAACGCAGGCCCGGACGTGCACACTTAGGGAGTGGCACGTGTCATCGCCGGCGAGGCGGGCGGGCGTCGGCTGGTGGTCCCGAACGGACGGGACACCCGGCCGACAAGCGACCGCGCCCGGGAGGGCCTGTTCGCCACCGTTGTCTCGATGGTAGGCACGCTGACCGGAAAGCGGGTGCTCGACCTGTACGCAGGATCAGGGGCGGTGGGCCTTGAGGCGCTGTCCCGGGGCGCGGAGCATGTGCTGCTCGTTGATCACGGGTCCCGGGCGGCGCGTGTTATCAGGGAGAACATCGGGACGATCGGGCTGCCGGGCGCCGCGGTGATCGCCGACCGGGTGGAACGCGTGCTCGCCCGCGGCCCAGACCAGGCGCCCGCGACCGGGCGCTACGACGTCGTGTTCGCCGATCCGCCGTACGCGACGGCGGACACGGAGGTGTCCCGGGTGCTCTCGCTGCTGGCCGGCCAGGGATGGCTGGCCCCGGGGGCCCTGGTGATCGTGGAGCGCGCCACCCGATCCGGGCCGGCCCGCTGGCCGACGGCTTCGTGCCCGACCGGGCGCGAAAGTACGGCGAAGCCACCTTCTGGTACGGCCTCGTCCCGGAAACCCTCAGACCCGGCCACCGGGAAACCCGAAGGGCGGAGCCCGGCGATACCTCGTCAGCCACCCATTGAGGCTACTCACGTCGGAGCAGAGAGGACGGGATCGCGTGCAACGCGTAGTCTGTCCAGGTTCTTTCGATCCTGTCACCAATGGTCACCTTGACATCATTGGCCGCGCCGCCGGGCTCTACGACGAGGTGATCGTCGCCGTGCTGATCAACGTGACCAAGCACAGTCTTTTCACCGTCGACGAGCGCGTCGAGATGCTGGGTCAGGTCACCAGCCGCTACGCCAACGTCAGGATCGACCGTTTCCACGGCCTGCTGGTGGATTTCTGCGCGGCCAACGGGATCACCGCGGTGATCAAGGGGCTGCGGGCCGTCAGCGACTTCGAGTACGAGATGCAGATGGCGCAGATGAACTACCGGATGGCGAAGGTCGAGACGCTGTTCATGACGACCAATCCGCTGTACTCGTTCCTGCGGTCGAGCCTGGTCAAGGAGATCGCCAGGTACGGCGGAGATGTCAGCGGGCTGGTCCCGGAGACGGTTCTCTCCCAGCTGCGGGAACGCCTGGCCGAAATAGAGTAGGGCCCGGCGGAATACCGGCTGGCCGCCGCCAAGTTGGGGAATACCGCGCGCCGCCGGTAAGCTGGGGCGCTCGGTTCCTCTCAGTTACCCACGAGTACATCCGCCATGCCCCATACACGCACACATGCACCCCGAGGCGCGTTCGTCTTCGACACGCGCTCTCTTAGCCGTCAGGCGGGGTCCGCGCAGTCGCAGTCGCGGACCGTGCCGGCTCCCGACGATCTGCGTCTCGAGCTCGTCTATGTTCCCGTGGACGCCGAGGTCGTCCTTGACGTCAAGTTCGAGGCGGTCACCGAGGGCGTTCTGGCCACCGGGTCAGGGACCGCTCCGCTCGCGGGTGAGTGCGCGCGGTGCCTGGCCCCGCTGACCGAGACGCTGACGGTCAGTTTCCAGGAGCTTTACCTGTACGATGACGGCCGGCCGCGCGGATCTCACGGGAGCCACGATGGACGCCGGCCGCATGACCGGCGAGACCATGACCGGCGGGAAAAGTACGATTGGCGGGAAGGGCCCGACCAGGACGAGGAGCACGACGACGAGGTGCGCTATCTCGACGGCGACCTGCTCGACCTGGAACCGGCCTTCCGTGACGCGGTGGTGCTCGCGCTGCCGATGTCACCGCTATGCCGGGACGACTGTCCCGGGCTGTGCGTCGAGTGCGGCGTGCCGCTGGCTGAGGCGGGCCCGGACCACGGGCACGAGGACGCGACCGACCCGAGGTGGGCCGGCCTGAAGCAACTCGACGGCCAGCCGCAGCTCGACGACCAAACAGGCAACCAACCGGACCGGCGCGCCCGCGCCACCGACATACAGGAGGGCTGACGTGGCGGTTCCCAAGCGGAGGATGTCCCGCAGCAATACCCGATCACGACGTGCTCAGTGGAAGGCCACCGCGCCCGCGCTGGTGAGCTGTCCCCAGTGTCACGAACCCAAGCTGTCGCACGTGGCCTGCCCGACGTGCGGCACGTACCGGCGGCGCCAGGTCATCACGCCGTCCTGAGAGCTGACCGGCCCGAGCCGGAGTGAAGGTTGACCGCCCCGCCCGGCTCGGCATGATCAGCGAGTGCTACGAGGAGGACGTGGTGGGCGTCGTGAGCCGGTCATGGGATGGCGGTGTAAACGCCGGGAAAGATCCCGCCGAGCTCCGGGATGTCCTGGCCGTGCCGATCATGCCCGAGTCGCTCGAGCGCGCGCTGACGCATCGGTCTTTCGCCTACGAGAACGCCAACCCTCCCACCAACGAGCGGCTCGAGTTCCTCGGTGATTCGGTCCTCGGCCTCGTCGTGACCGACACGCTGTTCCGTGGCTATCCGAACCTGCCCGAGGGCCAGCTGGCCAAGCTGCGGGCCGCGGTGGTCCAGATGGGCGCGCTCGCCGAGGTGGCCAGGGAGCTCGACCTGGGCTCCTACGTCCGGCTTGGCCGGGGGGAGCAGGTGACAGGCGGCCGGAACAAGTCCTCGATCCTGGCCGACACGCTGGAAGCGGTCATCGGCGCGGTCTACATCGACTGCGGCCTGACCGAGGCCAGCACGCTGGTCCACCGGCTGTTCGACCCGGTCATCGCCCGGTCGGCCCGGCTCGGCGCCGGGCTTGACTGGAAGACGTCGCTGCAGGAGCTCACCGCGGCCCACCTGCTCGGCGTGCCCGAGTACCAGGTCGAGGAGAGCGGGCCGGACCATCAGAAATCGTTCCACGCCGTGGTCCGGGTGGGCGGCCGGGTCCTTGGCTCCGGCCAGGGCCGCTCCAAGAAGGCCGGCGAGCAGCAGGCCGCCGAGGCGGCCTGGAACGCGATCACGGCCGAAGTGGCCGGCCAGCCCGTGGGGCAGGCACCCGGTTCCGCGCCTGAGGCTTGAGCCGTGCCCGAACTGCCCGAGGTCGAAACGGTCCGCCGTGGCCTGGAACGTCATGTCGTGGGCCGTCCCATCGAGGCCGTCCACGTGCTGCACCCGCGCGCTGTCCGCAGGCAGCTGGCCGGGGCCACGGAGTTCGAGACCGCCCTGGCGGGACGCACCCTGGACAGCGTCAGGCGCCGCGGCAAGTACTTGTGGATGTCGGTGGGTGAGGACGCCGTGCTCGCCCACCTGGGCATGAGCGGGCAGTTGCTGGTGGGTGAGCCAGGCCGGCCGCTGTCACCGCACGTCAGGATCTGGTTCACCTTCAAGGACGAGGGGCCCGATCTGCGTTTCACCGACCAGCGGACGTTCGGCCACATGTGCGTGGTCCGAGATGGCGCCGAACTTCCCGGCCCGATCGCGCACATCGCCCCTGACCCGTTCGAGCCGGCCTTCGACCCGGTCCTGCTGGCCCGGCGGCTACGCCAGCGTCACACCGGGGTCAAGCGCGCGCTGCTCGACCAGTCGCTGGTCAGCGGTATCGGCAACATTTACGCGGACGAGGCGCTCTGGCGGGCCAGGTTGCACTGGGCCAGGCCTACCGAGACCCTGAACGGCCCGGAGATAAGCCGGCTGCTCACCGCGGTGCGCGAGGTGCTCGGCGAGGCGCTGGCCGCCGGCGGCACCTCGTTCGACGAACTGTACGTCGACGTCAACGGGGAGAGCGGGTACTTCGAGCGGTCACTCGCGGTGTACGGGCGGGAAGGTTTCCCGTGCCCGCGGTGCGGCACCGAGGTCCGGCGAGACTCGTTCATGAACCGGTCCGCGTACAGTTGTCCCGGCTGCCAGCCCAGGCCCCGCCGGGCCCGCTGGTAATCCTGGCCGGTCCGTGGGACCCTAGGATGGTCCGGGTTAACCGAGTCATCCGGGGGGTAGCCGGATCCGGGGCGCCAGTCCCGGTGACCCGGTACAATGAAACCAGTTTGTTAGCAAAGATAAGGTGTAAAGCAGACATCGGTTGGACCGGTGCAGGCACGAAACTTGACCAGCAAACGCCAAGGTGAGAAACTAGTTGTCGTTGGTTGCGCGCGCGAATCACGCGCGTGTTAAGTAAAGTGCCCACTCTGGTCACTCAGCGTGGAGGACCTTTTACAATGGCGAAGGCTCTATTCGGCCACGTCGGCGGTCCCGATCCCCGCATCGTTTCTGAGATGCGCCGCCTCCAGCAGCGAGTACGCGACCTGGAAGCCGAGCTTGTTCGGCTCCAGCAAGAGAATAACTCGCTTACGGTTGAGGCGGCCCACGAGAACATGCTGGTCGCGGAACGCGAGCCCGCGCTCGTCTGACGAGCGTAGGTGGACGAGGCAAGACGGCATCGAGCGAATCAGGGGCGCCTATGATGGCGCCCCTCTTCGTTGTATTTCACCCGTGATAGGTACATTTGGTCACGGGCATTGACGGCGTGGCATTAAGCCACTGGCCCCAGAAGCCCCAAAGGCCCCGAAGGCCCGGATCGGACCTTCGGGGGCCTGACCATGCCCGGCTAGGCCCGTTTCGGGCCACCGGGTCCGTCCGTCCTGGCCTGGGCGGCTCCGGCGGCGGCGGCCCCGAGCGGCGGCACGCGAGCCAACCTGCAATTCCGCCTCTGGCGCGTCGCGGGACGGTAGGGTGCGGGAAGCACAGCTCAGCCAGCCGGGAGGAGAGGGGCCTGCCCGTGTATCTGAAGAGCCTCACCCTGCGCGGCTTCAAATCGTTCGCCTCCGCCACCTCGCTGCGCCTCGAACCCGGTATCACCTGCGTCGTCGGGCCGAACGGTTCGGGCAAGTCCAACGTCGTCGACGCGCTTTCCTGGGTGATGGGTGAGCAGGGCGTCAAGTCACTGCGCGGCGGCAAGATGGAAGACGTCGTCTTCGCCGGCACCACCTCACGGGCTCCCCTCGGCCGGGCCGAGGTGACGCTGACCATCGACAACAGCGACGGCGCGCTGCCCATCGAGTACGCCGAGGTCACGATCAGCCGGCTGATGTTCAGGTCCGGGCAGAGCGAGTACGCCATCAACGGTGATCATTGCCGCCTGCTCGACGTGCAGGATCTGCTGTCCGACTCCGGCCTGGGCCGGGAGATGCACGTGATCGTCGGGCAGGGTCAGCTCGACGCGATCCTGCACGCGGGACCCGAGGCCAGGCGGGCCCTGATCGAGGAAGCGGCCGGCGTGCTCAAGCACCGTAAGCGCAAGGAAAAGGCGCTGCGCAAGCTGGAGGCGATGCAGGCCAACCTGACCCGGCTGGTCGACCTCACCGCGGAGCTCGGCCGCAGGCTCAAACCGCTCGGCCGGCAGGCCGAGGTGGCCAGGAAGGCGGCCGTCATCCAGGCTGAGCTGCGGGACGCCCGGCTCAGGCTGCTGGCCGACGACTACGTGACGCTGGCCGCGGACCTGGCCAGGGACGAGGCCGACGAGGCGGCGGTGCTGGCCAGGCGGGCCGCCCTGGAGCAGGAGCTGGCCCGGGCCCGGGCCGCGGAAGCCGAGCTCGACCGCGCCGCCCAGCAGGCCTCGGCCACCCTGGCCCGCACCCAGGAGACCTGGTTCGCCCTGTCCTCGCTGGCCGAGCGGCTGCGCGGGACGCAGAGCCTGGCCGCGCAGCGGCACCGGCTGCTGACCGAAGCGGGCGAGCCCGAGCGTCCCGGCCGTGACCCCGACGAGCTCGACCGCCAGGCCGCCGAGCTCAGGGAAGAAGAAGACGTGCTGGCGACCAGGCTGGACGCGGGCCGGGAGGTGCTGACGGCCGCGATCGCGCAGCGCACCGCGACCGAAAGGGAGCTCGCCGCGACCGAGCGTCAGCTCGCCGAGGGAGCCAGGACCGCCGCCGCCCGCGCCGACCGGGTGGCCAGGCTGCGCGCCCAGGTCGGCGCCGCCGACAGCCGTAGCGTGGCCGGGCAGGAGGAGATGGACCGGCTCGAGGTCTCGGCCGCCGAGGCCGGCCTGCGGGCCGCCCGGGCGCAAGCCGAGTACGAACAGGTTCAGGAGCTGACCGGCGGCCGGGACGAAGACCGTAGCGGGCTGGCCGCCGCGCACGCCGAAGCCGTCGAGATCTTGTCCGGACATGCCGAACGGACAAAGGTGCTCCGGGCCGCCGAACGCGAATCCGCCCGTGCGCTGGCCGCGCTGCGGGCCCGGGCGGACGCCCTGGCCGAAGCGGTCCGCCGGGGCGCCGACGCCTCCGCGGCGCTGCTCGCCGACCCGGCCCGCTTTGGCGGCGTGCTCGGTTCGTTCGCGGCCCGGCTGAAGGTGGCCGAGGGCTATGAGGTCGCGGTGGCGGCGGCCCTGGGCACCGCCGCCGAGGCGGTGGCGGTCACCACCCTCGAGGCCGCCGCCGAGATCCTGTCTACCCTCCGCCGCGACGACGCCGGCAGCGCCGGCCTCGTCATCGCCACCCCAGCCACCCGCCAACCACCCCCAGCCCACCCGCCAGGCGCCCAACGTCCCGGACGGTGCGGTCCTGGCGGGCACGCTGGTGAGCGGTCCCGACGGGCTCGGCGAGGTCGCCGCGGCGCTGCTTCGCGACGTGGTGGTCACGGCGGACCTGGCGCACGCAGCCCGGGTCGTTCGGGAAAATCCTGGGCTGACGGCGGTGACCCGGGCCGGGGACGTGCTCGGCTCTTACTGGGCGCACGGCGGCGGCGCGCGGCCGCAGAGCCTGCTCGAGCTGCGGGCGGCGGCGGACGAGGCGGCGGCCGGGCTGGCCGAAGCGGAGCGGCGGTGCGACCAGGCGGGCGGGCAGTTGGCGGTGGCGGCGCAGGCCGAGGAGGCCGCCCGGCAGTCGGTCGCGGACACGCTCGCGCGCAGGCACGAGGCGGACGCGGCCGCGGCGGAGATCTCCGGGCGGCTCGGCCGGCTGGCCGGTGCGGCCCGGGCCGCCCGGGATGAGGCCGGCGGCTGGACGCCGCCATCACCGCGGCCCGGCTGGCGGCCGAGAAGGATCTCAGCAAGCTTGACCAGCTCAGGAACGAGCTGGACGCGGCCGAGGTCGCGGCGCAGGAGCCGGCCGAGCTGCCGGAGGAGGCCGACTGGCGCCGGGAGGACCTCGCCGAACGCTGCGCCGTGGCCCGGAACGCCGAAATGGAAGCCAGGCTGGAGGTGCGGACCGCGGAGGAGCGGCTGCGCTCGATCGCCGGCCGGGCCGACGCGCTCACCGCGACCGCGGCCGCGGAGCGCCAGTCACGTCAGCAGGCGGCGCGGCGCCGGGCGCAGCGGGCCACCGACGCCGCCGTGGCCCGCGCGGTCGCACTGGGCGCTGGCTACGCGGTCGAGGCGGCGGAGCAGTCGGTCGCCGCCGCCCTGACCAGGCGGGCGCAGGCGGAGGCGGCCAGCGCCGGCGGCGCCACCGAGCTCAAGGCGGTCCGCGCCCAGGTCCGGACGCTGGCCGCCGACCTGGACACGGTGGTGGACACCGCGCACGGCACCGAGATCGCCCGGGCCACCCACCGGCTCCGGCTGGCCCAGCTGGCTGAGCACGCGCTGGAGGAGTTCGGGGTGGAGACGGCCGCCCTGGTCGCCGAGTACGGTCCCGCCGTCCCGGTGCCGGTGATCGGCGACGAGGCCGCGCTGCCCTCGCGCTATGACCGGACCGCGGCCGAGCGCAGGCTCGCCGACGCGCAGCGTCAGCTGGACCGGCTCGGCAAGGTCAACCCGCTGGCCCTGGAGGAGTACGAGGCGCTGACCGAGCGGCACACCTTCCTGGCCACCCAGCTAGATGACCTGCGCAAGACCCGGCGGGACCTGCTCACGGTGGTGAAGGAGGTCGACGACCGGGTGCAGGAGGTGTTCGCCTCGGCGTACGCCGACACCGCACGGGAGTTTGAGCAGCTGTTCGGCCGGCTGTTCCCGGGCGGGCAGGGCAACCTGGTGCTGACCGAGCCGGACGACATGCTGGCCACCGGGATCGAGATCGAGGCCCGGCCGCCGGGTAAGAAGGTCAAGCGGCTGTCGCTGCTGTCCGGCGGCGAGCGGTCGCTGACGGCCATCGCGTACCTGTTCGCGATCTTCAAGGCCCGCCCGTCGCCGTTCTACGTGCTCGACGAGGTCGAAGCGGCGCTGGACGACACGAACCTGCAGCGCCTGCTGACGGTATTCGAGGAGCTGCGCGAGAGCTCGCAGCTGATCGTCATCACCCACCAGCGCCGCACGATGGAATGCGCCGACGCTCTCTACGGCATCACCATGCGCGGCGACGGCGTGTCCACCGTGATCAGCCAGCACCTAGCCACCCGCCAGCCCGCCTGACCCGGACCGGCTCGACCCCCGCCAGATGCACCGCATCGCGGGGTCTGGGAGACTGTGAGCCTGATGGAATACGTAATCCTGATTGTTGTCATCGCCGTCCTGGCCGTCGTCACCGGCGGATGGCTGCTGTTCATGCGGCCGCGCCGGGGCCGTGGCGCGGTCGCGCCGCCCAGCGCCCCCCCGGCCGCCCCGGCCGCCCCGCCGTCGGGCGGCGCCGTCGAGCCTGCCAGCGAGACCGCCGAAGCTAACGCCCAGGCCAGCGCGCAAACCGCGACCGGGGTGCTCGACCTCGAACGGCCCCCGCCGTCGGCGGGCCGGATGGTGCGGCTGCGGGCCCGGCTGGCCCGGTCGCAGAGTTCGCTGGGGTCGGCCCTGCTGGGCCTGCTGTCCAGGGACCGCCTCGACGAGGAAACCTGGGACGAGATCGAAGAGGTGCTCATCACCGCCGACGTGGGCGTCGGCCCGGCCCGGGTGATGGTCGATGACCTGCGGACCAAGGTGAAGGTGCTGGGCGCGCGCGGGCCGGCCGAGGTGCGCGCGCTGCTGCGTGCCGAGCTGATCGGCCAGGTCGGCACGATGATGACCGTTCGCTGCGCACCACGCCTCACCACGGGCTGCCCGCGGTGGTGCTCATGGTCGGCGTGAACGGTACCGGCAAGACGACGACCTGCGGGAAGCTGGCCCGGGCGCTGATCGGGGACGAGCACACCGTGCTGCTCGGCGCGGCCGACACGTTCCGTGCCGCGGCGGCTGACCAGCTGCAGACGTGGGGCGAGCGGGTGGGCGCCGAGACGGTCCGGGCCGACCGGGAGGGCGCCGACCCGGCCAGCGTGGCGTTCGAGGCGGTCAGCCGGGGCATCGAGAAGGGTGTCGACGTGGTGATCGTGGACACCGCGGGCCGGCTGCACACCAAGGTTGACCTGATGGACGAGCTCGGCAAGGTCAAGCGCGTGGTGGAGAAGAAGACCACGGTCGATGAGGTGCTGCTGGTGCTGGACGCGACCACCGGGCAGAACGGGCTGCGCCAGGCCCGGGTGTTCGCCGAGGTGGTGGATGTCACCGGCGTGGTACTGACCAAACTGGACGGGACGGCCAGGGGCGGCATCGTCATCGCCGTGCAGCGGGAACTCGGCGTTCCCGTCAAGCTCGTGGGCCTCGGCGAGGGGCCCGATGACCTGGCCCCGTTTGATCCCGGCGCGTTTGTCGACGCGATCCTGGGCTAAGCCCGCCACCTGCATGGAAACATGCTTGTAACAAGCGCCCCTGGTGTTTCACGTTGTCGACACACGCCGACGTCTTCGGTGAAACCTCAGCATCGCATGGTCGGTACAGGACTCCGAAGGGACACCTCAAGATGAAGCTCATCACCGCTGTCATCAAGCCGTTCAAGCTGGACGACGTCAAGGCTGCGCTGCAGGCTTTCGGCGTCCACGGCATGACCGTCACTGAAGCGAGCGGATACGGCAGGCAGCGCGGTCACACGGAGGTGTACCGCGGAGCTGAGTACCAAGTCGACCTGGTGCCGAAGGTCAGGGTCGAGGTCCTGTGCGACGACGAGGACGTCGACGACCTGATCGGCGTGGTGGTCAAGGCGGCGCAGACCGGGCGGATCGGCGACGGGAAGGTCTGGGCGATTCCGGTCGATTCGATCGTGCGGGTGCGGACCGGGGAACGCGGACCGGACGCGATCTGATCGTCAACTTATGTGCGGTCCGGGGGACGCGTGCCAGCCATGACATCATTTGCTGCGGATCGTGCTCGCCGGACTACGCAGGTCGATCGCTGGCTGGCGGAACTCCTCGGCGCCGAGGCCGGCGTGGCCCTGGTCGCGGTGGGCGGGTACGGGCGTAAGGAACTGCTGCCCCGGAGCGACCTGGATGTGCTGCTGCTGCACAGCGGCCGCGACGACATCGCGGGCATCGCGGACCGGATCTGGTATCCGGTCTGGGATTCCGGCGCCGAGCTCGATCACGCGGTCCGCACCGTGCCGCAAGCCAGGAGGGTGGCACGGGCCGACCTGAAGGTCGCGCTCGGGTTGCTGTCCGCCCGGCACGTGGCCGGTGATCCCGATTTGACCGAACGGCTCCGGGCAGGCGCCCTGGAGGACTGGCGGTCGGCCGCGCCCGCCCGGCTGGCCGAGCTGCACGCCTCGCACGACGAACGCACCAGGACCAGCGGTGAGCTCGCCTTCCTGCTCGAGCCCGACCTGAAGGAGGCCAGGGGCGGGCTCCGGGACGTGCACGCGATCCAGGCGGTGGCGGCCGCGTGGGTGGCGCCCGCGCCCGGGCCCAAGGTCCGCACGGCTTACGAGCAGATCCTGGACGCCAGGCACGCGCTGCACGAGGTCACCGGGCGGCGCCTGGACCGGCTGGTGCTCGAGGAACAAGACGAGGTGGCCCGCGCGCTCGGCCTGCTCGACGGGGACGTGCTGCTGCGGATGCTGGCGGGGGCCGCGCGTACGGTCGCGTACGCGGTCGATCATGCCTTCCGTCAGGCTGACCGTCTCCGGGGCCGGCGGCTCCGCCGCCGCCGGGCCGAGCGCAAGCCGCTCGCCGACGGGGTGGTGGAACAGGACGGCGAGGTGGTGCTGGCCCGGGTGGCCGACCCGGCTCGCGATCCGGCCCTGGTGCTGCGGGCGGCCGCGGCGGCGGCGCAGGCCGGGCTGCCGCTGGCGCCGCGGACGCTGGACCGGCTGACCGAATGCCCGCCGCTGCCCGTTCCCTGGCCGACCGCGGCCCGTGACTCGCTGCTCGCGCTGCTCGGGGCCGGCCAGGCCGCGGTCAGCGTGTGGGAGGCGCTGGACACCGAGGGCCTGGTGACCGCGCTGATCCCGGACTGGGAGCGGGTCAGGAACCGGCCGCAGCGCAACCCGCTGCACACCTTTACCGTGGACCGCCACCTGGCCGAGGCGGCCGCGCACGCCGCCGCGCTGACCCGTGAGGTGGCCCGGCCCGACCTGCTGCTGCTCGCCGCGCTGCTGCACGACATCGGCAAGGGCTGGCCGGGTGACCACAGCGTCACCGGCGAGGTGGTGGCCAGGGACGTGGGCCGGCGGATGGGCTTGCCGCCCGCGGACGTGGACCTGGTCGCCTCGGCCGTCCGGCTGCATCTGCTGCTGCCGATGGTGGCCACCCGCCGCGACCTGGACGACCCGGTCACGGTCAAGCAGGTGGCCACGGCCGTCCGCAGCCGGGCCCTGCTCGAGCTGCTGCACGCGCTGGCCGTCTCCGACGGGCTGGCCACCGGGCCCGCCGCGTGGAACGACTGGAAGGCCACCTTGGTCGGCGGACCTGGTGCGACGGGTGGAGAGCCGTGCTCGACGGCGACCCGACGCCGGGCCCGGTACCGCTGCGCGATGATCAGCTGGCGCTGGCCGCCGAGGGCGCCCCGGCCGCGACGGTGCGCGGATCCGAGGTCACCGTGGTCGCGCCGGACCGGCCCGGCCTGCTGTGGCGCGCCGCCGGGGTGCTGGCCTCGCACCGGCTGGCGGTGCGCAGCGCGAACGCCACGTCGGTCGGGAATATCGCGGTCACCGTGTTTGACGTGGAACCCGAGTACGGCGATCCGCCTGACGCCACCTTGGTGGCCGCGGACCTGCGCCGGATGCTGACCGGACGACTGGACGTGGAGGACCGGCTGGACCGCCGCGCGCGGGCCGTCCGGCCCCGCGGCGCGACGATCCCGGCGCCCAAGGTGGTCCTGGTCGACGACGCCTCCGACACCGCGACGGTGGTGGAGGTACGCGCCCACGACGCGCCGGGGCTGCTCTGGCGGGTCGGGCGGGCGCTGGGAGAATGCGGCCTGGACGTGCGGGCGGCCCGGGTGGAGACGCTCGGCGCCGAAGTGGTGGACGTGTTCTACGTGACCGACGGCGACGGCAAGCCGCTGGTCGCCGAGGACTGCGCCGCGCCACCGTGCATTCGGTGCTGACCGCGCTCGGCGACTAAGACCCTAGCAAACAGGACCCGGGTACCACGGACCGTTCGGTAGCCTGGTGCTGTGTTTGACACCCTATCTGACCGGTTGACGCAGGTTTTCTCTTCGCTGCGCGGCCGGGGACGCTTGTCCGCGGCCGATATTGACGCGACGGCCAGGGAAATCCGGATCGCCCTGCTCGAAGCCGACGTCGCGCTGCCGGTCGTCAGGCAGTTCATCGCGCGGGTCAAGGAACGGGCCAACGGGGAGGAAGTCTCCGCCGCGCTGAACCCGGCGCAGCAGGTCATCAAGATCGTGCACGAGGAGCTCGTCGGCATCCTGGGCGGCGAGACGCGGCGGCTGCGGTTCGCCAAGGTGCCGCCGACCGTGATCATCGCTGGCGGGCCTGCAAGGATCGGGTAAGACCACGCTGGCGGCCAAGCTCGCCTTGTGGCTCAAGGCCCAGGGCAACACCCCGATGCTGGTGGCCGCCGACCTGCAGCGGCCAAACGCGGTGCAGCAGCTTCAGGTCCTCGGCGAGCGGGCCGGGGTGCCGGTCTACGCGCCGTTCCCCGGCAACGGCGTGGGCGACCCGGTGGCCGCCGCCCGGGACTCGCTGGAAGAGGCGCGGCGCCGCCAGCACAACCTGGTCATCATCGACACCGCGGGCCGGACTCGGCGTCGACACCGAGATGATGGCGCAGGCGGTGGCGATCAGGGACGCCACCCAGCCGGACGAGATCATGTTCGTGGTCGACGCGATGATCGGCCAGGACGCGGTGGCGACCGCGCAGGCCTTCCTGGACGGGGTCGGCTACGACGGCGTCGTGCTGACCAAGCTCGACGGTGACGCCCGCGGCGGGGCCGCGCTGTCCATCGTGGAGCTGACCGGCCGTCCGATCATGTTCGCGTCCTCGGGGGAGAAGCTCGAGGACTTCGACGTGTTCCATCCGGACCGGATGGCGTCGCGGATCCTCGACATGGGCGACATCTTGACCCTGATCGAGCAGGCCGAGAAGACGTTCGACGCCGATCAGACCGCGTCGCTGGCCGGCCGGCTGGCCTCCGGCGAGGGCTTCACCCTCGAGGACTTCGTCGAGCAGCTGTCGATGGTGCGCAAGCTCGGCCCGATCGGGAACCTGCTCGGCATGCTGCCCGGGGCCGCGAAGAACCGGGCCCTGCTCGAGCAGGTCAACGACAAGGACCTGGACCGGGCCGAGGCCATCGTCCGGTCCATGACGCCGGAGGAACGCCGCAACCCGAAGATCATCAACGGCTCCCGCCGGGCCCGCATCGCGGGCGGCTCGGGCGTCGCCGTCGGTGAGGTCTCGCAGCTGGTCACGAACTTCTTCGAGGGCCAGAAGCAGATGAAGGCGATGTTCAGCGGCGGGATGCCGGGCATGCCCGCGATGCCAGGCATGGGCGCGGCCCGCGGCAGCAAGTCCGCCCGCAAGAAGGGCGGCAAGAAGGCCGGCGCCGCGCAGCGGTGACCCCCGCCGCGCCGCCGAGCTCGCCCGCGGCGCGGGCGGCCAGGGCGAGGACGGGGCCGGCCGGTGCGGCACCCGGCGGCCCCGGCGATCCCGCGCGGGCTCGGCGGCCTGCCCGGCGGCTTTCCTGACGGCTTCCCTGAGAGCCTGGCCGACGGGCTGGCCAACCTGCCGCCCGGCCTGAGCTTCCCGTCGCCGGCGCCAGGACAACGTGCCCGCCGCGTTCCGCGCCAACCCCAACGCCAAGCGCCGCAAGAAGAAATAGCGCGTTACTCCGGGCTGAGGGCGCGGACCACGTCGATGGTGTCGGCCTCGGCGGCGTTCTTGTCGTCGCGGTACCGCAGCACACGGGCGAAGCGCAGCGCGAGGCCGCCGGGGTAGCGCGGGCTGCGCTGGACGCCGTCGAAGGCGATCTCCACCACTAGCTCGGGCCGGACGTAGACGGTGTAGGCGTCCCGGTGGTCTTCCAGCGCGAGCAGCCGTTCCGTCTGCCAGGTCAGCAGCTCATCGGTCAGGCCCTTGAAGGTCTTGCCCAGCATGACGAAACCCGCCCGTTTCCGGGTCCCTGGCGCCTAGGTGCAGGTTGGACAGCCAGCCGTGGCGCCGCCCGTGCCCCATTCGACCGCGAGCACCACCAGGTCCAGGGTGTGCCTCGGCTTGACCTTGATCCACCCGGTGCCCCGGCGGCCCGCCGCGTACGGGGCGTCCAGCGCCTTGACCACGACGCCCTCGTGCCCGTGCGCGATCGCGTCGGCGAAGAACGCCGCGGCCTCGGGTTCGGAGCCGGTGACGAGCCGGGGCGTGATCAGCTCGGGCGGCACCGCCCAGGTCAGCTCGGCGTGCCGCCGCCAGGCGGGCAGGTCGATCAGGTCCGCGCCGTCCAGGTGCAGCACGTCGAACAGGAAGACCGAGAGCGGCACGCCGCCCTGGGTGGCGGTGCGGGATGCGGTGTCCTGGAAGGGCAGCGGCCGGCCGTCCGCGCGCAGCGCGATCAGCTCGCCGTCCAGGACCGCCGTCCGGACCGGCAGCTTGGCCAGCGTCGCCACGACTTCGGGGAGCCTGCCGGTGATCTCGTCCAGCGTCCTGGTGAACAGCCGCACGCCGCCGCCCTCCAGATGGGCCTGGATCCTGATCCCGTCGAGCTTCCACTCCACCGCGCACTCGGCGCCGATCTTGGCCAGGGCCTCGGTGATATCCGCCGCGCTGGCCGCGAGCATCGGCCGCACCGGCCTGCCCACCTCCAGGCCAAACGTCGCCAGCGCGGCCACCCCGCCCGCCAGCGCGGCCGCCGCCACCGCCCCGAGCGCGCCCCGCAGCATCATGGCCCGGCGGACCTGCGCCACCGGCACCGCCGCGGCCCGCGCGACGGCCTCGGTCATCACCCCCTCCAGCGCGCCCTGCCTGAGCTCACCGGACAGCAGACCGGACAGGAACCGCTGCTCATCGGCGGTGGCCCGGCCGAAAAGCTCGCTGACAAGCGCCTTACGCGCTGCGGCCGAACCCTTACCGGAGACCGCGCCGATCGCGGCGAAGCCGGAGTCCACGTCGGACAGGGTGAGGCTGGGCGCGTCCGCGGCCGGGAAGCCGCCCTTCAGCGCCGCCCAGCCGACGCCGATCTGGCGCTGCGGCAGCTCTCCGGACAGGTAGGCGACGGCGATCGGGACCTCGAGCGGCCCGGCCGCCCGCAGCGCGGCGGCGAGCGCCTCGATCTTGGCCAGCCGGGCGCTGGTCGTGGCCACCACCCGTGATACCTCGGCGATCTCAGCAAGAAGCACGCCACCATTGTCGCCTAGCCGAAGATCATCAGGTCACGAGCCGCTGGGCCGGCCGCTCCGGCGCAACCCCGGGCCGGGGCGGCCGCGGCTGTCCGGCGCCCAGAGCCAGTATCCGACCGGGAACAGCCGGATGTGCAGGTGGTCGTCGATCAGCCCCCACAGCCCGCGCCGCGCGAACAGCGCGATGGCGATCGCCACCAGCCCGAGGATGATCAGGTACCAGGCGTTGTAGGACTGCAGCGTCTGCTGCAGGACCATGTACACGATCGTGCCCAGGATCGGCCCCTCGATCGTGCCGATCCCGCCGATGATCACCGCGAACGCCATCTCCGCCGTCCACTGCACGCTGAACACCGAGGTCGGCTGCACCTGCAGCTGGCTGATGGCCAGCAGCGCGCCGGCCGCCCCGCAGCCGATCCCGGCGATGACGAAGACGATCATCCGGGCCAGCCCGACCCGGGCGCCCGAGCTGCGGGCGGCCACCTCGTCGTCCCGGATCGCGGTGAGCACCAGGCCCAGCCTGCCCCGCAGCACCAGGTAGGTGGCGGCCAGCGCGATGACCGTCACGGCCAGCCCGGCCCAGTAGGTGTCCGCGGTGAGCAGGGTGGGGTCGTAGCCGGACAGGCCGGGTAGCGGCATGCCGGTGCCGCCGCCGATCGAGGAGAACTTCTCGATGACGAGCATGACGGTGGCGGCCAGCACCCAGGTGGCGATGGCGAAGTACCCGCTGCGCAGCCGGGAGACCAGCCACCACAGCGGCAGCGCGGCCACCCCGCAGCCGATCGCCGCGACCGGAAGCGCGGCGAACGGCGAGGCGCCGTGCAGGGCCAGGATCAGCACGAAGTACGCGCCGAGGCCGACGAACGCCTGCTGCCCCACCGACACCAGGCCCGCGTAGCCGGCCAGCAGGTTCCACATGCACGCCAGCGTGAGCACGATAAAGCCCTGCACCATGATCGTGGTGGTGCCCGCGTACACGATGTAAGGGAACAGCGCCAGCACCACGACGACCACCAGCGCGCCGATCCCGGTCCAGGCCACGTTCCGCCGCGACCGGGTTACCCGTATTTTTTCTTCCGAACGGACCGTGGTTTCAGCCGCCACCTTCATGATGACGCCCGCCGGGTGGTCAGGCCCTGGGGCCGCAGGATCAGCACGGCCAGGAAGACGAGGTAGCCGGCCAGCACCTCGTCGGAGATGTTGATCTGCGCGCCGATCTGCTGGGCCACGCCGAGGACCACGCCGCCGAGCAGCGTGCCCCACAGCGAGCCGAGCCCGCCGATGACCACCGCGGCAAACGCGAACAGCAGGATCGTGTCGGTGCCCGTGGTCGGCGCGAACTGCGAGTACATGCCGTACCCGATGCCGGCCAGCGCCACCGTGCCAAACGCGATCGCCGCCGCGATGCCGAACACGTGCCGGTAGTCCACCCCGGACAGCTGGGCCGCCTCCCGGTCGTCGGCGACGGCCCGGATCATCCGCCCGTACGGACGAGGAGGACAGGAAGTACTGCAGCCCGAGCAGCACCACCACGGCCACCGCGAAGATCAGCAGCAGCAGGTAGGCGATCTGGATCTGCGAGCCGATCGAGAACGAGCTGGTGATGATGGCGTTGCCGGTCCCGAGCGAGTGGCTGTTGGCGTTGACGAACTGAAGCAGCGCGGCCTCGATCACCACCGACAGCCCGAACGTGACGATCAGCGTGGTGAGCGCGCCGCGGTCCAGCGCCGACTGGATCACGTCCGCTGCAGCACGTAGCCGAGCGCGGCCATGATCGGCACCACGATCACGAACGACCAGAGCACCGGGATGTGGGTCACGGCGATGACGCCGAGCGCGACGTAGCCGCCGACGATCGCGAGGTCGCCGTGGGCCAGGTTGACCACCTTCATGACCCCGAACATCAGCGACAGCCCGCAGGCGAACAGCGCGTAAAGCCCTCCGGTCAAGATGCCCTGGATGATGTCGTTGACCCAGACCATTTAAGGTTCGCTCCCCTCGGCCGTCCCGGCTCCGGCCCCGGCGGCGTAGGCTCAGGCCGAAGTAGGCCGCCTCGACCTGCTCGGCGGTGACGTCGGCGGGGCGGCCTTCCAGCGTGGTGTGGCCCTCCAGCAGGCACTGGATGTGCGAGGCCACCTGCAGCGCCTGGCTCACGTCTTGTTCCACCAGCAGACGGTGAGCCCGGTGGCCAGGATCTGCGGCATCATGCGCGTAGATGCGCTGGACCACCACCGGCGCCAGGCCCAGGGACAGCTCGTCGAGCAGCAGCACCCGGGGGTTGGCCACCAGGGCCCGGCCGATGGCCACCGACTGCTGCTCGCCGCCGGACAGCTGCGCCGTGCGCTGGCTCCGGCGGTCCCGCATCCAGCCGAACAGCTCGTAGACCCGCTCGATGTTCCACGGACCCTTGGCGCGCGTAGGTCGCTCCGACCAGCAGGTTCTCCTCGACCGTGAGCGAGCCGAAGAGGCGGCGTCCCTCCGGCACCATGGCGATCCCGCCGGTGGCCCGGCGCTCGGGCCGGACCTTGGTCACGTCCCGGCCTTCGAACAGGACCGAGCCCTCGGTCGGGGTGTGCAGGCCCGCGATCGTGCGCAGCAGCGTCGACTTGCCCGCCCCGTTCGCGCCGATGATCGCGTAGACCTCACCCGGCAGCACCCGCAGCGAGATCCGGTCCAGCGCCCGCAGCTGCCCATGGTGCACAGTAAGATCCCGAACCTCAAGCAGGGCCCCACCGCCCGCACTCACCCCACCGGCCTCGCCGTGCCCCGTCGGCTCGCTCATCGGGCGTCTCCCGGGGGACGTCCTCGGTCAGCGTGCCGCCGCTGAGGGAGGCGGTGACGGCGGTGCCGAGGAAGACCTCGCGGACGGCGGGCTGGGCCAGCACCTCGGCCGGCTCGCCGTCGCCGACGAAGGAACCTCCGGCCAGGCAGATCAGCCGGTCCACCACGGCGGTGAGCGCGCGGACCACGTGCTCGATCCAGATCACCGCGGTGCCGTCGGCGTTGATGCCGCGGACGATCTCCACCAGCTGGGCGACCTCGGGGTCGGTGAGGCCGCCCGCCACCTCGTCGAGCAACAGCAGCGTGGGCTGCGAGGCCAGCGCCCGGGCCAGCTCCAGCCGCTTGCGCTGCAGCAGGCCCAGGCGCGCGGCGGGCACGTTCGGTTCGGCGGCCATGCCGGTCCGCTCGAGCGCGGCCGGCCGCCGACGCGTAGCTGGCCTGCCGCCGCAGCCCGGCGCCTTGCTGCGCGGCCACCAGCACGTTTTCGAACACGGTCATGTCCGTGAACGGGCGGGGCACCTGATAGGTCCGGCCGATGCCGCGCCGGCACCGCGCCGCCGCGTCCAGCTTGGTGACCGGCCGCCCGGCGAAGGAGATGTCTCCGGCGTCCGGCGTCAGGTCGCCGGAGATGAGGCCGAACAGGCTGGTCTTGCCCGCTCCGTTCGGCCCCACGATCCCGACCGTGTCCCCGGCTGCCGACGCTGAAGGAGAGCTGCTCGGCGATGACGACCCGGCCGAACCGTTTCGTCACGCCGTCGAGCTCGAGCAGCGTGCTGGTCATCCGGTCACGTGTTCGTCGGCTTGAGCTCTGCCGTGGTACTGACGCTCGGCAGCAGCGTGTTGTCGACGACCTCCATCTGCAGCGGGTACTTGGTGCCCTTCTGCCACTGCACCCCGACCGGCGGGGTGATCGCGACGCCGGGCGCGGGTGCCTTGGGCGAGGTGAAGTCGAGCGGTCCGGCCAGGCCCTTGATGTTCACGTTGTGGATGGCGTCGGCGAGCTCGGTCTTGTCGTGCGGGTTGTTCACCGACATGAACGCGGCGTGCGCGATCTCGAAGAGGCTGTAGTTGCTGATGTTCGCGTTCCACTGGCCGTTGGCTGGTGGACTCGAACTCAGCCGCCATCTGCTGGCACGTCTCGCCGGTAAACGAGGAGGTCCACGGCATCGTCGGCACCCACCAGGTGTCGGTGGCCACGTTCTCCACCAGCGAGCCGAGCGCGTAAGCGTCGGGCGGGAAGAGCAGCACCTTGGCCACGGTGGCCAGCTTGGGCCTGAAGCCCTGCTGCGCCGACTGCTTCCACATGGTGGCGAAGTCCGGCGGCAGCGGCACGTTGGTGAAGAAGTCGGCCTTCTCCGACTTGAACGTGGAGATCATCGAGGAGTAGTTCGCGGTCCCGTCGGTGTAGGCCGAGGACATGTCGAAGGTGTAGCCGGCCGCCTTGGCGAAGATCGGGAACACGGCCCGGAAGGCGTTGCCGTCGGAGTCGTTCGGGAACGCGGCGCCGACCACCTTGTTGGTGCTCAGCTGGCTGTGGATCTTGTTCCACATCGGGATGAAGCACTGCACCAGGTGCTCGGCGCCGAAGAAGTACATCACCACGTACTTGGGCTTGACCGTCGGCTTCTGCGGGTTGCCGTGCAGGTTGACGTACCACGACTCCCAGGGAATGTTCGCGCAGACCAGCGGGGTGCCGAGGGCTTCGGCCGTGCTCGCCACCGCGTTCACGGTCTCCGGCGTGCTCGAGGCGAACAGCATGTCCACCCGGTCGGAGTTGATGGCCTGCTGGGCCAGCTGGCCGGCCTTGGTCGGGCTGGACTCGGTGTCGTAGGACTTGACGTTGACCTTGTAGGTCTTGCCGCCGATCTTGAACCCGTTCTTGTACTGCGGGGTCGCCAGGACCTTCGAGAGCACGAAGCTGTCCGGCGCGCCGAAGCCGGCCAGCGCGCCGGTCACCGGGTGGATCCAGCCGATGGAGATTTCCCCGCCGGAGCCGGAGCCGGTGCTGGTGGAGGTCGCTCCCGCTCCCTTAATGCCGGAACTGCAGGCCTGGAGTAGTCCGCCGCCCCCCACGACGGCCGCACCCGCGCCGGCCGCGCGCAGCAGGTTACGCCGGCTGACGCCGCCGGCCACGCTCGCCAGGAGGGACGATCCCTCCGACCCCCGCCGCGAGGACATCGCACTGTCGGGTTGCGCAGTCTTGTCACTCATGTGCAATCGATCTCCTTTGGTCGCGCCGAGGCGCGGGACCGCGTCTGAGATGACACCACGGGATCCCGGCGGGTCTTGACGTGGGGGATGTTGCGGCGTCACGAGGCTAACATCACCTAATTCGTATCAGGCGCTAAAATGAAGGGGCGAGCATTGGCCTAGCGGTGAGGGACTCAGGCGAAGCACGATGTGCGGCTCCATCGCTGCGGTCGGCCAGCTCGGCTGCAAAACCGTGCGCTGTGCGAACGAACGTACATATATAGAACAGTAGGGCAACGCTAGGATGCCCGTTCGCGGATAGTCAACGTACGTTATGGAACTGTTTCAAATCGTGAGACTCCCGAGGTAGCAGCCTCGCCCGGCCATCATTTCTCTCCCCGGGTCCCGTTGCCGCCCTCCCGCTCAACAACCATCGAGTATCCCCACCATGACCCTGCGCAATCCCCCCGCTGCCGTCATCCCCCCGCTCACCCACCCCGCCGCTCACCCGAGCAACAGCCCACTCCCCCCATCCGGTGGAGTCCTCACCACGTCACCCCGGCCAGCTCATAGCCGCCTCCTCACGCCCCGCCCGGCACGATCCTAAAAATATTCGACAAAATTGTCAACAATCCGCCCAGCGGCCGCCCGGCCGTCATCGACGCGCTCCGGGTCATCTCCTGCGTCCCGTCATTCCCCTGTTCCCCGCTCTTCCCGCCCGTGCCAGCTTCGCTGGGTGGATTTAGGCCTTGGGGAGTATTTTGTGCACCCGCGTCCCCCAGATACTCCCGAGGACCCAAATACTCCCCAGGTCAAGGACGGCCGGCTCATCACGAAGCGCTCGCGCATCACAGGGAACACGAGCACCCTCACGGGTGACAACATCACGCCGCCTTGGGCCAAACTCAAGGCATGCTGCAAGCGGATCGAGCGCACGATCCGGATCAACTACGGAAATGATGGCGAGAGGGCAGGAAGATGGCGGGCGAGGCCAGGAACGCTACGTGACCGGGTAGCTGGAGGCGGGTGAGCGGGACGTCAAGGACCGCGGCGCCGGGACCTGGGCGGGGCGGGCTAGAGCTTCGCAGCGAATGCCAAGCTGCACAGTAGGTGTAAAGCTGCACAGCGGACGCAGAGCTGTGCAGCGGGCGCAGGGATAACACTGTGGGGCGGGCAAACCGGTAACATTCGAGGGCTGCGAGCCATCTGGGGGCTTCAGATACCTTGCGGCAGCTGGATTCTGGCGACGATTACTGGTCAGGGCCGGTTGTCTGGCACAATGTGATGCTGACCGCTAGGTCAAGCGACGCCCTCTGCTCGTTCGCCCGACCTAGCTCATCTGTGCGGTCCTGCCGGTTGTTCCCCCGGCCGGCGCGGGGCCGCCGCTTCGCATCTATCGCTGGGAGAAGACCACAGTCGTGGCTGTCAAGATCAAGCTGAAGCGCCTGGGCAAAATCCGGGAGCCTTATTACCGGATCGTTGTCGCGGACGCGCGCACCAAGCGCGATGGGCGCGCCATCGAGGAGATCGGCAAGTATCACCCGAAGGCCGAGCCCTCGTTCATCGAAGTGAACTCCGAGCGGGTGCAGCACTGGCTCTCGGTGGGCGCGCAGCCCACGGACCCGGTCCGCGTCCTGCTCAAGATCACCGGGGACTGGCAGAAGTTTAAGGGCGAGCCGGGGGCGAGGGCACGCTCCGGACGGCCGAGCCGCGCGAGGACAAGAAGGAGCGCTTCGAGGCCGCCGCCAAGGAGAGCCAGGCGCGCAAGGAAGCCAAGGAAGACAGGGACAAGGGGAGCAGGGCCGGGACCCAGTCCAGGTCCGCCAAGCCCGCGAAGGACACCCCGGCCAAGGAGCGCTCCGCCAAGGACACCCCGGCCAAGGACGCTCCGGCTAAGGACGCCCAGGCTAAGGACGCTCCGGCTAAGGACGCCCCGGCCAAGGACGCTCCGGCTAAGGGCCTCCGGCCAAGGACGCTCCGGCTAAGGATGCCCCGGCCAAGGACGTCGAGAGCCCGGCTGCGACCGAGGACGCCCCGTCCGGCGCCGAGGCCTCCGCGGCTGACGCGCCCGCCAGTGAGCCTGACGCAGCCAGCACCGAGACTCGACGCAGCCGAGGCCGAGACCGCTGCGGCCAGCACCGAGGCTGACGCGCTGGCACCGAGGCTCCGGCCGAGGCGGCCAGCGAAAGCACCGCGGCAGCTGACACGAAGGCTTCGGCCGACGAGTCGGGGAGCGGAGCCTGACGTGCTTGAGGAAGCCCTCGAGCACCTGGTGCGGGGCATCGTCCAGTACCCGGACGACGTCCAGGTAGCGAGCCGGACGCTGCGCCGAGGCAACGTCCTCGAGGTCCGGGTGCATCCTGACGACCTCGGCAAGGTCATCGGCCGCGGCGGTCGTACGGCCAGGGCGTTGCGGACGGTGATCAATGCCTTGTCGGCGGGCCGCTACGTTCGCATCGACCTGCTGGACGCCAACGAGGTCCGTTGAGCTGATGCGGCTGATCGTCGGCCGTATCGGTCGCCCGCACGGGATCCGCGGCGAGTCCGTGATCGGGGTCAGGACAGATGAGCCTGACCTCCGTTTCGCCGTGGGCGCGGTGCTAGACGTCGCCCGTACCCTTCCCGCCGACGGACGGGGGGAAGGGTACGTGGGCGACGGCCAGCTCACGGTCGCCTCGGCCCGGTGGCACTCGGGGCAGCTCCTGGTCGGGTTCGCCGGGATCACGGACAGGACCGCGGCCGGAGAACTGACCGGCAGCTGGCTGAGCGTCGACTCGGGCCAGCTGCCGGACACCTCGGACCCGGACGAGTTCCGCGACCACGACCTGATCGGCCTGTCGGTGCGGACATCGGCCGGTGACCAGGTCGGCGTGGTCACCGACGTGCTGCACCACGGGCAGGACCTGCTCGTGGTGCGCCCGGCGGAAGGTAAGGGCGAGTACCTGGTGCCGTTCGTCAAGGCGATCGTGCCCGAGGTCGATGTCAGCGCCGGCGTGGTCGTCATCGACCCGCCGCCCGGCCTGCTCGACCTCACGCGGACGCCATAGCGGCCTGGCCGGTGTTACCACGGCCCGTTCGGCATCAAAAGGGGAGAGGGCGTGGGGCTTCGCATCGACATCGTGACCATCTTCCCCGACTATTTCGCCAGCCCGCTGCGGGTCTCGCTGATCGGGAAGGCGGCGGCGCGGGGCGACATCGAGTTCCGCGTGCACGACCTGCGGCGCTGGACGACGGACGTCCACCACACCGTGGACGACGTGCCGTTCGGCGGCGGTCCTGGCATGGTGATGAAGCCGGACGTCTGGGGTGACGCGCTTGACGAGATCATCGGACTGACCCCGAGCCCCGAAGCCCGAGCCCCGAAGCCCCGAAGCCCCCGAAGTCCACGGAGCCCCCGGAGCTCCGGAGCGGCGGCCAGGCTGATCGTGCCGACGCCGAGCGGAGTGCCGTTCCGCCAGGACATGGCGGCCAGGTACGCGGCGCAGCCCCGGCTCATCTTCGCCTGCGGCCGGTACGAGGGCATCGACGGCCGGGTGGTGGACGAGATGCGCACCCGGCTGCCGGTCGACGAGGTGAGCATCGGCGATTACGTGCTGGCCGGCGGCGAGGTGGCCGCGCTGGTCATGCTGGAGGCCGTGGGACGGCTGCGCCCCGGCGTCCTGGGCAACGCGTGTTCAGCGGGGGACGACTCGTTCGGCGGTGACGCTGACGCGGCCGGGCCCATGCGCGGGTTGCTCGAGGGGCCCGTCTACACCAGGCCCCGGATCTGGCGCGAACGGGAGGTGCCCGAGGTGCTGCTGTCGGGTAACCATGCCGCGATCGCGCGCTGGCGGCGAGATGCCGCCCTGCGCCGGACCGCCGCCCACCGGGCGGATCTGGTCGCGGCGTTGCGGGATCTGGACCGGCACGACGAGCAGGTACTCGCGGCGGCCGGGTATGATCATGACTCGGCCCGGGAAGCCGGCCCGGATGCTTCCTGGGACACGCCGGGGGCGGCCGAGCCTGGCCTGCCTTGCGCTGGCTTTCCGGTTACCGGCGAAGATATGGCACACTGAAGTTCGCTGTCTTTACAGGCATGCGGCCGGGAGCATCCCACGACGCCACCTGGCAGAGCGCCGGGCGCCGCACACGAGACCACCACCGAGGAAACCCTGTCATGCATACCGCGATTGCCGAAATCGAGCAGGCCCAGACCCGGTCTGACATCCCGGACTTCAGGCCCGGGGACACGCTGAAGGTCCATGTCCGGGTCACCGAGGGGAACCGCTCGCGGATCCAGGTGTTCCAGGGCGTGGTGATCAGGCGTCAGGGCAGCGGAGCCCGGGAGACCTTCACCGTTCGCAAGGTCAGCTACGGCGTAGGCGTCGAGCGGACCTTCCCGGTGCACAGCCCGTCGCTGGACCGGATCGAGCCGGTCACCCGCGGCAAGGTCCGCCGGGCCAAGCTGTACTACCTGAGGGACCTGCGCGGCAAGGCGGCCCGCATCAAGGAGCGTCGCGACCAGACCGGCAGCTGACGTGCCGGGCGGGCCGGCGACGGACGATCAGGACGATCCTGGCCAGCCCGCGCCGGCTCGTACCGGCGAGCCGTCCGGGGACACGAGTGCCTCGCGCCGGAATACCAGCGCTCCGGCCGCCAGGCAGAAGAACTTCTGGCGCGAGCTGCTCACCATCGTCGTCGCCGCCGCCGTGCTCACCTTGCTGGTGAAGGCGTTCATCATTCAGGTGTACAGGATCCCGTCGGCGTCGATGGAGAACACCCTCCAGGTCGGCGACCGGGTTCTGGTGAACAAGCTCATCTATCGCTTCCGCGGCATCGACCGCGGCGACATCGTGGTGTTCAGCGGGCAGGATTCGTGGGGGCCCGACGCGACCCCCGGGTCGGGTGATCCGGTGGTGCGGTTCTTCGACGCGGTGCTGTCGGACATCGGGCTGCAGAGCAGCCAGACCTACTACATCAAGCGGGTGATCGGCCTGCCCGGCGACCGGGTCGCCTGCTGCACTGACGGCAAGGTGACGGTCAACGGGGTTCCGCTCAGCGAAAGCCCCTATGTTTATCCCGGCAACGCCCCGTCGTCCTTCACGTTCAAGGCGACCGTGCCGGCCGGTTACGTATGGGTGATGGGGGATCACCGGGGCGACTCGGACGACTCCCGTTACCACACCGGGGATCCGGGCGGCGGCGCCGTTCCGGAAAGCCAGGTCGTGGGTCGCGCTTTTTTGATCATCTGGCCGCTGTCGCGATTCAATGACCTGCCCATTCCCGATACGTTCGGCCAGGCGTCGCTGCGGGCCGGCGCCGGGAGCAGCGCTGGACCCGGCGTCAGTGGCACGACCACCGGGGCCCTCGGGTCCGGCCGGGCCGCGGTTGGCCCGGCGGCGGCGGCGCCGCTGCTGGGAACCGCGGCCGTCGTCGGGGGCGTCAGTGCCCCCTGGCTGCTGCTGCGTCGCGCTCGCCGCCGCCAGCGGGACCAGGCCCCCCGGCAGCCTGAGTCGTAAGCCCTCAGCGGCCGGTAACCATTGTGGCGGGAGAGGCTACTCCGGCCGCAATTGCCCGGTTATCCGATGCCGGTGTGCGGGTGGGGTTGCGTCCAGGTACGGCGAGTATGGCGCTAAGCTCGGGTGAATGACGGCGATAGCCGCAGCGGTGCGGGTTGGCGTGCGCCGCCGAGGCCCGGTCCATCTGACGTCCGGTCCGCCGGGTGCGAGCGTCGTGGTCCCGGTACGCCAGGAGCGTGAGCGGAAGGTACCCGAATGAGCGGCGCTGGCCGTGGCGTGACCCCTGGTGCCGAGCCAAACGCCGGCCCGGAGCAAGAGGCCGGAGCCCCGGCTCTGGACCAGGTGCAGACCGTACGCTCTGACCAGGGTTCGGCCGGTAACTCGGGGGCGACCAATCACTCCCGGGCGGTCGGCGGCCCGGGATCAGCCGGCGGCTCCGATACGGCCGACGTGCCGCCAGGGGACGCCGCGAGCGCCGAGCCGGATGGCGGCACCGGATCGGACGGGACCGGCACCGGATCGGATGGCGGTGCCGGATCGGATGGCGGTGCCGGATCGGCGGGGACGGCGGGTCGCAAGACGCCGTCCCGGGGCGGTCGTGGCGGGCGCTTCCTCCGCGAGCTTGTGATCCTCATCGTGGTCGCGCTGGTGATCGCGGTGGCCATCAAGACCTTCGCGATCCAGGCGTTCTGGATCCCGTCCGGGTCGATGGAAAATACGCTCGAGATCAACGACCGGGTCCTGGTTAACAAGATCGTCTATGACACCCGCAGTATTCACCGCGGCGACATCATCGTCTTCAACGGCGACGGGTCATGGGACCCCGGTCCGGCCCCCGCGAACTCCAATGTCCTCGCCAAGTTTGGCAGTGGCTTTGCCAGCATGTTCGGCTTCGGGCATCCGGGCGACATTCTTATCAAGCGCGTCATCGGGCTACCCGGTGACCGCGTGGCCTGCTGCGACGCCCAGGGCCGGGTCACCGTCAACGGCATCCCGCTGACCGAGCAGTCGTACCTGTATCCCGGCGCGGTCCCCTCGCAAGCCAGGTTCAACATCGTGGTGCCGTCTGGGCGGCTGTGGGTCATGGGGGACAACCGGACCATTTCGGCGGATTCGCGGGATCACGAGGGTGATCCGGGCGGTGGCACGATTCCGGAAAACGCCGTCATCGGCCGGGCCTTTGTCGTCATCTGGCCGCTGAGCCGGTGGCGGATCCTGCCTATCCCGGCCACCTTCGAGCAGCCGAAGCTGAGCGCGTCCGGCGCCGTGACGTCGACGCGCGGCACCGACGGCGCGAGCGCCGCCAGGGCCGCGAGCGCCGCGAGCGCCGGTGATGCCAGCGTCGCCGTGCTGTCCGCCCGGCTCGAACCATCGAACCCGGCCCTCCCGCTCGCCCTTGGTTTCGCGGTGGCCCTCCCGGTCAGCTGGCTGCAACGGCGCGCCCGGGTGCACGCCGCCCGGATTCGCGCTTCCCGGCGCCGCGTCCCCGCTCAGCCTGGTCCGCCGCCGCGCCCTTAGGAGCACGGCCAGGCCGGGCGCCCTCGCCGCCTGGTCAACGAGAGCGGGGTAACTCGCGTACCCTTCGGGTTGTCATGACCTGTCTTCCTGGTGCGCCGACCGCCAGCCTGGCCTCCTCGGCTCCGTTCACCACCCCACCGGAATCACCAGCCCCATCAGCCCCACCGGAATCACCAGCCTCACCGGAGTCACCAGTCCGGATAGACCCTTCAGACTCCCGGGCACCAGCATGGCGGTGGTATCCCCGGTACCCGGGTTATACCCCGAGGCGCGACGGGGGCCTGGCGGCCTACGAGACCGTGCTCGGGCGGGCAGGCTTCGCCCCGGTGGCCGGCATCGACGAGGCCGGCCGGGGAGCGTGCGCGGGGCCGCTGGTGGTCGCGGCTGTGGTGCTTGACCCCGCCAGCATCCGGCGTATCCCTGGTCTGGCCGACTCCAAGCTGTTGTCCCCCCAGGCCCGGGAGGACGCCTACGCCGAGGTGCTGCGCCGGGCGGTGGACTGGCACGTGGTCGTGATCGGCGCGGACCAGATCGACGCGACCGGACTGCATGTCTGCAACGTGGCCGGAATGCGGCGCGCGTACGCCGGCCTGCGGACCAAGCCGGGTTACGTGCTCACCGACGGCTTTGCCGTCCGTGGTCTCGGTGCGCCCGCGCTGGCGGTCTGGAAGGGCGACCGGGTGACCGCGTCGGTGGCGGCGGCCTCGGTCCTGGCCAAGGTCAGCCGGGACCGGATGATGCGGGACCTGCACGAACGTTATCCGCATTACGGCTTCGACCGGCACAAGGGCTACGTGACCGATGAGCATGTCCGCGCCCTGGCCGAACACGGGCCCAGCCCGGTGCACAGATACTCGTTCGTGAACGTGGGCCGGGTCGCGATCCCCGCGCGAGCCGGCGTCCCGGGCTCCGCGTCACCCGGCGGGAGATGGACCCGATGGACCCGATGGACCCCATGGACTCCGCGGCGGCGCTGACCGCGCTGGTGGCTGCGGAGCTGAGCTCGGCGGGTGCGTCGCATCCGGACAACCCGGCGGGTGCAGCGGGTGCGGACGAGAGGAGAATGGATTCATGAGCGCGGAGGACCTTGAGAAGTACGAGGCGGAGATGGAGCTTCAGCTCTACCGCGAGTACCGCGACGTCGTCGGGCTGTTCACGCACGTGGTCGAGACCGAACGGCGCTTCTACCTCACCAACGACGTCGAGCTTAATGTCCGGTCAAGTGACAACGGTGAGGTCTTCTTCGAGGTTACGATGCGGGATGCGTGGGTGTGGGACATGTACCGCCCGGCCCGGTTCGTCAAGAACGTGCGCGTGGTCACCTTCAAAGACGTCAACATCGAGGAACTAGCCAAAGCTGACCTGGAAGTTCCAGAAGACAAGCCGGACTTCCCGGCGTAACTCCGCGGAGGACACATGTTCGGGCTTCCTGATGGGGTTGCCGCCTGCCTGTTTGACATGGACGGCGTCGTGACCCAGACCGCGGTGGTGCACGCGGCGGCGTGGAAAGAGATGTTCGACGAATTTCTCCGCGAGCACGCGAAGAGCACCGGGACCGAGTTCGTCCCGTTCGACTCCCATGAGTACGACGACTACGTCGACGGCAAGCCCAGGCTGGACGGTACCAGGGCGTTCCTGGAGTCCCGCGGCATCCACCTGCCGACCGGATCGCCGGACGACGCGCCCGGCCAGCCGACCCTGTACGGGCTGAGCAACCGCAAGAACGACCTGGTGCTCGCCAAGATCGCGGACGGCGGCGTCAAGGTGTACGACGGCACGATCAGGTTTATCCATGCCGTCAGGAAACAGGGAATCCGCACCGCGATCGTCTCGGCCAGCGCCAATACCGTGCAGGTACTGAAGGTTGCGGGCATCGAGGACCTGTTCGACGTCCGGGTCGACGGGGTCATCGCCAAGGAGCGCGGGCTGCGCGGGAAGCCGGCCCCGGATACCTTTCTCGCCGCGGCCGAAGAGCTCAAGGTGCCGCCCGACCACGCGGTGGTCTTCGAGGATGCCCAGTCCGGGGTGGCTGCGGGCCACGCGGGTCACTTCGCCCTCGTGGTCGGCGTGGACCGGGTCGGCCAGGCGGAGCAGCTCAAGCAGCACGGGGCGGACATCGTGGTCAAGGACGTCGGCGAACTGCTCGATAAGGACAAGGACGCCCGATGATCAAGCAGTCCGCGTACGGGACGGAGCCCTGGCGTCTGGTCGAGAAGCGGCTTGACCTGGACCTGCTGGCGCAGAGCGAATCGATCTTCGCGTTGTCGAACGGGCATATCGGGCTACGCGGCAACCTGGACGAGGGTGACCCGCACGGGCTGCCTGGCAGCTACCTGAACTCGATGTACGAGGTGCGGCCGCTGCCGTACGCCGAGGCCGGCTATGGCTATCCCGACGCGGGTCAGACCGCCATCAACGTCACCAACGGCAAGATCATCCGCCTGCTTGTCGACGACGAGCCGTTCGACATCAGGTACGGCACCCTGCATTCCCACGAACGCGTCTTGGATCTGCGCGCGGGCACCCTGACCCGGCGGGCGGACTGGTCCTCCCCGGCGGGGGCCAGGATCAAGGTGACCTCGGTGCGGATGGTGTCGCTGACCCAGCGGGCGATCGCGGCGATCAGCTATACGGTCGAGCCGGTCGAGGGGAAGCTCCGGCTGGTGCTGCAGTCCGAGATCGTCGCCAACGAGGAGCTGCCGCAGGCGGGCAAGGACCCCCGGCTGTCGGCTATCCTCCAGTCTCCGCTGGTCAGCGAGGAGCACCAGGCCACCAACGACGGCGGCCCTTGCCGGGCGCTGCTCGTGCACAGGACCCGGGCCAGCGAGCTGCGGATGGCGGCCGGCATGTCGCACGAGATCAGCGGCCCGGCCAAGATGGCCTGCCGGACCGAGTCCTACCCGGACCTGGCCCGGACCACGATGGCGGCCCAGGTGGCGCCCGGTGAGCAGATCCACGTCGTCAAGTACGTCGGCTACGGCTGGTCAAGCGGGCGGTCCAGGCCCGCGCTGTTCGACCAGGTGGTCGGCGCGCTGGCCGCCGCTCACCTGACCGGCTGGGACGGGCTGCTGGCCGAGCAGCGGGCCTACCTCGACGAGTTCTGGGAAGGCGCCGACGTCGAGCTGGACGGCGACGCCGAGATCCAGCAGGCGGTGCGCTTCGGGCTGTTCCATATCTTGCAGGCCGGGGCCCGGGCGGAGTTCCGGCCGATCGCCGCGAAGGGGCTGACCGGGACCGGCTACGACGGGCACACCTTCTGGGACACCGAGACCTACGTGCTGCCTGTTCTCACCTATACCCATCCGGCCGCCGCGGCCGACGCGCTGCGCTGGCGGCACATGGTCTTGCCGGAGGCCAAGCAGCACGCCACCGATCTCGGCCTGGACGGGGCGGCGTTCCCGTGGCGGACGATCCGCGGCCAGGAATGCTCGGGCTACTGGCCCGCTGGGACGGCCGCGTTCCACATCAACGCGGACATCGCCGTCGCGGTCAGCCGCTACCTGGACGCTACCGAGGACGCGGCCTTCGAGGCCGAGGTCGGCCTGGACCTGCTGGTGGAGACCGCGCGGCTGTGGCGCTCGCTGGGCCAGCACGACGCCAAGGGCCGGTTCAGGATCGAGGGCGTGACCGGGCCGGATGAGTACAGCGCGGTCAAGGACAACAACATTTACACCAACTTGATGGCGCAGCAGAATCTGGCCTGCGCCGCGGACCTGGCGGTGCGGATGCCCGACGGGGCGGAAAAACTGGGCGTGACCACGGAGGAGATCGCGGCCTGGCGTGACGCGGCGGCCGCGATGTACATCCCGTACGACAAGCGCCTCGGCGTGCACCCGCAGCACCAGGGGTTCACCGATTACGCCCGCTGGGACTTCAAGGGCACCCCGGAGGACCACTATCCGCTGCTGCTGCACTACCCGTACTTTCAGCTGTACCGCAAGCAGGTCGTCAAGCAGGCCGACCTGGTGCTGGCCATGTACATGTGCTCCGACGCCTTCACCGCCGAGCAGAAGGCCCGTAACTTCGCCTACTACGAGCCGATCACGGTGCGGGATTCCTCGCTGTCGGCCTGCACCCAGTCGGTGATGGCCGCCGAGGTGGGCCAGCTCGACCTGGCGCACGACTACCTGGCCGAGGCCGCGCTGATGGACCTGCGGGACGTGGAGCACAACACCTCGGACGGCGTGCACATGGCCTCGCTGGCCGGGGCGTGGATGGCGCTGGTCGCGGGCTTTGGCGGGATGCGGGCCGGGACCGGCACGCTGTCCTTCAGCCCGCGGCTGCCCGACGGCATCACCGAGCTGAAGTTCCGGCTGCGCTACCGGGGCCGCAAGTTGAAGGTCACGATCAACTCCGAGCGAGCCAAGTACGAGCTCATCGACGGCGAACCGCTGCCGTTGACCCACCACGGCAAGTCGTTCACGCTCGGCCCCAAGTCCGCCGAGCACGCGATCTCGCCGGTCAACCCCGGCCCTCGCCCCGAGCAGCCGCCGGGCCGCGCCCCGTACAGCCGGTCGGTGACCTGACCGTCCCGGCCGGCTGAGCACCCTCAATCGTCCGAACGGACCGTGGTGCTCCCGCCCAGCCCGCTCAGCCTGCCCCGGCCATCTCCTACCCCGCTGACTCCTATTCGCCTGTACACGTCATGCTGCGTGTGCGCCGCTGCGTGTGCGCCGCTGCGTGTGCGCCCCTGCCTTGCCCATGCCTTCGCCCCTGACCGCAGGTGCCCCCCGGAGGATTCAACCATCAGGCTCTGACATTTACCGCTCCGGTTTCCCCCGCCGCGCCGGTCGGCCTGGGCGTTCAACAGCCGTCGCGGCGGTGCTGCGAACCTGCCCTGGTTCGGCGATGGTCGGAACCGGAGGTGATGGCGATGCGCGCCAAAGACATGCTGGGCCGGTCCGGTGAGCAGGCGGCCGCCGAGTACCTGGAGTCGTGCGGCTTGCGCATCCTGGACCGTAACTGGCGGAGCGCCGACGGCGAGATCGACATCGTGGCGGTCGATCGCCAGGCCCTGGTGGTGTGTGAGGTCAAGTCCAGGACCGGAACATGTTACGGCAGCCCGCTCGAGGCCGTCAGCCGGGCCAAGCGGGCTCGGCTGCGCCGCCTGGCGGTCCAGTGGCTGAACGCGCACGGGGTCCGCTTCGACCAGGTGCGGATCGACGTGGTCGGCCTGGTGTACGAGGGCACCGGCGGATTCACCATCGAGCACATCCGCGGGGTGGATTAGCGGTGACGCTGGCCCGCACCTACTCGGTGGCCCTGATCGGGGTGACAGGTCAGGTGGTCGAGGTAGAGGTGGACATCACGAACGGCCTGGTCGGCATGATCCTGGTCGGGCTGCCCGACACCGCGTTGCGGGAGGCGCGGGACCGGATCCGCGCCGCGATCACCAACAGCGGCGAGCAATGGCCGCAGCGCAAGATAACCGTCGGGCTCTCCCCGGCCAGCTTGCCCAAACGCGGCAGCTGGTTCGACCTGGCCATCGCCGTCGGTGTCCTCGTGGCGGCGGGAAAGATACCCAGAGCGGCCGTGGACGGGGTGATGTTCTTCGGCGAACTCGGCCTGGACGGACGACTCCGGCCGGTCCGCGGCGTGCTGCCCGCCGTGGCCGAAGCGGTGCAGGCCGGGTTTGGCCGGGTCATGGTGGCCGCGCCGAACGCGGCCGAGGCGGCCCTCGTGCCCGGCGTCCGCGTCATCGCCGTCAGCAGCCTGACGGGGGCGGCGGACTGGCTGCGCGGCACGCCGGGCCTGCACGGATGGCCGGTGACCGAGCTCGAAGGAGGCCGGTCGCTACCGCCGGGCCGGGCCCGGCGGTGGTCTCGCCAGCGGTCCCGGCGGCGGCCTGCCGTCCGGTCCTGGCACCGCGGTGAGCCTGGTGACCCCCGACCTGGCCGAGATGCTCGGGCAGTCGATGGCCAGACGGGCCGCTGAGGTGTGCGCGGCGGGCGGCCATCATCTGTCGCTGCTCGGGCCGCCGGGAGCGGGCAAGACGATGCTAGCCGAACGCCTCCCGACCATCTTGCCGCGGCTGGATACCGCGGCGGCGCTCGAGGTCACCTCCATCCACTCGGTGGCGGGCATGTTGCCTCCGCAGGTCCCCCTGCTGACCGATCCGCCGTTCCTGGCTCCGCACCACACCGCGACCAAGGCGGCCATCGTCGGCGGCGGCAGCGGCATCATCCGGCCGGGGGCCGCGTCGCTGGCGCACCGCGGCGTGCTCTTTCTCGACGAGACGCCCGAATTCAGCCGGGATGTGCTGGACGCGCTCAGGCAGCCCCTCGAGGCGGGTGAGGTCGTGGTGGCCAGGTCCGGCGTGACGACCAGGTTTCCGGCCCGATTTACCCTGGTCCTGGCGGCGAACCCGTGCCCGTGCGCGCGGGCGGCCGGGCTGGCCGAAGGCTGCCACTGCAGCCCGAGTACCCGCCGCAGGTATCTGGGGCGCATTTCGGGTCCGCTGCTGGACCGCGTCGACGTGAAGATCGAGCTCGAACCGGTCGGCCGCAAGGAACTGCTGAACGACAAGAACTTCGCCGAGTCCAGCCAGACCGTGGCGCGGCGGGTGGTTCAGGCCAGGGAGCGGGCGGCTTACCGGCTGCGCGGCACCCCGTGGCGCCTGAACGCCGAAGTCCCCGGTTCCGAGCTGCGCCGGACCTGGGCCCCGGCCCCCGGTTCGCTGCGCGTGCTGGAGAGGTCCCTGGAACGAGGCCAGATCAGCGCCCGCGGGCTGGTCAAGGTCATCCGCGTCGCCTGGACCATCGCGGACTTGACCGGAAAGCCGCGGCCCACCCGCGACGAGTGCGCCGTCGCTCTGGGCCTGTGGCTCGGGATCCGGCGGTGAGCCCGGCGACCTCGCGGCCCGCGCCCAGCGAGCGCACGTTGGCGCGGGCCGCGCTCACTTACCTCGCGGAGCCCGCCGATCCGGCCCTCGGCGCCCTGCTCGGAATCTGCGAACCGGAGGAGATCCTGGCCGCGATCAAGGCGGACATGCTGCCCGGTACCGGCCCCGGCCGCGGTGACCGCCCGGCCAGCCGGGCCGCGCTGGACCGCGCTCTGGCCCGCTGGCGGATGCGGCTGCCCGCGCTGCCCGGTGACGCGGACCTCACCGCCGGTCGCGACGGCATCAGGCTGGTGTGTCCCGGCGACCCCGAATGGCCCACCGAGCTGGATCAGCTTGGCCCAGCCCGGCCGTATGCGCTGTGGCTGCGCGGGTCTGCGGATCTGCGTCAGTGCTGCCGCCGTTCGGTGTCCGTGGTGGGATCACGCGCCGCGACCGGATACGGCGGCCACCTGGCCGGGGAAATCGCCGCCGACCTCAGCGAGCGGGGCTGGGCCATCGTCTCGGGCGGAGCTTACGGCGTGGACGCCGCCGCGCACCGCGGTGCCCTGGCCACGAACGGAATCACGATCGCGGTCCTGGCCTGCGGGGTCAACTTCCCCTATCCCGCAGGCCACGCGGAACTGTTCTCGGCTATCGCCGCCGGTGGCCTGATCGTCAGCGAATGGCCGCCAGGCCAGCATCCGGCCCGGATGCGGTTCCTGATCCGCAACCGAGTCATCGCCGCGCTGACCCGCGGCACCGTGATCGTGGAGGCGGGCGAGCGCAGCGGCGCGCTCAACACCGCCCGGCACGCGGCCGAGCTGGGCAAGCCGCTGATGGCCGTGCCTGGCCCGGTCACCTCGGCCCAGTCCGCGGGCTGCCACCGGATCATCCGGGAGTGGGGCGCCTGCTGCGTCACCTGCGCCGCCGACATCATCGAGATGATCTCGCCGGTCGGCACGGCTGATCCGCTCCCGCCCCCCGGCGGCCCGGACCCCCAAGACCCCCACGACTCCCAAGTCCCCCACCGGGGTCGGCGTCCGCACCCGGATCCGCGGGACGACCTTGATCCCGACAGCGTCCGGGTGCTCGACGCGCTGCCCGCACGCGGCGGCGCCGGGACCTCGACGATCGCCGTCGAGGCGGGGATAGAAATCGATACCGTACTCCGCTGCCTCGGCGTACTGGCCGGGTACGGCTTCGTCGAGCGCGGCGACGGGGGCTGGCGGCTACGCCGGCCCGGCTAGGGCCGTTCGACCTCACCCGGGGCCGGGGATGGGCCCGGGACCGGTACCGCGCCAGCCGGCTGGCTGCCGGCGAGTGCGCAGAAGAAGTTCCCGTACGGGACCGGCCGGCGGTCCGGCGGCGGGGGCTGCCTGGTGCAGTGCGACTCGATCCACTGCACCCGCGGGTCTGGGCCAGCAGGTGAGACGGGCAGCACGAACACCCGCACGTAGCCGCGGCTGATGTCGGCCCGCAACGTGGCCAGCGTCGGGGCCGGCACGTTACCGAGGTAGCCGCCGATCGGCAGCACCTCCCGGCCGCTGTACAGGATGTAATTGGCTGCGAGGCCGGACGTGTCGGTGCCGAGCAGGGCATCACCCGGTGACGTCTGGAGTTCCAGTTGCTGGACGACCCTGGTCAAGGTGGGCCCGGCGGCGGCCAGGGCCTGATTGTTGTGCGCCGTCTTCGACGACTCGAACGGGGTGTCAAACGGTCCGAGCCCGCGGATCACGCAGCTCACGGACGCGGCCGCGGGCAGCAGCAGCACGGCGGTACCGGCGAACGCGACCGCGGTCAGCTGCCCGCCCCGGCCTGACGCGGGCAGCAGCACCTGGGCGGCGGCGGATGCCGCTATGACCAGCGCTACCACGGTGAGCACGACCGGGCCGGTTACCGTCCCGGACATCAGGTAGGCGCCGTAGCCGACGCAGCCGAGCACGGCCGCGGCGACGGTAAGCCGCACCCTGGCCGTCCACGGGCGAGGTCCGCACGCGGCGAGGCCGGTGCCGGACAGCGCCGCCACCGCGGGCACGAGGGCCGCGACGTAGTAGGAGTTCAGGTAGGTGCCGACGCTGAAGAAGACCGCGAGGACCAGCCACCAGCCACCCCAGAGCACGACGGCGGCCCGCAGCGGGTCGCGCCTGCCCTGGCGGCGCCGGGAGATGAGCACGCCCAGCGCGCCGGCCACGGCCGCCGGCAGCAGCCAGCCGCTGTCCGCCGCGAACGGGCCGGCCAGCACACGATGCCAGCTCGCCTTGATGCCGATGGTCTCGGCGTTCAGCAACTGCCCGCTCTCTTTGGCCGCGATCACCAGCGGTGAAGGCGGCCCGGCGATGCTCGCCCAGTTCCCGGTGAGCCGGTTCAGGCCGTTGTATTCGAAGACCTGCGTGTACACCGAGTCGTTGGGACTGCCGTCCACGTAGGGCCGGTCCTGGGACGCGACCAGCGAGACCGCGGTCATCCAGGACAAGGACACCACGACGGTAACCAGCCCGGCCAGCGCCACGTGCGCGCACCGGGTGCGCAGCCGCGCCGCAGGCGCGGCGAGCAGGTAGGCGGCGGCCAGCGCGGGCAGGGCCAGCCAGGCCTGGATCATCTTCGCCTGGAACGCCAGGCCGACCCAGGCCCCGGCCAGCAGCAGCTGTTGCCGCGACCCGGTGAGCAGCGCGGCGGACGTGGCGTCGGCGGCGAGCACGAGCAGCAGGATCAGCAGCGAGTCCGACACGTTGCCGCGGCTCAGCAGCACGGTGATAGGCGTGACGGCGAGCACGGCCGCCGCTGTCAGGCCGGCCGCAGGGCCGGCCAGCCGGCGTACCGCCCGGTACAGCACCAGGATGGTGAGCACGCCCTCGACCACTTGCGGCAGGACCACGGCCCAGATGTGAAAGCCGAAGATCCGCAGCGACAGGGCCTGCACCCACAGCGCGCCGGGCAGCTTGTCCACGGTGACGGTCCCGGCTGGATCGAACGCCGCGAAGATGAAGTCGTGCCAGCTTTCCGACATGCTGCGGGCGGCCGCGCCGTAGAACGGCTCGATGCTCGCAGCGGCCATTCCCCAGCCGTATCCGACCGCCGCGACCACGGCGACCGCCAGCAGCGCCGGCCGCGCCCAGGCGGGTTGATCCTCGGGCGAGCGCCACGGCGTGAGGAAACGGCTCCAGCGGAGTGCTCCTGATGCAGGCGCTGGTGCTGTGTCCGGGATAACTGCCATTCCCGCCCCACCAGCCCAGTATCACACCCGGCCGCCGCAACGGAAAATCACCGGGCGCGCCCCAGAGCCGTCAGGCGACCCGGGCCTCGTCCTGCAGCTCCGTGTCAGCTTCGTCGTTGAGGTCAGCGTCGTCGTCGAGGCCGAACTCGAGTTCCATGGTGTGCTCCTTGGCCAGCTGATCCAGTCCGTAGCGCTCGACGTGCTCGGGATCAGTGAGGCTGACCGTCCGGATGCCCTGCTGGGCCAGGCGCTCGTTGATCTCGGCGAGGTGGTCCCGGACCAGCTGCTTCTCGGTGTCTGTGATCTTGCCCTTGTGCGGCTTCCCGGCGTGCTCCAGGGTCGTGTAGTCCGGCCGGTCGCCTCGGGAAGTGCCGCTGGCCGGCGTCCGGGAGCTGCGCCGGGCTGGCCGGGCCGCGACCAGGAGCTCACTCATCGGGTTGTCCGTGGCCAGCTTGTCGAAGACGTCGGCCTCGATGACGAGGCGACGCGGCTCGATGTCGTCGCGCAGGTACAGGTCCACTACCGCCACCCGCAGCGCGGCCTGCTCCATGGCCTCGGCTTCGTCGGTGAGTGCCTCGATCTCCACCGGGCCGTCGCCGAGCTCCGGGTGCTCGTGCACCACGATGCGGGCCAGGGCGTCGTCGCGCATGATGAGCTGGCCACTCAGGTCGCTGAACCGGACAGTCTTCTGACCCATTGCTCGATCCCTCTCTAGACGCTGGTGCGAGCGCGTTCGGCGGGGGCGGCGCGAGGCCGGAAACCCTCGGGGGTGAACGCATGATTACCCTGCCGCATCGAAACCGTGATGTCAAACTTCAGTTCGATCGGCGTGTCGCCATGCGAAAGTACTCACGATCTGGTGCCCTGCGGCCTGCCTGCCGTCTACCGGCCGTTCCCGGGTGCAAACTGGGTCCATGAAACCCGCGAAGGCCGGCCACCCCGCGGCGGCCGGGAACCCGTGGCCGCCCGCGCTGACCGCCGCGCTCGCCGGGTTCGAGCGTTACTTGCGGGCCGAGCGCTCGCTGTCGCCGCACACGGTCCGCGCCTATACCGGCGACGTGGCCTCGCTGCTCGAGCACGC
Organism: uncultured Actinomycetes bacterium; assembly: GCA_963730825.1. Lineage (GTDB taxonomy): Bacteria > Actinomycetota > Actinomycetes > Streptosporangiales > Streptosporangiaceae > Palsa-504. Next base: position 162,035 of record CAVSTQ010000021.1, read on the forward strand.
CTGCCGTCACGGGGTGCAGGGCCCGGATGGCCTGGATCTGGCCCAGCTGCGCAGCTGGCTGGCCAGTCAGCACGAGTCAGGCGCGGCGCGCGCCACGCTGGCGCGGCGCGGCGCGGCGGCCCGCGCGTTCACCGCCTTCGCGCACCGCCGCGGCTGGCTGGCGGTTGACCCGGGGCCGCAGCTGGGAACCCTGAAAACCCGCCGCACCTTGCCGCACGTCCTGCGCCAGGACGAGATGCGGGCCGTCCTGGAGGCGGCCGGGCGCCGCGCCCTGGCCGCCAGGGCCGCCGAGAACGGTAGCGCCGAGAACGGTACCTGGCCGGACCGCGCCAAGGACGGTACCGCCGAGGAGGGGACCGCCGGCGCGCGAGCCGCTAGCGCGGAAGCGGAACAACTGATCGCGACCGCGGTGGCCCTGCGCGATTCCGCGGTGCTCGAATTGTTCTACGCCACCGGCATCAGGGTCAGCGAACTGTGCAGCCTGGATACGGGCGGCCTGGACCATGACCGGCGGACGGTCCGGGTACGGGGTAAGGGCGACAAGGAAAGGACCGTTCCGGTCGGCCTGCCCGCGCTCCGCGCGGTCACCTGCTGGCTAGCCACCGGCCGCCAGGTCCTGGCCACCGGGTCGAGTGGCCCGGCCCTGTTCATCGGCGTCCGCGGCGGTCGCCTGGACCCGCGCGCCGCCCGCCGCATCGTGCACGAGCGCCTGCGCGAGACCGGGACCGTCCGGGACACCGGCCCGCACGGGCTGCGCCACAGCGCGGCGACCCACCTGCTCGAAGGCGGCGCCGACCTGCGCAGTGTCCAGGAGATCCTGGGTCACTCCTCGCCCGCGACCACGCAGATCTACACCCACGTGTCGATCGAGCGTCTCAAGTCAAGCTACCGTCAGGCCCATCCCCGCGCTTAGTGCTCCGGCAGATTGCGTTTCGCCTCGTTCCGCCGCACGAACCGAGATGGACTGAGGTCCCGCGGTCCTGCCGTGTCACCGCTCGCCCGTCCTGTTGTCCGGGCAGGCCCCGCGGGCGGTTGGACCGCAGCTGGCCGTACCGGCGGCCGCTGCCTCCCCCCGGCGTCCGTCGCGGTGGTGCTGCGGGGGCTGGCCGTGCGGGTGGGGTAAGGGAGCCGCGCGGGGCGGGAAGTCATGCGGCCGGGCGGGGCCCGACGAGAGGCAGGCCCAGCAGGCCCGGGCGCGCAGGCGGGCGCGGGCGAGGAGGATCGTCAAGTATCCTTGATGACGTTCGCTGTAGCCGTACCTGCCGGGTGCGCTCGGCGAGCTAAATCGCGTGCCCGCTTGCTTTCCGGAGCGAGGAGCTCGCTTGGAGCAAGAGGATTGCCCCAAACGAGCCTCACCGCTAACCGGTGGGACGCGCCGCTCGGTCCGCCGGCCGTCAGGCCGGCCGCAGGCGCGTCATGTCACGGGCACCAGGAACCAACCGAGCAGCGCCGTGTCAACGAAACGCGGCGCACGAAGGAAAGGGGCCGGGCCCGTGGCTCAGGTCGTCAGCATGAAGCAGCTTCTGGAGAGCGGTGTCCACTTCGGGCACCAGACCAGGCGCTGGAACCCCAAGATGAAGCGCTACATCTTCACCGAGCGCAACGGCATTTACATCATCGACCTGCAGCAGTCGCTCGCCTACATCGACCGCGCGTACGAGTTCATCAGGGAGACCGTCGCTCACGGCGGGACCATCTTGTACGTCGGCACGAAGAAGCAGGCGCAGGAGGCGATCGCCGAGCAGGCGCGCCGGGTCGGGATGCCGTTCGTGAACCAGCGCTGGCTGGGCGGCATGCTCACCAACTTCTCCACCGTGTACAAGCGGCTGCAGCGGCTCAAGGAGCTCGACGAGATCGACTTCAACGACGTCGCCGCCTCCGGCATGACCAAGAAGGAGCTCCTGCACCTGCGCCGCGAGCACGACAAGCTCGACAAGACGCTGGGCGGGATCAGGGACATGTCCCGGGTGCCGAGCGCGATCTGGGTGGTGGACACCAAGAAAGAGCACATCGCCATCAACGAGGCCCGCAAGCTGGGCATCCCCGTGGTCGCGATCCTCGACACCAACTGCGACCCGGACGAGGTCAACTTCCCGATCCCGGGGAACGATGATGCCATCCGCAGCGTGGCCCTGCTGACCAGGGTGGTGGCGGACGCGGTGGCGGAAGGCCTGATCGCCCGGGCGGGCGCGGCCGGCGGTGACGAGAAGCCCGCGGGCAGCGTGCCAGGGGCCGAGGAGCCGCTGGCCGAGTGGGAGCGCGAGCTGCTCACCGGTTCCCAGCCGGCCCCGGCGGCCGAGGAGGCCGCGCCGCGACCCACCGACACCGCGCTCGTCGAGGCGGCCGTGGCCGAGGGAGCTGCCGACCTCGAGATCAACGCTGAATCCCCGATTACCAGCGAAGTCGCCGCCGAGGCCGACGAAGCGGACGACCAGGCGGGCATCGCCGAGGTAGCCGACGAGGCGGCCCAGGCCGCCCCCGAAGCCCAGGCCGCCCAGGCCGAAGCCGCCCCCGCCCCGGGCACCGACGAAGTATCTGAGTGAAAGACAGAGGACATGGCGAATTTTTCCGCCGCTGACGTGAAGCGGCTGCGTGAGCAGACCGGCGCCGGCATGATGGACTGCAAGAACGCGCTTGACGAGGCCGGCGGCGACCTCGAGGCCGCGGTCGAGCTGCTCCGCCTCAAGGGCGCCAAGGACGTGAACAAGCGGGCCACCAGGACCGCGGCGAACGGCCTGGTCACGGCCGAGCTCGACGGCACCACGGCGGGCGTGCTCGTCGAGCTGAACTGCGAGACCGACTTCGTGGCCAAGACGCCGCAGTTCCAGCAGGTGGCCGCCGAGATCGCCAAGACCGCGGCCCAGGCGGGAGTCGGCGACCGGCTGGCCCTGCTGACCACGGAGGCCAGGCCGGGCACCACCGTCGAGAAGCTCATCGAAGAGGCCGGCGCGAGCCTGAAGGAGAAGCTCGAGCTCGGCCGGGTCGCCCGCTTCGAGGGCGGCTACGTCCAGAGCTACCTGCACCGCAGCGACGCGGCCCTGCCGCCGACCCTGGGCGTGCTCGTCCAGATCGACAAGGACAGCCCGCAGGTCGCCACGGACGTGGCCCAGCAGGTCGCGGCGATGCGTCCGCAGTACATCGTCCGCGACGAGGTGCCCGCGGACGTGGTGGAGAAGGAGCGCCGGATCGCCGAGCAGATCACCCGCGACGAGGGCAAGCCGGAGCAGGCCATACCCAAGATCGTGGAGGGCAGGCTGGGTGCCTTCTTCAAGGACGTGGTGCTCACCGAGCAGGCGTTCGTGAAGGAGCCCAAGACCACGGTCAAGCAGGTCCTGGCGGCCGACGGCGTCAGCGTCACCGCCTTCGCCAGGTTCCAGGTCGGCCAGGCCTAATGCCGGAGTCCGGGCCGCCGGACCCCGAGTCCGGGCCGCCGGACTACGGCGCGGCGGGGGTCCTTCACCCGAGCTGGCGGCGGGTGGTGCTGAAGCTGTCCGGCGGGCTGTTCGCGGGGGACGAACCCCTGGGCATCTCGCCGGACGTGGTGGCGCACCTGGCCGCGGAGATCATCGCCGCGGTGAAGGACGGGGTTCAGGTCGCCGCGGTGGTCGGCGGCGGCAACATGTTCCGCGGCGCGGCCCTGGCCGAGCGGGGTATCGACCGGGCCCGCGCCGATTACATGGGCATGCTCAGCACGGTCATCAACTGCCTGGCCCTGCAGGATGTGCTGGAAAAGCTCGGGGTAGAAACCCGGGTCCAGACGGCCATCACGATGGGCCAGGTGGCGGAGGCTTACATCCCGCGCCGGGCTATCAGGCACCTGGAGAAGGGCCGGGTGGTGATCTTCGGGGCCGGGCTCGGCGCGCCGTTTTTCTCCACCGACACCGCCGCTGTCCAGCGGGCCCTCGAGATCGGCGCCGACGCGGTGCTCAAGGGCACCAAGGTGGATGGCGTGTACGACGCGGACCCGCACACCACGCCGGACGCGATCCGGTTCGAGCGGCTGGATTACGGCGAGTTCCTCGCCCGCGAGCTCAAGGTGATGGACACTACGGCGGTGAGCCTGTGCCTGGACAACGGTCTGCCGATCGTGGTGTTCGCGCTGATGGGCGAGGGGAACGTAGCCCGGGCCATCCGCGGTGAGAAGGTCGGCACGCTGATCTGCCGCCAAGACGCCACAGGACGACGCCACAGACGCCCAAGACGCCACAGACGGCCAAGACGCCCACGACGCCACAGACGCCACTAACGGAGCCGAACAATGATCGATGACACCCTGCTCGAGGCCGAGGAGAAGATGGACAAGGCGGTCACGGTGGCCAGGGAAGAGTTCAGCATCATCCGTACCGGCCGCGCGCACCCCTCCATGTTCAGCAAGGTCACGGTCGAGTACTACGGGACGCCGACCCCGGTGAACCAGCTGGCCTCGTTCCACGTGCCCGAGCCGCGGATGGTGGTCATCCAGCCGTTCGACAAGAGCTCGCTGGGCGCCATCGAGCGAGCTATCAGGAACAGCGACCTGGGCGTCAACCCGGCGAACGACGGCACGATCATCCGGATCGTGCTGCCGGAGCTGACCCAGGAGCGCAGGCGGGAGTACATCAAGACCGCCCGGACCAAGGCCGAAGACGGCAAGATCGCCATCAGGAACATCAGGCGTCACGCCAAGGACACCCTGAACAAGATGATCAAATCCGGGGACGCGCCCGAGGACGACGTGCACCGGGCCGAGCGAGAGCTCGACGAGCTCACCCACACCTACGAGGGGCAGATAGACGAGCTGCTCAAGCACAAGGAAGCCGAGCTCCTCGAGGTCTAGTGGACATCGACCCCGCCGTACCGCAGATAACCCCCCCGCCCCGGCGAGCCGGGCGTAACCTCCCGGTGGCGATCGGCGTGGGGGCCGGTCTCGGCGGCCTGGTCATCCTCACGCTGCTCACCGTCAAGGCGACGTTCCTGCTGTACGTGGGCATCTTCCTGGCTATCGCGCTGTCCGAGCTGGCCGCCGCGCTGGCCCGGCGCGACATCAACATCCCGGTGATCCCGGTGGCGGCCGGCGGAGCGGCCACCCTGACGTGCATGTACTGGCTGGGCCTGCGGGATGCGCTGGCGGCGCTGGCGCTGACCGTGGTCGCCATCTTCGCCTGGCGGCTGCCCGGCGGGCCGTCCGGCTACGTCAAGGACGTCACGGCGGGCGTCTTCGCCACCATCTACATACCGTTCCTGGCCTCGTTCGTGGTGGCCATGCTGGTGCCGGCCGACGGGCCGCGCCGGGTGCTGACCTTCGTCATCCTGACGGTCTGCAGCGACATCGGCGGCTTCGCCGCCGGGATCACGCTCGGCCGCGGCGGCCGTCACCTGATGGCCCCGGCCATCAGCCCGAAGAAGACCTGGGAAGGCTTTGCGGGCTCGATGGTGGCCTGCCTGGCCGGCGGCGCGCTCTGCCTGCCGCTGCTGCTGCACGGCCACTGGTGGCAGGGACTGCTCACCGGTGCCGCCGCGGTGCTCGCGGCGATCCTCGGCGACCTGGTCGAATCCATGATCAAGCGGGACCTGGACCTGAAGGACATGGGCTCGCTGCTGCCCGGTCACGGCGGCGTCCTCGAGCGGCTCGACTCACTGCTGGTCGTCGCCCCGGTGGTCTGGCTGCTGCTGGTGATCTTTATCCCGGTGCCTTAGCGCCGGGATTCAGGACGGTCCGGCGACCCAGCTCTTGCCCTGTTCGGCGAGCCGGCTGACCAGGGTGGCCGAGCCGCGTTCCTTGGCCAGCTGCCGGTCTCGTTCGGAGATCGGGACGATCCACAGCCAGCGGACCGGATCGCCGCCGAAGGTGAAACCCGACAGGTCCGGTGGCTGCGGCCCGGTCAGCGCGCCGGGGGAGTCGAGCAGCAAGACCGCTTCGCCGTCGCCGAGCGGGAACGTCGACGGCTCGTGGTACCAGCGCACGCTGTGCCCGGGACCGAACCAGGTGACGGCCCGCCAGGGGTAGGTGGCCAGCCACAGGAACACCCGCGCCGACCTGCGCGCGGCGGCAGCGTGGTGGCGATCGCGAGCTCGATCCTGGCGTAGCCGCTCGGGTCCTCGAGCACCTGCTCCACCACGGGCATCCGCTGGCAGCTCATGCCCACGGTGGACAGCACGGTGTACGGGCGGCGGGGACCCGGCGGCCGTTCGGTCACTCCGGTGAGCGGCTGATGACCGGCTGAGGCGTCCCAGTAATGCCCGCCCGGCCCGAGCCGGGGCTGCAGATGGCCGAGCAGCGACTGCTGGAACTGGGCCCAGCCGTTAGCCGAACCCCGCCAGCGCCAGTAGGCCCGGGACCGTTCCAGCCGGGGTGCGAGCCCTTCCATGGCGTCGTCGAGCGACCAGCCGAACGGCGTCTGGCCGATCACGTCACTGCTGTAGCCGGGCATGCCGCGGTCGGAATCCGACCAGCCCGCGATGACCGCGATCGGCCGCCCGTGACTCGAGGATCGCGACCCCGTCGCCCTCTTCGAACCACAGCGCTTCCAGCGCTGCGCTGCAGCGGCGCGCGGCCGCCCGGATGCTTGGTCCGCCCGGCGGGCATCAGCGGCGCCCGGCCGGCCTCGAGCCTGGCCTGGTCGGTAGCCGGCGGCGCGGGCTGGTGGTTGGCGATCCAGGTGGAGGAGATCGCGGTGGTGTCGTCGTGCAGGTAGGCGGCCGTGGTGAGACCGTCGTATTCCACCGTGACCTTGCGGCTGCCGTAGGGGCTGACGCTTTCGAGCAGCGTGACCGGCGGTCGCGGGTAGACCGGCCCGCTAGCCTCCGGATGCGACGTGGCCATGGACGAAATGTACTGACTTCCCGGCCGGAGCCCCAAACTCCGCCTCGCCGCAGCGGCCGGAGGTGCACCCTATCCTGGTGAGGCAAGCTCAAGCTCTTTTATCCGAACGGACTCGCGTGTCACTTCCCCGTCAGCCTGCTCCTGATCCCGTGGTCGCCGCCGCCCCGCGCGATCCGGTCGAGCTCACCCTGGCCCGCCAGCCGACCCGGCCCCGTCCGCGACCGGCGCCGCCCCGGGCCGCCGGCCGCCGGACGGCCGCCGCGTCACCTGGCTGACCTGGCGCTGGCCGAGCGCCGCGCCGCGGTGGCCGAGCTCGGCGAGCCGCCGTTCCGGGCCAGCCAGCTGTCCCGGCACTTTTTCGGCCGGTACACCGACCAGGCCGACGAGATGACCGACCTGCCGCGCGCCTCCCGCGACGCGCTGACCCGGGCCCTGCTGCCGCCGCTGCTGACCGCCGAACGCGAGCTGGTCTGCGACGACGGGACCACCCGCAAGACCTTGTGGCGCACGTTCGACGGCGCGCTGGTCGAATCGGTGCTGATGCGCTACCCGGAGCGGGTCACGATGTGCGTGTCGTCGCAGGCGGGCTGCGGGATGGGGTGCCCGTTCTGCGCGACCGGCCAGGCCGGGCTGACCCGTAACCTGTCGGCCGCCGAGATCGTGGGCCAGGTGGTGGCGGGGGCCCGGCTGCTCGCGGCCGGCCAGGTGCCGGGCGGGCCAGGCCGGGTCTCCAACGTGGTGTTCATGGGCATGGGCGAACCGCTGGCTAACTACGCCAGCGTGCTGGCGGCCGTCCGCCGGCTGACCGATCCGGTTCCCGACGGCATGGGGATCTCGCAGCGCTCGGTCACCGTCTCCACCGTGGGCCTGGTCCCGGCCATCCGCCGGCTGGCCGCCGAGGGCCTGGCGGTGACCCTGGCCGTGTCCCTGCACGCCCCGGACGACGAGCTGCGGGACACGCTGGTGCCGGTGAACCGGCGGTGGAAGGTGGCCGAGGTGCTGGCCGCCGCGCGGGACTACGCCGCGGTCACCGGCCGCCGCTTCTCGATCGAATACGCCCTGATCAAGGACATCAACGACCAGGCCTGGCGGGCGGAGATGCTGGGCTCGCTGCTGGCGGGCCAGCTCGCGCACGTCAACCTGATCCCGCTCAACCCGACGCCGGGCTCGAAGTGGACCGCGTCCCGCCCCGCCGACCAGCGCGAGTTCGTCCGCCGCCTGGAGGCCTGCGGCGTGCCGGTCACGGTGCGGGACACCCGCGGCCGCGAGATCGACGGCGCCTGCGGCCAGCTCGCCGCCTCGGCCCGCCCGTGACCAGGCCCCCGGTGACCAGGCCCCCGTGACCAGGCCGGCGTGACCAGGGCAGCCTGGCTGAGCCAGCTGCGCTGGCGGGCGGCGCACTGGGGCTGGGAAGCGGCGCAGCGGGCCGGGGTGGTGACGGCGGACACCCCGGCCGGACGCCGGTTCGCCGCGTTCGGCCGCGGGTCGATGGCGGCGTTCCCGCCCGGTTCGGTGTTCGGGGAAGGGTCGATCGCGATCGGGGCGGACACCCTCATCGGCGCGTTGGTCACCCTGTCGGCCGGGATGGTGCCCGGGCAAGATCTCGGCCCGCAGCCGGTGCTCCGGATCGGGGACCGCTGCGTGATCGGCCGGGGCAGCCACATCGTCGCGCATCAGTCGCTGGTCATCGAGGACGACGTGTTCACCGGCCCGTACGTCTACATCACCGATCAGAACCACGGGTACGCCGACCCCGACGTCCCGATCGGCCGGCAGCTGCCGCACAACGCCCCCGTCCGGATCGGCTCGGGTAGCTGGCTGGGGGCGGGCGCGGTCGTGCTGCCGGGCGCCTGCATCGGCCGCAACGTGGTGATCGCGGCCGGTTCGGTGGTCCGCGGCACCGTCCCCGATCAGTGCGTGGCCGCCGGCGTCCCGGCCCGGGTCGTCCGGCGCTACCAGCCCGCGTCGGCTGGTCCGCCTCATCCCCCCCCGACCGCCCCGTCATCACCGACTGTCCCGCCGTCTCCGACCGCGCCCGCGTCGCCGAACGCGTCGATGGCGTCTCGCAAGCGCCCGATCTGCTGCAGCTAGCCGGGCCGTGGCCTGCTCCGCCTCGGGCGTCCGCGACCGCGGGCAGCGCGCGCAGCGCCGCCACGGTGTCCTCGACGTCCTGCAGGCGTCCGGAACCTGGTCCAGCGGCCTGCGACCCGCCCTGGTGGCGCTTGAGGTACAGGTCGACGAAGACCGAGACCTTGGACTTGAGCACCCAGGGATCGAACGGCTTGGCCAGGTAGTCGACCGCACCGGCGGCGTAGCCGCGGAACGCCTGCTCCGGCGGCCCGATCGCGGCGGTCAGGAAGATGATCGGCACGTCCCGCGTCTTGGCGTGCTGCTTGATCCGCGCGGCCGTCTCGAAGCCGTCCATGCCCGGCATGACGATGTCGAGCAGGACGACGGCGAATTCCTCGGCGAGCAGAGCCCGCAGCGCCTGCTCGCCGGACCGGACCGGTACCAGGATCTGGTTCAGCGGAGGACAAGATCGCGTCCAGCGCGACCAGGTTCTCCGGCCGGTCGTCCACCAGGAGGATCCGGGCCTGCCGTGACACTGGCTCACTTCTCTGGCTGCCCACGGAACTGCAACTCACTCCCGGCTGACGTAACGCCATCATTTTACGTCCTGACCTGGCAGTCTTCTCACCTCGTGGGACGCCTGTCATCCACCTCCCTCCGGGCTCGGGGCGGCCCGCGGGCCCGTCATCTTCGGCGTGAAGGCCTCCCCGCGCAGGGCGCGCTCGACCAGGCCGACCGCGCGGGCGGTGGCGGCGAGCCGGGCGCCCTCCTTGCGGTAAGCGGCGAGCACGGTATCGATGGCGTGCGGCGGCATGCGCCCCGGCGAGCTCGGTCCTGGCCGTGCGGTATCCCTGCGCGGGCGCCCTCGACGCAGGCCTTGGAGTGATACCTGGCCAAGGTGGCCAGCGCCACCGGATAACGTCGCAGCACGCCGTGCAGCCGGAAGTCAGGCGGCACGACCTCGAGCAGCCAGCCGACGGCGGTGGACTCGAAATCCTCACTGCCCGGCGGGTGCACTCCGGCCGGCCACCCTGGCGGGGTATACGTGGCCATGCCACCATCATACCGTTAATCGAACTTATATTCTATCATTACCACAGGATATGCTCCGGTAGTCTGCGGGTCGAAGGTGGAGGCGATGCGGCTCACATTCGTCGTCGGCACCGGCCGCTGCGGATCGACCATGCTGTCGGCGATCCTGCGAGAGCACCCGGACGTGCTGAGCATGAGCGAGTTCTTCGGCACCCTGCGCGCGGCCAGCCCGCGGGCGGCCCGTTCCTCGCGCGGCGGAGCTTCGACGGCCGCGCAGCTGTGGCAGCTGCTCGCCAGCCCGTTCCCGATGCTCGACGAGATGATCTCCAGCGGGCTGCGGATCGCCGAGCCTGGGCTACCCGTTCGGCCGCGGCCGCTTCACTCTGGCCGCCGGCATCCCGCTGATCTGCCACTACGTGCTGCCCATGCTGACCGTCGGACCCGGACGCGCCTGTACGACACGCTCGCCGCCGCAGGTCCCGGCCTGGCCGCGCCGCCCCGTCGGCGCGCAGTGCGAGGCGTTCTTCGGCGTACCTGGCCGGGCAGCTCGGACGGCCGGCGGTGGTGGAACGGTCCGCCGCGTCGCTGACCATGGTCGCGCGCCCTGCGCGAGCAGTTTCCCGCGGCCCGGTTCGTGCACCTGTACCGCGACGGGCCTGACTGCGCGCTGTCGATGAGCCGCCATCCGGTGTTCCGCCGGGAGATCCTGGCCCTGGCGGCCGCGCACCAGGCCGGACGGGCCGCGGGCCTGGACGGGCCGGTGCCGCTCGAGCCCGGGGTGGTCCTGCCCGAGCGCTTCGCCGGCCTGGTCTTCCCGCCGTACGACGCCGCGAAGCTGATGTCCTATCCCATCCCGGTCGAGGCCTTCGCCCGCTACCAGTGGTCGCCGATGATCTGCGCCGGGCGTCGAGGCGCTCAGCCAGCTGCCGCCCGGCCGCTGCCTGACCCTGCGCTATGAGGACCTGCTCGCGACCCGGCGGCCACCCTCACCGCCTTCTGCGAGTTCATCGAGGCGGACGCGCCGCCCGCGTGGCTGGCGGCGGCCCGGGCCATGGTCGACCCGGCCCGCAGCGGAGCGGCCGCCGCTCAGCTCGCTCCGGCCGTCCTGACCGCCCTGCGCGCCGCCTGCGAGCCCGGCACCCGCGCCCTGGCCGCCACCGCGCCTGACGGACTCCCGCCTGTGAGCGCTCCAAAGTTAAGTGTGGTTGCGGCGGGTCGCCAGTGTGTTGGATGTGGCTGACTGCCGTCCCGCGAAGCCGTAGACAGATACCCCATCCCGTCTCGCCGGCCCAGATCGTTCGTCAGTTGTGGTCGCTCCAACGACCACAACTGACGAACGATCCCGGGAGCACGCCACACGCAAGCCCCACACGCACCAGAGACCCAACCGCACCCGCAAGCCTCAAACACGAATTGTATGGTTGTCGCAACCTACACATTCTTTTGTTTAGGTTGCCACAACCATACACAAAAGCCAGCAGGAGCCACGCCCAGGAGCATCTCCGGCCACTCGAGACCCACCCAAAGCCAAGGCCCAACGCGCAAGGCGACGAAACCCAGCGTCAGGCCGGAGACGTATGCCCCTCGCTCATCCCCGTGTCGCGCCGCCCTACCCGCGACGCCCGCCCCGGACCAGCCCCTCGCCCCGGACCAGCCCCTCGCCCCGGCCCGGCCCCTCGCCCCGGCCCGGCCCCCCGCCCCGGCCCGGCCCCCCGCCCCGGCCCGGCCCCCCGCCGTCCCGACCCGGGCCAGAGCCCCGGCTGCCGTCCAGCCGGGACAGCAGGGCGGCGATGGCCGGCTCGCCGGGCCGCGCTGGCCAGTGAGTGCAGGGACTGCAGCTGGTCGTCGGAGAGCTTGAGCAGCTCGCGGGCCAGGTCGGCGACGGTTTGCTCGCGGTCCCAGCTGCCCGGCGGGGTCGAGACCTGGCCGAGCAGCGTTTCTACCAGCGCCTGGCCGTCTCCGGCCGGGGCAGCCGTACTGGCGGGCGTGCGGCGCCACTTCGGCTGATGACGTGGTCGACGTTGAGCATCCGGCGGTCCAGGGCCTCGGCCAGGAAGCTGCCCGCGTGGCGGGCGGCGATGCCGTCGGCGAGCAGGTCGACCAGGGTGCGCGTGGCCGTCGTGACCGGCAGGCCGTCGGCCCAGGTCACTTCGTAGGGCGCGAGGGTGGCCCGGTGCAGCTTGACGGCGGGGTCACGGCTGGTCCGGCGCCGGGTGGTGGTGAACTCCACGTCGCGCACGACCAGATCGCCCAGCCGGAGCAGCACCGCCGCGGAGCTGTGCGAGACGACCGCGCTGTTGGGGCCGAGCAGCTGCCGCTCCCAGCCGGGCACGGCCGGGTCCAGGCGCAGCCAGGCCACCTTGTGGGCCCGGTTCCGCTCCGCGGCGGCCTGGCCGCCGATCATGACGTAGACCCCGGGCCCGGCTTTTTCCAGCAGTCCCGCCTCGGTCATCCGCTTGACTTGCATGTAGCTGACCCCGGCCGCGACCGCCTGAGCCGAGGTCACCATGCCCCACTGGCCTCGTGCGTAACGCGCGATGGCGATGAGCGCGGCTCTGCTATCCATCTCAGCCATCATATCATGACATTAGTCATCATATCTATCATCTAGAAGATAGTTACGCGCCAGTAACACAAACAACTTAGGCTAACAAGCTGCGAAATTTGCTGAAAAGCCGCCAATGTCACATCAGACATCTATAACATCAATTCTCACGGCAGGAATGTTAGGTACATCGCCGCCCGTCCCGACTCGCGGGACGGGCGGCCCGGGGTTCCAGCAAGCGGATCCGCCGGGTCCGCATGACAGGCAGGAGATCAGACATGGCACTCGTAGGCGCCGACCTCGCCCAGCTCGACAACCTGGTGAAGCAGCTCGCCGGTCCGATGAAGTCCGAGCTGGACGCCGTCCTGAACAAGATGAACCAGGCCGTCCAGCAGAGCTCCTCCTACTGGGTGGCCCAGCACGGCGACCGGTTCCGCAGCGACTTCGCCGCGGTTCGTCAGCAAGGCCAACAGCCAGCTCAACCGATCCTGCAGGAGGCCTCGCAGGCCACCGGCAAGAACATGACCGCCATCTCGCAGGCTACCGGGAACGCCATCTGACACTGGACGCCCGCGCGGGCATGCCGTTCCGGCCAGGCCAACCCGGCCGGTCACGGCATGCCCGCGGGCCGATGCCCATCGCGATGGGCGACGAAGGAGTTCGCGCATGACACTCACCCCGGAAGAACGAGTCGCGCAGGTGCGAATCGCTCCGGAGGACGTGCTGGAGGGAGAGCGCTCTGCTCTGGCGACCGGGATGGTCATCGCGCGTGCCTGGCGTGACCCCGACTTCCTGGACCGGCTGGTCGCCAGCCCCAGGGAGGTGTTGACGGCGGCGGGGCTCGAGCTCCCGTCCGGCGTCGACGTCCGGGTCGTGGCGGACACGCCGACGGTCAAGTACGTCCACATGACCAGCTGGACCTCGGAGGCCGAGGAACTGCTGCCGTTGTTCCGGGAGCTGCTCCCGCTGCCGGAGGGCAGCGAGGTCCGGCTGATCCAGAACACCGAGCAGGCGGTGTGCCTGGTGGTGCCGCTGGCGCCGCCCGAGCCGGAGACGCTGACCGACGCGGATCTGCTGCCGCAAGCTGGCGCCGCGGGCGGCGATCTGGGCGACGAGCGAGTCCCTGGTGAACAGCGTGCAGTTCACCGAGGGCATCATCGACATCCTGGGCGCCGCGGTCGAAGCCGAACTGGTCTCCACCACCACCACCGCCCTAGCCGAGACCCAGGCCATCTCGCTGACCAACATCGTGCTGGGCGAAGCCGAGTCGGCCGCGACCACCACGACGGTGGCGGCCGAGGCCGAGGCCCTGGCCTTCGCGGTGGAAGCCGAAGCGGCCACGACCACCACCACGGTCGCGGCCGAGGCCGAAGCCGCCGCGATGGAGGCCGAAGCGGTCGCGACCACGACGACGCTGGCCGCCGAGGCCGAGGTCGTCGCGGTGGAGGCCGAGGCGGCCGCGACCACTACCACGGCCGCCGCCGAGGCCGAGGTGGCCACGGTGGAGGCCGAGGCGGCCGCGACCACGTCCACCGTGCTCGCCGAGGCCGAGGCGGTGGCGGTCGCCGCCATCGTCCTCACCTAACCGGCCAAACGTAGAAGGAGCTAGCCGATGACAACGCAGTCAGCGTCGTTCTATTCGCTGCTGGGCGACCTTGCCGACGTGCCGCCCGACTACATCAGGGACGTGTCGCACCTCAAGCGTTTCCTGGAGCGGTGGACGATGGATCCGAAGTACCAGGAGGCGTTCGCGAGCGACGCGCAGGCGGCGCTGACTGCGCTCGGCCTGTCCCTGACCCCGGCCGACGTGATCCCGCTCGTCGATCCGGAGCAGGCCTCCGAGGTCACCCGCCTGGTCCGGGCGGGCCGCCGGGACGAGGTACCGGTCGCGGTGCTGCGCTACCGGTACTTCATCCACGAGAAGATCCAGCACCGCCGCGCGCTGCGGGAGCAGACCGTGCCCGCGGATCCGCGGATGCGGGCGTGGCGGGACCGGATGATCAGCCGGTGCACCGGCGAACTAGGCACCGAACGTTCCGACGCCATCGTGCACGCACCGGTGGCCCTCGAGCTGTCCCAGGGCTGCACGGTGGGTTGCTGGTTCTGCGGGGTGGCCGCGCCGAGGTTCGAGCACAACTGGCCGTACACGCCGGAGAACGCCACGCTCTGGCGGGAGTCCCTGGCCGTGCTGGGCGAGGTGTTCGGCCCGTCGGCCAAGCACGGGTTCATGTACTGGGCCACCGATCCGCTGGACAACCCGGACTACGAGCACTTCCTGACCGACTTCTACGACGTGCTCGGCAAGTGCCCGCAGACCACGACCGCGCAGGGGCAGAAGGATATCGAGCGCACCCGCCGGATCCTGGCGCTGGCCCAGTCGATGGGGTCGGCCGTGGACCGGTTCTCGATCATCGCGCTGAACTCGCTCACCCGGATCCACGAGGGTTTCACCCCCGAGGAACTGCTCCGGGTCGAGTGCGTGCCGCAGAACAAGGAGGCCGCCGAGGCGGGCCGGTACCTGAAGTCCAACGCGGGCCGGGCCAGGAAGTTCGCCGCCAAGCGCGGCGGCGAGCTGGTCTCCGACGACGCCAGCTCGACGATCGCGTGCGTGTCCGGGTTCCTGTTCAACATGGTGGAGCGGTCGGTCAAGCTCATCACGCCGTGCAACGCGAGCGAGAGGTGGCCGCTCGGCTACTGGGTCATCGCGGAGGGCACCTTCAATTCCGCGGCCGAGCTGCGCGAGCTGCTGCAGTCCATGATCGACGAGTACATCCGGGAGAGCCTGTCCGTGCTCGACGTGATCCGGCTGCGGCCGGACGTGCGGCTCGTGGTGGACGACGCCAAGCTGCGGGTGATCTCGGCCGGTCTCGGGCTGGCCTTTGACCAGCCGCAGGCCGGCGAGCTCGCCGCCCTGCTGGCGGCGGGCACCAATACGGCCGAGCAGATCGCGATCAGGCGGCGGGCCAGCGCCGGGATCTCCCCGGCGCGAACCCTGGCCGTGCTGGACCGGCTCTTCGTCCGCGGCTTCATCGACGAGGAACCGCAGGTCCCGGCCGGGCGCGACGGCCTGCTCCCGCTGGAGGCCGTCCGCCCGGGCCAGCCGGTGACCAACGCGTCAGGTCAGCCCGGCCGCTTCCCCCTCCCTCACGGGGGCGGAGGGGGAAGCGGCCGTCGACGTCTGCCTGGTCACGATGCCGTACGCGTCGCTGACCCGGCCGTCCATCGCGCTCGGCCTGCTGCAGGCCATCCTGGCCGACCGCGGCATCACCTCGACGGTGGCGCACGCCAACCTGTGGTTCGCCGAGAGCGTCGGGCTGCGCCGCTACGAGCTGCCGTCCTCCAAGTCGCCGAGCGTGTTCCTGGCCGGCGAGTGGACCTTCGCCGCCGCGGCCTTCGCCGACGACCCGCGCCGGGCCGCCCACGACGCGGAGTACCTGCGCCAGGTGCGCCAGGCCAGCGAGCGGCATCCGGTGGTCTGGCGGGGGGCGAGCGGCGACGCGCTCATCGAAGATCTGCGGGCGCTGCGCGCGGCGGCGAGCCGGTTCGTCGACGACACCGCGCGCCGGGTGCTGGCCACCGGCGCCCGCGTGGTCGGCTGCACGTCCACGTTCGAGCAGCACGTCGCGTCGCTGGCGCTGCTGCGCCGGATCCGCGAGCTCGATCCGGGCGTGATCACCATGCTCGGCGGCGCCAACTGCGAGACCGTGATGGGCGAGGCCACGCACCGCTGCTTCGACTGGGTGGACTACGTCGTCTCCGGCGAGGCCGACGGCCTGATCGCGGACCTGTGCCGCCTGGCCCTGGACCGCGGCCGCGCGGTGGACCCGCAGGAACTGCCCCGCGGCGTCCTGGCCCCCGCTCACCGCGAAGCCAAAGCGCCAGGGCCCCCGAGACGTTGCCCCGCGCGCTGTTTCACGACCTGGACAGCCTGCCCACGCCCCGCTTCGACGACTACTTCGCCACGCTGGCCGCCTCACCGCTGAGCAAGCACATCCGGCCCGGGTTGCCCCTGGAGACCTCACGAGGCTGCTGGTGGGGGGCGGTGCACCAGTGTACGTTCTGCGGACTGAACGGCACCAGCCTCGGGTACCGGGTCAAGTCACCCGCCCGGGTGCTGGCCGAGCTCGGTGAGCTGAGGACCGCTACCAGCTCAGCGACTTCGAGGCCGTCGACAACATCCTCGACATGGGCTACTACACGACCCTGCTGCCCGCCCTGGCCGCGGACGACCGCGCAGCGGCGCATCTTCTACGAGATCAAGGCGAACCTGAACCGCGGCCACGTCCAGGCCCTGGTGCGGGCCGGCGTGACCTGGGTCCAGCCGGGCATCGAGAGCCTGCACAGCGACGTGCTCAAGCTTATGGACAAGGGCATCGGCGGCTGGCAGAACCTCCAGCTGCTCAAATGGGCGCGTGAATTCGGGCTCCGGCTGTCCTGGTCGATGCTCTGGGGTTTCCCCGGCGAAAAGGACGACTGGTACGCCGACATGGCCGGCTGGCTGCCCGCGCTGGAGCACCTGCAGCCGCCGGCCAGCACGCCGCGGATCCGCTACGACCGGTACAGCGTTTACCACGAGCAGGCCCAGCCGGATGGGCCTTATCCTGTTCCCGGTCGGCGCGATGTCGCTCATTTATCCGGTCGGTCCGGCCGATCTGGACGACCTCGCCTACTTCTTCACCACCGAGCCCGACGTCGGCCCGCTGCGGTATATCGAAAGCCTGAAGGAGGAAATAGCGAAGAACCCCGGTATCACCGCCCTGGTCCAGGCGGCCCGCGACTGGGGCGCGGCCTACGGTGCGGGCACGCCGCCCGGCGCTCACCATGGACGATCATGGCGACGACCTGGTCATCACCGACACCCGGAGCTGCGCCGGGGCCGCCAGGCACGTGCTGTCCGGGCTGGCCCGGGCCGTCTACCTGGCCTGCGACGCGGCCCCGCGCCGGACCGGCTGGCCGGGGTCCTGGACCGCGACTTCGGCCTGGAGACCGGCGAGGACGAGCTCGCGGAGGTGACCGGCCCGCTGCTGGCCGCCCGGCTCCTGCTCGAGCTGGACGGCCGGCTGGTGAGCCTGGCGCTGCCCGGCCCGGTGCCCGCCTACCCGGACTACACCCAGTTCCCCGGCGGCTACGTGACCGCCGGGCCGCCCCGACGCGGAGTCCCGATGAGCCCCACCGCCCCGGACCTGCGCCAACTCAACAATCCGCAGCTAATCGCCCCGCCCCGCCAGCTCACCCTGGACCAGCCGCTGCTGCTTGACTGCGGTCGCACGCTGCCCCGCGCCACGATCAATTTCGAAACATATGGATGCCTAACGGACTGTGGTGATAACGCCATACTCGTCTGTCATTCGCTGACCCACCGGGCCCACGCGGCTGGCCGTCACTCCGCCGTCGGACCCGGCCCGCGGCTGGTGGGCAGGCGCGATCGGCCCCGGCAAGCTGCTGGACACCGACAAGTACTTCGTGATCTGCACCGATGCCCTGGCGGCGGGCGGCACGACCGGTCCGGCCAGCGTGGAGGAGGCCACCGGCCGGCCGTACGGGATGCGTTTTCCCGTGGTGACCGTGCGGGACATGGTGAACGCGCAGAGCCGGTTCGTCCGGCAGCTCGGCCTCGACCGGCTGCACGCGGTGATCGGCGGCTGCCTGGGCGGCCAGCAGGTGCTGGAGTGGGCGATCGGCTATCCGGACATGGTGCGCAACGCCGTGGTGATCACCACCACGCCCGCCACCTCGGCGCACACGATCGCGATCTTCGCCGTGATGCGTCACCTGATCCGCGCCGACCCGCAGCTGGCGGGACGGCGACTACTACGGGAGCTCGTTCCCGGACGAGGGCCTGAACGCCGCGGTCGCGGCCGCGGTGCCGCTGTGGATGAGCCGGGAGGCGATGGAGCAGCGGTTCGGCCGCCGCGCATCCGGCGCGTGCCGGTGCTTACGGCTACACGCTCGGCGCCGAATTCCTGGTCGAGTCGTTCATCGAGTCGCTGATCGCGCGGGCCCGGCACGAACTTGACCCCAATGGCCTCATGTACCTGATGCGGGCCGTGGAGTACTTCGACCTGGCGCACGAGTACGGCAGCCTGGAGCAGGCGCTGGCCTCGGTAACGGCCAGAACCCTGTTCGTCAGTTACCAGCGAGACTGGCGCTACCCCGCCGCCGAGACCGGCCAACTGCACCGCGCGCTGACCGCGGCGGGCGGCAGGCAGCCGCCACCGCGTGCTGGACAGCGGCCTAGGTCACGGCGCGTTCTTATTCGACGTGCCCGGGCTGGCCGCCGAGGTCACAAGCTTCCTGGCGCAGGCCGATGGCTGAGACGGCGGCGATCGGCGTCCGGGTCTGGGACCTGGTGTGCAGGCACATCGACGGCGTGATGGTCGGTTCCACGATGGCCGCGCTCGAGCAGCGGGGCGCGCTGAAGATCCTGGCCGCGGCCTCGCGCACCGGGTTCGGCGAGCTGCGGCGTCAGCTGAACGCCAGCGCCGGGTACCTGAACGTGGCGGTCCGGCTGCTTGCCGACCAGGGGTTCGTCACCTGCGCCGGGGAGCCGGGCACCGACGAGCTGATGATCGAGCCCACCGCGGCCGGCCGCCTGGTGATGACCGACTACGCCGCCTGCTACGCCGCCGCGGCCGGCTTCCTTGAGCTGGCCGGCCGCCTCGACGAGATCGTCTTTGGCGGCGGCGCACCGTCGGCCGTTCGGAGCTTGGATTCTTTCACTGGCCTGATGGCGCGGGAATGGGACCTGCCCGGCCCGCCGGGGCCAGGCGCGCTGCCAGGTGCTGACCCACCTGGACGGTCACCTGCTGGCGCCGGTCATGGTCGCGCTGACCCGCCGGGGCGCGCTGACTGGCCGGCGCCGATCTGGTGCTGACCGTCCCGGCCTGCGGTCGGCGGCGCAGATCCTGGCCGGGCCGGGCTGGGTCCGCGTCAGCGGGGACCGCGCCAGGCTCACCGCCGAGGGCGAGGTGGCGGTGGCCATGGCCAGGCAGTACCGGTACCCGATGGTCTACCTGCCGCTGCTGCGCCGGGTGCCCGGGCTGCTGTTCGGCGAGCACGCAGCCGGACGCCGCAGGCGGCGCCGAGACGCACCTGGACCGCGAGCTCGACATCTCCTTCAGCGGGGACGTCTTCGCCGCCGTGTGCCGGACGCCGTTCCTTGGCATCGCGCTGCCGTTGTTCGACACCGAACCGCTCGCCGGTCAGCCCGCCCTCGTCGTCGACACCGGCTGCGGCGACGGGGCCCTGCTGGCCACGCTGTACCAGGCGGTGCGGGCGCGGACCGCGCGAGGCCGGCACATCGATGAGTTCCCCCTGCTCATGGTGGGCGTCGACCCGAGCCAGGTGGCCGCCGGGTGGCGTCGGAGCGGCTGGCCGCGGCTGGGGTGCCGCACCTGGTCATGGACGGGGACATCGCCGACCCGGACCGGCTCAGCCGCGCTCTGGCCGAACGCGGCCTGGACGCCCGCGACGCCCTGCACGTCTGCAAGTCGGCCATCCACGACCGGGCCTTCCAGCTACCCGCGACGCCCGGGACACCAGGACCATCCAGGACGGACAGGACAGCCGGGACACGTGCAGGGCGTGTCCCGGCTGTCCCTCCGGTCGCCCAGCCTCCCGCCCCTCGGACCAGTTCTGCCCCTCGGGCCAGTTCTGTCCCTCCGGTCAGTTCCGCCGCGTTCGCGCGGCCCGACGGCACTGCCATTCCGGCCGGCCAGCTAGCTCATGACCTGGCCGGGTTCTTCCGGGCCTGGCGCCCGGTGACGCAGCGGCATGGCTGGATCGTCATCGAGGCCCACACCGCTCCGGCGGCGACGGTCGCCGCTCTGATCGGCCGGACCGTGGCCACGGCCCTGGACGCCACGCACGGCTATTCCTGCCAGTATCCAGTGGAGCCGGCCGTGTTCGCCTGGGCCGCGGCGGCGGCCGGGTTCGCTAGCCGCGAGCACGCCGAGCCTGCCGCCAGCGCGCTCGGCCACACGATCCTGACCGTGGATCACTTCGTGCCCGGAGCCGCCCTAAACGCGGTGGGCGGAGGCTTGGTCGAGCTCGTCCTTGGACAGTTCCCCGGGATTGACGAAGACAGCCTTTCGCCACTTGTTGTCAATCGGGCAGCGGCGATATTGCGTCGTGCCGATATGCATGGAACGCCAGCGAATGGTCTGCAAGCTGGCTACGTAAAAGTGCCCGTCCGAGCATTTGAGGAAGAGCTCCCCAGGAGGCATAACAGTCCTTTAGCTGGTCATATATCCCATCAGCCGTGATCGCCAGGATTGTACCCTACAAGGCACAGAAGGGAAGGGCATGCGCATCGCCGTCCAGACCGTGTACCTCGCCCTCGCGGCGACCTTGCTCGGCGCGGGACTGGCCGGGTGCGGCTGGCTGGCCGTCCGGAACGGGCGCGAGCCCGGGAACGGCCGCGAGCCCGGGAACGGCCGCGAGCCCGGGAACCGGCCCGCAGGTCGCGGCGGTCAACCGCGGTGTCTCCTTCGCCGCCAGCGGCACCACCACGTACGGCACGCTTGACGTGCCCGCGCACCGGGCCGGCCAGCATCTGGCCGCCGCGCTGCTGCTGGCGGGCAGCGGCCCGACCGACCGTAACGGGGACGACGCGGCCGCGGGGCTGTCCCCGCACACGCTGCAGCTGATCGCGGCCGAACTGGCCCGGCTCGGCATCATGAGCCTGCGGTTCGACAAGTACTTCGCGGGCCAGACCGGGGGCGGGACTTTTGCCGCCGATCCTGGCTCCATCACCTTGACCGCCTTCATCCGCCAGGCCGACGCGGCCTATGCCCTGCTCCGCGGCGAGCCAGACACGGACACCGGACGGATGCTCGTGGTCGGGCACAGCGAGGGCGGGATGTACGCGCTGCTGGTCGCGGAATCGGTGTCGCCGCGCCCGGCCGGCCTCGCCTTGATCGAGCCGCAGGACGCCCGTCTGCTGACGCTCATCGGCCTGCAGACCGATGAGCAACTCGACGCGGCCGTCGGCCAGGGGATGCTCACCGCGGCCGGAGCCAGGAGCAACGCCGCGGGGGTACAGCGGGCGATCGCCGAATTCCGGGCCGGGCAGCCGGTGAGCACCGCCGGCCTGTCGCCTGACGTGGTGCAGCTGCTCACCCCCGAGCTGCTTTCCCCGGCGAACGCCCGCTACGTGCGCAGCGACGACGCGATCTACCCGCCCTCGGTCGCGGCCCGCCTGCCGGGTGGCACCCGGGTGCTGGTCACGGACGGCACCCAGGACACCAATGTTCCCCTGAGCACGATCAAGCCCCTGGCCAGCGCCCTGTCCGCCGCCCGGACCAGCGGACCGGGCCTGCAGGTGCTGACCGGCGTGAACCACCTGCTGCACCTGCCGGGCGTCCCGGGCGACACCCAGGCCCTCGCTCCGGCGGCGGTCGCCGCGCTGCAAGCCTGGGCGCAGCCTTACGCGTCCTGATCGTGTCGTCCCCGCTCCGGGCGCGGCGACCGGCCCCAGTGGCCCAACGCACTGAGCCATCATCGCGCGCGGTAGCGCGTGCCATGCCGTGGTAGCGCCTGTCACGTCGCGGTTAACGCGTGCTGGCGTCCCGCTGGCCGCTGTGGTCCCGGCAGCCCCGCCCGCCGTCCGTCCCGGTGTCCTGACCGGTTTCCGTGGCGGATCCGGGCGTGATGGCGGATCGGGTGTACGGGGGTGTCTTGTCCAAGTGGGAAACAGGGTCGTGGCTGGTGGGCGGGGTGGCGGGCTGGCCGGCGTCGTGGTCGGTGCGGGGGTCGCCGAGTAGGGCAGCGATGGTGCGGGGGGTGTCTGCTGTGATGGTGGCCCAGATGGTGACCTGGTTGTCCTCATTGTTGTAAAGGGCGTGGATGTCGAACGCGGCCAGCAGGGCTTGCTTGATCTTCTCGGGGGCTCCGGGCAGGACCCCGGCCAGGGCGGGCAGCTCATCCAGCAGGGTGGGGTCGTTGTCCGGGGTGGCGGCTGACTGGAGCGCAACCAGGTCGGCCTCAGTGCGGGTCCGCTCGGTGTACAGCTCGGCGTAGCGGGCGCGGATCCGGGCGCGGTAGGCGGCGGCTGCGGGGTCTCCGGGTCGGCGGTCTTCCAGCTCGGAGATCAGGCCACGTTCGGCGGCGTCGATCCTGCGGAGCTGGGTGTTCAGGTGCGCTGTCTTGCGGGCCAGCTGCTCGGCGTGGCCGGCGTCGGTGGCGGGGAGCTGGGCGGCCAGGAGTTCCGCGCGGTCGTGGCCGAAGATGTACTGGTCGAAGAACCCGGCCAGGGCGTCCATCAGGGTGTCTTCGCGGATGGAGACGTGGGGGTGGTCGGGGTGGTTAGCGGTGTGGCGGGGGTTGGCAGGGTTGTGGGGGCAGGCGTAGTACAGGTAGAGGTTCCCGGTCCGGGTGGGCCGGGCGATGCCGGCCATACGCCGCTGGCAGATCCGGCATTTGATCCGGGATCGCAGGATGTACCGGCGGCCGGGCTGGCTGGTGGGCATCTCGGGGTCGCGGACGTTGCCGCGCTGCGCGCCGATCTTCTGGGCGGCGTCCCAGGTGGCCCGGTCCACCAGCGGCGGGTGGACAGGCTCGGGTGACCAGATCCACTGGGCTGGGGGGACGGGGCGGGCTTTGCGGCTGGTGGTGGTTTTGCGGGTCCGGCCGAAGACCATGTGGCCGGTGTATTTGGGGTTGGCCAGGATCGCGGTCACGGTCGGCTTGATCCATCCCCGGCTGTCCAGGGCGGGGTAGACGGCAGGGTCGGCGTTGAGCCGGGCCACGATCGCCGGGACGGACAGCTGGCAGTTGACGCGCCAGTAGAAGATCTGGGTGACGACGGGCCCGCGTACGGGGTCGGGGACCAGCCGGCTTTTGGTCATGCCCTGGGCGGCTTTGCCCGGTGCGGGGTGGGGGACTTTCTCCGCGAGGTACCCGTAGGGGGCGGGGCCGGTGTTCCACCCGGCGAGGGCGTGTTCTTCCAGCCCTTTCCACGCTTTTTCCTTGAGCTGGAGCCGGTACCATTCCGCGACGCCTTGCTTGACCCGGCGGACCAGGACGGTGGTCGCGTTGATCCCCTCGATGGAGGCGGGCTCGTCGGTGGCGAACAGCGGGATGCCCTGCCGGGACAGCGCCTTTTCCAGTTTCAGCGCGTTGAACGTGTCCCGCGCGGACCGTTCGATGTCTTCGCACACGACGGCGGCGAACCGGGGGACGGGGGCCTGGGCTTCGGTGAGCAGGTCGGCCATGCCGCCGTCGCGGGGGATGCCGGCGGCGGTGAACTGCTGGTAGGCGTCTCCTTGGCTGCGGTCTTCCAGGTCGATGGAGCCGGATTCAACATCCCAGTAGTATCCGGCGACGTACCAGCCTGCGGGTATCCATGCCTGGCAGGCGCGGACCTGCCGGGATAGCGAGGCGTAGGGGTCCTGGAGGATGCGGGTGGAGGTCCGGGCCAGGATCGCCACAGGGACCGGCTCGGCGGCGGTGCCGGGCTCGGTGGCGGGCCTCATGAGGGTGTTCTGTGCTGGCGTGCCCATTGCAGGAGCTCCTTGATTGCCTGGGCCTGCTGCGCGTTCAGCGCGGCGGCTTTCTTCCCTTTCTCGACCCGGATCTTGAACCGGACTTTCATCCCGCCGGGCCTTTCCCCCTCCTTTAGATTATAGCTGATAATAGGCGTGCCTGCCATTATGCCCCGTGAATTACTGTCGTGTTCTTCCTGGTCAGAGGCATATTCAGGATTAGTAATGGGCGCGGCTGATCGCGGGTTCCGGACGGGCGGGATGGCATTGCTGGCGCTGTCGGTAATTCCCGGTGAATGGCTGCCGTGGTTTTCGGGGTCTTTCCCGGTGCCGGGCATTTCGGCGGGTCACCTCGTTTCTGGCGGGCATGGGCGCGGCGGGGCCGGTGTGTGCGGCGGGGAGCGGCGGGCGGTTGTTTGGCCGGTGTCCTGCCTGGTGCGGGGCCGGGCATGGCCGGGGGGCCTTACGCTCGCCGGCGGGGCCGGGCCGCTTGCGGACCGCCCCTGGTTGGTCCGGCCAGGCCCCCCGGACTTGCCCGGCGAGGGACCCGCGCCTGGGAGGTGGGTAAAGAACCGCACAGAGCGGCACCTGGCACCCGGTCTTTACGGCGGTCACCGCGCACGGCGGACCGGTACCGTACGGCGGTCCCGCGGGCATTCCCATGCTCCTCCGCAGTCACACGAGACGTCAGGTGCACCGAGTACCCGTATGGGTACGTTACGTGACGATTGTGCGACAGGGTGCCCCTGCGCGGAGGTGCTGTGCGGCGGCCGTAAGAAAGCTGTCATCGCTGCCGGTGCGGTCGGCGGCAGCGAGCCGGGGATCAGCGCTGACCAGGACGGCGGCCCTGGTGAGGGTGGCGGGGGATCTGGCCTGGGTTAGTCGCGGCTGGCAGCGAATTGTTCCAGCAGGCCGCGTTCGGCGGTGCCGGGGTCGTATCCGGCTGCGGTGATGGCGGCGGCGTGCCTGAGCGCGTCCATGTGGTCTGTCATCCCGGCGACGCGTCCGCCCGCCGCGCGGTGGTCGATGCCGTCAGTGAGGTTGTACCGCCAGGTTCCCGGTGCCGGGCCCTCGCGGGCGGACAGCGTGAGGTGGACGGGCCCGGCGCTGAGCGTGGCGCGCACGGTGACCATGACCTGGATCGTGGCGCCGTCGACACGTGTGCTCATCCGGTCGCCGCCGCTGGAGCGTGCTGCACAAGGTGGAGGACAGCGGGCGCGGCCGGGTGGCCGGTGCCGGGGGTGGCTCCGCAGGCCAGGCAGGCGAACCCGGCGGGCGGCTGGCCGCCGCAGGTCGCGCACCGCGTCATGAGCTGGGCGGAGGAGACCCCGAAGATCGCGGCTAGCTGCTCGGCTTCGGTGGTGGTGAAGTGTCGCTGCCGGTGGTTGCGGTGGCCTTCGGCGGCGCACACGGTTGAGGCGCTGGGCCAGCCCATCAGGTTGCCGAGCGTGGGCTGGGTCCATCCCCGGCGCTGGCGGAGGGCGCGGATGTTGGCGCCGATGACAGCGGACTGCTCCTTGGTGATCTTGCGGGTCACGCACTCGCCTCCCAGGACAGCCGGGCCCACACGGTTCGGGTTCCGTCGCTGGCGGCGTGTGTTCCCCATCCGCCGGGGCCGGTGAGCGTCTGTACGATGTCGAGTCCGTGGGGCCGGTCACCGGGTGGGCGGTGCCGCCACGGGCCGCCCATGTCCTGGACTTCGATCCGGGCGGTGCCGGGGGCCAGCTCGCAGCGGACCTGGAAGGATGCGCCTCGGGAGTGGGTGTGCAGGATGCTGTTGGCGGCCAGTTCGCTGGCGATAAGGACCATGTCGTCGGTGACCGGGCAGTTTCCCAGGTAGCCCGCGATCTCGCGGCGGACGCGGCTGGCCTCCTCGGCCCGGCCGCCGAACGTGCTTGTGTAGCCGGGCGCGGCGGCGGTGGCCGGCTGCTGACCGGGTGGCACGGCTCGTGCGGGTGCTTGTCCGGTCCGGCTGGCGGGCGGGTCCGGGGCCGGGTATCTGCCGGGGCGGCTGCTGGTTCCATGGGCGGTGTTCCTGGTGGCGAGGTGGCTGGGTGTGATCGTTACCTAACTTGCCAGGGTGGTGACAGAATCGGCAGTGTGGCCGGCGCTGTGCCACTAACGGTCTCTACCTGCTGGAGGTGCGCCTCATGCCCCGTCCCAATAGCCGTGATCCGGAAACTGACCCGCGTGCGTTCCTGGGTGAGGAGCTGGCCCGGGCGAGGGTGGCGGCTGGTTTCACTTCCCAGCAGGCGCTGGCGGATCGTCTGGGTTTTGACCGGTCGGTGGTCGGTAAGGCCGAGAGCGGGGGCCGGCTGCCGACGGTGGAGGTGCTGAGGGCCTGGTGCGGGGCGTGCGAACTGGATTATGACCATTTCGCGCGCCTGGCGGCGCTGGCCAGGCGCGCGGACGGGCCGGTGGAGTCGTGGTTCGTGGAGTGGCTGGAGAAGGAACTCGCGGCCCAGCAGATCCGGGTGTGGTCACCGGTGCTGGTGCCGGGCTGCTTCAGACCGGTGAGTACGCGCGGGCGCTGTTCCTGGCGGCGGGCCGTATACGATTATGCCGATGAGCTGGTGGCGGTGCGGCTGGGGCGGCAGGAGCTTGGACGGGCCGCGCCGCCGTATGTGGTGGCGGTGCTGGATGAGTCTGCGTTGCGGCGGCTGATCGGGTCGGCGCAGGTGATGCATGAGCGTGGTGCGGGTGGCGGAGCTGTCGCAGCGGCCGGATATGGCGTTGCAGGTGGTGGCCGGAGGGGGCGAACCCGGGGCTGTGCGGGACGTTCGATCTGGCGACGGGGCCGATGCGGTACACAGTGCGGATGGATGGGATAGACGATCAGACCACGGAGGACAGGCCGTTGGTCAGCAAGGGAGGTATCTGTTTGACCTGATCTCGGGGTAACGCGCTGCCGCGCGATGAGTCCCGTGTAGCTGATCTTGAAGATAGCGGAGCAATGGAAGTCCGGGTAGAGGCGCGCTGGCGTACGTCCAGCTACAGCGGCAACGGCGGCGGCAATGCGTGGAGGTCGGTGATGCCCGGCGCGGTGTGCTGGTGCGTGACACCACGGACCGTGAGCGGCCCTGTGCTGGGGTTCCTGCTGAGCGTGTGGCAGAGGTTCGCTGAGCAGGTGAAGCGCCCGGGTTAGCGCGGCCGGGCCTGGGGCCCGCCGTGTGCGGGGGCGCTCTCGGTGTTCGGGGTGGCCCTTTTCGGCATGTCCGGGTTGTTTCCTCGGATGCGGGCACTGCGGGCGGCGGGGTTTCGGTGCGGGGTGTGCTGGTTCCCCGTGTGCGCCGGGGTCGGTGCGGTATGTGAGTCGTACGTGGCGCGCGGAGCGCGCCCTTGGGCGGGGGGAAGGGCGGGAAGGGGGTGCGGGGGAAACCGGGGAAACCCCGGGCTTTGGGGGGGTTGCCCCGGGTGTCCCCCGCGACGCTTGCAGGCTTCCACGGGCGGCAGGCCCGGCCGGTAGGCGGATGTGCCGCGCGGAGCGCGGCGGCCCTGGGCACTCTTCCGCGATCATTGGTGCGGCGGGAACCGTGGTCCATTGCGCTTTCCACGGTCATGGGTGCGGCGGGGTCCGTCGTTGCTTTTCGGGGGGAGGCAGGAGGGGTCTGGGGAACCTGGAACCGGGGCCGTGTTTTTCGGGGCCGGGGGCGGTTCCGGGTTCCCCAGTGCGTTTCCGGATTGGTCTCTCCTTTTGTCTGTTTACTCGTGTAGTAGAGCCGTAGTGTTCCTGACCTCGCTCTCTTGTCTTGTTGAGGGAGTGAGGTCAGGAACACGGAGGCGGCGCGGAGCGAGCGCGTCAGCGCAGGCAGGAGGGGGGACCGGGCCGGAATCGCGGCGCATAGCGCCCGCACGAGCGGGCGCTGTACTGTACGGGTGCTGTGCCGTACGTGTGCGGGGTCTTGCCCACAAAACAACACGACGGAGCGGATTCAACTACGCCTTATACGATCGACCCGCGAGGCACCACCCATTCTGTTCGCTGTTTCGTTACTTCCGCAATTCGATCAAAGTCTGAATCATAGTGAATTAGGGTCAAATTATAACGTTGAGCGATCGCTGCTATCATGAGATCGGGAACGCGCGGTCCTCTATGTTGTGACTTGATACAGAGTTCGCGTTGCGTTGCAAGTGCACGTTGCCAGTCTGACTCTTCTGCCTCAATATAGGTAAACACGGCCAGCCGATAGATCCGTAGTTTCTCGTACTCTTCCGAGTTTCGCGCAGAATACAATGCTTCAATTTCGAGCGGACCGCATGTAGCTATTAGGTTAGCATCCGCCAATGGTTTCAACCGAGCGGCTACCGAGGTGTACTTAAGGCGGTTCCATGCACTGTTGTCGACGAGGTAGGCAGGATCTACTGCCATGCTTCAGTCCGCAGGCTTTCCAACTCTGCCGGATCTAGCTCTGACATAAACGAGAAGTACTCCTCAACCAACCTCTTCCGAACAACTTCTCGGAGTGCAGCGTTAACCGTATCCTTGGCTGTTCGGGTCCCAAGGAGTCGTTGCGCTTCTTCCAGAATTGGTTCGTCAACGCCCTGCACGTCAGTACTCATAACCTACTCTCCACATTCTCGGTTTCACTCTCGAACTCTCGCGCGCATCTCCGACACGCTGCGCCGTAGAGCAAGAAAGTGCCTACACGGCTTACTGTTGGCTTCAGGTATGTCGGAGAGTAGCGTCGGCAGTAATCGCAAGAGAGATCTTCTATCGGCGCCAAGGGAGATTGCCGCTGACAATCTGTAGCGAACCTCAAATGACACTCGTCACAGCGCCACCTGTCGTTCCACATGAAAATATTCCATGTCTGAGCTGGGTTCGAGGTGAGGTGCGGACAACGGCCTTTCGCTGAGGCAAGCTTCTCATCTAGGTGCCCGAGGAAACGCTCTTTCATGCCATCGGTCGCCGAAATTTCAGTTCGATTTGGCAAAGCGCTAAGTATCTTCTCTTTAGTCCGTCTACTGGCCGCTTCGAAAGCCTCGCTGTGCGTAACTTTGTCACGCTTTTCATAGAAAGACGTTACTAGAGGGAATATATTTTCATCCGCTGCCAGGCAATTTCCGCGATGCGGAAATAGGCCCGCTGAGACGCTGCCGGTTCCAAAGTCCTCGCTAGGCTGAACACTGAAAGAGGCGCCACACATGTCACATTGGCCGCTGAGGCTAGCATCGCGACGGAGGCGGAGTGCATATTCAACTTCAGGAGGTGCGTCCGGTGGGATCACGGGGAGAAGGAAGAGTGCGTCGCCAAGCTTCCAAAGCTCGGTCATGCCATCGGGAGAAACAGAATCTAGCGTGGGCGCCTCGCCGCTCGTATAGGCCCTCGCCATGGCCGCCTTAGCTTCTGCTGTCGACATGCTCACCTCCTCTTGTCCTGGTTATCCCCAGGCTGACATGTTCTAGAACCAATCTAGCCTGGCAAGACTCCTTCCAGGTCAGAAGCGAGACACCATCGGACGTCGGTGTGCCTTGAGCACGAGCCTCAGGACAGGCCGCACCTCCTTGGGTCCTGCCGGTTCCGGGGCATTTGAGCGGAGGGTAAGAGGATGTCAGGAGGAGTCAGCGAGTGCTGCTCGGATCAGATTGAGTACGCTGCTTCGAGTCACAGCCGATGCGGAGTGGGTTGTAGGACTGATGCGGGACCTGGACAACGACTCTTCGGACCAGGTCGATGCCACATCGATCCCGGTCTCGCGGACGAACCGGTGGCGGGCGGCAGGGCCACGGAGCGGCTAGGGGCGCGACGGCGAAGATGATCTCCAATTTTGTCTCTGTGTGAGCGTTGGTGGGTCCGTACGGCGGATCCGGGCGCCAGAGGGTGGGTGGGTGGGCCGCCTCCCTGGGCTTGCCGTTCCAGGGCAGCTTGCGGGTCTGGGCTGGCAAGATGCCTGGTTCACGTACTGCGGATTTGGTCTTCTAAGATCCTGTACAGAGCCCGTGAGGCTGGGGCGCAGGATCCTGTGCAAGATCAGAGCTGAATAGTGGCCTTGTGGATAGGCGACACGAGACTGGCTCGCGTTTTCGGACCTGGAATCATGCCCTACAGGTAACGAGTCTATCCGTCCATGATCTTGGGCCGTCGTTAATACTGGCCGGAAACCACCGACCTCTACAGCTTGATCGTTGCCTCGATGGTCAAGCGGCGGCAGGTGTTTTCACAGTTGGTATACGGCACGGGGACGCGCCGGACAGGCCGCGGAGCCCGGATCCTTCGTGGCCTTGCTGGTGGCGCGGTGGCTGCTGGGCGTGGTGATGCGGGATGTGCGCCGTGTCTGGTCCGGCCGGGCGTGCTGCGGGCCCGGCCGTCCGGTTTGCGCGGAAGATTGGGCTTGTACGGAGTATTTGGGTAATCAGGGGGTACCAAAGTTTCCACGTAAGCCAAATATTCCACGATCTTTTTCGGTGATAGTGACGGGCGGGTTGCGGGGGCGAGGAGCGGCGGGGGTGGCGACTGGGGTGCGGCGCTTCGGGGCCCTCAGAGTGTGATCGTCGCTTCGATCGTGAGCCGCCGCGCGGCCGGGATGTGTTCACACTCGGCATAAGGCACGGGGGTCACTGGAACGGCCGCTGGACGCGGGTCCACAGCGGTCTTGCTGGTGGCGCGGTGGCTGCTGGGTGTGGTGATGCGGGGTGTGATCGTGCCCTGGTCTGGCCGGGCGTGATGCGGGGCGGCCCGTCCGGTTTGCGCGGAGAGTTTGGCTCCTGCGGATGATTTGGGCAGCTGGGGCGTACCAAAGTTTCCACGTGATTGTCATTTGCCAGGACCATGGGACCAGGGTGTTGCCACGACCTAGGGACCACCCTTGCGGCTGCTGTGTCATTTTGGGGTGTGCGGCGGGATCGGTCAAGCCGGGGGGCGGCTGGGGCGCTGGCGCTTGCGGTAGGAGTCGCCTTCGATGATGAGCTCGTGGCAGGTGGAGGTGAGCCGGTCGACGGCGGACTGGGCCAGGAGCTGGTCGTGCATGAGGCCGAGCCATTCCTCTGGGGTCCTGTTCGAGGTGACGATGGTGGCGTTCTTGCGGTGCCGGGCGACGGTCAGCTCGTAGAAGTCGGTGGTGGCGGTCTCGTCCAGGGGCGTGAGGGCGAAATCGTCGATGATCAGCACGTTGACGGCGGCCAGGCGGCGGTGCTCGGCTTCGGTGCTGTTGTCCAGCCGGGCGGCTTTGAGCCGTTTGAACAGGTGGCCGGCGCGGGCCATGTGGACGGTGAGGCGGCGGCGGACGGCGATGTGGCCCAGCGCGGTGGCCAGGTGGGTCTTGCCCACGCCGACGGGACCCAGTATCAGGGCGCCGTGGGCGGCTTCGGTGAACCGCAGGCTGACCAGCTCGTTCCATAGCTGCTGGTCGTAGCGGACGGCGGCGGCGGGGTCCCAGGTGTCGATGCGCATGCCGGGGTCGAGCCCGGCGGCGCGGGCGCGGCGGGCCGCGGAGCCGTTCTCGCGGCGGGTGACTTCGTCGCAGAGCAGCAGCTCGAGGAAGTCGGCGTGGGGGAGCTTGTTCTGGCGGGCGAGGGTGAGCCGGTCGGGGAGGGTGGCCAGGAGCTGGCCGAGCTTGAGGGTGCGCAGGTGCCGTTTGAGGTCGGGGCTGACCGGGTCGGCCAGGGTCATCGGGTGTCCTTTCATCGCTGATCGCGGGTGTGCTGGGGATGCCGGGCGCCCCGCGGCCCGGGC
This sequence comes from uncultured Actinomycetes bacterium, assembly GCA_963730825.1. GTDB lineage: Bacteria > Actinomycetota > Actinomycetes > Streptosporangiales > Streptosporangiaceae > Palsa-504. The sequence goes on from CAVSTQ010000021.1 coordinate 193,639, forward strand.
GGGGTGCCCGGGCCGCGGGACGGCGGGGTCACCGCGGCTGGCGGCGGCTGGTGCCGTTGCCGGCCGGTTCGGCGGGCTGGTGCCCGCTGCTGGCGTCGGCGTGCGGCTGCTGCTGTCCGCCGTTGCCGGTGCCGGCGGGCGCGGCTGGCCTGCTGGTGAGGAGGTCGTGCAGCAGGGTGACGGTCTTGTGCTGTTCGGCGCGCTCGCGGTCCAGGGCGGTCTCGGTGCGGGCGAGCTGCTGGCGCAGCGTGGTGATGGTGCCGGTCGCGGCGGCCAGCTGCGCGGCAGCGGCGGCGAGCTCGGCGGCGTGCCGCTGCTGGTCCTGCTCGCGGGCGCGGGCAGCATCGGCGCGGGCTTGCCCGGCGGCGGCCACGGCGGCGTCGCGCTCGGCGCGGGCAGCGGCGGCGGCCTGTTCGGTTTCGGCGATCCGGGCTGCGGCTGCCTGTCGTTCGTCGTGCAGGGCACGATCGGCGTCGCGGGCCCGCTGCCCGGCGTGCTGGCGTGCGGCGGCCTCGGCTTCGGCTGCATCGAGGGCCTGGGTGGCTGCGGCGCGGGCCTCGGCGGCGTCCAGCTCGGCGGCGTGCCGGGCGAGCGCCTGGGCGGCGGTCTCGGCGCGGGCCTGCTCGATCTGGGCGGCGGTCTGGGCGCGGACCGCCTCGCTTGCGCCTCGGCGGCTTCGGGGTCGCCGGCCTGCGCCGAGCTGGGTGCCGAGGACGGCGAGCTGGTCCAGCGCGGCGCGCCAGCTGGGCGCCCAGCCTGCTCATCGCGGCGATGGCGTCGTCGCGGATGGCCGCGGCCCGGCTGAGGGCCGCGGTGACCGGCCGGTCCTGCCCCGGCTGGCCGGTGAGCTGGCCGCGGCGCCGGAACGCGGTCAGCGCGGTGTGCCGGACCAGCGCCGGCGCGCCGTCGCCGCGGTCCTCGGGGACTTCCTGCTCGCAGTAGCCGGGCCGGGGACCCGGCGCGGCCGGGTCCTTGCCCCGGGCCGGGCTGGCGCATCCGGGGTACCGGCACCTGCCCGGCGCGCCGTCTGCCTGCGTCCGCCGCTGCGGTCTGGGTCGCAGTCGTCATCGAAGCTGTCCTTCCTGCGATTGCCGTGCCAGGGCACGGCGGAACGAAATGAAATAAGAGCAATGCGATGAAATGAATTGAGATGAAATGAGCGCCGTCAGGCGCCGCTGGCGTCCGGTCCGCCGGGCAGGACCTGCATGCGCACCCCGGTCGCGGTGGCGAACTCGCGGGGGTCGCGGGCGAACCGGGCCGCGGTGACCCGGGCCGCGGCGTCGCCGGCCTGGCGGCTGCGCGCGGCGGCCTGCGCGGCCTGCTTCCCGGTGCCTTTCTCCACGATCGACTTGATCTTGGCGACGCTGATCACGTCGAGTTCCAGCGCCGCCGCGCACGCCTGCTCGACCGGGTCGCTGCCGTAGGTGCGGGCACAAGCCCGATCAGCGCGTAGACCGCGCGCATCTTGGTCCACGGCAGCGGGATATCCAGGACCCGCGCGGCGTAGATCCCGATCGCCTCGCCCCGGGCGGCGGCCATCTTCGCCAGCTTGTCCACATCACGGCGGGCGTAGATGTCGGTGTCCGGCGGGAAGTCCGCCGGGTCGCTGGCCCGCCCGCCCGGCGGCTGCTGCGCATGGGTGCGGATCACCTGGCCGCGGTGGTAGATCTTCACCAGCGTCCCGTCCGCCCGCACCGTGACCTGCTGCCCGATCAGGCCGTAGGGCACCGAGTAGAACGCGTTCTGCGCCCGGACATGGAAATCGCGCTGCACCTTCGCCTCGCTCCACGCCGGCACCCGGTACGGCTGCTCCGGCGCGGGCAGCAGCGCCGGCGCCTCCAGCTGCGCGAACACCTCCGCGGGCCGCTGCCGGGTGGTGCCGTGCACCCGCATCCCGGCCCGCATGCGGCACCAGTCCTCCGCCCGGCGCTGCGCATCGGCGATCCCGGCGAACTGCTCCCCGGCGAAGAAGCTGACCTGGACGAACTTCACCCCGTTTTCGACCCGCCCCTTATCCTGCGGGGAGCGGACCCTGGCCGGGTCCACGACCAGGCCGCGGGCCTGCGCGTACTCCAGCCACTCCCGGTTCCACCGCGGCTCCAGCCGGTCCGCCTTATCCACCACCGGCTTGAGGTTGTCCGCGATGAGCACCTTGAACATGCCCCCGAAAAAGCTCCACGCCGCCTCGCAGCCCGCGATCACCGCGGCCGTCGTCTGCGAGAACGTCAAGAACACGAAGCAGTACCGGGACAGCACCGCGGTGAACACCAGCGCGTGCAGCCTCCGCCGCCGGTCCCCGTCGCCGATCATGCCCAGGTAGCCGAAGTCGATCTGCACCTCCTCGCCCGGCTTCCCGTCGGCCACCGGCACCGTCACCTGCTGCCCGGACGAGGAGTAACCGCACTCCGCCGCGGCGAACCGGGCCAGCGTCCGGTACGGCACCGCCGTCCCGCGAGCGTTCCAGCAGCTCCCCGATCTTCACCAGCGTCAGGCCGTCCTTCACCCACCCGGTGATCTCGGCCCTCACCGGCACCAGCGCCTCCCACGAGGCGCCGTGCCCGGCCGGGCGGGCCGGGCGCACCGCCGCCACCACCTGCCCGAGCAGCTCATCGCTCAGCTGCGACTCATCCCCGTCACGGGCCAGGCCCGCCGCCTGCGCCGCCGCGATATACCGCGCGGCGGTCTTCACGTCCACGCCCGCCCGCCTGGCCGCCGGGCGCTTACCCGCCCCGGCCAGCCACGCCCGCAGGACCTCTCTCACCTGTGTCACCAGAACCTCCCGGAACGCCATACCCTGCCGTCTCTTCCAGTCCGAAATGAACCGGAAGATCACAGCAGGGTGGTCCATCAACTGGCAAACCAGGTGGTCCCATCCCCGTGGCAACAACCCTCAGCAGGTGGTCCCATGCTCATGGCAGACGACAACGTGAGACAAATTTTGCATGATTATTTTCGCTGATTGTGGCGGGTGGGTTGCGGGTGCGGGGGGTGGCGGCTGGGGTGCGGCGTTTCGGCCCTCAGAGCGTGATGGTCGCCTCGATGATGAGCCGACGCGCAGGGCAGATGTTGTCGTACTCGACATCGGCACGGGGGTGCATCAAAGCCGCACAGGGACGCGCCGCCTGCGTAGGAGTTCGCAAGCTGGGCCGAGGGACAACCTGCTCGGCGAGACGCTGGTCCCGGGTACTGAGCGGACCGACGCGCGCACGGTACGCTACGAGGCCGCCACCCCTCGCACGGCCATGGACGTGCTCATCGTGTGGTCCGCTCTGACCAGCCAGTACCTCGACCGCTGAAACACCGAGTCAGCTCCGGGAGCAGACTCATCGCTGAAAAATCGCCGGACGCAGATATCACTTTGAGCTGACGTACAACAGCTCAGAGAACCGTCAGTGTGTCACCTCAAATGAACGGGAACCTGCGCCGGTGGTATGGTAACTGGTATGGCAACACGAAAGGTCACCGTCACGCTCGACGAATTCCAGCTCGACCAGATCCGGGCCCTGGTGCAGGCTCGGACCGCGCCGAGCGTGTCTGGATTCGTGCAGCATGCGGTCGCCGTGGCCCTGGATGACATCGCGGGATGGGGCGCGATGCTCGCCGAGGCGCTACGGCAGACCGGCGGCCCGCTGTCCGACGACGAGCGCGCCTGGGCCGACGATGTGCTCAGCACTCGTACCCGGCCAGCTGCCTGATGCCAGGCGTGACCATGGACGCGGGCGGCCTGATAGCCCTGGACCGGGACGACCGCCGCGTGGTGGTGCTTCTGGCCCGCGCCAGGGAAACAGGGGCCCGCGTCACAGTGCCTGCCTCGGTCCTGGCTCAGGCCATCCGCAGGCCGGACGGGCAGGTCCGGCTCTCGCGGTTCATCCGCCAGCCCACGACCGATGTCATCGATCTGGGCCGGGTGGATGCGACCAGCATCGGCAGGCTGCTGGCTGCCAGCGGAACGTCTGACATCGCCGACGCTCACGTGGTGATCTGCGCGCGCCGCGCTGACCAGCCCGTCGTCACCTCCGATCCGGGTGACCTGCGACAGCTTGACCCCGCGCTCCGGCTGATACCGCTATAAACCGCCCGGTGCCGAGCGTCCGCCAGCCCACGCCGGTGTCGGCCAACGGCTTCGATTGTCAGCCTCCGCACAGGTCGGACATTTTGGACTTAGCCTGTGGCGCGGCGGACCGCCACATCCGCACAGGGACGTTATGCCCGCGTCGGACTCTACGGTCTTTAACTGGGATTTGTCCGGTACGGGCGGAAGGTCCGGCAGCTTCTCGGACTGATAATGAGTCGCGGTTAGGCCGGCTGGGGCAGGCGCTGAGGACACGGTGGCACATCGTGCCGAGCTGGGCCGGCCCGGTGGCGCGTGGGCCGACGGCCCGGCCGCGACCCGGATGCGCAAGACCGCCAGCCCGCAATCGCCGAATGCCGGTGCCCGGTACGTGTGGCCGGGCACCGGCATCTCGGTGTGGTGGGGCGGACCCCGTGATTACTTGCTGTCTGCCTCGACCAGGCGCTCGACGAGCTCGTCGACGGTGCCCGTCTTGGGCAGGTCGCGCTTGGCCAGCAGCTCGCTCAGCTCGGCCTTGGTCATGCCCTCGTAGTGCGCACGGGCAACCTCGTGGGCGTGCCTGGCCTGCTCGCGCTCGGCCTTGCGAGCTTCGCGGGCCATCTCCTGCCTGGCCTGCTCGGCCTGCTCGCCCAGCTTGTGGGCGGTCTGCTCGGCCTTGTCGGCCTGCTCGTGCACGAAGTCGCGGGCCGTGTCGGTCTGCTCACGGACCAGTTCGCCGACGGACTCGGCCTGCTCGCGGACGACGCCGGACAGCATGCCCGTCGTTTCCGCCCACTTGATGGTGAGGTCACGGCTGATGTCGATGGTCCGCTGCACGAACTCGAAGTAGCGCTCGACCACCGGGACCAGGTCGACCTTCGGCACGCCAGGAAGCATGCGGTTACTCAGCGTCTGTGCACCCTGCGCCCAGACGTCGGCGATCTTCTCTACCGTGCTGGCAGCCTTGCTCGCCGTGGCACTGTAGCGCTCGGTGGTGGTGGTCATGATGGCTCCTTCGTTGATGCCCGACTTGTCTCCGTAGGCTTTACGCTAACTATACCAATCAATGCTAGATATATCAAGCGAAGCCCCGGTGCCGCGGAGCCGCGGAGCCGCGATGCACCAGCGCCCGCCTGGGGCGCGACGGAGGTCAGGGCACCGCAGATCCGCGAAGACCCGGTCCCCAGCGGCCGTCCTTATCCGTTGCTCGCCTGATCCTGGGGTTGACGCACGGAGGTGATGCAGGCCAGGCCGGAAACGGTGAGCAGCGGAGTCAGCAGCGGGCTGGCGATGACCTGGATGCGGGACATGTGCACGAACAGGGCGTTGAGCCCGGCATTGTCCAGGTACTGCACCGCGGTGAGGTCGACAGCGAAGCGGCCGCCGTCCGGGGCGGCCTGGGCGAGTGCCTCGCGGAAGCTCGCGGCGTTGCTCATATCGATCTCGCCAACAGCGGTCACGACGGGGAGGTCGCCGGTCCCGCGCTGGGTGGAAAGCTTGAGCCGAGTGGTCATCGTCCGATCCTCGCGTACATTTCGACGGTGTCCATGGCCGTCAGCGCCTGCCCGGCGCTCGCGTCTTGCAGCAGCAGGGCCCGGCAGGCACTGCGCAGCTGGCCCATCACGGTGGCCGCGCCCAGGTCGTGCCCGACGCAGTCGCCGACCACGATCCCGATCCGCCCGTCGGGCAGCTCGACGATGTCGTACCAATCGCCCCCACCTCGAGCGGGCGGGTGGCGGGTTCATAGCGGACGGCGAACCCGGCGGGCAGCCGGGCCGGCCCCAAGATCGCGCGCTGCAGGGCCACGGCCGTCTCGCGTTGCTGGTCCGCCTGGTAGTGCGTCCCAGCTGCGGGCCTGTCCCGTCGAGGCCACCGTCACCTGGTCGGTCCCGTCCAGGTCGCGGCGGCAACATCCCGGGCGCGCCAGAGCCTGCGCACTTCCCCCAGCGCTTCGTGCAGCACCTGGGCGGCGCTTCCGGCCCGGGACAGTACCAGGCCCATGGCGGCCAGCGCCGCCTCCCGCTGGACCGAGTAGTGTTCCGCGGTGATGTCGCGGAAGGTGCCCACCACCATGCGACGGCCGTTCCCAGGGTCGCTGACCTCGTTAAAGCTGCCCGCCGCCCAGATCCGCCCGCCGTCTCGACGGATGAGCGGGACGGAGAAGTTGCCCTTGCTGTCCGCCATCAGCCGCCGGGAAGCCGCCCGGACCAGGGCGCGATCAGCCTCGTCCGTGGGCCACCACGGAGGGACCGGCGGGTAGGGCAGTCCTTCTGGCCGGTATCCCAGGATGCCGGCGAAGGCGGTGTTGACCTCGATCGTGGCGCCGTCGGAGTCGAGCAGGAAGAAGGCTTCGTGCAGCGAGTCGAGCAGGGCGGCCCGCCACCGGGCGTGGTGGCCGCGCAGCCGGGCCAGCTCCACGTTGGCCCGGACCCGGGCGAGCAGCTCGGCGGCGGAGAAAGGCTTGACGAGATAGTCGTCCGCGCCTGCTTCCAGGCCTTCGATCGCCGCATCACGTCGCTGATCACGATGTCCGGCGGGCTGGCTTTCGCGGCTTCCAGCGCGGCCTGCCCGTCGGTGACGGTGGTGACGGCGTAGCCGGGCCGCAGCAGCCGCTCCAGGTACTCGCGCATGTCGGCGTTGTCATCCGCGAGCAGCACGTGCGCCGGGGCCGGCTTGCCCTCCGCATCGCGGCGTGCCGTGCCGGTCACCGGCGCGGCCACCGCCTCGTCCGCGATCGCGCCGGCGGGCAGCCAGCGCATGGCTTCGGCCAGGTACGGGTTGGCGGCGGCCGGTACGGCCCGCGGGCCGCCCGCCGCGATCACGTTCTCGTCGGGCAGGTCAGCGGGGTGCGGAACTCGTGGCTGACGTTGGAAAAGAACGTCGTCTTGGCCCGGTCGAGTTCCGCGAGCTCATCCGCCCGGCGCAGCTGGGCCTGGTAGGCCACGGCGCCGTTGACCAGCGCCGTCGTCTGCTGCGCGACCAGGCCGAGGAACGAGGAGTACCCCTCGTCGAGCACCCGCCCGGCGCTGGCGGCCAGCACGATCGCGCCGGTCGGCTGGCCGCTTTCGGCCCGCAGCGGCAGCACCATCGCCTGCGCGGGCGGCGTCCGCCAGCCGCCGCTCGGCAGCTCCCCGAAGCGGCTGACCACATCGTCGAGCGTGATCGGATGGCCGTTCTGCATCACCTCATCCACCGGCCACCCCTGCGAGGCGGCTGGCGGGCTTGTCCTGGTCAGCACGACCGGGTCGCGCAGGTAGATGGCCGCGAAGGGCACCACCTGCTGAGCCCGCCCCAGGGCCTGGACGACCAGATCGCAGGCCTCGGCCACACTGTGGTGTCCCTGACCGCGGTGAACACGCCGTGCACGGCGCCGTCGTCGTCGTGCAGCGGGCTGTAGGAGTACGTCCAGTACGTCTCCTCCCGATCTCGCCCCACACCTGCTCACCGGGCCGGACCAGCGGCGGGTGCTTGTTCCCCAGCAAGGGCAGGTACGCGTCGTTGTAGAAGAAACGCAGGTCCTGGCCCCACCAGAAGATCATCGGGAACCGCGAGGTCAGGCAGATGCGAACGGCGGTGCGCAAGCTGGCGGGCCAGTCCTGCGGTGGGCCGGCCGGTGAGCTCGCCCACGGGTAGGGCGCGCATCCGCCGCGCCATCTCCCGTCGCCGGGGAACGCCAGCTCGAGGCCCTCGCCGCTCGTCATGGTCCGTCGTCGACGGCGAGCTGGATCGGGGCGATCGTGCCCGGCCGGACCAGCAGCCCGCGGCCCAGCGGGCCGGGCCCGGCGTTCCGCGGCAGGCGCACGCCGAACAGGTCGCCGTCGCTCGGGGACTCGATCGCGACCAGGACGCCGCACCGGGACTTCAGCGCCGCCGGGATGAAGCCGGTGTAGCAGCGGCCCAGGTCGCCGGTGGCGCCGGCCAGGATCAGCCCGTGGTCGGTGTCCCGGCCGGTGAGGATCACCCGCTCCAGGATGTCCGCGTGCTCCACGGCCGAACAGCATCTCCGCGTCGTCCACGAGCACCACGTAGCGATCGAGGGGGTTGAGCCGTTCCCGCAGCTCCTCGACGGTGAAGTCGGCGCCGAGCACGGCCAGCACCCCGGGGGTGCCGTCCAGGGCCCGCAGCGGTGACCGCCGCGGCGTGATGATCAGGATCGGGGTCTGCGCGCGCAGCAGCGAGCGGGCCATGGTCACCAGCGTGGTCGACTTCCCGCTGCGCGGCGGTCCGGCCACCACCAGGCCGGGGCCCTCGTCCCCGAGGTCGAGGCCCTGCGGCGACAGTTCGTCGCCTCCGGCGCCGGCCAGCACCCACAGCGGGGAGGACGGAACGAAGTCTGGCTCGAGCCGCATCGTCTCGCGAACGTGATCCGGGCGGGCAGCGCGTCCACCCGCAGCGGCCTGAGCTCGGCGGGCGGCCGGCCGTAACCGCTGCGCGGCGGCGGCCGCGAGCTGCCGCAACGCCCGCGCCTGGGCCAGGCCGGAGGGGTCCGGGTCGAGCATGGCGATCTGGGCCTCGAGCGGATGCGGCCGGGCGTCGAACAGGACCCGGCCGGCCGGGTGGTGGGCGGGCAGGCTCCTGGTCGGTATGTCGGCTAGCGCCGAGTCGTCGGCGTCGGTCAGCCGCAGGATCATCCGTTCGCGAAAACCGCGCCGACCTGGCCGGTGAGCGCGGCCCGGTCGGTCGTCACCACGGCGCGCAGCCCGACCGCGCTGCCCTCCCGCAGGATCTGCAGCAGGGTCTCGATCAGCCGCCCGAAGTCGTACTGCTCGAAGGCCGCGGCGTACCCTTCCCACCAGTCGACCAGCAGCAACATCCAGGGCAACCCCGCTTCCGCCCCGCTGACCCGCCACCCCGCTCGCCCCGTCAAGGCCGCCGCCGCGCCCCGCCAGCCCCAGCCGCCGCGGCCGCTCGCTGCTCGGCCAGCCCGGTGAAACCCTGCGCCGCGAGCAGCTGCTGGCGGCGCATGATCTCGGCCCGGAGCTTATTCAGCAGCCGCTCGACCCGGTCCGGCCTGGTCCCGGCTCACCACCGCCCCGCAGTGCGGCAGCTCCGCGACGGGCAGCAGCGCGCCGGCGCCGCAGTCGATGCCGTAGATGTGCACGTCGGCGGGTGAGGTGGCGGCTGGCCACCGAGCCGGCCAGCGTGCGCAGCAGGGTCGACCGCCCGGTGTGCGCCGCCCCCGCGATAACGATGTGCCCGGCCTGGGTGAAGTCCAGCGTGAGCGGCGTCGCGGGCCTGCCGCTGCGGCAAGTCGGTCAGCCCGAACGGGACCGGCGGCACTTCCTCCACCCGCCCGGAGCCAGCGGCGCCGACCCGTCCCGGCCGAGGCCAGCGCGGGCACCTCGTCCAGCGTGATCAGCTCGGGTAGCGGCTCCAGCCACGGCCTGCGCTGGGCGCCGAGACCGGCCTTGCCGTTGGCGGCGACCACGGCGTCCGCGAGCGCGGACAGGTCGGTGGCCATGTTGATCTCGTCCGGCCCCGCAGCAGCCGGCACGGGCAGCGCCCGGCCAAGGCCGCGCCACGGCACGGTCTCCACCCGGGCCGCCGCGGTGACCGGACCGGCGCCCGGGCCGCCGGCCGCCGATGCGGGCGGACTGGACGGCCACGGGGCTGGACGCGCCGGACCTGATAAAGCACCGGCCGGGGGTGGACTTGGCGATGAACGCCGCGTCGGAGGTCTCGATGACGTCGGCGGACTCGTCGGCGCTGGTGACCCGGAGCGCGATCCGCAGGTTGGTGTTGGCCCGGATGTCGGCGCTGACCACGCCGGCCGGCCGCTGGGTGGCCAGTACCAGGTGCACGCCGAGCGACCGGCCGCGCCGGGCGATGTCGATCAGCCCGTGCACGAAGTCGGGCAGCTCGGCGACCATGGCGGCGAACTCGTCGATGATCAGCATGAGCCGGGGGATGGGTTCAAGGCCGGGCTGCAGCGACCTGGTGTCCCAGTAGTCCTCGATGTCCTTGGCCCCGGCGTGCAGCAGCAGCTCCTCGCGCCGCTTCAATTCGGCGCCGAGCGAGGCGAGCGCGCGCACGGTCAGGTGCCCGTCCAGGTCGCTGACCATGCCCACGGTGTGCGGCAGCCGGGCGCAGTCCTTGAAGGCGCTGCCGCCCTTGTAGTCGATGAGCACGAACGTCATGGCGTCCGGCCGGTTGGCCACGGCGAGCACCGCGATCAGGGTCTGCAGGAACTCGGACTTGCCCGCTCCGGTGGTGCCCGCCACCAGGGCGTGCGGCCCGTCGGCGCTGACGTCGAGGATGAACCGGCCGTCGGCGCCGATCCCGATCGGCACCTTGGTGGTCCGGCCGCGCCGCTGCCAGGCCGCCAGGACCAGCTCGGGGGAGGGGTTGGGCATGCCGATCAGGTCGAGCAGCCGCGCCGAGTTCGGCATCATCGACTGCGCGTCGTCCCGGCTCACGTCGCGGACCGGCGCGAGCGCCCGGGCGACCCGGTCGGCCCAGGCCCGCGAGACCTGGTCGGCCAGCAGCGGCGGGACCCGCTCCAGCCCGCTGCCGTGCATCCGGATCAGGAAGGGCCGCACCGCGCCGCTCTGGCTGGCGGCCTCATGCGCGGCGACCGCCCAGCCCCCTGGCCCGTACTGCATTCCATCCGAACGAACCGTGGTGCCTGCCGCACGCCCCGGTATCTCCCAGGACAGCACGGCCGCGCACTCCTCGGGCAGCACCCGGTGCGACTCGTCGATGCAGACGGTGTAGACGCCCGTCCGTCGCGCGCTCGCGAGCACCTGCGGCATGCCCGGAATCCGCCGAAGCTGCCGGGCCCCGTCCAGCACCACCAGGATCTTAGGCCCGAGCTCACTACTAGCCATCCCGCCCCCGCCCGCCCCGCCAAACCCGTCCCCGCCGCCCTCGGTCTGCGCCAGCCGCGCGGTCACCTCGGCGAGCAGCTCGGCTCACCCGTTGGCGGCGGAGTCCGGGTCGGCGCCGACCAGCGCGACGCAGTCCTCGCTGCCCCGCGGCGCGCAGTGCGGCAGCCAGCGCACCCAGTTCCAGTGCTGGCCCGCCTCGGGCTTCCGCGGTCAGCACCACGATGGTCAGGTCACGCGGGCTGTGCAGGACCGCGGCCTGGGCGACCAGCCAGCGGGCCAGGGCCCGGGACGCGGTTACCGGCCCGGCCAGCCCGATGACGCCCAGCTGGGCCAGCGGCAGCGAGACCGGCACGCTGAACGAGGCCGGTACCTGCGGCAGCTCATCTTCTTCCGCCGAGCCCTTTTCCCGCACCAGCTCGACCGCGGCGGGCCCGTCGAACAGGCCTATCCGCATCCGCATCGTGTCCGCGTCGTCGGCCCGGCGTTCCCACAGCCGCCGCCGCGGGCCGCTCGCGGTGAGCAGGACCTGGGCCGGATCCAGTGCGTCCTCGCGGCGCCTGGCCTCGTCCGCGGCCCGGACCGCGGCCAGCTGGTCGCCAGCTTGGCCATCTTGTCGCGGTACTGGCGGGCGCGCTGGCGGTGCGATTTGCCGCCCTTCTTGCGGCCGCCCATCCACTGGCTGACCAGCATGACCGGGCTGGTGATCATGAACAGGGCGTACAGCCACTCCTTGGTGACCTCCACCATGACCACGCAGAGGACCACGGGGACGGCCGCGCCGATCAGCATGGCCCGGTTGTACTCGTTCTTCTTCGGCTCGCCCGGCACCTCGATCTTGACCGGCTTGGCGGCGGGCCGCAGCCGGGGCGGCCGGTGATAGGCCAGGCCGCCGTCCTCGGCGGGGGACAGGTGCGCGTCCGGCGGCTCGGGGCGGACCAGCGTCAGCACGGCGGTGCCGATCCGCAGCACGCCGCCGAACGGCCAGGGCCGGGCCTCGCTCGACCACGGCTCCGTCGAGCAGCAGCTTCGGTCCCGCCGCGGCCTGCTCGCCGCCCGGCGCAGCGGGCGTACCCGCCCGGCGTAGCGCTCCAGCATGGGCTCGCCCAGCCCCCAGCTGACCGTCAGCGTGCAGGCATGTGCGGGCACTCCGGGCACCCGGAGCGGCACCTGGCAGCTGGGCCCCGATCCGATCGTGGCCGCCCCGGGCCGAGCCGGTGCACGATGCCCGCGCCAGGGCCGCCGATAACCCGCAGCTCCGCGATCCCGGTCGGCTCGGCCAGCGAGGTAGCGGCGGAGGCCCGCGCGTCGAGGGCGACCACGGCCCCGTCCCGCAGCGCCTGCACCGCCGGCGCGTCCGGGTGTACCAGCTGCCCGTCCACCCACAACGACTGGCCAGTCTCCCCGTTGCTAGGCAGCGTCCCCCCAGGCGGCCCGCGGGTGCATGATGACGGGCGCCAGATGCTCACGCGGCATAAAGGCCTGGTGCAGCGCCTCGGCCACCTGCCCGGCTCGGGCCCCGTCGTCGCCGCTGACGATCACGTCCGTGGCCCCTGAGGCGTGAGCGCGGTCAGCGCGATTCGCATCGGCTCCTCCAACATTCACCGCAGACCCACAGGCCCACCACGCACCGCAAACTCCCAGATCGCCGCTTCCCCATCCGGCACAGGCGTCCAACGTATGCCGCTGTAAGTCCGCTATGTTAGCCAATTTCCCTTCTCACCTCCGAGACTCCCACCACTCCACTTCCCACGCCCCCCGCCAGCCCCGCCCGGCCACCCTCGCCACCCGGTACGTCTGCCGCGAAGGCCCATCGACGCATCTCGACCATCTCCTGCGCCCCGTCATCACCCTGTTTCTCACCCTTCCCACCCGTGTCATCTTCCCTGGGTGTATTTGGGCCTCAGGGAGGGTTTTGTGCATCCGCGTCCCCCGGATACTCCCCAGGGCCCAAATACTCCCCGGGTCAGGGGCGGCCAGGCTCACCATGATGCGCTCGTGCATCACAGGGAACACAGGCACTGACCAAAATCACGCCGCCGTGGATAAAGCTCACGGCATGATGCACCCGTTCAACCGCCTGACCCCGATCCACTGCGGAAGCTCTGGATACGGGGCCAGAACGCCGGGCTAGGCGGCAAATCGTAGTGGAACGGTAACATTGCGTGGGCAGCTTGACATCGCGAAGCCGTCGGGCGAGGTGTGGCGAACGAATGCCGGGGATCGCCAGGGTGGCGCGACAAGCCTCCATGGGAGAGCGCGCTTTCCGCTCAGGAAGCGCCTTCGGTGCAAGGTCTGTACCGCAGTCGGCGGATTCTCACTAACTGAGTCGTGCTCCGGAATCCCGTTCTGGCCCGAGTCAGCCGATTCACGTTCCCGCTGCTCAGATGGGTCTCGTGGGGCTAATGGGGATTATCGTCGCGCTGGTTACTCGTTGTCGTCGAGGAGGGCAGATCGGGTTATATGTGCTTACAGATTCGTCATATACGGGTCGGGAACCGGGCGTATCGCGATATCTTCGTGCCTCTACGGGCGGCGGCGACATAGCAGCGACATAGGTACGCGGCTGCATACGGACGTGTCTGCAAGACCATGGGGAGGCCGCGATCTTATGGTGAGCGACCGGGGCACGCTATCGCGCGGGGCGGTGGCTGACCAGTCAAGCTCGTGGGCGGAGCCTACCGCTCCTGGCGGTCGGCGGATGCCGAGCGCGCCGCGCGAGCGTAAACCAGCCCTGGCTGCCCTCGCCGTGCTGCTCGTCGCGCTGGGCGCGGTCGCCGCGGGACTGCTGGTGATCAACGCCGGGCACCGGGTGGGCGCGGTCGAGATCGTCAAGCAGGTGGGGCAGGGCCAGCAGATCCCGGCGTCCGCCATCCGTGAAGTCGAGATTTCCTCCGATACCGGCCTGGACTACGTGGCCTGGCAGTACGCCAGCCGGGTGGCGGGCGTGTACGCCGCGACGCGAGATACCGGCCGGAACCCTGCTGACCCAGGCCATGACGTCGTCGTCGAACAACCTGGCCGCGGGCAAGGTCGAGGTGGGGCTTTCGCTGAAGGCCGGCCAGGTGCCCGGGCAACCTGATAATCGGGGACACCGTGGAGGCCTTTCCGGTCGGGACCGGGAGCGGCTGCGGGACCGGCGGCAACGGCAGCGGCGGCACCAGGCGTGCCCATCGCGACCGGAACGGTCGCCAGCCTCAGCGGCGCTGCCATCGGAGAACGGCGGCGACGCGGGGGTGACGCTCGCCGTGGCGTCGGCGGACGCGGGTACGCTGGCCTGCTACGCATCGGCAGGCGACGTGGCCATCACGCTGATGCCCGGTACCGGAGCTGGGTGATCATGGCGCTGATAGCCATTGCCTCCGACAAGGGAGCGCCAGGTGTCACGACAGCGGCCCTGGCGCTCGCGGCTGTGTGGCCGCGGCCGGTGCTGCTGGCCGAGTGCGATCCGGCCGGCGGAGACCTCGTCTACCGATTTCCCGCGGCGGGCGGCGGCCACCTCGATCCGCGGCGCGGAGTGCTCAGCCTGGCCGTGGTGGCCCGGCGCGGGATGCAGCCGCAGCAGGTCTGGGAGCACGTGCAGAAGCTGCACGGCGGCCTCGACGTGCTGGCCGGCGTGACCAACGCGGAGCAAGGCGCCGGGTTGAGCCTGCTCTGGGGCCCCATCGGCAAGGTGCTCGCCTCGCTGCCGCAGGCCGACGTGATCGCCGACTGCGGCCGCCTCGGCGCCGACGGCCCGCTGTACGACCTGCTCGCGGAGGCCACCACGGTCGTGCTGGTGACCAAGGTGCGGGTGGCCGACGTGATCAGGCTGCGGGACCGGGCGGCCGCCTTCGCGGCGGCGGCGCAGAGCCGGGGCCGGCGGGGCTTCGGCGTCGGGGTGGTGGTGATCGCGGAGCACAAGAAGTTCCGCGCGGAGATCGGCGAGGTGCAGCACGTGCTCGGCCAGGCCCATGCGCCGGCCACCGTGGTCGGCGGTATCGCCTACGACAGCAAGGGCGCCGACCTGCTGAGCGGCGAGTGGGGTGGCAACCTGGACCGCACCTTGCTGATCAAGACGGCCAGGGAAGTGGCTCAGCACCTCCTGATCGGCCTGCCCGCCATGGCCAGCCCCGACCCGGCGGCTTTCACCGCGGCCGCCTCTTACTCCGGTGCCGTCTCCGACCCGGCCGCTTTCCGCGGCCGGGCCTTATCCCGGTGCCGTCTCCGACCCGGCCGCCGCTGGCGTGCCCGCGGCGGCTCCGCCAGCGCTTTCGCCGCCCGGCCTGCCTGTGGCCGACGTGGCCGCCCCCCAAGCCGCACCGCTACCTGTCCCGCCCGCGGTTCCGTCGCCTGGCCTGCCCGCCTGGTCGCCGGGGCGCGCCGAGCCGTCTCCGGTGGAGGCCCCGGTGGAGGCCCCGGCGCGCGGACATCGGGCCGCGTTCAGCCGGGTGCTCGGGGGTCGTTCGGGTAAGCATCAGGCCGATCCGACCCCGGCCGCTTATGTCGGCGCGCCCGTGCCCAGCGGCCCGGCCGGGGACGCGGGCCCGCCCCGGGCGCGGCACGCCCAGCCGCCGGGCCACCCGGCTGCCCCCGGCCCGGGGTACGTGCCGCCCCGATCCGCCAGCCGGCTGCCCCGACCCGGAGTCCGCGCCGACCCCGAGCCGCCGAACCGGCGACCGACACCCCTCGCACCGGACCCGGGGTACCCGATGCGACCCAGCCGGTACCGCCGGCCGCCGCGGACCTGGCCGAGGGCAGCCCGGGGTGGCCGTCGCCCGGGCCGCGTCGATGGATCCGAGCCGACCGGGCGGGGGGTGAGGCGGCATGGACCATACCCTGGTCAAGCGGCTGCGCGGTGAGGTGGGTGACCGGCTGGCCGAGCAGCGGCGGCTGGACGCCGCGGCCGCGATGGCGCCGATGACCGGCGAGGACGAACGCCAGTTCGCCCGGGCCGTCATCTCCCAGGTGCTGGAGGAGCACGCCCGGAGCGAGATCCTCGTCGGCCGCCCGCCGCTGAACGCGCAGGAGGAAACCGACCTCGCCGAGGCGATCCACGCGGCGCTGTTCGGCGTCGGGCGGCTTCAGCCGCTGCTGGAAGACCAGAAGATCGAGAACATCGACATCAACGGCTGCGACCGGGTCTTCGTCGGGTACGCCGACGGCAGCGAGGTGCTGGCCGAGCCGGTGGCGGAAAGTGACGAGGAACTGGTCGAACTGATCCAGGTGCTCGCCGCCTACTCGGGCCTGTCCAGCCGGCCGTTCGACACCGCCAACCCCCAGCTTGACCTGCGGCTGCCGGACGGGTCGCGGCTGTCCGCGGTGATGGACGTGACGCTGCGGCCGGCCATCTCCATCCGGCGGTCCCGGATGGGCAAGGTCTTCCTGGCCGACCTGGTCGGCAACGGCACGCTCACCCCGGACCTGGCCTCGTTCCTGGCCGCCGCGGTGGCGGCCAGGAAGAACATCATGATCGCCGGGGCGACCAACGCGGGCAAGACGACGCTGCTGCGCGCGCTGGCCAACCAGATTCCCGGGCGAGGAACGGCTGATCACGGTGGAGCGCTCGCTGGAGCTCGGCCTGGACCACTTCCCCGAGCTGCACCCGAACGTGGTGGCGTTTGAGGAGCGGCTGGCCAACAGCGAGGGCCACGGCGCGATCACGATGGCCGAACTGGTCCGCCGCAGTCCCTGCGGATGAACCCGAGCCGGGTCATCGTGGGCGAGGTGCTCGGCGACGAGATCGTCACCATGCTGAACGCGATGACCCAGGGCAACGACGGCTCGCTGTCCACGATCCACTCGAATTCCTCGCTCGAGGTGTTCAACCGCATCTCCACCTACGCGATCCAGTCGGCCGAACGGCTGCCGGTAGACGCCACCCACATGCTCATCTCGGGCGCCATCGATTTCGTGGTGTTCCAGGAGAAGAAGAACGAGTACACCCACGGCGGCTCGCTGCGCCGGTTCGTCTCCAGCGTCCGCGAGGTCACCGGGGTGGACGGCCGGGTGCTGTCCAGCGAGGTGTTCGCGCCGGGCCGGGACGGCCGCGCGTACCCGCACGCGCCGGTGTCCTGCCTGGATGAGCTGGCCGCCTACGGCTATGACCCGGCGCGGGGAGGCTGGCGATGAGTCCTGAGGCGCGCTGCCCGCTGCTCGCGGTGCTGATCGGGGCGCTGACCGGAGGCGGCCTGTTCCTGCTGGTCGTGGCGCTGCGCGGGCTGCCGGTCAAGCCGCCGAACGCCGGTCCGGGCCGGCTCGAACGGCAGCTGCGGTCGCTGTTCAGCATCCGCGGCGGGATCGCGCTGATCGCCGGGATCGGTGGTGCTGGTGGCCACCCGGCTGGATCGTGGCCGGGGTCGGCGTGGCCCTGCTGGTCTACAGCTGGCGCTCGCTCGGCGGGGCGGCGTCCGAGCGCAAGACGATGGCCCGGCTGGAGAGCCTGGCCACCTGGACCGAATCGCTGCGGGACACGATCGCCGGGGCGGTCGGGCTGGAGCAGGCCATCCCCGTCCTCGATCCGGGTCGCCGACGCCTCGATCCGCGAGCCGCTGGTCAAGCTGGTGGACCGGCTGCACACCCGGGTGCCCATGCACGTGGCGCTGCGCCGGTTCGCCGACGATCTGGACGACCCGAGCGCCGACATGATCATCGCGGCGCTGATCATCAACTCCCGGCTGCGCGGCCCGGGACTGCGCGCGCTGCTCGGCGCGCTGGCCGCTTCGGTCCGCGAGGAACTGGACATGCGCCGGAAGGTCAACGCCAGCCGCCGGTCCACCCGGCGCAGCGTGCAGATCGTCATCGGCGTCTCGGTCGGCATGGCGATCGCGCTGGCCGTCCTGGACCACACCTTCCTGGCGCCCTACGACGGCGTCTTCGGGCAGCTGATGCTGGTGGTCATCGCGGCGATCTACGCGGCCGGGATCTTGTGGCTGCGCCGCCTGGCCACCTTCGAGACCCCGCAGCGCCTGCTCGGCGCCGGGGCCGGCAGCCACGCGTGGCCAGCGGGTCCGCCGCCCGCCGAGCCGGCCGACGGTCGCCGCCTGGCGAGGCGGTGCCGCATGGCCGGGCGAGCGGAGGGCACGCGCTATGACGCCCGCGCTCATCGTCGGGGCGCTGACCGGCTTCGCCCTGTTCCTGCTGATCTTCGCGCTGATCCCGCGCCGGGTCGGGCTGGCCCGGCGGATCGCCGCCTTCGACGCGGGCCGGCGGCGCCCGCGCTGCGGGCGGTGAGCTACCCGGGTGACGGCAAGGAGAGCGCGTTCAGCAGGCGGCTCGGGACCGCCCTGGCCCGGTTCTGCGCCGAGCAGGGCTGGGAGTTCCGGTCGCTGCGCGCGAACCTGGCGCTGGTCGGCAAGTCCTTCGAGAACTACCTCGCGACCAAGGTGATGCTCGGGTTCCTCGGGCTGCTCGTCCCGCTGATCGCGCTGACCGCCCTCGGGTTCGCCGGCATCCACGTGTCGTTCATCATCCCGGTCTGGGTCGCGCTGGTCTTCGCGGCCGTGTTCTTCTTCCTGCCCGACCTGGAGCTCAGGCAGCAGGTGGACAAGCGCCGCCGGGATTTCCGGCACGCCATCGGGGCCTTCCTGGACCTGGTCGCGATGAACCTGTCCGGCGGCCGCGGCGTGCCCGAGGCGCTGATGGCGGCCAGCGAGATCGGCGAGGGCTGGGCCTTCTGGCGGATCAGGGACGCGCTGGCCAACGCCAGGATCACCGGCCAGACCCCCTGGCAGGCGCTCGGCGTGCTCGGCGAAGAGGTCCAGGTCAACGAGCTGAAGGATCTCTCCGCCGCGCTGAGCCTGGTCGCCGAGGACGGCGCCAAGGTGCGGGAGTCGCTGACCGCCCGGGCGGTCAGCCTGCGCCGACGCGAGCTCGCCGACCTCGAAGGGCAGGCCGGGCGAACGGTCCCAGTCGATGCTGGTGGCGCAGATGCTGCTGGCCGGCGCGTTCCTGATCTTCCTGATGTACCCGGCCATCCAGACGTTGCTGCACACCTGAAGACAAGAGGAGTTGTCATGAACCTGTTCACGCTGACCGCCGCCGAGGAGGCCGACGCGATGCGGGCCTTCCTCGGCGGGCACGTGGCGCGGCTGCGGAACGCCGTCCGCGACCGGGACCGGGGCGCCTCGGCGATCGAGCTCGCGATCATCACCGCGGTGCTGGTCGGCCTGGCCGTGGTCATCCTGGGCATCATCTACACGTTCGCCAACAACCAGGCGAACACCATCACCACCCACACCATCCCCGGTAACGGGAACTAGCCGAGCAGGTACGTAGCGCCAGCCATGGGATCGCCCGCTGAGCTGCAGACGGCGCCGCGGCCGTGCGCCGCCGCGGGCTCCGCGCGCTGCCCTGGCGGCGTGCCGTGACGGCGGCCGGGACCGCGGCGCGAGCGCGGTCGAGCTGGCCATCCTGGCGCCCGCGCTGCTGTTCGCCAGCCTGCTCATCATCCAGTTCGCGCTCTGGTTCGACGCCAGGCACGCGGCGCTGGCCGCCGCGCAGCAGGGAGACCTGGTGGCCCGCGAAGACGCGTCCGTCAACCCGCAGGGCTGGGCCGCCCTGGCCGAGAACGCGGCCGACGAGCTACTACTCCGGCCTGGACACCAGCGTGCTGTCCAGGATCACCGCGCAGGCGTTTCTTAGCTGGCCGGCAACACGGTCTCGGTCACCGTGTCGGGCCGGCTGACCGGCGTCTGGCCGCTGACGATCAGCGAGACCGTCACCGGGCCGATCGAGTGCTTCCGCACCCAGGTCAGTCAGGGGGCGGCATGCGGGTGAGACCCAGCGACCTGGCCAGACCACCAGCTCGCCCAGCCCGGCGTGACCGCGGCTCGATGGCGGTCGAGTTCGTCATCGCCGGGCCGGCGCTCGTGCTGCTGCTGCTGCTGGTGAGCGCGGGCGGCCAGTGGCTCAACCTGAGCGGCGACGTGGGCGCGGCCGCCCGGGACTCGGTCCGCGCCGCGTCGTTCGCCCGCAGTACGACCAAGCGCACACCGACGCGCAGAACGCGGCCCACGCCGACCTGAAGGGTGTCTGCGTCGGCGATGCCCCGAAGTGCGCCGATCCAGCTGTACTCCAGGGCGGCGTCCTGCCGGCCCGGACGACTTCGCCGTCGCGCAGGTCATCAAGGTCACGGTGTCGTGCGTGGCCAGCCTCCGGGTCTTCAACACCGTCGGCTATTTGGCGACCCACACGTTCACCGACACCGCGGCCGCTCCGCTCGACCCGTTCGTGGACCGGGGCTGATGATCATGCGCATGCGCCGGCTGGCGGACAGGGACCGCGGCTCGAGTGTCCCTGTGGGTGGTGATCTTCGCCTTCGTCACCATGGTGCTGCTCACCCTGGTCGTGGACGGCGGCCAGGTGATGATCGCCAAGTCGCGGGCCGCGGACATCGCCGAGCAGGCCGCCCGGGCCGCGGCGGACGACATCGCGCCGGCCGCGCTGCGCAACGGCCAGGTCGCGATCGCCGGGAACGCCTGCGACCACAACGGGACCGGCGGCGAGCCTTATCGCTACGTATGCGAAGGGAGTGCGGAACCGACGTGACCAAGTTCCTGTGCCATGCCGGGTACCGATCCGGCCGGGGCGCCCGAGTCGACCGTCACGGTCTGGGTGACCGTGGCCCCGGCGATCTCGGCCGGCGCGTTCGGCCATTTCAGCTTCCACGTGGCCGAGACGGCCTACCTGGCCTGCGGTACCGCCGACGCCCGGGTGGCCTGCTGATGGCGCCGCCGATACCCGGGCTGCAGGCCGCCGGTCAGGATCAGGCACCGGACCGCGGGTGACGTGCTGGCCGGGGTGGCCGCGGTGGTGGCGCTGACCGCGCTGACCATCGGAGTGCCGATCGCGCTGATCACCGTGATCGGCCTGCCGCTGCCGCACACCATGCCAGGCGTGTCCGCGCTGACCGGCCAGCTCGATATCGGCGCGATCCTGCGCATCCTGTCGGTGGTCATCTGGCTGGCCTGGATCCAGCTGGTCTGGTGCGTGCTGGTGGAGATCAAGGCGGCGGTCAGCAACGTCGGGGTGCCGTCCCGGGTGCCGCTGGCCGGGCCCGCCCAGTCCGCCGCGCACCGGCTGGTGATGACGGCGCTGCTGCTGTTCACCGCGGCGGCCGCGCTCGCGCCCGCGGTGCACAGCTCCGCGCCGCCGCGACCGGTGCCGTCGATATCGGCGCAGGTCACCCCCGGTATCCCGGCGGGCGCCGAGCTGACCACCCAGGGCGGTCCGGCCACCCCGGCGCACACCGCGCCCAACGCCGAGAAGGCGTACCTGGTCAAGCCGCCCGTCGGCCGCTTCCACGAGTCGCTGTGGGAGATCGCGCATAACCATCTCGGTGACGGCCGCCGTTACCGGGAGATCTTCGAGCTGAACAAGGACCACGTCCAGCCCGACGGCTCCAAGCTGACCATCGCCAGCCTGATCAGGCCGGGCTGGATGCTGCTGATGCCAAAGGACGCCCACGGCCCCGGCATCGAGGCGGTCACGCCCAAGCTCGCCAGCGATCTCGGCCTGGCCTCGCACGCGTCTGCGGGCCGCTGGGGCGGCGGACGCCACGGCCTCGACCTCCACCCGCCAACGGGCTACCTGGCGGACAGCTGTCAGGGGGGTCCGTTCGGGAGAACGGAATTTTCGCCGCGCCGGGATCAGCCTCCCATCAGGCCGCAGCCTGGCCTTATGAGCTGTCGTCGGCCTCGCTGCTGGCCGCCGGGGTGCTGGTCGCGCTGGGTCGGCGGCGGCGGGAGCAGCTGTGGCGGCGGGCGTTCGGGCGCCGGATCGCCGGCCCGGATCCGGACGCGGCGCTGGCCGAGAAGGCGCTGCGGCTCGGCGCGGACGACCCGGCGGTGCGGATGCTCGACACCGGCCTACGCTACCTGTCCCGGCAGCTCGCCGTTACCGGCAGGACGCCGCCCACCGTGTTCGCGGCCCACCTGGGCCGGCAGAACCTGGATCTGTGGATCGCCCCGCCCGATCCGAACCCGCCGTCGCCTTGGCAGGCCGCCGACGGCGGCCAGGTGTGGCGGCTGCCGTTCGCGGCCACCGCCGGGCTCGACCCGATGGCCCCGGCGGACCTGCCGGCCGGGCCGGCCCGGCCGGGCGCTGGCGCCGTACCCGGGCCTGGTCTCGCTGGGCACCAACGCGGCCGGCCGGATCCTGGTGGACCTGGAGGTGGCGCACGGCCTGATCGCGGTCCGCGGGCCGCGCCAGGTGGTGCAGGCGGCGCTGTCCGCGCTCGCCGTGGAGCTGGTGACGAACCGGTGGTCTGACCGGATGCAGGTCACGCTGGTCGGTTTTGGCGACGGTCTGTCAGAGCTAGCTCCCGAACGAGTCCGGGTGATACGCACCTTGGACGAGGCCTTGCCGGAGTTGGAGAAGCACGCGGCGCAGGTCAGGTCCGCGATGGCCGCGGCGGGCCTGGACTCGGTGCTGACCGGCCGGTCCCGGACGGCCGACGCGGACGCCTGGGCGCCGCACTACCTGATCATGGGGGTGCCGCCGACCCAGGCGCAGGCCGAGCGGCTGCTCGCGCTGGCCCGCAGCCGGTACCGGATGGCCGCCGGGTACGTGATCGCGGGTGACGTGCGCGGCGCCACCTGGACCTGGGATCTGTCCGAGGACGGGCGGCTGCAGGCCGGTGTGCTGGGGTTCGACCTCGAGGCACAGCTACTGCCGCCGGAACAGTACGCGGCGATGGTCAAGCTGTTCCGCGGCACCGCGGCCGGGGCGGACGTGCCGCTGGCCGCCCTGGCGCCGGGCGCCGCGCCCGCCGCGCAGCTGGTGCCCGGGACCCGGATGCCGGTGGAGGTCGGTCTGCTCGGCCTGCTCGCCGTGCAGGCGCCGGGACCGCTCGAGCCGGACCGGCTGGCCCTGGCCACCGAGCTGGTCGTGTACCTGGCCACCCATCCGGACGGGGTGCACACCAACGTGCTGACCGGCGCGGTCTGGCCGCGCGGGGTGTCGCACGAGGTGCGCGACGCGGCGCTGTCCCGGGTGCACGCCTGGCTCGGCACCGACGAGACCGGGCAGCCGAACCTGCTCACCGACTCCGTCCGGCCGGCTGCGCCTGGGCCCCGGCGTCCGGGTCGACTGGCAGGTGTTCCGCGCCCTGTTCGCGCAGGCCAGCCAGGCCGCCGCGGCGTCCGATGCCGAGCGCCGAGGCGGACCGCCTGGAACGGGCGCTGGCCCTGGTCCGCGGCCAGTTCCTGGACGGGCGCGATCCGTCCAGGTACGCGTGGCTGGCCACCGACGACGTGGAGTACGAGGTCACCGCGGCGGTCGCCGACGCCGCGCACCGGCTGGCCGCGCTGCGGCTGGCGGCGGGGGAACCGCACGCGGCGATGGACGCGGCGCGGGCCGGGCTCCGGCTCGCCTTCAACGACGAGCTGCTCTGGCGCGACCTGCTGACGGCGGCCGCCGGGACCGGGCAGGAGTACGTGCTCCGCGCGGTGGTCAGCGAGATCTCCGCCCGGGTGGCGCTGGATGAGGTGATGCCGAGGATGGCACCGGAAACCGAGGCGCTCATCGACGAGCTCCTCCCGTCCTGGCGGACGTCGGCCGCATGAGCGACCGAATCCTGGCTGACCGGGCCGGGTGGCTGGCCGCGGCCGCCGGCCTGATCGCGCGCGGTCGCGCCGCCGGGTGCGGCGCGGGCCCGCCGCCGCCCGCGTTCAACCCGGGCCGGCGCCGCGCCACCGCCGCCGCGACGCCGGTGGCCGCAGCCGTCCGGGCCTGGCGCCGTGGTCATGCCGCCGTTCGGGAAGAACGCGCACGTCATCATGACCAGCGCGGTGCCAGGCAACGCCGCGATGGCGCGGGCCGCGCTGGTCGACAAGGACTACGAGCTGGCCTACCTGTACGCCGAGTACACCGGCGGCCAATCTCAGGACTGGACGTCCTACGTCAGTCCGACGATGGAGGCGCAGGTCCGCGCGGTGCTGTCCGGCGCGGCGGTGACCACCGAGTCGTTCCGCGGCACGATCAGGATCTTCGACCTGTCGGTGATCCGTGACCCGGCCGTCCCGGCGAACGTGGACGTGTCCGCCTGCTTCGACAACGCCCAGGCGGTGAACACCGATCTCAGCACCGGGGCGGTGCTGCCCGGGCAGTCGCCGTCCGACAGCAACTACTACCGGTACACCGATGAGCTGGCGCCGACCTCGGCCGGCCAGTGGCAGGTCGTCTCGGATTATCCGCTCGTCTATTATCCGCGGGCTAAGGAGTGCAAGCCGTGAAACGCTTCCGCCGGCATCAAGCGCCGTATCAGTGGTGGATCGCCGGGCTGCTGAGCCTGCTGCCGGTCTTCGCCGCGCTTCCGGCCAGCGCGGCCGACGGCAGCTCGTCGGTCACCTGCGCCACCGGGGACAGCTGCACGATCCAGCTGGACCAGATGGTCAAGTTCGGCGGGGTCGAATTACTCGCCGGGCGCGAGCAACCTGGTCATCAACATCACCCCGCCGCCGTGCATGTGGAACCCGATCGGCAACGCGCAGACCGGCAGCCAGTACATCATCAGCTCCTACGGCGGCACCCCTCCGCCGCCGGGCAGCCTGTATCGACCAGAACCGACCTACCTGCAGGCCAAGCAGCTGCTGGCGGCCACGCCCATGCCCGCGGGCGAGTGGTACTACCTGCCGATCCGCCAGGGCGACACCGCCGCTCAGATCAAGGCGTGCCTGGCGCAGCCGCTGTACTTCTGGGACGTGCCCGGACAGGCGCTGCCCGGTATCGACATCCCGCCGGTGACGCTGGCCCAGCTGGCCATGTCCAAGCTGCGGATCCCGGGTGCGGGCACGATGCATCCTCAGCCCGCGGACCGGCGTCAGCTACTCCAACCTGCCGGTGTTCGTCCGGGTGACGCTGAACGGCGCGGTATGAGACGGGACCCGGTGGCCTGCCGTACCTGACCGACAATGCGCAGCTCGGCGGCAACGGCGCCACCGTCTGGGCCGAGGCGACGCCCCTGCAGCTCAGCAGCACCGACAGCGCCGCCATGCTGGATACGAACGGCTGCGGCTACACCGGCTCGGCCCTGTTGCTGCACGATCCGGGCGCAGTGGCCAGTACCGGCGCGAACGGCACGGCCGACTGCGGCGTGACCTTCCGCCAGCCCGGCACCTGGAATATCGGGGCCACCTTGACCTGGCGCACCTGCTGGGTGCCCGCGGTCGTGAGACGGCCCGCCGCCCGCCGCCTGCCAAGCGGTCCCTGGCGCCAACCTGAACCCGGTCAACTGGAACCGCAACGTGGTCGTGCACGAGATCCAGGCCGCGAACGGCGCCGGCTGAGCTCCTGCCCGCCCGCCGAGGGCAGCCGCTGAGGGCGGGAGGCGGCTCGCTCGTCTCACTGGTACTGACGGCCATGCTCATGATTGTCTCAGGCCGCGTGCCGGGTGGCCGGTACCTGGTCCGGCTGGCTGTCCGCCGCCCGGTCGGCTCCGCCCGCCGCTCGGGTCGAGCGGACCAGGAACGAGCCGTCCGCGAAGTCGGGAATGGCGGGAACGGTGAACTCGTCAACCTCGCCCAGCCCGCGCCGCCTGGCCCGCCGTAGCTTGCTCGCCGTCCGGGCCAGCAGGATCCGGTGCGCTCGGTCCCGCATCTCAGCGCCGCGCTGTGAGGACAGTTCACGGAGAATCTCGGGATGCATGGCCCCTCCTCGGGTCCTGGGGAACCTCGTCTGGCTTCCCGCATCTCAAGACTCGCCGTAAGGCCCCGCCCCCGGCATCGGACGGATGCCTTATCTTCCGCACCCCGAACTGCCCTAGACCGGCCCGAATCGCTCGCAGGCGGCCTAAGCTGCCTGGCCGGATTAGGGTAGTGGCCATGCAGGCTGGCGGCGAAACCCGGTGGCCGCGGTTCCGTCCGGCGCGGCGGCCGTGCCGACAGTAGCCGCCATGGTGACGCTGGTCCCCTGGAGTGACTGGTGAAGGCCCTGGACCTGCCGTTGGCCGTCGTCGATGCCTGGTGCCGGCGGTGGCTGGGCGCGGGAGCGGGCGAAGTCCTGTTCACGACGGGACACCTGTCCCGCGTCGTCGGCCTGCGCTTGGCGGACGGGCGGGAAGTGGTGCTGAAGGTGCGGCCGGCCGCCGTTCGGCGGTTACGCGGCCAGCGCGAAAAGTTTCAGGCCGGGCGGGTATGTGCCCGGGGTGGCTGACCACGCGGTGGAACGTTACGCGGAGCTGCTGGAACTACTGATCCGGCTCGCCCCGGGCCCGGGCACCGTCCGGTCGCTGGCGCCTAACCCGCCCTGGGTGGCCGCCGATCACGAGTACGGCGGCGTGTGGCCTCCGCCCGATGATCGCGACGCCGACCTGAACGCGCATTCCGGGGCCCCCTGGCTGGATGACATCGGGCGCCGGGTGACGCGCAGGCTGCGGCAGCTACGCGGAGACGAAAACGTCGTCGGCCACGGCGACTGGGAGGCTCAGAACCTACGCTGGCACGGACAGGAGCCGTGGACGGTGCACGACTGGGACAGCGCGGTCAGCGCCCCCGAGCCGGTTATCGTCGGCCTGGCCGCAGCCGTCTGGCCCTCCGGAGCCGAGCCCAGGGCCGCGTCGGTGGCCGAGTCCGAAGCCTTCATCGAGTCCTACCAGCACGCCGCCCGCCGTCCGTGGCGCGCTCACGAGATCCAGGTCAGCTGGGCAGCGGGCCTGTGGGTGTACGCGTTCAACGCCAAGAAAGCCAGCCTGGACGGCGGGTCCTGGCTCGAGCCGGGCGAAGCCGCCGAGCGCCTGCGCCGGGCTGGAGCCTGAGTCACCCCGTGCGAGGCTTGGCACTACCGTATGGCCATGGAACAGGCTCCCGGCCGCGGACCGGCCCAGCTCGATATCACGACGGGGACCGAGGATGACCTCCCGGCCATTGTCGGCATCCTCAACTACACCGCGGCCAACTCGATCGCCCACTTCGACACGCGGCCGGTCAGCGTGGCCGAACGACGCGGCTGGTTCAGCCAGTTCTCCGCGACTGGCCCGTACCGGCTGCTGGTGGCCAGGGATGGTGATCAGGTCCTGGGTTTCGCCTGCTCCCAGCCCTACCGGGAGCACGAGGCTTTCCGGGAGACCGTCGAGGTCAGCATCGCGCTCGACGTCAGCCGCCGGGGCCAGGGCATAGGCACCGCGCTCTATCGCGCGCTGTGGGCGAGCCTGGCCCCCGAGCCGTCGGTTCATGTCGCCCTAGCCGGGATAGCCCTGCCGAACGACGCCTCGGTCGCGCTGCACCGGAAGTTCGGCTTCACGGAGGTGGGCACGTTCCGCGAGTACGCGATCAAGGACGGCCAGTACATCAGCTCGGTATGGATGCAGCGTGTTTGTCACCCAGCTCGGCCGGCTGGCCAGGAACCGGTGCCGTGAGCCGGAGTCCCGGGCCTCGGTGGGCGCAGGGGGCAATCCCCGGTCATGGGGGTGGTGCGTGTGGCTGGCGGTGTGGTTCGTGCTGGTGGGCCCCGGGCCGAGGGCGGCCAGATGGCCGACCGCCTGCGCGACGCCCTGGTCGTCGGCCGCCCGGACCACATCCACGGCCGCGGCCGTGACCCGGCGCCCGATCACCACGACGGGAAGCTCACGGCCCAGCGCATTGAGCCGTCCCGGGGGATCATCGGGGCCGAGCAGGATGAGCGCCTCACACCGGAAGTCGAGCAGGACCTCGACGGCCCGGCCGGTGTCCCGGCTGGGCGTCACCGTGCTGAGCAGCAGGTCGAGAAGCTGGGTGACCTGGTGTATCACGCCGCCGCCAAGGACACCCGGATCAACGAGCAGTACTGCCGGGTCTACGGCGTCCTGGACGACCGCTTCGAGCGAGCCGGCCAGAACCCGGTCAACATCGGCGGCCGCAACACGCTGAACCGCTGGCCCGCCCACGCCTCCTGGCAGTTCGTCGCCGTGGGCCGCGGTCACGACCAGGACTTCTGGGTCCGCTTCCTGCAGGCGCTGTACGCCGTCGACCCCGGCATGGCCGTCAACATCGAGCACGAGGACGCCGAACTCGGCCAGCTCGAAGGCCTCCGCGAAGCGGCCGGTAACCTGACCGCCGCCGCGGCCGCGGCCGGCCTCCCCGTCACATAACCAGGCCGTCACATCACCAAGCCGTCAGGGTGAGGTCGAAGCTGTACCGGGACGCGCGGTAGATGTGGCTGCCGTACTCCACCGCGCGGTTCTGGTCGTCATAGGCCGCGCGGACCATGGTCAGCACCGGTGCCCCCTTGGTCTCGCCGAGCGCGCGGGCCTGGGAGGCGGTGCTGGCCCGGGCGCCGATCGACTGCTTGGCGATCCTGAGGTTGATGCCGTTCGCCCGGAACAGGTTGTACAGGCCGTGCACCTCGAGGTCCTCGGCGGACAGCTTCAGCAGGTTCGCCGGAACGTAGTTGTGCATCAGCGCGAGCGGCTCGGTCTCGGCGAACCGCAGCCGTTCGAAGACGTAGACGTCGGTGCCCTCGGCCAGGCCGAGTTCGCGCGCCACCGTGTCCGGGACGGGCTCGGTCGCGAAGCTGATCACCCGCGTGGCCGGGGTTCGCCCGGTCTTGTCCAGGTCGTCGTACAGGCTGGTCAGCTCGACCTGGCGGCGCACTTTGGCGTGCACCACCTGGGTTCCGACGCCGCGCTTGCGGACCAGCAGCCCGCGGTCCACCAGGTACTCCGATGGCCCGGCGCATGGTCGGCCGGGACAAGCTGAGCCTGTCAGCGAGGTCGATCTCGTTTTCTAGTCGTGTTCCCGCCGCCAGATCGCCGGATTCGATCATTTGCTCCAGGTGTTGCGCGACCTGGAAGTACAACGGGACCGGACTGTTGCGGTCCACCGGGATGGACAGGGCGGTCGGGTTCACGGTCATCTCTTTCGCGGCGTTATGTCTGCGGCGCTCACATTATCGCACCAGGTCAGCAGGGAGCCTGACAGATGATCTACCTGTTGTCGGAAAATTAAAACGTAAATATGTCAAGACATACTATTGACCAGCCCGAAACCCAGGCGTAAAAAGTTTGTAACTCAGCCTGAACCGCACGCCGAGAGGGGCAACCATCAGCGCCTTCGAGGTACTCACCATGGGCCGGACCGGCGTCGATCTGTACCCGCAGCAAGCGGGCATCGCCCTGGAAGACGTCCAGACCTTCGCCAAGTATCTCGGCGGCAGCGCGACCAACGTCGCCGTGGCCGCGGCCAGGTACCAGCGGCGCACCGCGATCATCACCCGTACCGGGGACGACCCGTTCGGCCGGTTCGTGCACGCGGCGCTGCGCGGGTACGGCGTCGATGACCGCTACGTCACAGCGGTGCCGTGGCTGCCAACACCCGTGACGTTCTGTGAGATCTTTCCGCCCGACGACTTCCCGCTTTATTTTTACCGCTGGCCGAAGGCGCCGGATCTTGAGCTCACCGGTGAGCAGCTGGATCTGGACGCCATCCGCGCGGCGGGCGTGTTCTGGGTGACCGGGACCGGCCTGTGCGCCGAGCCGAGCCGCTCCGCCACCCTGGCCGCCCTGCGGGCCCGGGGCAAGCGCGGGATCACGGTCCTGGACCTGGACTACCGGCCGATGTTCTGGCCGTCGCGGGAGCAGGCCCGGCACTGGATACAGCAGGCGCTGCCCCACGTCACCGTCGCGGTCGGCAACCTCGACGAGTGCGACACCGCGGTGGGCGAGCGGGAGCCGCTGGCCGCGGCCCAGGCGCTGCACGAGTTGGGCGTGGACCTCGCGGTCGTCAAGCAGGGCCCCAAGGGCGTGCTGGCCTATCACGACGGCCAGACCGTCGAGGTACCGCCGGTGCCGGTCACCGTGCTGAACGGCCTCGGCGCGGGCGACGCGTTCGGCGGAGCCCTGTGCCACGGGCTGCTCAGCCACGGCAGTACGATCTGGACCACGTGATGCGCTTCGCCAACGCCGCCGGGGCCATCGTGGCGAGCCGGCTGGCCTGCTCGGACGCCATGCCGACGGCGGCCGAGGTCACCGAACTGCTGGAGGGCATCGATGCGTAACCGGCTGAAGGCCATCCTCGACGTGCGCACGCGGCGCCCGCAGGCCATCGCGGAGGCGGCCGCGCGGCGTCAGCGCCGGGCGGCGCTGCTCGGCGCGGACGACAAGCTGTTTATCATCGCCGCCGATCACGCCGCCCGCGGCGCGCTGCGGGCCGGAGACCGGCCGATGGCGCTGGCCGACCGGGCGGACCTGCTCGACCGGCTGTCGCTGGCCCTGTCCCGGCCCGGGGTCGACGGCGTGCTCGGCACCGCGGACATCATCGAGGACCTGCTGCTGCTCGGGGTGCTGGACGCCAAGGTGGTCATCGGCTCGATGAACCGCGGCGGCCTGGCCGGGACCGTCTTTGAGATCGACGACCGGTTCACCGGGTACGACGCGGCCGCGATCGCCCGGATGGGGTTCGACGGCGGCAAGATGCTCCTCCGCATCGACCCGGACGATCCGGCCACCGCCCGGACCATGCACGCGTGCGCCCACGCGGTCAGCGAGCTGGCGGCGCACGGCCTGATGGCCATGGTCGAGCCGTTCATCTCCCACCGGGCCGACGGGCGGGTCAGGAACGACCTGAGTCCGGACGCGGTGATCCGTTCCATCGCGGTCGCCTCGGGTCTGGGCGACACCTCGGCGTACACCTGGCTCAAGGTGCCGGTGGTGGCCGACATGGAGCGGGTGCTGGCCGCTTCCACCCTGCCGGCCCTGCTGCTCGGCGGCGAGGTCAGCGCCGACCAGGACGCCGTCTTCACCCAGTGGCACAAGGCGCTGCAGATCCCGTCGGTGCGCGGGCTTGTGGTCGGCCGGACGCTGCTCTTCCCGCCCGACGACGACGTGACCGGCGCGGTGGACGCCGCCGTCGGCCTGCTGCGGGCATAGGGGGCACGCGATGGACGACAAGCTGTACGCAGGCCGGGTCAAGCGGCCACGGTGCCTTCCGGCTGAACCTGACGCCAGAACGGGCCGGCTGGACCTACTGCGGCCTGCGCGTGCTGGAGCTGGCGCCCGGCGGCACGCACAGCTGGGACACCGGCCAGGACGAGCTGCTCGTCCTGCCGCTGGCCGGCGCGGCCACGGTGAGCTGTGACGGCGAGACGTTCGAGCTGCACGGCAGGCCCGGCGTCTTCGACCGGGTCAGCGACTTCTGCTATGTCCCGCGCGAGGCCACGGTCACGGTGTCCACCAGCCCGGCGGCACCTTCGCCGTGCCGTCAGCCCGCTGCCGCCGAAGGCTCGCCGCTCGTTACGGACCCGCCGCGGACGTCCCGGTCGAGCTGCGCGGCGCGGGCCAGGCCAGCCGCCAGGTCAACAACTTCTGCGCGCCCGGCGCGTTCGCGTGCGACAAGCTCATCGCGGTCGAGGTGCTCACCCCGGGCGGCAACTGGTCCTCCTACCCGCCGCACAAGCACGACGAGACCCGGGACGGCCAGGAGGCCGAGCTCGAGGAGATCTACTACTTCGAGACCGCCGGGCTGGCCTACCAGCGGGTCTACGGCACCCCGGACCGGCCCGTCGACGTGCTGGCCAAGGTGCGGTCCGGCGACGTGGTGCTCGTCCCGCACGGCTGGCACGGCCCCTCGATCGCCGCGCCCGGCTACGACCTGTACTACCTCAACGTGATGCCGGCCCGGCCGCAGAACGCGCCTGGCGCTTCTGCGACGACCCGGCGCACGCCTGGGTCCGCGACAGCTGGGACGGCCAGCCCATCGACCCCCGGCTGCCGATGACATCGGAGGCGAGATGACCGTGCGCCTTACCGCCTGCGCCGCAACCGGCGCGGTGACGCTGGCCATGAGCCGACATGCAGGCCGAAGCACACGACGAGCCGGAAGACCTTTTGGCCGAACGGCTCTGCCGGTACCTCCCCTGCCCCGTCCCTGAACCGGCCACTTTGGCCCGCGGCCAGCCCTCCTGCGGCCTACCGCCGGCTCAGCGCGACCAGCGACCGCACCTGTTATCCGAAAGGCGAAATTACGGATGCGTACTATCCAGCACTGAATTGCCAGGGCTCGGAGACGACCGGGGCGTCGGACCCGGGTTCGGCCCGGTCTGGAACCCACC
>CAVSTQ010000022.1:0-154496 GCA_963730825.1 uncultured Actinomycetes bacterium
AGTTCCGCTCATTGGAGTTCCGCTCATTGGATCTTCGCTCATTGGAGTTCCGCTCATTGGATTTTCGAGAGGGATTGCGCGAGGTGGTGACGGCATCCATAGCCCCACTTGCCCCATCTGCACCAAGCCGAGCCGACATGGTTGTGGCAACGTTATTCCTCTATTCATTACGTTGCCACAACCATTGGCTTCGGGGGGGCTCGGGGCGGGGTGGGCTCGGGGCGGGGTGGGGCCGAGTGGGTAGCGGGTGGTGGCGGCTAGGTCGAGGCCGAGGGCGATGAGGGTGGCGCCGAGGGCGCGCTCGAGGCGGCGACGGATCGTGGCGCGGGCGGCCAGCGGCGGGCGCGGACAGCCAGCGGCGGGCGCGGGCGGCCAGCGGCGGGCGCGGGCGGCAGGAGCACGATACCGGCGCGGTAGCTGGTGTCGATGACGAGCTGGACGCAGGCTAGCGCCAGCGTGGTGCCGAACACGGAGCCGAGCCAGGTCAGCACCGTCTCCTCCGCCGACCGGCCGTGCCACCTGGCGGCCGGCCGCCCGAACCGCCGGCGGCCGCTGGTCATCGCGGGAATCGCGGCCGCGCTGGTCCTCGTGACCGGCGGGGCGACCGCCGGGGCGTCAGCTCGGGCGGCAAGCACCCGGCCGCGCAGAGCGAGCTGAAGGCACAGACCCAGGCGACCGCATCGTCGGCTGGCGCCCCGGCCACTTACGATGTTCGGCCTCGCCGAGCCCGCACGCCACCAAGTGAGATTTCCAGCCTCGCCCCGCCAGCCAGCCTGACCGGCACCTGGACCGGCACCTACTTCTGCGAGCAAGGCCAGACCGGTCTGCGGCTGACGCTCAAGGCGACCACGAGCGGCAGCCTGACCACGACGTTCAGCTTCTACCCCACCTCGACCAACGTCAGCGTCCGTCCGGCAGCTTCACGCTGACCGGCAGTTACACCGCCAAGGGGTTCAAGCTCACGCCCGACCACTGGATCAGCAAGCCGCAGAACTATTCGATGGTCGGCCTCGACGGCGCGGCCAACCCGAGCGACACGGCCCTGAGCGGCAGCATCGTGAGCCCCGGCTGCACCACGTTCTCAGCGTCGAGATAGCTCCCGGTGATCGCTACGGCGGGGTGGTTCCGGGGCCCGTTCCACAGCGCTACCGCGGCCGCGAAGCCGACCGAGCCACTGACGATGATGCCGAGGCCAGTCCGGCGATGGCGGTCACGGCGGAGAGGATGACGGGGCCGACGCCCGACCGGCGTCGGCCAGCTCCCGCCAGAGCCGAGGAAGGTCGGGCGGCCGATCGCGGGGGAGATGTCGGCGGCGAGCGTCATCACGATGCCGGAGCCGATGCCGTTGCCGAAGCCCATGATCATCGCGGAGCAAGCCAGGGTCACGGCGCCGTGCGTGAGCGGCATGAGCAGGAACGAGATGCCCATGATCATCACGCAGGGCACGGCGACCCAGCGGCGCCCGTAGACGTCCATGACCTTGCCCGCCGGATAGAAGGTCAGGGCGTCGACGGCGCCGGCGACGCCGTAGATGACGGAGCTGGCGGTGGGGGACAGGCCGATGTGGCTGCCCAGAGCGGGATGACGACCTGCCGGGTCTGGCGGATCGCCGACAGCAGCAGGACGCCGGCGCCCAGGGTGACGAAGGTCGCCAGTGCTGCTTGAGCACGCCCAGGTGGTGACCTCGGCGGCGGCCGCCTTGCGCTCGTCGCTCACCTCCAGGTCGGGCACCCGGTAGACGATGACCCCGGCGGCGACGATCGCGGCGAGGCTGACGTAGTAGGCGCCGGGCAGCCCCCACAGCTGCATGGCGCCGGCGCCGAGGAACGGGCCGACGAAGACGCCGATGCGCATCGTCCCGCCGAGGGTCGACAGGGCGCGGGCGCGCATGTGCGGCGGCACCATCTCGGTCAGGTAGGACTGCCGGGCCAGGCTGTAGACCGAGCTGGCGGCGCCGATCAGCAGCACCCCGGCGCCGTAGACCAGCAGCGACCCGGCGCCCTGCCGAGGTCGAGGAGGCACAGGACCAGGCCGGCGGCGGTGACGACCGCGGCCACGAGCATCGATTTCCGCTCCCCGATCCGGGTGGCCAGGATCCCCGAGGGGATGTTGGTCACGATCGAGCCGATGCCGATCAGCGCGCCGACCAGGGCCGCGACCGAAGTGCTGGCGCCGCGATCGATGGCGCTGAGCGCGATGACCGGCAGCATGGAGCCCTGGGCGAGGCCGAACAGGGTCGCCGGGCCGTAGGCGGCCACCGCGATCGAGCGGAGGCGGAACTCCTCGCTCACATCAGCAACACATCTCGCACGATACCGTCCGGGCGCGGCCGGAGCCGGGACGGTGGCGCTGCTAGCGGGCCTGGCCGTCGTCGCGAGCGGACGGCCCGCGACAGCCGCCAGGTCGGCCCGCACAGTCGGCTGGGTGGGCACCTGGGAGTCAGCTCAGGTGCAGCCGGCTGAACCCCGGGCCGTGGCCGGCTCGGCCAGTGCGGCTTGTGCTGCGCCCTGGATCAGCGGGTAGTCAGAAACGCATTACGCTAGCTGAATATTTGTGCTGAAAGGCTGGATCTGAGTGCTGATATCGTAGGCTAGGCCCTCGCCGTATCCGCCTTTCACCGGGGTACCGGTGTCGCCCTGGAAGTTGAGTCCGATGACCAGGTCGTCGTCATAGCGGATCACCACGGACCCGGAGTCTCCTCCGTCGCACCACACTCCGTTGTCCTCACCCTGAATGACGATGGCGTTGGTCACCCGGTTACCCGGCGTCGTGAAAGCGATGTTGGTCACCGTGCCAACGGTGTGACCGGTCTTGGCGCCAAACTTGTACACGCGGTTGTTGACCGCGGCGTTGCCGATACCCTTTATCTCGCGATTCCCCCAATGCCATGGGTGGTTGGGAACCTCGTTACGGAAGTCCCGCCCGACGATACGGACAATTGCGCAGTCGTGAGTGGCATCCCGGGCGCTGGCGACTACGATGCCGAGACCGTAATTCCCCGGGATGTTCCCGTTCACATCGCCGGGCTGAATCACATCCCCGCCGAGGGGTTGTGCTGCGACCGCCACGACGTGCTCGTTCGTAAGCAGGTAGGCTCCGGCGGTTACGTTCCCCACTGTTCCGTCGGCCCGGATGAAACAGCCGGTTGAGCCGAAGGGCCCAGGATCCTCCCTCGAGGTGATGGAGATCCCGCCGATGACCGGGTCAAAGCGCTCCATCGGATCAGTGCCCGTAAGGGCGAAGTTGAATTCCCGCTCCACGACATCGGTCGGGACGCCCTCCACCTGTAGGGGAACTTCGGTTCCGGGTTCCCGGGGAGAACCCTTGCGGCTGACGTGCACGACAATGCAGTCCGTCGCCGTTCGCTGCCCGGCGACGGCCTTCTTGCCGATTGATACTGCCGTGCAGCCGGGTATGGCCAGGAGATCCTGCCGGTGATGCTCCAGGACTTCGCCGATGGTGGGCATCAGGGTTCCCTTCTGCGCTGGTCAGGATCTCCCGACCGGACCGGATTAGATGTCGAGATCGCCGACGTAGCTCGAGGCCCGGTTACCGAGTTTGTCGATGATCGCCTGACGCACCGCCGCGTAGACGTCCTCGTCAAGGGTCGCTGCCTGATGGGCATAGCGGAGTTTGGTCTCGGAGCTGTGGTAATCAGTCCACAGGAACCGTGTCGTCGTCTCGGTGGTGCTGAAGGAGTAGGCGGAGATCTTGACAACCAGGGTGTCCACCGCGCCGTTGTTGTCGCTGGCGGATGCTACCTGGAAGTTCCCGCCGTTCGCGCCGTGAGATGAGCTGTCCCAGACCTTGTACCACGGGTCGTCACTGCCGAGTTTGCTCAGGGCGTCCAGGGACGCCTTCACCACGGCGACCTCGGCCGCGGATAGGAACGAAGCGACGATGCCTGCGATGGCCGTATCGATGGAGAACGTCGACCCTGATGCCTGGTAGTTCTGGAACTGGAAATCCTGCATGACCCAGCCGACGGTCGACATTACCGTGCCGTAGTTCTGGTACCAGTTCATGAACCTGGTCCGGATCGAAGCGGTTGAAGCGCTTGTCGGAGTTGAGCTGGGCTAGGAGCATGGAATTCAGGCAGTCGCTGCGGTGCTTTACGCTCACCCCAGCGGTGAAAGAGACCAGGCTGCCGGCATTGACATCAGCCGAAGGATGGTCGGCGGAGACCTCGGCGGCGAGGCGCTGCGGAGGAACCTTCGCCCGGAGCATTTCAGGGGGCTCCGGCAGTTCGAGGCTGGTGACGAACTCGGTGACCTCGGCCCCCGTGAGAATAGATCGAGACATGACAACCTTCCGGACTGGAATGAATGATTGCCGACAGCGAACTAGCCCCCGTCGAGCCGATCGGGCACACCTGATGGCTTAGCAGAACCCCCGTTCGCCACCGCCATAACGTGCCGGACCGACGAATCTCATCCTGCCTCATGTAGTTCACAGAAAGCAATACTCGATCTTCATTGACATCTATTTCGCAGGCCGTTAAATGATTTAGCGGCATTCCATGCCTTCTCATGATTCTCCAGACAGAATAAGGCTTACGGGACGGCGAGATAACTTTGGGGTGAGGACCGCATCTCGGCCGGGACGATCTATAAGCAGAAATAGCAGGAAGGTACGATTTCTTACGCTCCGGTGATATTGCAGGCCGGCGTGGCAGTGCGTGATCCCGGGTGGGCTTCACCGCCGGAGCGCGGCTGGCCAGAACGAAAGGTACGGTTGCGAGGGACACCATGACCCGTTCGGGATTTGCGGAGAACACATGGACAGCGACCGCCCCCGGCGGGTGTTGACGGAGCTGGAATCTTTTCTCGCGGCTCGGGCGGCGCCGCCGCAGGATCCGCGCGAGCGGGTGATCGAGCTGTTTCACCAGGTCGCCGCGTCGGTACCCGGGTACCGCGGGTTCCTGCACGACCACGGGGTCGATCCTCGTTCGGTCCGTATATTTGAGGACTTCCAGCGGCTGCCGTTGCTGACCAAGGACAACTACCACCGTCGCTACCCGCTGCCCGACCGGTGCCGGAACGGGCGGCTCGACGGCTGCGACATGATCGCGGTGTCGTCCGGCTCGACCGGGCAGCCGACGATCTGGCCTCGTTCGGTGACCGACGAGCTGGCCATCGCGGCGCGGTTCGAGCAGGTCTTCGCCGACAGCTTCGCGGCCGGCGAGCGCACCACCCTGGCCGTGGTGTGCTTCCCGCTGGGCACCTGGGTCGGCGGCCTGTTTACGCTGGCCTGCGTGCGGCACCTGGCCGCGAAGGGGTATCCGATCACGGCGGTGGCGCCGGGCAACAACAAGGCGGAGATCCTCCGGGTGATCCCGGAACTCGCCCCGCACTGCGACCAGACCGTACTGCTGGGCTACCCGCCGTTCGTCAAGGACGTGATCGACACCGGGATCGCCGCGGGCCTGGACTGGACGCGGTACGCGGTCAAGCTGGTGCTGGCCGGGGAGGTGTTCAGCGAGGAATGGCGTGACCCGGCGGCCCAGCGAGCCGGGATGAGCAGCCCGTACTACGACTCCGCGTCGCTGTACGGCACCGCCGACGCCGGGGTGCTCGGCACCGAGACGCCGCTGTCGGTCTGCGTCCGGCGTTTCCTGGCCGCCCGGCCGGGGCTGCGGGTGAACTGTTCGGCGAGGCCCGGCTGCCGACGCTGGTCCAGTACGATCCCGGCAGCCGGTTCTTCGAGGAGCACGACGGGACGCTGCTGTTCTCCGGCGACAACGGGGTGCCACTGGTCCGGTACCACATCGCCGACGAGGGCGGCCTGGTCGGCTACCAGGACATGCTCGCGTTCTGGCTGGCACGGCTTCGACCCGGTGGCCGAGCTCGGTCTAGGGGGCGGCCCCGGCGCACGCGGGATCCGGCCGCAGCCGTTCGCTTACGTCTTCGGGCGCTCGCACTTCACGGTGTCGTACTTTGGCGCCAACGTCTATCCGGAGAACGTCACCGTCGGCCTGGAGCAGCCGGAGGTCAGCGGCTGGGTCACCGGCAAGTTCGTGCTCGAGGTGACGAGTGACGCCGACGGTAATCCGGATCTGTCGGTCACGGCCGAGCTCGCGCCCGGGGAGGCCGGAGACGGGGCGCGCGAACGCGTGCTCGCGGAGTCGATCCGCGGTCAGTTGCAGCGGCTGAACAGCGAATTCGCCCACTACGTTCCGGCTGACCGCCAGCGGCCGCGGTGACGCTGCGCCCGGCCGGGACCCGGCTACTTCCGGTCGGCGTCAAGCACCGCTACACCCGGGAACGCAGGCGGCTACCTGGAGCCGACGAGACAAGACCGTGGCGTCGCCGCCTACAGCAGGCCCGTTGCCGCAAGTGAAAGGACCTCGTCGCCTGGCATTCGCCGGCTACACTCCCGCCGCTTTCGGCAGAGTTATGCCGGGTCGGCCGTCGGCGGAAGACCTGATGCCAGTACCGATCCCATATGCAGCGACTGGCTGGGTCAGACGGAAACCAGGTGCGACCGCAGGGCGCCCTGGCATCGGCGCCGGGTTCACGGCGAGGGTCCGGCCCAGCCGGACGGCGCGGCACGAGGAGGATGACAGCGATTCCACGCTGAGCGCGGGCATGCCCAGGAGCCACCCCAGTTGCCGACGTCGCCCGTCGTCCAGCAATCCCCCGGCAGCCCACGGTCACAGGTATCCGCCCATGGCCAGGGCGGCTACGGCGCCGGCGGCCGCCGAGAACAGCCAGTCCACCAGGCGCTCAGCACCCCGCGGATACCGGGCGCCGCCACGATGATCCCGAGAAACCCGATGCCGCCCAGCGTGGCCTGCCCCAGCGCGTCCGGCTGGTCGACAGCGTGGATAACGGCGAGCGCCATCAGTGCCAGGTCGCCCGGGGCGCGGGCGATACGGCCGGGCCGGCGACCGGCTGTGCTGGGCCAAGACGAGCAAGCATACATCTTCCTGTGGTCACGGCGGTCCCCGCGGGCCTGACGCCGGCCCGTAAGACGAGATTTCCTTTTAACTACTAACACGGTTAGCAGGCTGGCTCGTTCGGAGGAACTGGGCAGCCACGGCTGCGATCGTGCATCGCTCGCCGGCGGGCGCCTGGGCTACATGGCGGGCGAAGAAGCGGCTGGTTACCTGGCCAAGGGCGGCCCGCGCCTGTTCCCAGAGGCTACGGACGAGGTCGGCGGCGGGAACCGCGGTCGTGAGCGGGTAGGCCTGCCCGGCCGACAGGTTCACGTACCGGCCAGGCCAGCCTGGCGGGCCGCCTTCCGCATCGGCGAAGTGAGGTAGTGCACCTCGGGGTAGGCCGCCGGGGCGGAGGCCGAGTGGGCGCGCAGGAAACCGTTCTCGATCCCGCGCGCGGTCCGGCCGCGGCACGCGCGGGCGAGCCTCGTCGGGGCGTCATCGTGCAGGGCGGACCGGTGCACCGCCGCGTCCCCGCTTCCGGGCAGTCGAGGAACGCCGTGCCGAGGGCGGCCGCCCGGGCGCCCAGGCACAGCACCGCGGCGATCGCCGGGCCGGTCGCGATGCCGCCGGTAGCGACGACGGGCGTGGCCACGCGCGCGGTGATGAGCTGCAGCAGCGCGATGAGCCCCGCCGCCTCTTCGGGCGCGTCGCTCGTCCCGCCCCGGTGCCCGCCCGCCTCGTAGCCCTGGGCGACCAGCAGGTCCGCGCCCGCCGCGGCCGCGCGGCCGGCATCGTCCAGGCTGCTGACCGTCACCCAGACCTCGGTTCCGCGGGCGCGCAGCCGGGCGATGACATCCTCACCCGGATCCCGAACGTGAACGAGACCACGGCCACCGGGGCACCCATCAGGTACTCGATCTTGGCGTCCCAGTCGTCATCGTCGTGCCGGGACTCCCCCAGCTGCGCGCCGGTGCCGGCCGCGTCGGCCTCGACTTCCGCCGCGAACCGGCGTACCCGGGCGGCGTCCCCGGGCGGCCCGGGAACGAACAGGTTCACCCCGAACGGCGCGCCGGTGAGCTCGTCCGTCCGGCGGCGCCGGTCCGCCAGCTCGGCGGCGGACAGGTAACCGGAGGCGAGGAAGCCCAGGCCGCCCGCGTTGCTCACCGCGGCGGCCAGTTCCGGAGTGGACGGCCCGCCCGCCAGCGGGGCCAGCACGATCGGCGTGTCGCAGCCGTCGAGGATCATGCTCCCATCCTCTACCTTCACGGCAGGCGCGCATCGTGGCGTTCACGGCCGGCGCGGTGTCATAGCACTGGCTATATCGTTTGACAAACAAAAGGATGAGTGCCGAACCGCTACCAGTTCCAGTTACCGCGCAAGGCAGCAGCACCTGGGAGCTGGAATGACCATGATCAGCCGGGCTGACGCTTACCAGCGGCAGCACCGCTGGGCGGGACTGCCGCTGGCGGTGCTCTACAAGTTCTTCGACGACCAAGGCAGCTACCTGGCCGCGCAGATCACCTACTACGGCGTGGTGTCGCTGTTTCCGCTGCCGCCGCTCCTGGCCACGTTCCTCGGGTACGGGCTGCAGGCCAGCCAGCACTTCCAGGAGCAGGTACTGGACTCCGCGCTCGCCCAGTTCCCGGTCGTCGGCGACCAGGTTGCCTCGCACATCCACTCCTTCCATGGCAGCGCGCCGGGCCTGGTCATCGGCGTACTGGGCGGCCTCTACGGCGGCCTGGGCATCGTCCAGGCCACCCAGAACGCGCTGAACAAGGTGTGGGGCGTGCCGCGCAACGCCCGCCACAACCCGCTCAGGGCCCGGCTGCGCAGCCTCTTGCTGCTGTCCGCAGGCGGCGGCAGCGTGATCGTCACGACGGTGCTGACCGCGCTGGGCGCCACCGCGGACGACTACGGCGCCAGCGCCGGCGTCAGCGTGCGGGCGGCGGCCACCGCGCTGGCCGTCGCGCTGAACGTGACCCTGTTCATGGTGGCGTTCCGGGTCAGACCGCCCGCTCCGTCACCTTCCGGCAGATTCGCGCGGGCGCGATCGCCGCCGCCGTGATCTGGCAGGCCCTGCAGGTGGCGGGCGCCTTGCTGCTCGGGGACAAGCTCAAGGGCGCTACCGCCACCTACGGCCTGTTCGCGATCGTTCTCGGCCTGCCGGCCTGGGTCTACCTCGGGTCGGTCACGGTGGTGATCTGCGCGGAGTTCAACGCGGTGCGCGCCGGGGGGATGTGGCCGCGAGCCTGCTCGCGCCGTTCACCGACAACGCGGATCTCACCGCCGGCGATTAGCGTGCCTACATCTCTTACGCCAAGACGGAAAGGCACAAGAGCTTCGAAACCATCGACGTCAGCTTCGGCGACCCCCCGCCGCCACGCCGATGCCCGAGGGCTCGCCAAAACCTGTTGGCGGACCACGGCGGCCAGTGCTAGCTTTCCGCAGGCCGGGCCAGAGAACGAGGAGGTGGTACCCATGAACGTATCGACACGGGTGCTCCCCTCCGGGGGTCACGGTCGGGCGATAGGTCGTCCGGGAGCGCCGCTGCGAGCACTCCGAAAGGCACGACCATGCGATTCACTTCCGAACAGCGCCTCGACGACTGGTGCCTCAAACGCGAATTCACCCTCGG
Source organism: uncultured Actinomycetes bacterium (assembly GCA_963730825.1). Classification (GTDB taxonomy): domain Bacteria; phylum Actinomycetota; class Actinomycetes; order Streptosporangiales; family Streptosporangiaceae; genus Palsa-504. The sequence continues at coordinate 9,516 of CAVSTQ010000022.1, forward strand.
CGAGATCCCCGGCGTCCTGTGGACGCCTGGAGCCGCACCGGCCCCGCTGATCCTGAACGGCCACAACGGCGGCTTGCACAAACGCCTCCCCCGGCTGGTGGCCCGGGCCCGCCACTACGCGGCGCAGTACGGCTTCGCGGTGGCCGCCATCGACGCCCCCGGGCACGGTGACCGGCCCCGCTCCGCCGCTGACGAGCAGGCCCGCGCCGACCTCCGCCGGGTGCTGGCGGCGGGCGAGCCGGTCGGCGAGATCATCGACGCCTTCATCGTCCCGCTGGTCGAAAAGGCGGTCCCGGAATGGCGGACCACCCTGGACGCCCTCCTTTCGCTGCCCGAGATCGGCGGCCCGGCCGGGTACGAGGGGACTACCGCCACCGGTATCCGGCTGGCGGTGGTCGAGCCGCGCATCGCGGCCGTCAATTTCTTCGCGCAGGGTTTCGTGCCCGACGCCCTGCGCGAAGAAGCCCGGCAGGTCACCGTTCCGTTGCAGTTCCTGATGCAGTGGGACGACGAAGGGATGGAACGGCAGCCGACCCTGGACCTGTTCGACGCCTTCGGCACCAAGGAGAAGACGCTGCACGCCAACCTGGGCGGGCACGCCGGTACCCCGTGGTTCGAGGTGGACGACGGGGCCCGGTTCTTCACCCGCCACCTGAAGTGAGGCCCGGCCGTTCAGCCTGCGGCGACCGGGCCGATTTCGGTTCCTGACAGATCGGCGTAGATGAGGAAGCGGAACGGGTCCTGAAGCTGGTGCCGCTCCATCAGCTGGCAGAGGGCCTGCTGTCGCAGTCGCGTCAGCTCGGGAGCATCCGGATGCCTGGCCTGCCCGGCGCTAGTGATCTCCAGCGCGAGCGCGGAGTCAGTCGCCCTGGGCCAGCAAGGTCCGGGTCGTCGACGCGAACCGCTCCGGCCTGCCGTCAGCCAGCAGATCCAGCGCCGCCGCCCACTCGGCCGCGTCGACGGGTTCCAGGCCCTGACCATCCGGCTGCCAGTACCCGGAGTGCTGATGGTAAAGCCGTTGCACGAAATGGTCACGAGTGGCCAGGTACGGGCCCACGGCGGCCGGATGCTCGCGCAGCACTTCCGGCAGGACGCTGGCCTTCAGCAGCCCGGTCAGGGTCAGCCCGCGCCCGAGGCCCGCGAGTGACCGGTCCCGCGGTTCGGTCAGTGCGGCGAGCAGACCGGGACGGCGGTTACGGTGAACAGCTCGGTCAGCGTCGTATGGCCGTGGACCAGCGTGCGCGGGTTGATCTGGGCGATGAACGCGAGCGTGTCGAGCATTCCGTCCGGTGATCCCTCGGCGAAGAAAGGCGCGCCCAGGTAGGGCATCATCACATCGCCGGTGAACAGGACGCCGCTGGCCGGCAGGTAGACCATGAGGGCGTCGCTGGTCTCGCCCCCGGCCGTCGGGTACAGCACGAAGTCCGTTCCGCCGATCGACACCTTTGTTTCGCTGGCGATCAGCTGGTCCAGCGTTATCTGCGCGGGGGTGGCGTCCGCGTCGCCGCCGCCGAATCCGGCTCCGCTTCCCGTGAAATAGCGGAACGGGGCAGCGCCCGTCCGAGGCCGGGGCGGCCGAGAGCCGTGAGCTGGCCGGCGGCCACGTAGGCGGCGCCGACAGACTGATGGGCGATCGTCGCGACCCGGCCGGGCACGGCCACGGGCATGGCCGGTGGGCCGCCTGGTTCGGCGGCCTCCAGATCAGCGGCCAGGGCGAGGAAACCGTCATCAGCGGCCTGCTCGCTGACCAGGCGGCGCTGCACGGGGTGCTGAACAAGGTCCGCGACCTCGGACTCTGCCTGATCTCCGTGCGCCGCCTGGATAGAGGCGAACCATGAAGACCGACGCCAGCGCGGAAACCGCGAGCCGAGTTCAGGCATGGCGCCACCTTCTCGCAGATGGTGTACCAGTTCGCCAGCGGGCCGAAGGCGAAGGCGTACTGGCGGGGGCTTCGCGTGATCATGGCCAAGTGCCCGGCTTGGGGGCTAGGGCCGCCCAGTGAGACCACCTCGCGAATCTTTTCCGTGCGGTTCCCGGGCGCGCTCGCGTTCCAGGCGCTGAGCCGCGTCACCCGAGCGAGCCGAGGGACGGCGGCGCCGAAGCCCACGTTAATTAACTAGAAAGTTTCTTAATAATGGTCTTGACGGCCCCGCCCTCCCGGCATACAAAGTGACAACATCGAACATTTACCGGCACAGGGGCGTCAGATCGCCTCAGCTCCTCTCATCCCTGGAGGGTCCATGCAGGTCGGAAGACGGGTTCGGCACACTGCTCTCATCGCCGGCGCGGCCCTCGGGCTCACGGCCGGCGGCTCGGTTTTCGTCCTGGCCGCCGGACCCGCCGCGCAGGCGGCCACCGCATGCGCGGCGGCGTGGAGCTCCACCGCGGTCTACACCGCCGGCCAGCAGGCCAGCGAGAACGGGATCAACTACACCGCCAACTGGTGGACGCAGGGCAACGATCCGGCGACCAATAACGGCGGCAGCGGCTCGGGCCAGCCGTGGACGTCCGACGGCTCCTGCACCGGCGGATCGGGCGGCGGCGGAGGCGGGGGCGGAGGGCGGCGGAGGCGGCGGAGGCGGCACCGGCTCGGTGAGCGGCCTGCTCTTCGGTCCGTACAAGGACGTCACCATCAACATGAACTGGAACACCTACCAGATGCAGTCGGCCGTGGAAGGCTCCGACCTGCCGGTGGTAGGCGCCGGGCAGCCTGGTGTCGAACTACATCCCGAAGCTGCCCGCGATCACCCTCGCGTTCGCGACCGGAACCTGCGGCAGCGAGACCTGGGGCGGCGCCTCGGGCGCCCAGTGGGCCGCCGAGAACATCCCGCAGCTCCAGAACGCCAACCTCGATTACGTGGTCTCGACCGGCGGCCAGGCCGGGACGTTCACCTGCGGCTCGACGGCTGGCATGGACGCGTTCATCGCCCGCTACGCCAGCCCCCACCTGGTCGGCATCGACTTCGACATCGAGGGCGGCCAGTCCGCGTCGGACATCCAGAACCTGGTCAGCGCGGCGGCCGGAGCACAGGCGCAGTACCCGAACCTGCAGTTCTCGTTCACGCTCGCCACGCTGGCCGCGTCCGATGGCAGCTACGGCGGCGTGAACTCGCTCGGCCACGAGGTCGTCGAGGCGGTGCTCGGATCCAGCCTGAAGAACTACGTCATCAACCTGATGACCATGGACTACGGCAGCGCGTCGGGCAGCGTCTGCGTCGTCGTCTCCGGCAGCTGCGAGATGGGGCAGTCGGCCATCCAGGCGGTGAAGAACCTCGAGCACACCTACGGAATCCCGGCGAGCAAGATCGCCGTCACCCCGATGATCGGCCTGAACGACAACGCCAGCGAGACCTTCACTCTTGCCGACGTGGACACGCTGACGGCCTACGCGGCCGGCAACGGCCTAGCCGGGCTGCGCCTGTGGTCACTGGACCGGGACACGCCCTGCGCCACGACCACGACGTACGCGTCCCCCACCTGCAACTCGGATGCCGGCACGACGGCGCTGGAGTTCGACAACAGGTTCCTGAGCGACCTCGGGAAGTAACGGAAAATCCCCGGCGGCGCGGCCCGCCTCCCCTGGTGGGGCGGGCCGGTAAGCGGGCCACGAGGCGCACGGCCGGCTAGGACCGGCTCAGCGCGGCGGTACCGCGGCGGTCGGCGAGGATGCGCTTGAGGACCGGGACACCGCCCCGGCGTACGGCCAGATGGACGTCGGTGAGCTGGCGCTGGGCCCCCGGCGTTGCCGGCGAACGCCGCGGCGCACCGCTCCGGCTCGACGTTGACGATGGCGAGGATGGCCCCGGCCCCGCCGAGCGGCCCGGCCAGAGCCAGCAGCGCCTGGAGGCAGCCGAACGCTACCGCGCGGAACAGGTGCCGACGGCGGCCCTTATCGACCTGTAACCCGACTTGGCTCACGATCATGGACTTTCGACCGGCTTAATGTTCTGACCTGCGGCGCCCAGCGACTAGGATCAGCACCGATTCAGCACGCGGCCCGGAAACGACGGGAAATAACCGGCACTAATTGGGTAAACCGGACACGAGAACGGGCCGCCCAACTCGATAGCCTGCCGACCGGTTCTACCCGAGGCTAACCCGAGAATCCGCAGTTCAGCGGCCTAGTTTACTTACTTCAGGAGCTGGCGGGCCATGACCATGCGCTGGATCTGGTTGGTGCCCTCGTAGATCTGGGTGATCGTGGACTAGCGGGCAGTTTTCGCAGGTCAACGGCCTGTCGGGTCCCGTGGTATCAGCACGGATCCAGCACGGGCGGTTCGAGACAAATGGCAGCTTCCCGCATAGCCAACTCCGTCGCCAACGGGGCGGGTTCTTACTTGGGGCGGGGAGCACGAGGTGACAGTAGTTCTTGATACCTAACGACGCTTCGTCAGCTTCTGCAGTCACAGGTACACCGTAAGTACGTTCTCGCCGCGTAGCCCATCAGGCGACGGAGCGCTACCTTGGCCATATGCCGACCACTGGCGGGCTGAAGCTAGCGCTGCAGGCCGCAACGCGTGACGACCGCCGTTTGCGCTTTGCGCAGGTGAAGCTGCGCACGGCTGGGATCGAGGATGCACTCTCCCTGGTGACGGACGCCCGCGGCCGGATGCGGTACCGGCTGCCCGACGGCGAATATCAGCTGTCGCTTCTCGGTAGCCCGTGCGTGCGGTTCGTCGTGCGTGATCGCTGCTGGACCACGGTCCGCCTTCAGGTGGCGTAGCCGGAATGACGCCCGGGAGCGCATCCCGCGCCGGCTCCGGCGCCCATCGGCCGGGCTCGGCGCTTCCCGCTGGCGTGCGGAAGCGGATCCGCTCGACGACTTTGCCGCGGGCCGGCCGCGGCAAGCCAAGTCACGGAACGTGATGGGCCTGTGCTCTGGGCCCGCACTAGATCCGCCGATCGGTATGCCGCTGACTGCCGCGCCTGCGGCTGCCGGCGAGATGCCGAGCCGGATGTTCTGCTGGCCTTCCGCAGTTTGGCGTGACGCCGCTTCCTGCGGGGTTCGACCGTGAGTCGCGTCAGCCCGTCCGGCGGACTCCGCCTGCGTGCGGCATCTGCTGTTGTGCAGTGCCGCCGAGACGGTGATCGGGCCGGGCTGCGAGGCCGCCGGGCTGAGCCTGCCCGCGCCGCTGCCCGGCGGCGGCGGCCCAGGTCGGCGCCCGGCGGCGTCTGGCCCGGGCACCGGGCCAGCGGCCTGCGGCCGGTGCTGGCCGGCGTGTGGTGCGGCACGATATCCGCCCGCGGCAACGGCCCGTTTGCGGGTGATTCCCGGCCCGCACTGCGGCGACCGGGACCTGGTCGAGGGAAACGCCATCCGGACCCCGGGTCAGGGATGCTGCCGGTGTGCTCGTCCGGGTCCGGCTACCGCCATCGGCCGGGCAGACTAGTGGTTCGTGAGTGAAGGTAACAAGCCCCAGGACCTGGCGTCGCTGCACAAGCGATTCGACGAACTCGAGCACGGCGTCGCCCAGCGCGTGGCAGAGACCTGCGCCGCGGTCTTCCGGGTGCCGGAGCAGGCCGCTGGCAGGGTCAAACCGGCCTGGCAGCGCCGGACCAGGGGGGAGCGGCGCTGGCAGGTCGCGGCCAGCACCGCGGTCGCGATCGGGCTGCAGGTCGCGGTGCCAGGACGGCTGGCGGTGCTGCGGCCTGCGTGGATCCTTCCCGCGCTGCAGGGCAGCCTGCTCCTCGCGCTGTTCGTGGCCAACCCGCACCGGATCGACCGCGAATCCCGGGTGCTGCGCGTCCTGGGCCTCACGCTGGCGGCGCTGATCAGCTTCGCCAACGCATGGTCCTTGGTGAGCCTGGCAACCGGCCTGGTCCGGGGCACCGAAGGGGAGAACGCCGGGCCGCTGCTGGTCACCGGCGGAGCGATCTGGCTCACCAACGTCATCGTGTTCGGGCTGTGGTACTGGGAGTTCGACCGGGGTGGCCCGGTCGCGCGCGCCCTCGGGACTCATCCGTACCCGGACTTCCAGTTCGTGCAGATGACCAGCCCGGAGCTGGCCCCGCCCGACTGGGAACCCGCCTTCGCCGACTACCTGTACCTGGCCTTCACCAATGCGGCGGCGTTCAGCCCGACCGATGTGATGCCGCTGTCCCGCTGGGCCAAGCTCGCCATGACCTTGCAGTCGGTCATCTCCATCGTCACGGTGGCACTGATCGTGGCGCGTGCCGTCAACATCCTGAAGTAGCCCGGCGCGGAAATGCCAGTAGCCAGGCCCGAAGCCGGGCGGCCGGCTTACCCGGAGCCGGCCTTGGGTGCGGTTACGGCTGCGGACATGGCAGACGCAGAGGAACCGGCGCCCGACCGCCAGCGCCACCAGCCGCTTCCCGGAGCCTAGAACGCCCGGGCCGAACACATAGCGGGATGTTCTGCGCGCGGCGCATAGTCCATCGGGACGCCTGTTGGCAGACACAGAGTCGGCGTCGATTCGGTACTGTCAAGCCGGTGGTGTCAGTCACGTTCGGTGATAGCCGTCCCGGAGGGCATTGGGCCGCCGCCAGCCGCTCGCTGACGTCTTCGTGCACGCCGACAACCCTGGATGTCTCCGTGATCCTGAGAGCCCAGCAGCAGGCCCGGGACAGCCCATCGCGGGAAGGGCCTGCCACCGGTCACCGGTCCCGTCCCGGCCGCTCCTTGTCCCGGGAAGGCGCGCGGCTGTCCCAGACGGCCCCCTTCCGCAGGCTTCATCCGGGCCTGGACCGCGACGCCTGAGCCCGGGCCGGTCAGTGGGGCTCGTCGGCTCCCGCGCCGGCCGCCCAGGCGGCGGCATAGGCGCCGAGCCCGGCAACCGCCCAGGCGACGGTGACCAGCCCGAACACCGCCACGGTCGGGATCCGCCCGTAGGTTCCGGCCCCGGTGGCGGCAAAGCCGATCAGGCCGAGCGCCCCGGCCGCGGCGCCGCGGGCATCGTCGCGTGCCTGCGCGCGGCCGTCTTCTTTGGCGACAAGGGTGAGGCTGGCCAGCAGGATGGCCGGGAACGCGAGCAGGGTGCCGCCGATCACGGGACCGGCGGCTAGGGCGATCACGCCGGCCGTCGTGGATGTCCCGGCGCCGAAGAGGAACCGGATCAGCCAGTCCTTGGGCTTCGCCTCGCGGACCTTGCCGGGCTGGCAGCGCAGCGGCGGGCGCCGGCGGCTTTCCCCGGCGGCGGCCGTACCCGGTGCCGCGGCGGCGGCCAGCTTGCCGCCGCCCAGCATGGCAGCGGCCAGCGGAACGGTCACCGCCGTGGCCGCCAGCCAGCCGCCGAGCGCCGCTCCGGCACCCCGCAAGGACCCCCAGCGCCGCATCGCACCCGGCGCCAGCAGGCAGTACACAACGAACCCGACCGCTCCGGCAGCCATGCCGGTACAGGCGCTGCCGGCCTCGCGCGCGCCCTTGAACAGCACCGTCACCAGCAAGCTCGCCAGCGCCACCGACGGGGCCGCGGCGAACACCCCGGCGAACCGCTTCGGCGACAGCGTCTCCGCGAACACCGAAAAAACGACAACCAGCACACCGCCTAGCCCGGCCTTGGCCAGTACCTGCAGGAATTCAGCCCACATCGTCCGCAGTTTAGACGCAGCCGGGCCAGCGGCGGCCAGGAAGTGTCCCGCGGTGAGCGGCGCCCGCCGGGCTGGCCGCTTCGTTGCGGACAACGGCGGGTAACGGCGGCGCGAACCGGAGCAGGCACCGACCGCGTGGACCATGACAACGTAGCGCTCGCGGTCGGCAGGGTTGGCGGGGTCGGCGGTGGCGGGGTCGACGGGCAGGCACGCGGCGTTGATCTCGATCTCGGCGCTGGCCGGGATGAAGCAGGCGGGTGCTCCCCGGCCGGCTCCGGGAGCGACGGTGACGGTCAGGTCGGCGCGGCCGGCGACCGGGGCGACCTGGGCGGTCATCTGGGCGGAGAAGGCCAGCCACGCGGCGGCCGGGCGGGGGCGGTTCTCGGGGGCGGGGGCGGGCGGGGTCGCGCTCATCACGGCGCTCCTTCCAGGCAGGCGAGAGGGCGGGGGGTTAGATCTGGCGGCCGAGGGCGAGCGTGGTGATGGTCTTGCCGAAGGTCCTGGCGAGGGTGCCGGCGACGACGTCGCGGTCCTCGGCCGGGGCGATGCCGGCGAGGTTGGCCAGGGCGGTGTCCAGCCCGAAGATGTTCGTGATCTTGGCGAAGGCGAGCAGCTCGCGGAGCTGGGGTGCCCAGCCGGTCTCGCCGCTGGCCTGCCGGGTGGCGAGGTTGCGGGCGGCGGTGATGGCGCGGGAGTCGATGCCGAGTGACCGGGCCAGGTCGTAATCGGTCGCGACGTCGAACTGGAAGGTGAAGCGGCTGGACAGGGCCTCGGTCAGGACCGCGCCGTGGACTCCCGGGTTGTGGCCGGCTACCACGTAGAAGCCGGGCGCGGCGGTGATGGTCTCGCCCTTGTGGGCCTTGACGGTCACCTCGCGGCGGCCGTCCATCGCGGGGTAGCAGACGGCGAGGACCGCCGGGGAGATGAGGGTGGCGTCGTCGATGAAAGGACCCGGCCTTCCTGCATGGCCCTGATCAGCGGCCCGTAGATGAACTCGTAGCTGCCGTCGGGCTTCTGGGTATACTCGCCGGTGAAGTCGCCTGCCGTGGTGTCGCCGTCGCCGGCCACCGTGATCAGGTCGGGGAAGGCCGCCTCGACCAGGCTGGTCTTGCCCGTGCCGGGCGGCCCGGCCAGCAGGGCCGGCACTCCCTCGGCGCGCAGCGTGCGCAGCGCCTCGACGTCGGCCATGCCCGCCAGCACCCGGGGCCGGTAGACCTGCCCGCCAGGGCGGGTGACCGGGCCAGGCGCGGCCTTCGAGGCGGGAGCTTTCGGAGCGGCAGTCGGCGCGGCGGCAGTGCCGGCGAGGCGGCCGGCTTGGGGGTGGCGGCCTTGGGCGGGGCGGGGGCCTTGGGGGTGATGGCGGCGGCTGCGGCGGCGGTCGCCGGGTTGGCCTCGTAGCGCAGCGGCTTGCCGGCGACGCGGCTGGCCTCGGCCCGGCCGGCGAGGGTGGCCAGCGCGTTACCGACCGCGCCGGCCGACCGGCCCAGGTCCCGGGCGACCTCGCCGGGCGTGTGCGGGCCGGGGCGGGCGGCCAGCCACTCGGCGACCTGGCGGCGAAGCTGGCCGTTGCAGAGCCGGCCCTTGGCCGGGGCGCCAATAGCGGGGGCGGTCATCGGGAATACCTCCGAAGAAAAGCAGGGGCGGGAAAGTACGGGCGGTGCGCGCTTCGCCATGACCCAGGCTATTAATTACCGGGAATTCCCCCCGGAATTTCCTGGGTACGCCACGACGCTATCTCGCCTTTTCAGAGGCAGTCAACGCCTTTCCGCCCCGGATTCGCGCATTCTCCGGCCGGTTTCCGCGCATTCTATTACTCGCCGTCGCTCAATTGATTACTGTCCGCTCTCGCGCCTCTCCGCAGCCGCCGGCCACCTTCCCCGCGCCCTCCGCGCCGCCCCGCTAGCCACCTCGCGCGCCTGCCCTCACCTGCCCGCACGCCCTCGCTGGGCCGGGCGGGCGCGGGGCCTGCGGGCACGGGCGGGGAGGCACTGGCCGGTACCGGACCGGTGACCGCGCCACGGACAGCAGATGACGGTTAAACGTGCCGGGGCGCCATGGAGAATTGTTTTACGAGCTGTGCGCGTATATAAGTCTGGGAGTTCGCTGGACGGTTTATTACCGCCGCGTCCGGCGCATTTGCCACCGTCAGGGCATTCCGCCGTCGGCAGGAATACGTACTGGTATACGGATTAGCTGACGGTGCGGAATGGCGGCAGGTCTGTAGGGATCAGGTTTTCCTGAACAATCGACCGGCTATCTGAACACCTATCTGAACAGCGACGGCTCTATCTGAACAGTCAGGGTCAGATGTTTAACGCTGCGTGATGGATGCCAGCCCTGGGGTGGTTACCGGGGCCTGCTCAGGTCAGACCCAGCCGGCCCCGGCATCGGCCGACCAAGGTCGGGGCGGACGTATAGTCGTGGGCTTAGTGACGGCAGGGGCATTCTCTCGGAGGGCTCGGCTAGCTCGCGGCGTAGAGGAGCCGTCGGCGGCAGGCCGGGCACGCAGGCTGTGTTAGAGGGTCAGGCCTGGTTCGAGGTGTGCGATGGCCTGGTCGATGAGGGCGGGGAGGTCGGCGTCGGGGTCGTCGGTGACGGCGGCGGCGGCCGCCATGGCGGCGCCCACGACGGCGCCGGCGACGGTGCGGACGGTGAAGTCGTCGGGGCGGCGGCCGGCGCGTTCGGCCATGGCGCGGGCGAGGAGTTGCATGGCCTGGGAGAGCTGGTCGAGCATGGCGGCGCGCAGCCTGGGGACGGTGAAGGTGAGCGTGATCCGTTCTTTCTGCTCGGCGCGCTGCTGTTCGGTCAGGCCGGCGAAGGCCGCGGCGAACGCGGCGCGCAGGGCCGGGACCGGGGCCAGGTGCGCGGGCTGGGCGCGGAATGCCTCGATGAGCCGCGGGTCGTAGTCGTCGCTGAGTACCAGGTCTTCCTTGGTGGGGAAATAGCGGAAGAACGTAGTCTCGGAGACGTCGGCGGCGTCGATGATCTGCTCGATGGTGGTGGCGTCATAGCCCTGCTCGCGGAACAGGCGAAGCGCGCAGGCATGGATCGTGGCGCGGGTCTGGGCCTTCTTGCGTTCCCGCAAGCCTGGCCTGGCCGGGCTGGTGCTTGAGTCGGTCATGGTGGTCCTCCGTGGCAAGAATGCCAGGGCCAGCAGCGCGCCGGCGACGGCGATCCCGGCGGAGACAAGCAGCGAGACGTCCATGCCGCCGGCGAAGGCGGCGCGGACCGAGCGGGTGAGCGCGGCCGACCCGAGCCGGCTGGCGGCGGCCACGCCGCCGTACACGCTCTGGCGGGCCGCGGCGGCCGCAGTCGGCGGGATCCCGTGCAGGCCGAGGCGGGCCTGGTAGACGACGGCGAGGACGCTGCCCATGATGGCGGTGCCGAGCGGGCAGGCCGTCTTCTGGAACGCCTGGACCACGGCGGAGCCGGTGCCGCTCTGCTCGGCCGGCAGCCGGGACAGCGCCGCGGCGGTCGCGGCGGTGAGCGTCAGGCCGGTGCCCGCGCCGAGCACGGCCATCCAGACGGCGATGAACGCGCTGCTTGTGGCTGTTCCCGTCGTCGCGCCGGCCACGGCGCCGGCGGCGAGGAGACTGAACCCGAGCGTCACGGCGGGCCTGGCCCCGGCTGTCCTGGCGAGCGCGCTGGCGGGCAGGGCGCCCGCGATCAGGCCGCCGATCAGCGGAAGCAGCCGCAGCCCGGAGCCGAGGGCGCTTGCTCCCTGGACGGCCTGGAAGTACTGCGGCATGGCGAACAGCACGCCGATCATGGCAAGCCCGGCTACCCCGCCGAGCACTGAACCCCAGGTGAAGGAGGCGGAGCGGAACAGTCCCGGGTCGATCAGCGGACTGCCGCCCCGTCGGCCGAGCCGGCGTTCCCGTACCGCGAACCCGGCGAGCACGGCAAGGCCGGCGGCCATCAGCGCCAGGGCACCCGGATCGCCCCAGCCGTCCTGGCCAGCCTGGACCAGCCCGTAGGTCACGATGACCAGGCCGGCGGCCGAGGTGATCATGCCGTGCGGGTCAAGCGCGGGCCGCCGCGCGGCCTGCGACTCCGGGACCAGGGCGAGGACGGCGATCAGGCCGAACGCGACGATGGGCACGTTGAGCAGGAACACCCAGCCCCACCACAGCCGCGACAGCATCCAGCCGCCGAGCACCGGCCCCGCGGGCAGGCCGAGGAAGTTGGCGGCCTCGTAGATCCCCACCGCCTTGGGCCGTTCGGCATCGCTGAACAAGACGGTCAGCGCGGACATCGCCATGACCGTCACCCCGGCTCCGGCCAGCCCCATGAGCAGCCGGGCGGCGAGGAACACGCCGGGCGAGGGCGCCTGGGCGCACAGCACGGAGCCCGCGCCGAACGCCGCGAGGCAGCCGGCCAGGAGCTTCTTGCGGCCGAACCGGTCACCGATCAGCCCGGCCGGAAGCGTGGCGGCGGCGAGCAGCAGCAGGTAGCCGGAGGAGAACCACTCCAGGTCAGACGCTGTGGCGTGCAGTGCTCCGGCCAGGGTCGGCAGGGCCACTGACAGCACCGTGCCGTCCACGGTCACCGCGAACAGGCTCAGGCTGACCGCGCCAAGCGCCCACCAGCGCCGCGCCCCGCTTCTGCCAGGCACAGGCCCCTCCCTCATGACGGCGGTTACCAGCAAATAGAGGTTACCAACATTTAGTGGTAACCTCCATTATGGTTCCATGCTCGGCGGGATGACAGGAGACGGCGCGATGGCGGAACACACGCCCGGCGGTGTGGATGCCGGGGACCGGTTCGTGCGGATTGACGATGGTGACATGCAGGTCGCGGAGGACGGCAAGCCGGGCGCACCCGCCCTGCTGCTGATTCAGAATGCCGCGGCCCCGCTGGCCTGCTGGGACCCGTTCGTCCCGCAGCTGGCGGGCGCGCACCGCGTCATCCGTGTCGACCTGCTCGGCAGCGGGAGCCCGGCTAGCCCCGCAGACCGGTATGACATCCGCGCTCAGGCCCGCCGGGTCGGTGCCGTGCTGGACAGCCTCGGCGTAAGCCAGGTGACCGTGGTCGGCCATTCCGCGGGGTGCACAGTGGCCACGGCCCTGGCTGAGCAGCGGCCCGGCGCGGTGGCGGGCCTGGCGCTCATCGACTTCGGCCCCAGCCTGGAGGCCAAGGTCCCCGAACGCCCGCTCTTCCGGCTGGTCCTCACCCAGTTCCCGGGACGGCTGCTGTGGCGCCTGCGCACCGAGGCGTCTGTCCGCAAGGCCGTGCGCGCCGGCTTCGCCCGCCCCGTGGACATCCCCGGTGCCTTCGTCGAGCACGCGCTGCGGATGACACACCGGGACTTCGTGGGAGCGATGCGCGGGCCGCTGAACTACCTCGGGCAGCGGAGCCTCCCCGACCGGCTGACCGGGCTGGGCATCCCGCTGCTGGTGATCTTCGGCACCGACGACCAGCGGTGGCGCTCCTCGCTGGCTTCCGCCTATCAAGCCGTGCCCGGCGCCCGTGTCGAGCTGCTGCCGGGCGTGGGACACTCCCCAATGCTGGAAGACCCGCAAACGACCGGCAAATTGCTGCTGGACTTCGCCTCCGCCATCGGGCACCCCAGCTAACAGCGCCCCGCTATCGCCGTCCCGGCGGCATCCCGAATCCGGTGAGCCTAGACGACGGCCGCGGGAGTGCGGCGTGTCGCTACCGGGCCGGCTCCTGGCACCCCGGTAGGTTCGGTTCATGGCGTCCTGGTTCGCGGGGTTACCTCCCGTGGCTGGCGTCCGGGCGGCTGGCGGGCCGCCCGTGGATGCGGTGGTGTCGCTGCGCATGGCTGATGGCGGCGAGGCCAGCTTCCCGCTGCGCCGGGTGCAGGGCCGCCAGGTGATCGCCGCAGTGCCGTGGCGCAACGCGCGCAGTGCCCGCGGCCAGGCCCACTACCCGGGCTATTTCTGGTCCGCGACGATGAGCGGGCACGTGATCTACGAGAGCCGCCTGGAGCTGGCGCGGCTGCTGCTGGCCGACTTCGACCGCGACGTGACGGGGATCGCGGCGCAGCCGTTCCTGCTGCAGGCCCGCGTGGCCGGCACGGCCCGCCGGCATGTGCCGGACTTCCTGCTGGCGCACGGGGACAAGTCGGTGCGGGTGGTCAACGTCAAGCCGGCCGGCAAGCTCGCGGAGCCGCGGACCGCCGAGGCGCTGGCCTGGCCGGGGCGGCTGATCGAGGGCCATGGCTGGCACTACGAGATCTGGAGCGGGGCCGACCCGGTGCTGCTGGCGAACCTGCGGTTCCTGGCCGGCTACCGGCGGCCCGGCCTGCTGCCCGAACAGCTGCTGGACGACGTTCTCGCCGCAGTCAGGCCCGGCGACACGATCGGCGGCGTGATCAGCCGGGTGTCCCCGCCGACGGCCCGGTGAGGTCAAGGCAGCCGTGCTGCGGCTGCTATGGCAGCAGCGGCTGGCAACTGACCTGCACGGCCATCTTGAGCCGAGGCAGCGCACTGGAGGTGACGGCATGAACGGCACGCCGGGCGGCACCATCACCGTCGGGACACGGCTGTGCTTCGACGGCGGGCTGTGGGAGGTGACGGAGCTGACCGCCACGGCGGTGGTGCTGCGCGACGCCCTGGGCGGCCTGCGGCAGGCCGGCATCAGCGGCCTGCTCGCCGACCCCTCGACCCGCCTGCTGGATACCGTGCCCGCCGAGCCTGCCCCCGCCGGGCCGGGCACCAGCGGGCTGACACCGCCGGAGACGGAAGAAATACGGCAGCTGGCCGGCCACGTGCTGGAGGTGCTGACCGGACTACCAGCGCGGCAGCGAGGCGCTGGCACTGCCCGGGGAACCGCAGCCACAGTACGCTCCCGGGACGCCCGAAGCTGCAGCGCTGCCAGGCCAAGGCCGCCGAGCTGGGCGTCTCGGTGATGACGGTGCGCCGGATGATCTGGCGGTTCGAGGCCGACGGCCCCGAAGGGCTGATCGACCAGCGCGGGCAGCGCCGCAAGGACCCGCTGGCCGGGGCGGATCCCCGCTGGCTGGACATGGCCCGGCGGGTGCTGGCCGAGCACGCCCAGGCCAGCAAGCCCACCCAGGACCTGATCCTGGCCGAGATCGCCGCCCGGCTGGATGCTGAGCACGGCGATGGGGTGGTGCCGGTCCCGAAGCCCACCCGCGCCCGCGCGCTGCTGCGGGAGATCGCCAGGGGCACCTCCGCGTTCGGCGGGACGAAGGCCAAGCGGGAGATCGCCGGCCGCCCGGCCGCGCCCTACGGGCGGCTGCGGGCGATGCGGCCGGGTGAGTACCTGCTGCTGGACACCACCCGGCTGGACGTGTTCGCGATGGACCCGGTGACGCTGCGCTGGGTGCAGGCCGAGCTGACCCTGGCGATGGACCTTTACGACCGGTGCGTCACCGGGCTGCGGCTGACCCCGGTATCGACCAAGGCGGTGGACGCGGCGGCGGTGCTGTTCGAGTCCATCCGGCCGCTGCCCGAGCCTGCCGCCGGGCAGGCCGATGCCCGCCCGCCCTACCACGGCCTGCCCGCCAGCGTGGTCATCGACGCCGCCCAGCTCGCCACGAAGGGCGGGGAGCCGCTGCTGCCGTCGGTCGCGGCGGAGACCATCGTCGTGGACCACGGCAAGATCTACCTGTCGGAGCACCTGATGAGCGCGTGCGCCCGGCTGGGCATCTCCGTCCAGCCGGCGCGGGTTTACCAGGCCACTGACAAGGCCGCTCTCGAACGCTTCTTCCGGACCCTCGGCGAGCAGCTGCTGGCCGCGCTGCCCGGCTACAAGGGACCGGACGTCTACCGACGCGGCAAGAACCCCGAGCAGCAGGCGTTCTACTTCCTGAATGAGCTGGAGCAGGTCATCCGCCGGTGGACTGCGGAGTGCTATCACCGGCAGTGGCACAGCGGTCTGTGCGTGCCCGAGGTGCCCGGCCTGGAGGTGTCGCCGCTGGAGATGTTCGCGCACGGGATCGCGCGGGCCGGCTACCTGCAGGTCCCGGCACGGGCCGACCTCGCGCTCGACTTCCTGGCCACCGAGTGGCGCACCATCCAGCACTACGGGGTGGAGATCGGGGGGCTGCGCTACGACGGCCCGGCGCTGAACGGCCACCGCAACCGCACCAGCCCCTATGCCGGCAGGCACGCCGGACGCTGGCCGTTCCGGGTGGATCCCGGGGACGTGAGCAGGGTCTGGTTCCAGGACCCGGCCGACAGTCAGTGGCACGAGCTTCGGTGGGAGCACGCCGATGCCGTCGGTGGCCCGTTCAGCAGCGAGGCGCTGGCCTATGCCCGGCAGCTCGCGCTCGGCCACGCACCGGTTCCCCGACACCCGCCGGGCACTGGCGGAGCTGCTGGAGCAGTGGGGCGCCGGGCTGGCCGGCAACCGCGCCGAGCGGCGGATGGCCCTGCGGCTGTCCGAGCAGCGGCTCCGCCTGGTCCCGGACCCTCCGCCCGCGACCGCCAGCACGCCGGAACCCGCCATCATCGCCGCCAGCGGGGACGATGACAGCGACAGCGAGCTCGACGCCCCGTTCCCCGGCGAGGAACCCGGGGACGGCCCAGGCGATTTCTACGCTGACGCGATGGAGACCGTGTGAGCACGCCGCTGCGGCCCGCCGATCGCGCCTACTCGCTGTCCACCCGGTCCGGCTGGGAGGAATTCGTCACCGCCCCGCCCCGGCAGCGGCCCGACCTGCTGCCCCTTGCCCAGATCCGCAAGCTGCCCCGAAATGGCACGGGCCGAGTACGAGGAACGCCGCTCGGTCTGGCACGCCAACCTCGGGCCGCTGCGCACCCCGCAGATGCGCGCCGTCCACGAGCAGCTGGACGACATCGTGGAAGCCAACCGGCAGGACGGGGACAAGGTCAAGGGCGCTGCGGTGATCGACGCCTACCCCGGGCTGGGCAAGTCGACCATCGCCCAGGCCTTCGCACGGGAATTCCACCAGCGGCAGGTCAGCCTCTACGGCCCGCTCACCAGCGCCGGGCACGACCGGATACCCGTGGCGCACGTGTGCCTGACGTCATCGACGAGCAAGCGGTCGTTCAACGCGATGCTCTGCCGGTTCTTCGGCCTGCCCGGCCATGGCAAGGGCAACGCCGAGGAACTCGGCCACAAGGCCGCAGATGCCGTTCTCTCCTGTGATGTCCGGCTCTGCGTGGTCGACGACGTCCACTTCCTGGACCCGCGCCGCCGCGACGGCCGGGACGTCGCCAACCACTTCAAGTACCTGGCCAACACCTTCCCGCTCACGTTCATCTTCGTCGGTGTGGGCCTGGAGCGCCGCGGCCTGGTCAGCGAGGGCCTCGCCGCCGGGGAGGAAGAGCTCGCGCAGAACGCCCGCCGCTGGACCACCCTCGGCGTCAGCCCGTTCGAGGTCGGCACCGAGGCGGGCCGACACACCTGGCGGCAGCTGCTGCTGGCCATCGAGAAAGACCTCATCCTGGCCGGGAACCATCCCGGCATGGTCGCCGACGGACTGGCGGACTACCTGTTCGCCCGCAGCACCGGGCACTTCGCCTCGCTCATGACGCTCATCACCCGCGGCTGCCGCCGCGCCGCCCGCACCGGCACCGAGGAACTCACCCGCGACCTGCTCGACCAGGTCCGCAACGACGCCGCCGCCGAAGCCGCCCGCCAGGAACTGCTGGCCGCGTTCGATGCCGGGAGGCTGTCCGCCCGGCCCGCCGCCTCCGGCGCTGCCGGGCCGGGAACCCTGGCAGCGGCAGGCTGAGGCCGTTCGTGGCGGCCATCCCGATCCGCCTGCCCCCGCTGCCCGGCGAGGCGCTCGACAGCTGGCTGGAAGCCTACGCGCACCTGCTGCACGTCACCGTCCGCGACATCTTCGCATTCGCGGGGGCGGACTGGGACCGGCTGGCCAGCGAGGCCGTGCGCCCGCAGCAAGCCGTGGCTCTACCGGCTGGACGAGCCCGACCTGACCTCGCTCAGCACTGTCACCGGGGTTCCCGCCGCGACGCTGGCCGGCATGACCCTGGCCCGCTACCAGGGCACCGGCCTGGCCGAGGTGACCGCCGATCCCGGCCGGCCGCGGACACCGCGCTGGTGGCGGCAGCTGACCGGGTCCCGCTACTGCCCGCGCTGCCTGGCCGTCAACGGCGGCCGGTGGATGCTCGCCTGGCGGATCCCATGGACCTTCGCCTGCACCGCCTGCCAGGTGCTGCTCGCCGACACCTGCCCCGACTGCGGGCGGCGGCACCAGTGCACCCGCACCGGGCAGCCTCACCAGCCCGGCCGCTGCGACCTCACCGGCCTGCCGCTGCCGCCATGGCGCCCGCCGCGCGGCGGCATCGTCACCTGCACCAGCGACCTCGCCGACTCGCCATCCGAGGCCCTGCCGGCCGGCGGGCACGTGCTGGCCGCCCAGCAGCACACCGACGCCCTCATCACCGCGCTGCTCGCATCCCGGGGCCAGCCAGCGGAAACAGCCGCCCTTCAGCAGAGGCTGGACGACATCCACGCGGTCGCCCGCGCTGCCGCCTCAGCCTTGACCGGGGCGGCCGCTCCCCCGGCCGCGGCCACTGCGGTCCTGGCCGAACTCGGGGCGGGGCCAGGACCAGACGCCGCCGCCAGCGCGCTCACCCGCCCGACCGGCGGGCCACGTCGGCAGCTCGCGCCCGTCACTGCGTTCGGCGTCACCATCGCCGACATTATGCTGCACGGCCGGGGCGGCGATCCCAACCCGGTCATCGCCGCATGGCTCGCGGGCAACACCTCCAGCCGCCGCAGCACATCCAGCCCGGCGGACGTCCTCATCCACTGGGACCAGGCCAGCCCCGCCCTGCAGGCCGCCCTGGCCAGGCCGCTGGCAGCCCGGCTGGACACCTTCTACCAGCTCCGCTACCGCGCCATCGCCGGCCCGGCCCGCATCCCCGACCCCGCCCGCGCCCAAGAGCGCGCCGCGGCCCTGCCCTCGCTGATATGGCCCGGCTGGGCGCTGCGCCTGATGCCACCCGAGAGCTTTGACTTCCTGCGCTACCGGGCCGCGCTCACGATGATGCTCGCCATCGCGGTGACCGGCGCGGAGGACTACCGCGCCGCCCAGGAGCTCCTCGGCCTGGACCCGTTCCACTCCAGCAGGCTGGCCACCTTCACCGCCCGGCTCCGCCAGAACGGCATCCTGGAACCGGTCACGGCCGCGATCTGCCAGCTCGCCCGCAAGCTCGACGAGCACGGCGCCCCGGTCGACTACGCCCGTCGGCGGCGGCTGCACCGCCTGTCCCAGGCCCAGCTCGACCTCACCGCCTGGCGCCGCCAGCGCTACCTCCTCGCCAGCCGCGCCAGCCTGCCCGCCGCCCCGGTGCAGGAGCAGTTCGCCCGGCTCCGCCTGATCGAGCTGCTCACCGGCACCCACCCCCGCTACCTGCCCGAGCCGCCGCGGCTGCCCGGACGCAGCCAGAACTACGACGAGTTCGTGTTCACCATGCCCGAGCAGCTGGCCTTCTGCCTGCACCAGCAGGCCCGCTCGCTGCTGTCCAAGGCCAGCATCAGCGAGCCCGTCACCTGGGAGCCCCCGTTCGACTGGATCACCAGCATCCCCTGGCCCGGCCCTGACCCGGACGCCATCAGGCCCGAAGACCTGCACCCGCTCATCCGCGCCAGCCTGCCCGTCCGCGCCATCGCGGCCCGGCTCGGCACCACTGCCGACCACGTCCGGCTGGCCGCAGCCCGCCACCCCGCATCCCAGCTCCTGTCCGGCACCCCCGCGCTGCTCCCACCTGAGCCGGACCCACCCGGCACTGACCAGCTCCGTGAGTTCACCAGCCAGGGATACGGCCCGCGCAAGATCGCCCGCGTCACCGGGTGCAGCGAGCGCACCATCAGGCAGCTCCTCACCAGCGCTGGGCTCCGCCGCCCGGCCCCGCCCCCGGACGGCGGCATCGACCCGCATTGGCTCCGCGAGCAGTACCAGGACCGCCAGCGCAGCCTCAAGGACATCGCCGCCGAGACCGGCACCCCGGTCGAGTCCCTCGCCGCCGCAGCCCGCAACGCCGGCATCCGCGTCCGGCACGGCATCAACGGCCGCGCACACCCCCTCGCCGCCCTCGGCGGGCCCGGCGCGTTCCCCCCGGACGTCTGGAGCGTCTTCGCCCGCCCGGGCGCCGAGCAGCGCATCCGCAGGCTCCTCGCCCTCCCCGGCCAGCCCGGCCTCCCTCACGCAGCCCGCCAGCTCGGCATCAGGAACGCCATCCTCACCAGCCAGGTCCGCCAGCTCGAGACCACCGCCGGCACCGCCCTGCTGCGCACCGGACCAGACGGGCGACTCACACTGACCGCCTACGGTCAGCTCTTCGCCCGCGACGTCCGCCCCGCCCTGGAATCACTCGCACAGTCCCGAGAGGGCAGGGACGCCAATCACGGAACGTTATCCCGAGTACCCACCCGGGATTGTTCACTTACCCGGCAAACAGGCCGCCGAGAGCTGTTCAAATACAACGAAACGTCCAGCTCACGGTGTTCAAGTTCACCCGATCCCTACAAGGTCCGCGAACCCGGCCAGACGGTCTACCAGCTTCGCGGACCTTCCCCGGTCCCTCCCCGGGGAAACCGGCCGGCGGCCCTCCGTGTCGGCAGCGGGCAGTCCGCCGCGGACCGGGTAAGCGGGCTGGCCGGAACCGGCTGACCCGTGGCCAGCGAACCCGTCCCCGGCAGGTTGCCACGTCTTTCCGGCCCCTGTCGAGCCACCGCCCGCGCCACAGCGTGTTCGCCGGGCAGCGCTCCCGTGCGGGCACCTAGCACCAGCCCTCAGCGTGCCCTCCGCGGACCAGGCGCCAGCGAGGTAACCCATAGACACTCCTGCCCAGCCCGGCCAGGCGAGCCCATCTCTCTCATTGCCGGCGGCACGGTGGCTGCAAGGCCTCTGCGTTCAGGAGGCAGCCAGGCGTAAGGAGCAGGCGTCCACCGGGACGTCCCCCCTTCCCGGCATAGCGGTCACGGCGCAAGGCCGGACCTGGCGGGGACGGCCCGCCGGGCCGTCCGGTACGGCTCGGACGGCCGGCTGTCAGCGCCGTCTGGCGCCTGCTCGCAGGCGCCGGCGCGCTGCCCGTCACCGTGCTCGCGGTCACCGCCGGGCCTGGTCGTTCACTCACATCCGCGACACCGCCGCCCAGCACCGCCCGATGTCGTGGACCACGGCGGCCTGCATCGACATGACTTGCGTCATGGCCGCGCGCGAACGCCAGCCCGGCACCCCCACCAGGCGGCTGACGCAGCCTACGGCGGTGCTCGCTGGCGGGTCGGCTAGTCTTGCGGCCGACCTCGCCCAGGTCCAGCCGGACACCTGGGACCGCATCGTGGCCGCCGTCCCGCACGCTACGTTCCCGGCCGTGGTCTTCATAATCGAGCGCCGCCCGTCGCCCCTCCGACGGCCGACACGAGGGTGTGATCGAGTCGTCCGTCGCCGGGACCGGCGTCCCCGGTACAGGCTGCCGGGGACGAGCCGCAGGACGCCGGGGACGATGCGCTGCTCGCGCTCGCGCCCGGGCCGCCACCGAGCACCAGGACCAGCACGGACAGCCCCGCCACCGGCGACGCGCTGCGCGCCCGCCAGTCCGCGCCCGGCGATGTCTCAGGTGATCATGACCGTTGCCTGGAAGGCACCCGCCCCTGGGTGAGGCGGAGGTCTCTTACCGAGGCGGCAGGGAGTATCTACCAGCGGGCCAAGATCACCTGGGTGTACTTATCCCACCAGGGCACGCGCTCGCGGTGGCCGTGCTGCCTGAGGTGATCCTCGAGCAGGCCGGGATCATCGGTGGCCAGCCCGCACTCGCACATGCGTATCACGACGGTCCTTTCCCTGGTGCCCTGCTGCGGAGGGCGAGCTCCGCTGGCGGACACCCGCCCGTGGTTTCCGCGGACTGGAGCGAGTCTCCTGGGATCCCGACCCGCCGCAAGCCCTGGTCTAGCTGGTTTCCCTGGCCGGAAAACGGGCTGCCCCTGTGACGCCCGCCCCTTAGCCGGGGCCTTTGGCGGGGAGGCTGGCGGCAGCAGCCTGCCGGTGCCACAGGGGAGCCCGCCCCCGGAAGGCTCTTGCCGGGGGGGAGCCTTCCGGCCCGGTGACTGGGCACCGGGGTGCCTACACTTGATGAGGAGCCGCCCCCCTCTCTGCCAAGCTGTCGTGAGGCACCTGCCCCTCAGTAACCACTGACACCCCCCGAGGGCGGGGATGGAGACGCTTTCCTAGATGAGAATGACCGTGCTCGACCGCGCGCCGGTTGCCGGCGATGCTGGACAGGTGACCGGCGAGCGGCAGGAGCGCCCCGATCCGGAGGTGCCCGAACGGGCCCGGCGGCGGACGTTCACTGCGCAGTACAAGCAGCAGGTCCTGGCCGCCTACGAGGCGGCGCCGGACGGCGAGAAAGGCGCGATCCTGCGCCGGGAAGGCCTGTACTCCAGCTTGATCAGCGAGTGGCGGCGCGCCCGGGACGCCGGGGCGCTGGCCGGGCTGAAGCAGCCGGCCGGCCGCCCGGCGGCTGATCCGCGGGACGCGCAGATCGCCCGGCTGCAGAAAGAGAAAGCCAAGCTGGAGAAGGAGCTGGCCACGTCCCGCTTCGTGGTAGATGTCCAGTCAAAACTGCAGGCGCTCTTGGAGACGATCTCCGAGGGCGCGGACACCGAGCCCGGGTCGAAGTCCTGACCGATGAGGCCATCGACCTGCTCGCGCCGCAGATCGGCACCCGGGCGGCCTGCCGGGCGGCCGGCATGCCGCAGGCGAACTGGTACCGGCGGCACCGGGCCAGCCCGGCGGCACCGAAGCCAGCCCCGGTCCCGCGCAAGGACCGGGGCCAGCCGCGGGCACTCGCCCCCGCGGAACGGCAGGCGATCCTGGACGTACTGCACAGCGTGCGGTTCGCTGACCTGGCCCCCAACGAGGTCTGGGCGGTCCTGCTAGACGAGGGCACCTACCTCGGATCGGTCTCCACCTACTACCGGGTGCTGCGCGAGGCCGGGGAAAGCCGCGAGCGGCGCCGCCAGGCGACCCACCCGGCCGCGGTCAAGCCCGAGCTCGTGGCCACGGGACCGAACCAGGTCTGGTCCTGGGACATCACCAAGCTGCACGGCCCGGCGAAATGGACCTATTACCACCTCTACGTCATCATCGACATCTACTCCCGCTACGTGGCCGGCTGGATGGTCGCGACCCGTGAGTCCGCGGTCCTTGCCGAGAAACTCATCGCCGGGACCTGCGCCAAGCAGGGCATCACCCGCGGACAGCTCAGCCTCCACGCCGACCGCGGCTCCTCGATGACGTCCAAGCCGGTCGCGCTGCTGCTCGCCGGCCTGGGCGTCACCCAGTCCCACTCCCGGCCCCACGTGTCCAACGACAACCCGTACTCCGAAGCGCAGTTCAAGACACTCAAGTACCGGCCGGCGTTCCCCGCCCGGTTCCCCTCGATCGAAGCCGCCCGCGCCCACTGCCAGGACTTCTTCGCCTGGTACAACAACGAGCACCGCCACGGCGGGCTCGGCCCGCACACCGCCGCCGACGTCCACCACGGCCAGGCCGCCGCCGTCCAGGCCCAGCGCGGCCGCGTCCTGGACGCCGCCTACCACGCCCACCCCGAACGCTTCGTCAGCAAGCCACCCGCCCCGCCAGGTCTCCCTGGCACATCCTGGATCAACCCGCCCCAGGAGAAAGAAGCCACCACTCAGTAAAAGCCACTCAGCGGCGCCCCGGCCAGGTTGACAGATTCCGCCCTCGCGGATCGGGAGTGTTGCAGACCCGGCGCTTTGGATTGAGCCCCACGAGGGCTGCTCCCCCTGCCGCACTGAACGTGCCGGTTCCGGTTTCCCGGACCGGAATGCAACAGCGCGTCGGTACGGGCAGGTTGTCAGTCGTCGGCGGAGATGTGCAGGCCCGGCGGCGGGATGGCCGCCGTGGCACGGCGGTGCGTCTGCGCGGCTGTCATTGCATCGCCTCCCAGTGCGCCCGGATGGTGCGGTCCAGTTCGTCCGGGGTGCTGCCGGTCAGCACTTCCCCGGCGCTGCTGACGGCGCACCAGGGGCCGCCACCGGCGGAGAAGGCGTGATAGCCGGCATCGGACCACGTCAGCTCCAGCACGGCCAGCGCGGCGTCCAGATCGACCGCGAACGGATCCTGCCCGCTGGCTGCGGCTGCAGTCCCTTTCATCGTCGCCCTCTTCCTGGCCTCGTTTGCGTGCTCGTATTGCTTCAGGCTTGCGCGGGACCCGGCCGGGCGGGAGGGGATACGTTAGGAGACGAGATCGTCTCTGTGAGGATGCCGCCGTAGCAATGGACGACAGCGAGCTGCCGTTGTGGGCTGTACGCCTGCGCCGGGAACGGACCAGCAGGCTGTGGTCCCAGAAAGACACCGCCGTCCGGCTCCGGAAAGCCGCCGACAGCCAGACCCGGGCCGGCCTTCCCGATGTGGAGAGCATCCAGCGGTATGTCCGCGGGTACGAAGCGGGCCGCCATTTCCCCGGGGATCTGTACGGCGAGCTGTACTGCCGGGTATTCGGGCTCACCCGCGAAGCGCTGTTCGGCCCGTCGCCCCGCCTCCGGCCGCAGCAGCCGGCGGAGGAGCCGCCGGTCCCCACGGCGCAGGACGCGGCCAGCCTGGCGGCCTGGATCGCGGCCAGCAACACCAGCGACGAGGCCATCGGCCATCTCGACCAGGCCCGGGCAGCGCTGGCCGAGTCCCACACGCAGCTGCCGCCGGGGCCCGTCCTTGCCGATGTCGCCCGCGCTCACCGGCAGGTGCAGGCGCTGCTGCACGGCGGTCGGCAGCGCTCGAGACAGGCGCGGGAGCTGTTCCGCATCGACGCTGACCTGCTCGCTCACGCGAGCCTGCTGCTGGACGACGTCCGTGACGACGCGTCCGCCCGGGCGCACGGCAGCGTGGCCGCGCTGTGCGCAGAGGAAGCCGGATGCAGCCCTGCCCTCGCCTTTAGCGCGCAGGCCAAGACCGCCCGGTGGGAAGGTGTCCGGCTCGGTGCGCGGGAGGGGACACGGCATTTCCGGCGGTCCGCTGACCTGGCCCGGCGGGGCTTTGAGTGCAGCTCCCGGTCTCCGGTCAGCGTGCTCCTGGCCAACCAGGAAGCCAGCGCGGCGGGCGCTGCGCGATGCGGAAGAAGCCGCATTCGGGCTGCCCGCCGCGGACCCGGGGCTCTCAACGTGGTCGTGCCCGCGTCCGCGGCAGGCCCTGTACGCGCTGTCGGTGGCGATCCGGCTGCGTGACCCCGATGCGGCGCTGCAGGCAGCGGGCATGGCCGACGCGGGATGGGCCTCAGGTGACCCCTGGCTGTACGGCGTGTGGTCCCTGATCCGGATCGGCGCCGGGACCGCCCACGTGATGAAAGGCGACCTTGACGCCGCGGGCGGCCAGCTCGGCGCCGTGACCACGCTCGACCCGCCGTTCCGCATCGCGACCATCACCGGGTACCTGGCCGACATGGACTCGCTCCTGGCCCAGCGCCGGTTCGCCAGCGACCACGAGGCCGCCGACCTGCGGGAGCAGATCCGGGTGTTCACCGCGGCCGCACGCCCGGCAGCGCCGGCGGCAGCACCCGGCCGGGAGGGCCGGTGAGCCCGCTCCCGGTCCAGATGGAAGATCACTGGGCGCCGCAGCCCGGCGCGGACCCGGCCCGGACCCAGCTCATGTGGTTCATGCTCCTCGGCGATCACCCGGAAGTCGCCGAGCTGGTCCGCGCCGCCCAGGACCGGCTTGCCGGGCTGCCCGGACTGGACCTGGTACCGCCGGAATGGCTGCACATGACCACCCTCATCGCCGGGTTCTCCGACGAGATCACCGCCGGCCAGGTGGACGCGATGACAGATCACGCGCGGCGGCTCCTCGCCGACGTGCCGCCAGTACCGGTCACGCTCGGGCGGATCTTGTACCACCCCCGGGCGGTCATGTTGGACGCGCGGCCGCACGAGGCCCTGAACCCGGTGCTGCGGATCGTGCAAGACGCCACGCGGCTGGCCACCGGACGGGACGGGAAGCTATACCACGAGCCGTGGGTACCGCATATCACCGTGGCCTACAGCAACACGGCCCGCCCGGCGGCCCCGGTGATCGAGGCTCTCGGCCGGGAACTGCCCCGGCGCGAGGTCGCCATCAGCTCGATCAGCCTCATCTCCCAGGCCCCCGAGCACCGGTGGACCTGGCACCCGGTCACCGACGTGCCGTTCGGGAGCTAACCGGTCAGGACGAGACTGCCCGCTGATTTCCAGGCTTGCCGGCTCGAGCCTGCGGCGTCCGGGCGGACGCCCCGGCAAATGGGTTATCCGCCTGCGGCCTGCCCGGGGGTGCCGGTCAGAGCGACCCGGGTCCGGTCATGACGTCCCCTGTCAGGTGCCGTCGTGATCGAACCGCTGGTAGGTGCCCTGGACGACGAGGACGGAGGTCACGCGGCCGTCGTCGTGACGCCGGAAGATCACCTGCTCGCCGGAGAAGTCGGATCCCGGTCCGGCGGTGAACACGTCAGGGTTACCAGTCGGCTCCAGTGCTAGCTGCCAGGAGGGGATCTCCGGGATACCGAAGGCCAGCTTCCCGGCTCGCCATTGCAGGCTCAGCACCCCGCCGCCGCGCCCGGCCGCCCGTCCCGGGTGACGAACCTGTTCAGCGCCGCGTCCAGCTCCGCGGCGCCCGCCGCTGTGATTACGGTCATCGCCGGATCATGACAGAACCACAGCAAAGGCCGCCAGGCAAATATCAGCCTGGCGGCCGGCGCTCCGCCAGCTGCCGCCCACTCACGCCACTCAGAGGATAAACCGCCCTCCGGGGCGGCTGCACACCAATTGAGCCGGGTGAGAATCCAGAGCGCCCCGGACTGGTCCGGTAACATTCGTCGAGGATCCCCGGCCGCACCGCGGATCTTCCGAGGAACAAGCCAGGTCCATCGCCGCGCGACGATACCAGCCACCGGACAGCTCGAACAGGTCACCATACGCCCGCCGCGCCGCCGCAAGATGCTCGCAGCGATCTGCCGGGGCACCGGCCCGTCCGGGCTCCCGGGCGGGCGGCGCGACAAGCGGGTACCCGCACGCAGCAAGGACCCCGGCACGGCCAGGCCGCCACGCCTGCCACTGCAGGCCGATATTCGGTTCTAGCCGATGAGCGGGCGTTGCATTCTCGCATACTTATGCACGTACCTGGATATAATCAACGGTAACGGCAATCTTCAATTTTCCCTGCCGGCAGCACAACGGGCGCGCCAAACGATTATGACCGGCTGACTCTAGCGAGGTCACGAGTAGCGGCTGAGCACAGAACAACCATTCCGGCACCGCTCCGGCTATCTGGTCGGCGTTGGGCTTCTCCTTAAGGCCACACCCTCAAAGACATGGACCTGTGAATAGCGCCACCCCTTCGGCTGATTGACTCCTTCGACGCTAGGAGAGCATGGCCGGGTCACTGTCCGTCGCAGTACACATGTGCGCGAAGTGCTCACTGTCGACCGAGCGCAGGAACTCCATGCACCGTCGGATCTGCCCGTGAACGGCACGAGCATCGAGTACGTCGACACTCTCGGAGCCCTCGCCGTGCGAGTAGCGGTTGCAGAAGTCGTAGACATCACGGTAGGGCTCGCGGCACCGATCTCGCCGGGCGAGTCCTCCTGCAGGAAGTGCCGTCCTTTCACGGTGACCTCGCACTGGTTTTGCCAGGTCCGGCAGAACCGCTGGCTTGCGCTGCCCGCCGCGATAACCGCTCCGGGTTCGCCGGCGACGAACAGTTTCGGCATCTGACTTTGGCTGAGCCATGCCCCGTATGCCCGGACGATCGACGTTACGTCCTCGGGTTCGCCGTCGATGGGGGCCTGACGCGGCCAAATCAACGTCGGCAGCCGTGCTTCGCGATCGGCGAAAGGAGCGCGATAGGCAGCCATCTCCTCCTCGCTAAGGGACCGGATGACCGCCCCTGGCAGTACTTTTTCGACGAAGGCGTTCTCGTCCAGAACGAGGTGTTCGCCTTCGCTCGATCGAAGCGCACTGAAAGTGCCTCCTGCCCCGCCGAAATCCTCCCAGCTGAGCGGCTTGAGGATTGCCTCCATGTAAGCGATCGCCGCGATCTGGTCCGGATGGCGGTAAGCGCGGTGAAAGCCGAGCGCGGAGCCCCAGTCATGGACGACCAGGATGGCCTTGCTCAGGTTCATCGCGTCGAACCAGGCGTCAAGATAGCGGGCATGATCGGCGAAGCGGTAGGAGTAGGTTGGCGACCGGCCCGATTGCCCCATGCCGACCAAGTCCGGGGCAAGGCACCGCCCGATGTCGCTGACGTGCGGAATGATGTTCCGCCAAAGGTACGAGGACGTCGGATTGCCGTGGAGGAAAACGATGGGCTCGCCTTCGCCCACGTCCACGTAGCTCATCTCGGTGTCGAGGACTGCCACGCGCTTTCTTGGATGCGGATCGGAGGCTGTCATGTTTGAGTCCTAAGTTTCGGCGATCTTCAAAGAAAGTGCGCGGCCCGCCATGCCTGCCCCGGAAATCAGCAGCAGGGCTGCCATCACGCCCGCAGCTAAGACGCGCCGGTTTAAGGCCTCAATCCTGCCGGTTTTGACGTTCGACCGACCGCTCAGCTCGTCGAGCCTGGCCAGTTACCGCTCAGGCCCCCCGGCGCCTGATACGACGCGTCAGCTTCGCCGCATCGGCGGTAGCCAGTCGGGTTTGCCCGAGAGTCTTGGTAACGTCACCCTGAATGCTGTACTGCGTATTGAAGCTATGATATCGTAGCTATTATGTAGAAGCTACACTAGCGTAGCTAGTCACGGGAGTCAAGCGGAGTGTCCACAGAGTCCAGCAGCGCGGCGGTGCCAGCCGAAGAACCGGGACCGCCGCGGCGTTCCACGGAAGCCGTGAAGGCCGCGAGCCTGGCCGCCGCCTACGAGCTGCTGACCGAGGCCGGCCTCAGCGGCGTCAGCTTCGACGAGGTGTCGCGCCGCTCGGGCGTCGCCAAGACCACGATCTACCGGTACTGGCCGACGCGCTCAGCCCTGCTGTTCGACGCCGTCATGCAATTCGCCCCCCGGCTTCAGACGCCGGCCACCGGCAGTCTCCGGGGCGACCTGACCGCACTGGCGCTGGGCCTGGCTGAACGCCTGCAGACAGGCGGGTGGTCGTCCGCGATGCCCTCGATCATCGACGCCGCCGAGCGCGACAACGAGGTCGCCGAGCTTCAGTCGCGCACTCATGCCGGCATGATGTCGGGGTTCAGCACGATCGTGGCGCAGGCCCAGGCCCGCGGCGAGCTGGGCCCGGACTTCGATGTATCCGAACTCACAGCGGCGATCGCCGGGCCGATCTTTTACCGCCGGTGGTTTTCGCGGCAAGAACTCGATGACGCCTTTGTTCGCGGCGTCGTCGAAAGGGCCCTCGGCCCGGATCCCAGCGGCCACGGCTAAATCCAGCCTGAACCCCGGCTTGCGGCTGGCCGCAAGCCGGGGTTGGAGAGGCATGCCGAGGGCGTCCAGCGGCGCCCTTGCAAACTCCGGTCAACCTAGCTGCGGTGCGGCTTTCCGTTTGCCGTGCCGGGCCCCTGGAGATACCGCCGGGAAGCGGCTGGCGGCGGTCCAGACGCAAAGGGACCACGCGTTCCCCGCGGACTTTCAAGGGGACGGCTGGCGCGGCGGTCGGAGTCATATGCCGATGCTGGACCCGAAGGACCGAGTTGCCAGCGTACGAATAAGGAGCGCGCCAACTTAAAGGCGACTCGCGAGCAGGCGCGCGGCGATGCGAATCGCGGCGTTCGCACATATCACGCGCATCGGCCGGCGACCCCGCTGGAGACCCTGCGCCCGCTCACAGATGCCGGCCGCCGCAAGCTGCGCAGCGGCGACAGCACATTCGCGCGTCGCGCAGGACGGTTCCGGGCGCAATCCAGCAACGTTACAAGCTGCCCTCGAGTGCGTGCTCTTGCGATGCGCCGGAACAGCCGTGTCCTCTGCGGCGCGGCCCGGTCACCCGGGAAGTTCTGCCTGGCCGGCTGAGAGATGAGGCGCTTCTGGTGCCGGCCCGCTAGCCACGGGGACGGGTGAGGCCTGGTTGTCGTCCGCGTCTGGGGCCATGTCGACGACCCGCACGTTGGTCGACCGCAGTGCGATCAGGGCGGCGATCACGAGTGCGATGCTGGCGCCGAGCAGTCCTCGCTGGAGGCCGAGCGTGAGCGCCTCGGGCGGCTGGGTGTGCGCCGCGAGCAGCTGGCTGGTGCGGCCGGTGGCGAGGGAGGTGAAGACCGCGAGTCCCAGGGCGCCGCCGAGCTGGAAGGAGGCGGTGATCAGGGACGCGGCGAGTCCGGCCTTGTCGGCCGGCACGCCCCCGTTGGCGGCGTTCTGGACGCCCACCAGCACGAGGCCCACGCCGGCTCCCATGATGACGATTCCCGGAAGGAGGTCCGGCAGGTAGCTGAAGCCGTGCACTGGTAGCCGGGAGAGCCAGAACACTCCCGCGGCGCCCAGCAGCGCGCCCGCGGCGATGAGCGGCCGGGTGCCGGTCTTCGGGATCGCGCTCGTCGCCGCGCCCGCTCCGATGGCGGCACCGGCCGTCACCGGCAGGTAACACAGGCCAGCCTCGATCGCCGAGTAGTGGAGCACTTCCTGCAGGTAGAGCGTGACGAGGAAGAACATCGTGTAGAAGCCGGCCATCGCAAGAATCTGGGTGACATCGGCCGCCCCGAGGCCCTTGATCTTGAACAGCGACAGAGGCACGAGCGGGTTGCCATGGCGCTGCTCGTTGAACACGAACAGGACGACAAGCGCGAGGGCGCCTGCGAGCTCCCCGAGAGTGCGGGCAGTACCCCAGCCGACGCTGGGGGCGTTCACCAGGACGTAGACCAGCAGAAGCATGCCGCTCGTGATGAGGCCAGCGCCGACCGTGTCGAAGTCCCGCAGCGGCGGCGCCTTAGGCCGTTCGCCATCGACGAGCCGGAACGACGCGGCAAGGATGACCGCTACGACCGGGAGGTTGACGAAGAAAACCCACCGCCAGCTCGCCTCGGACGTGAGCACGCCGCCGAAGACCACTCCGGCGGCGCCCGACAGGGCGCCGACGCCACCCCAGGCGCCAAGCGCCTTGACCCGGTCGCCGCGGGTGTGAAAGGACGTCGTCAGGATGGAAAGCGCCGCGGGCGTCATCATCGCCGCGCCGACCCCCTGAACCAGCCGGCCGCCGATCAGCACCCCTTCGCTTCCGGCCAGGCCGCACGCGAGCGACGAGATCCCGAACAGCGACGTCCCCGCGACGAGCAGGCGCCGCCGGCCGAGCAGATCAGCCGAGCGGCCGCCGAGCAGCAAGAACCCGCCGTAGGTGAGCAGGTACGCGCTCGCGACCCACTGCAGGCTCTGGACCGAGAAGCCCAGGTGAGTCCGGATCTCCGGTAGCGCGATATTCACGATCGGCCCGTCGAGAAGGTCGATGAACCCGACCGCGCACAGCAGGGTAAGGGTGAGCTTGCCGCGACGCGTCCCGAGGAAAGACGGCGGGGCTGATGTTGCCGGTACAGCTGCCATGGCACAGATGCCTCCAGATCGCTTCGGTTAGTTGCCTGGCTGACTGATCACGCCGGCGGCGGCGTGTCAGCGCGGTCCCGGGATCACCGTGGGGCACCTGCAGCAGCGCGTCCCGGCGCGCGGGGCCCGGTCCTCGCGGCCCGCGGCGGCGCCGGGCTCGCGGGCCAGGGCGGCCATCGCACTCCCGGGAAGCTTGCACCGCAAGTCGCTGATAAGGGCGGACCCTGGGTTGCGCAGCTTTGCCGGGAGCAGGTTTGCCGGGCCGACGTCAGTGTTCGTCGGTGTATTTCTTCAGCCAGCCGGCGAACGTCAGCAGCTGCGGGTATTCCCGTCGGACCTGGGCGATGTCCGCTTCGAAGCCCTTTTCGCGGATCCAGCGGAACATGTCCGCGAACTCCTCCGGCATCATCTTCTTGGCCGCGAAGGCGGGAATCGGCGCGACCCAGGGCTTGTGCCCGGTCACGGTCTTGTAGGTCCTGATTATCTCGGCGATGTTCAGCTCGTCCCCGGCCAGCGGGATGACGCGCCCGGCGTAGCGCTCCGGGTCTTCGAGGGCCCGCGCGGCGAACCAGCCGATGTCGTAGGTGGCCACGAACTGGACGCGGTGCGAGACTCCCCAGTTCGCCCTGAAGATTCCGAGGTACAGTCCGCGCTGTATCGCTGGGACGCCCAGCGCGTCCATGAAGCCGACCGGGCGCAGGATCGTCGCCGGGAGGTTCAGGTCACGGATGTGCTGCTCGATCGCCCATTTGCTCTCGTAGTGGGCGAGGCCGCTGTTCCGCTCGGCCCCTTCCGCTGATGAGTAGACGAGATGGGGGCTGCCCGATGCCTTTACCGCATCGGCGAACCGCTTCCCGTTTCGCTCCTCCGCCTCGGTGCCGCCCTTTTCCGTCCACTGCTGCACCGAGAACGCGGCGGAGACGCCTGCCAGCGCCGTCTTAAGCGAGGCCTCGTCTTCGAAGTCGCCCCTGACTAGCTCCGCGCCCCGCGCGGCCAGGCTCTTGGCCTTCGGTGATTCCAGGTTCCGGGTCAGAACCCGCACGCGAACCTTTTTCGCTGCCAGCAGGTGAGTGACCGTCGCACCGCCCTGACTGCCGGTGCCGCCGGTAACGAGTACCACGTTTTCACTGGACATGGGTTTCATCCCTTCTTGATGTACTGAGGAAAAGCGTCCCGGGGCGCCGCAGGCGGTCTCCGGTCAGGAGGCTGAAGCCGGTGACCGGCCAGGCGCCTGCCCGTGCGGCTCTCCGCTCGTCGCCACGAGCGACATGCCGACCTGGTCGGGTTTCTGGAGGGGTTCGCTCGCCAGCAGTTCCGATTGGAACTTCTTGAACGACGGAAGGCCGGTGACGACGGCAGACGGATCGTCTTGGGAGGTCACCAGGTGAAGAAAGGTCTGCCCGTCCTCTTCGAGGAATACCCGGTAGGAAAGGCCGGGCACCGAAGCCGCGGTCAGCGCCGCGACGAATTCGTCAAGGTTCTGCCTGTTCTGCGCAACGTACTCCGGTCTCACCGTGTACCGGTGGCGTGTGATTATCATCTGGCTGTCCTCGCGATTCAGGCTTGGGTGGCGGGGCGAGGCACAGACGTGCGGCGCCCCTGCCTCGTTAGCTGGAAGCCGCGATCCACAGCTTGGCGCACTCGAGCGCGAAGTCACGGTACGAGCGCGGGCTGCGGCCAAGACGCTGGCGCAGGCGCTCGAGTCCGGCGGCGGTCGATACGGGGCCGTCCTGCTGGAAGTGCTTCATCATGTACTTGAAGTCATAGGCCATCCAGTTGGGGGCGTGGGCTCGCAGGCCCTGGATCCACTGGTCGATATCGTCGCCGACGTACTTAACCGGGCGGCCGAGCGCCTCGCTCCACAGTTCCGCGCCGGTTTCCCCGGTCAGGACGTCCTCGGCGACCACCTCGTAGGTTTCCGGGCCGAGCGCTTCCCTGGCGGCCAGCCGGCGCCGGATTTCGAGCACGGCCACCTCGGCGATGTCGCGGACATCGGTAAAGGAAACGCCCTTGTGCCCGATCGGGAACGGGAACACGCCGTGGCCGAGAGCGTCCCTGACGCCCGGGCTCTGCATGTACGCGTTCGGGCGCAGTATGGTCACCGGCATGTTGTATTTCGCGATCATGCGCTCGGCGGCGAACTTTGACGCGAAGTGCGGGACGTCCGCGGTTTCCTCGACCCGGAACACGGACAAGTAAGCGATCGCCTTGATCTCCGCCTCGCGGCAAAGATTGAGAGCGGAAATCGTCACGTTCAGTTCATCCGGCACGACCGGACTCAGAAGGAACACCGCCTCGACGCCGTCCATCGCGGCCCGCAGCGCGTCCACGTCGAGCAGCTCGCCCTTGAACGGGGTGACGCCCGGCCCGAACGTTGCCTTCTCCGGTGAGCGCGTGAACGCCCGGACGTCCAGTCCTGCCGCAACGAGCCGCGGCACGACAGCCGAGCCGACGGTGCCGGTGGCGCCGGTGACGAGAACACTCATGTTTTTCCTCCGGTCTTGGCGTACCGCGTGTTGAAGCGACGGTATCGAAGCTACGACATTGAAGCTACAGTATCGTAGCTATTAACGGAGAGTCAAACGGGGCGTCCGCAAAGTCCCGCAGCGCGGGGACGCCATCCAAGAGACCGGAGCCGCTGCGGCGTGCGCGTGACGCCCTCGGCGCGCCCCCGCATCAGGCGAAGTCAAGCCCTGACCGGACACCGCCGAATGTTGCGTCAGCCGCAATAAAGCCTGTAGCTCGAACCAGGTCACCATCCGCCCCCCGCGCCGCATCCAGCCCCACCTCGCCGCGAGGATCGCAACGAGCTGAAGCCCGCGACCGCCTTCCGCATCACCGCCTGGAGGACTCAGCTCCGGCGTTCCCGGCCCGGCTCGATCAGTGACCTCGACCCGGACGATGCCGTCACGGGCCCTAACCGCGACCGTGACCGTCTCCCCGGGAGCACCCGAGCCGCTATGCCGGACAGAATTACCGAAGATCTCGCTGACCAGCAAGACAGCTACATCCCCGCACGGGTGACCGGGGCCGAGAACCTCAGCCACGAAGGCGCGGGCGGCCCGCGCCCGCTCCGCCCGCCCGGCAAGCGTCACCGTCTCCCGGACCGCCACCCTGGCCATCACCGCACCCGCCCTTCCCCGGCCGCCCCGCCCCGGGAAACCGGCCGGGCAGCGGGCGGACGCAGGGACATGCACGCTCAGCTCGGCCGCGAACGTCAAGCCGGCGCAACGGGCTCCGCGCGGACCTCGTCCGTGGCTCGTCCGTGGTCGCGGCCCCCGTCCGTGGCCGTCCGTGAAACAGCCGACGGTGCGCACCGACCGTCCCGGCGGCACCCACGCCCGTCCGCTATGCGTCCGTGGACACCGCAACATGACGGTTCACAGCGTGACAAGGTGACACACGCCGGAACAAAGCAGAAACGCCCCGCTAGCGCGAGGATATCGCAGCTAGCGGGGCGTTTTCGCAGCGTGTGGCAGGTGTTGGGTTCGAACCAACGTAGGCTGAGCCGACGGTTTTACAGACCGCCGTGATCCAGGTTGGTTTCTTACGTGTTACCTGCGATAACGCTTGCGGCTTCGGCCGACCGTATCTCTGCGTCCCACGTATGTCCCACACGGCGTAGATGGAGCCCGGCGGCTGGACTATCAGATTTAGAACTCTATGGCGCTGCCCGCCTGCTACCGGGCGATTGCGCAATCTGCGGAGATATCGGTGGTTTGCCCGTGAGTGACCGTTACTGTCCGCAGGCACGCCTCCTATCGGGCACGGAGCGGGCACGGCGGCCTTCGATGGCGGATCAGCGCCGGCAACACGATCAGGCACCGAGTGTCGTCGGGGCGCTGTACGCTATGGCTGGTT
This sequence comes from uncultured Actinomycetes bacterium, assembly GCA_963730825.1. GTDB lineage: Bacteria > Actinomycetota > Actinomycetes > Streptosporangiales > Streptosporangiaceae > Palsa-504. Next base: position 44,369 of record CAVSTQ010000022.1, read on the forward strand.
CTAGGTGGGCGTCTGCCAGCCTGAAAGCGGAAGGTCGGCAGTTCGACCCGGCCCCTGACAACAGGTCTTTTATTAGTTTCTTGCTCTGACCAGCACAAATGCTTGCCAGGCTTTTCGTTGGCTGTGAGGGCGACTGACCCGGGCTGATGGTAGGGACCGTGGTTCGGCGCCTGCTATCGCACACGGCTCGCACGCTATCTCCTTGGGGGGAGTCATTTGAAAACCGCCGCTGCACTATTCGCCGCCGTAGCCATCGCCGCGCTCACCTTGCTGCCGTCCACTCCGGCGTTCGCCACCGGCCACCGTATTCAGGTAAACGAGATCTACTACAACTCACCCGGCACCGACACCGGTTCCAATTCCAGCCTGAACGCCGAGTGGGTCCGGCTATACAACACCTCCAGTTCGAAGATCAGCCTCACCAACTGGACGCTGCGCGACGCCGCCGGGCACGTCTTCAAGTTCGCCACCTATACCCTCGGCGCCCATAGCTACGTCAAGATCCACACCGGGCATGGCACCCGCACCCAGACCGATCGCTACTGGAACCAGAACTGGTACATCTGGAACAACACCGGCGACACCGCGATACTGCGCGACTCCAGCGGCGGGACGGTGGACTCCTGTCACTACACCGGCACGTCCGCCGGGTACGTATTCTGCTGATCCTCGGCGCCCTGGTGCTCGTCATCATCCGCTGAGCTACGCATTACGAGGGTGTTCTCGTGCGTTGCTCGGAGGTTCGGAGCCCGCGTTAGCTTCATGTTCGCAGGTTGCTGCCGATGGCGATCGTTGGTTATTGATGGCGGTTCGGGGACATCTCGGGGACACGGGTCCGTAATGCGTCGGCCAGTTCTTGTCGACGTGAGAGAGTTGCTTGATGCCTAGGTATGCGATTTTGGAGGCGCCGTCCGCTCTCGGCCATGTTCCTGAGCATCTGGGCGTCGAACGCGCGCCTGCTGTCCTGCTCGCAGCCGGGCTGGCCGATGGCCTGGCGGCCCGCCGGGCCGGACGCGTCGCCGCGAAGGGCTACAGCGCTTTGCGCGATCCGCAGACGAAGATCATGAACCCCCGGGCGCTCGCTGACTATTCCAGTGTGCTGGCCGACGCGGTGGCGGCGGTGCTCGACGAGGGCGAGTTTCCCGTCGTGCTGGGCGGTGATTGCTCGATCGTGCTGGGCGCGATGCTGGCGCTGCGGCGGCGCGGACGCTATGGCCTGCTGTACATCGACGGCGATGCCGACTATTACCAGCCAGAAGTCAACCCGCTTAGCGGCGCGGCGTCGGCAAGCGACCTGGCCTTCGCGACCGGCCGCGGCCCGGACATCGTGTGCGACATCGAAGGAAGGCGCCCGCTGGTCCGCGATAATGACGTCACCGTGTTCGCCTGCCGCGACGCCGACGACCGTGAACGCCGCGGCTGCCAGCCGCTGCCGCCGGGCATGCTGGTCGTTGACCGTGACCGAGTCCGCCAGCTCGGCGCCGCCGCGGCAGCTAGCGAGGCGGTGGCGTTCTTGACCCGCGAAGGCGGTCCGGAGGGTTTCTGGATTCACCTCGACTGTGACGCGTTCGACCAAACCATCATGCAGGCCGTCGACGACCCGCGGCCAGACGGCCTTTCCTGGGATGACGTGATATCCGCTCTTCGCGTGGCGATAGCTTCAGGACGGGCGCTGGGCCTGCAGGTCGCGATCTACAACCCCGACATCGACCACGACGGGTCCAACGGCCGCGGGCTCGCCACCGCCATGCGCAAGGCGCTGGCCGGATAAGCAGGGAACTCCCTGGCCTTCCGGCTCGATCAAGATGCGCCCCAGCGCTGCTGTGCGGCCTGGCGGCTGATGCCGAGCCGGGCGCCGATCTCGGCCCAGGAGTAGTCGTGAGCGCGCAGGCCCTTGACCGCCTCGGCCATCGCGGCGTCGATTTCCTCGGCCAGGCCGACCAGGAGGACCAGGGCCTCGACATCGCCGTCTGCGACGCGGCGGCTGTAGGCGCGCAGGACGCGGCGGACGAACGCGCCGTACTCGTCGTTCTCGACCTGTCGCCGTGGCCGTTTCGGTGTCAACCTCGCCTTGACACCTCTCGGCCTGGGAAGCTGGGCCGCTGGTGATGCGCTGTCCGGCTGGCTGACGGCGGGCAGAGGGGCTGTGAAGCCTTCGTCCTGAGCGAGCATCGCGCCTGGCTCCTTCCGGCTGGCTGGCTGAGGCGTAGGGGTGCCTCATCCGATAGCTGCCGAAAACCGCCTGGAAGGGGAGGACTGTCAAGGGGGGCGCTTGCGCCATCCGCAGGACGCGACCGAAGGGAGCGCCCTTGACTGGCCTGTCCTGGAGGGCTACATGATCGGTAGCGGGTGAGGTTCCCCGGTCATGTGACGCCCCCCTCCCCGCGCTCCTTCATCTCAGGCGCTGACCGCTGCTAAGCACTCGCGGCCGAAGGATGCCGGATGACCGCCGGGACACGGCTGGCCATCCTCGCCGTGGCGCTCAGGACAGGTCGCCGGGGAATGCCCGTCAGGATGGCCGGAGTCGTCGTGTGCCTGATGCTGCCGATGGACCGGGTAAGTAGGTGGCTGCTGCCTGGGTGCCCGGCGCGCCGTGACGGGTCGGCCCCCCAGGGCCGCAGCCCGGCGCGAGCGCGGCCGGGCGCGGCGGAGCGCAGCGGAGCCGCCTTGATCTAAGAACGGCACAATTCGGCAACGCATGGCGTGACCGGCGTGGCCGGAGTGTCGACTGTCAGGCCGGCCGACGGCGCGACCTGCTGCTTAGAAGGTCGTTTCATGCAGCGGGTCAACCCGCTGCTTCCCTGGTCGGGGCTGGTCTACTTGTCGTACAGCTACAGCTCGATACCTCTAGTTTCCGCCCCGTTCTGGCACGGGCATGGCACGGACATGAAAGACCCGAGCGTCAACCTCGCCTTGACGCTCGGGTCTTGGTGAACTGGCTAGTTGTGCAGAAGCCAACCGATCACACGTTCCAGGATCAAGTAGGTTGGTGCCGATACCACCAAGAGCACGATCAAGAGACGGATCGTTGTGTCCCATCGGCCGATCGCGTAGCGAATCGTCTCCCACTTACCTCCGTGGGGTTCCCCAGCTTCCGGCCGTTTGGCTGGTACGTTCGTACAAGTCAACCTTCCTGTGCTGGATACGCGGGCGAGGATCTATGTCGGCGGCCCTCCCTGTTGCACCAGGGGGGCCGCCCCTCACTACATGACTGGTTGGGGTGTGGCACCAGGCTCGACATCGTGTGCGTCTGGGGTGTGGCTGTCGTCTTCGGCTGAGGCCTTCAGAGCCCATAGCCCGTTGTCGACCCGGTCTACCAGCCCCTTGCGAACCAGGTAGGCGAAGCCGTTTCGTACTTGCTCGGCGTCGAGTTCGTGTCCTTGTTCGGCAAGTACCTCGCGGGCATCGACCGACGAAAACTCTCGACTCGCGGAGTCCAGCAACACCTGGTAGCACAGGTCGCTGTGACCACGCTGTGGTCGTCGGACGGTCTTACGCTTCGTCTTTCGTCCAGTACCGCTAGGTGTCCTACTGGTACGACCTTGAGGCACCTGCGGCGCTGCCTGGTCTTCTTGCCCGTAGCGCTGCTTTGCGAGCAGCAGGCCTTCATGCATGGTACGCAGCTCGTCCACCTTCTGCTGGGCTGCTTCAAGCTCGGTCTCAGCTTCGGCTAGGTCGGCCGCGGACTGTGTCAACCACTCTTCAAGATTCATGGGGACCTCCCGTGTCGTCTTTCAGAAGATATCCGATCACGGCTTCTCACGGTCGGATTCGAGGCCGTGTCACGGCGTGAATTTTGGCGTGACTGTGGCGGGGACAAGTCGGCGATCATGAACGTGACATTCCTGTCGCGACACCGTGCCCGCTGACAGCGAGGAGTCAGCGCTGGTCAGCGGTATTTCTTTACCGTGTACGCGACTTTTCAGCGGCTTGACACCGTGAGACCGTTGACCTACGTGCATCTTCTCGGTGCCGCAAGTTGCAGAGGTTCGCCGTGCGCATTCGGGCCTGCCCTTCGGCCTGGCCCTCGCCGTCAGGCCCGCTGGGCTGGCAGAGGCTCCAGGGTCAAGGGCGAGCGAAGCGAGTTCACGCGACCGCAGGGAGCGCCCTGGGGCTGGAGGAGCCAGCCCGGACAATGCGCGGCGCACCGGTCCTGGTCCCGTGACACGGTCACGGCGACCGGCGCATCCTGCGCGACGCCATCGGCCTTTCCGTGGTGCTGGCGGGCGCGGCAGCGGATACGGCGGGGACCGCAGGCGGCCGGTCACCTGGGGTGTGGGGTGCTGTGCGCGGGCTGCCGCCGCGCCGTAGGGCTTGCGTCCGAAGGACGCGGCGAAGCGGCCGCTCTGCAACGGCGAGTCCCCCAGGTTGAACCCTGGCCAGCTATGGTGGGTCACCCTGGCCGCTCATTCCCTCTCAACTGCTCGCGCCCGACTCTCGCCTTTCACGGCCGGGGCCGTCAGGCCCGGCGCGCCGAAGGTGCGCCCTTGAAGCGGTGGAGAAAGTTGTAACAACCCGGCTGTAACGGTGGTTGACGCTGTGGACGCGGTTAGCGTCGGGTTGTGACTGATGCGACAGGTGGCGGGTCGAGCCGGTGGAAGACGTTCGGCGAGCGGGTGATCTATGACAACCCGTGGGTGTGGCTGGGCCAGGTGGATGTGGAGCTGCCGGACGGGGAGCGGTTCTGGCATCACGTGGTGCGGCTGCACCGGGCGGCGATGATGGTGCTGCTGGACGATCAGGACCGGGTGCTGCTGCTGTGGCGTCACCGGTTCGTCCAGGACCGGTGGGGGTGGGAGCTGCCCGGCGGGCTGATCGATGAGGGCGAGGAGCCCGCCGAGACGGCGGCGCGGGAGCTGGAGGAGGAGACCGGGTACCGGGCTGGGCGGGTGGAGCACCTGGTCACGTTCCAGCCGATGGTCGGCATGGTCGATTCCGAGCACGTGGTGTTCACCGGCCGGGATGCTGTGAAGATCGGGGAGCCGACGGAGACCACTGAGGTCGAGCGGATGGAGTGGGTGCCGCTTGCGTCGGTTCCGGGGCTGATCGAGGCCGGGGAGATCTGGAATGCCGGGTCGCTGGTGGCGTTGATGCGGCTGCTGATGCCGGGGGGCTAGGCGGCCTTGGCGATCCGCTTGGTCAGGTCGCGGACGCGGCGGCGCTGGCGGGCTGATCCGGTGACCTGGGCGAGATCCCGGGCTTGCTTGAGATGCTGTCTGGCTTCGGCGTGCTCGCCGCGGACGTGCAGGGCGGCGGCCAGGTCGCAGCGCAGGCCTGCTTCGGCGCGGGTGAAGCTGCCTCCATCGAGGCGAGGGCGATGGTCAGCTCGTCGGCGGTCTGGGGGTCGCCGAACAGGACCAGGCAGTTGCCGCGCCAGCGGGCCAGGTGGGCCTCGTTCAGGGCGAGGTAGGGCAGGTCTTCCCCGGCTGGGGTGTGGCCGATTTCCTGGGCGGCGAAGTCCAGGGCGGTGCGGCAGGCGGCTTCTTGTCCGGCGGCGGCGGCCATTTCTGCTTCGGCGGCGCGGAGCCAGCCGCGGACCTGGTGCGGGATGGCCTTGTGGGTTTCGTCGTAGGCGGCGCGGACCATGGCGAGGGCTTCGGCGGGACGGTGCAGGTCCAGCAGGACGTAGGCCTGCTCCCCCGCAGCGAACGCGAGCAGGCAGGCGTCACCGGCTTCGCGGGCGGCGGCGGTGGCGCGTTCGAAATGGGTCCAGGCGTGGGGCAGGCGCGCCATGTCGATGGCCTGCCATCCGGCCAGGGCGGAGGCGTCGGCCAGGACGGCGGCGAGCTGCTGGCGGTTTCCGGGGCGCAAGGAGTAGCGCAGGCTGGTCTCGATGTGAGTGATGTGGGCTTCGAGCTTGCCTGCGACGGCGGGGGCGCCGAGGCGGCGGTCCAGGAGCCGGATGGTGTCGGTTTCGCCTTGCAGGACGCGGACCACGCTGCGGTCGATGCTGCGGGCGGCGGTGATCTGCCGGAGCAGGTCGGCGTCCTGGCCCGGCCTGACCCGCGTGGCGCCTGGCGGGGTGCTGGCAGGGGCCTGACGGGGTGACAGGCCGAGGAGGTGCCGGGCGTGGTCGGGCATGGCCAGGCCGTTGGCGATGCGTTCGAAGACGTGGGTGGCGGCGATGGCGCGGGTGCCGTGGACGAACTCGCTGACGCGGCCCTGGCCGAGTTCGGTGGCGGTGCCGATGCGGGTCTGGCTGAGTCCGGCGTAGTCGCGGAGGAGGGTGAACAGGGCGCCCATGTCACGTTTGCGGAGCGCGGCGATGACTTGGGGGCGGTCCCAGAAGGCGGGCGGTATCGACGGTGGGTCGAACGCGCTTGCCCGCATGGCTGTCCTTCGGCGTGCCTGGACCCGGGCCACCGGTGTGACCGGGTGCGATCAGCAGCTTACGCGTCATCTCACGGTGAGAACCCCATGTGTAATGGGTTCGTAACGAGATGTCGTGGATCGTGGCGGCATGCGCAGTACAGAACCCCAGCACGACAGCTGCCCGGCCTGCCGCGGCCACGGCTGGAAATTCCACCGGTCCCGGCGGGCCTGGACGGTCGGGACCCTGACCCGGGGCCAGGCCGAATGCGTCCGGCGTTCCTGCCTGGACTGCCAGGGCTCGGGCAGGACCGCCACCCGGCCCGGCTCATGACCGCCGGCGACGGCACAGCACCGGCTAGCGGCCAGACTGGAAACGCCGGGCAGGACTACTGGGGCGGCCTCGGGCTGACCTGGCGGTCCCTGCTGCACCGCCGGGCGGGGCCGCCGCCGTGGATGCGGGCGGAGCTGGTCCGGCTGGGGATCGCGTTCCCGGCGTTCTCGTTCAGCATCCGCCCGGGCTGGCGTGGCCTGTCGTTCGAGGCCTGGCGCGAGGACAGCACAGGCGGCTTGTACGCCGTGATCACGCAGGATCCCGCCGAGCTGTGGCGCGAGCTGGACGCAGGGCCTGACGGGCCGGGGCCGGTGGCGGACAGGGCCGGGGGTGAGGCGCGGTGAAGGTCCGCACGCTGGTCCTGGCCGGGACGCCGGATGATGGCGGGCGGCTGGAGGAGTTTTGCCAGCTGCTGGCGGGCGCCGAGCACGCGGCCGGGGCGCGGTTGCGGGCGCTGGCGGTGGGGCTGGCCCGGCTGGGCGGCCTGGAGGTGGCGGCGGTGGCGTATGAGGATGAGTCGCTGGAGCTCGAGGTCGTGCTGGCCGGGGATCCGATGCGGGAGCCGGTCAGCATCGGGCGGGATGAGACTGGCGGTCATTGCCGGGTGTCGTGGGAGCGGTGGGCCGACATCGGTGATGACGCAGGGCTGGAGAAGACCGCCCGGATGATCGCCGCTGTCGCCGCGAGCGGCGCGGCTGGCAGGTAGCTTGCCCACGGCGCTTGGCGCGCCAAGGGGGCATGGGGTAGCTGAGCTGGGTAAATGCGTGTGCTGGAAGGGGTGACAACCAGGGCGCCTAAGCAGTAGGGTGCTTGAGTAGCCAGGTAACCTAAGTAAGGCATCTGTCATGCCGTATGAATACACGCCGCCGAAGTACGCCCAGGTCATTGACGAGCTGCGGCGGCGGATCGAGTCCGGTGAGTACCCGCCGGGGTCGCTGCTGCCCAGTCGAGCATCAGCTCAGTGATGAGTTCCAGATCGCCCGGCCGACCGTGGTCCGGGCGCTGCGGGTGCTGCGGCAGGACGGCTGGATCGAGACCCAGCAGGGCAAGGGCAGCTTCGTCCGGGGCCGCCCCGCGCTGGCGGGCCTGGACTCCCAGCGGACCGGCGAGGAGGCCCTGAACCGCGATGAGTCCCGCGAGCCCGGCGACCTGATCGAGGCAGCCATGAGCGTCCCGCCCGCCCGGGTGGCCGCGCTGCTCGGGACGGCCGGGAACGGGGAGGTGCTGGCCCGGCGGCGGCTCGTCCGGCAGGACGGCGAAGCCTCCGAGCTGGTCACCTGGTGGGTTCCCGCGGCGGTGGCCGAGGGCACCGACCTGGCGAAGGCGGAGCCGTTGAACGGCGGGGTCCGGGGGCACCTGTCGCGCCGTAAGGGCGTCCGCGTCGATCACGTCCTGGAGCAGGTCATTGCCCGGCATCCGGCCGGGCCGGAAGCCAGGCTCCTGGGCGTCGGTAAGTCGGCGCCGGTGCTGGCCATGTACGTGGCCGCCCGGGATGCCGCCGGGCGAGCCGGTGCTGGTCCTGGAAGTCGTCATGCCCGGTGACCGCCACGAGCTGGAAGACGTCTACCAGGTCGGCTGAGCACCGACCCGCAATCTTCCATCCTGCTCACTTGACTAAGCAAGTTGGTATCGTCATATTCTGAACGTACTTGCTTAGTCAACTGGCCAAGCAAGCCGGTATCGATCAGGAGCTGCCTATGGCACTGCAAGGTCCCATCCCAGTGGAGTTCGGTGTGGTGTTCCCGTCCGGGGCGTACGCGGCTGGCGCGTTCGAGCCCGGTGCGGAACTTCGAGGCATCCACCGGCGAGAAATTCGTCCAGTCCCACGACAAGACCACCGGCACCCCGCTGTGGGTGATCGAGGTCATCGACGCCGACCCGGCCGCCCGGACCCGGGCGGTCAAAGTGAAAGTCGCCGCGCCAGACCAGCCGATGGTCCCGGCCGCGCCATCCGGGGTCGCCGTTCACGCCGGTGGAGTTCACCGGCCTGACCGTCACCTACTACGTCAACCAGGCCGGGCGGCTGGCCTACTCACTCAAGGCCACCGGGATCCGCGCACCAGGCCGCGGGCGGCCGGTACCGGAGATCAGGGAGGCAGCGTGAAAAGCAGCGGCGGCTCGCTCACCAGCATCGGCGTGTACGTCGGCGAGGACTGGTGGACGCACCTGAGCACCTACGACGACCACACCCCGATCCTGGACATCTCGGTGGGGTCGATGACGGTGGCGCTGGGCATCGCCCAGCAGAAGGTCAGCACCGCCGCGGTGGACTTCGCCCGGGAACTGGCCAGCCAGGCCGCCAAGTTCGCGGCCGAGGTCGAGCGGCTGCACGGCGAGCACCTGGACGGCAACGCCGGGACCACCGGGAGCAGCCGGGCCGGGGCGGGTGAGGCGGCCTGATGACAACAGCGGGCGGGGCGGCAGGAACGGGCATTCCTGCCGCCCCCGGTATCTCCCCCTGCTGGCGCAAACGGAGAGGAGCCGAGTCTAATGGCGCGCGGTAGGAACGTCGTGCACGGCGAGCACCTCGCCCAGGTCGACAACCGGGACCCATTCGCCGCCCCCGTGTGGCGGTCCCCGGTCTACCGGACCCCCGAAGCCGTCATCTGGCTGGTCCAGCTGCATCCGGCTTCTGTGGCGGGTGCTGTGGTTCACCGTCACCCACCCGGCGCTGGCCGCGGTGGCCGGGCTGGCCGTGGTGACCTGGCTGGGCCTGGGCTGGCCCGGTCTCGCAGGCCTGGCGCTGGCTGCGGTCACGGGCCTGGCCGGGCTGCGGGTGATCCAGCCGGACTGGTTCACCCGGTTCGTGACGGTGCCGGTGCGGGACTGGTGGCGGTGGTGGTTCTACCGGCGCCGGTGGCAGGCCGCGATGACGCTGGCCGGGCTCGCCCCGGACTACCGGGGCCAGCCGATGCTGCCCGTCCTGGCCGGGGTCCACCGGAACGGCGCGGTGGACCTGGTGCGGGTCGGGCTGGTGACCGGGCAGGCCCCGGCCGACTTCGCCGACCGGGCGGAGAACCTGGCGCACGCGTTCGGCGCGCGGCTGTGCCGGGTCCGGGACGCGGCTCCCGGGGTCACTGCTGCTGGAGCTGGTCCGCGCGCGACACCCTCGCCGACCCGATCGGCGCGCTGCCCATCACGGGCGAGGTGGACCTGGCGGGGCTGCCGGTCGGCCGGTGCGAGGACGGGTCGCCGTGGCGGCTGCGGCTGGTCGCGACGCATGTGCTGATCGCGGGGGCTACCGGGTCGGGGAAGGGCTCGGTGATCTGGTCGCTGATCCGGGCTTTGCTGCCCGCGATCGCGGCCGGGTGGGTGCAGGTGTGGGCGCTGGATCCCAAGCGGATGGAACTGTCGTTCGGCCGGGCCCTGTTCCACCGGTACGCCTGCCAGGCCGCCGCGATGGTCGAGCTGCTGGAAGCCGCGGTCGCCGAGATGCACGACCGGGCGGAGCAGTTCGGCGGCCGGACCCGCACCTTCACCCCCTCCGACCGCGTTCCCGTTCCTGGTCGTCCTGGTCGACGAGCTGGCGTTCCTGACCGCCTACCAGCCCGAACGGGACCTCCGCAAACGCGCGGAGGCCGCCATCGCCACGCTGACCAGCCAGGGCCGGTCGGTCGGGGTGTGCGTGGTCGGCGCGCTGCAGGACCCCCGCAAGGACGTGATCAGCCTGCGGAACCTGTTCTCCACCCGGATCGCGCTGCGGCTCGATGAATCCGATCAGGTGGACATGGTGCTGGGCGACGGGGCCCGGGACCGCGGCGCGCTCGCCGACCAGATCTCCCCGCTGCCCTACATCGGCGCCGGGGTCGGCTATGTCCGGCTGGAGGCCTCCCCCGACCCGGTGCGGGTCCGGGCCGCCTACGTCACCGACGACGACATCGGCGCGATGGCCGCCTGGCCGTCGGCTACCTGCCCGGCGGTGGCCTATGAGGGACACCGCCTGGCGGACCGACGAGCCGTGCCCCGTGTGCGAGACCGGGCTGGTCCTGGTCGACACCGGCGCAGCCGGTGCTGCGGGCCGAATGCCGCCTGTGCGGCTACGCCGGGCCCTTCGACACCAGCGACCTGGCGGACGGTGACTGGTGACCGACCCGCAAGGACGCCAAGGGACGCGGGCGGAGCGGCTGGCGATGCCGCTGGCCCGGACCGTGGTCAAGGACCTGGCCGCCGAGCACGGCGCCTGCCAGCGCCCGGTCCAGCTCCGCCGGACCAACCTCGACACCGGCCACGTCGAGCAGGTCCTGATCCCGTGCGGGCACACCCTGGCCGCGGTGTGCCCGCCCTGCGCCGAACGGGCCAGGCTGCTCCGCGCCGCGCAATGCCGCGAAGGCTGGCACCTGGACCACGAACCCGTCATCGAGCCCGACCCCGGCCACGCAGGAACAGCGGGCCACGGTCACCGACCGCGCCGAGGTGCAAGCCGACCGGGACGCCCTGGCCGCCGAAGGCCTCGACACCACCGACCTCGACGCAGCAGATCGAGGAGCTGGACCAGCAGATCACCGACGCCGGGATCCGCGGCAACGTGCTGCCCGCCCGGCCGCGCCGCCACCGCTCCACCCGGCGCAGGCAGGACGCCGCCCACTTGCCCCGGCGCCCGGTCAGCGCCCGGACGGTCGGCAAGACCTACACCGCGCCGGACGGCACGACGTTCCGCCCGTCCCTGTTCGTGACCCTGACCTGCCCGTCCTACGGCAAGGTCACCAGCGACGGCACACCCGGTCAACCCGGACGGCTACGACTACCAGCGGGCGGCGCGGGACGCGCTGCACTTCGCGGCGCTGTTCGACCGGTTCATCCAGAACCTGCGCCGGTTCACCGGCTATGACCTCCAGTACTTCGCCGCCATCGAACCCCAGCGGCGGCTCGCCCCGCACGTCCACATCGCGATCCGCGGCACCATCTCCCGCGCCGAGCTGCGCGAGGTCATCGCCGCGACCTACCACCAGGTCTGGTGGCCCTCCACCCACACCATCCACTACGACGGCGACCACCTGCCGGTCTGGGACGAGCACACCGGCACCTACCTCGACCCGGCCACCGGCGAGATCCTGCCCACCTGGGACGAGGCCCTCGACGCGATCGGCGAGGAGGACGAGCCGCTGCACGTGGCCCGGTTCGGCGACCGGTTCGACGCCCAGGGCGTGCTCGCCGGATCACAAGGACGCCAGCCGGTGCATCGGCTACCTCACCAAGTACCTGACCAAGCACGTCGGCGACTGCCACCAGGCCACCACCGACGCCCAGGCCGCCCACGCCGGACGGCTCGCCGACGCGCTCCGGTACGAGCCGTGCTCGCCGACCTGCGCGAACTGGCTCCGCTACGGCGTCCAGCCCAAGAACCCCCGCGCCAGGCCTGCGCCCCGGCTGCTGCAAAGGCAAAGCCCACCGCCGCGAGTACCTCGGCTACGCCGGGCGCCGCGTCCTGGTCTCCCGCAAATGGTCCGGCAAGACCCTGGCCGACCACCGCGCCGACCGCAAGGCCTGGCTGACCGGCGATGCTCGGACTTCCGGCAACCGACCCCAGCCCGCTACACCTGGGAACCCGTCAAACCCGGCGACCCCGACCACATGCCACCCGGCCAGCGGCTCCTGCACGTCGTCGCCGACCGCATCCAATGGCAAACCGCCCTCGACCAAGCCGCGCCGACGAGCCGCCGGAGCCCGATCTTTCGGCAACCGGGAGGGCGGCCTGATGGCGGACCAGCGCGACGAGCTGCTGACCGTGGCCCAGGTGCTCGCCGATGCTCGGCGACGTGTCGCCCGCGGACCTTCTACCGCTGGCGCGAAACCGGCAAGGCACCGAACGCCGTCCGCCTCCCCAACGGCGAGCTGCGCATCTGGCGCAGCGATCTCAACGCCTGGCTCGACCAACTCCGAGAGGACTCGCCGCATGAAGTCCTACGACGTGAAGTTCTGGGCGATCCGGCCCGGCAAGGCCAAGACCAAGCGCACCTACGAAATCCGCTGGAAGGTCGGGCCCACGCCGCATTCCCGCACGCTCGGCAACAAGGCCCAGGCCGATAGCTTCCTGTCCGATCTGCGGCAGGCCGCGCGGAACGGCGAGGCATTCGACACCGATACCGGCCTGCCCGACTCGATGACCAAGGCAACCAGCCGGGAGCGGTCCTGGCTTGACTTCTGCCTCGCCTACGTCGACATGAAATGGCCGTCGGCGGCGCCGAAAACACGCGACGCGCTGACCGACGCCCTGGCGGCCATCATTCCGGCCGTCGTCGGCGAGCAGGCCCCGGACGGCATGGACCGCCGCGACCCTACGCGGCGCCCTGCGGCATTTCGCGCTGGCCCCGGCTTCCCGCGAGCTGGACCGCCCGCCCGACGGTCGCAGCGGCGCTGCGCTGGCTGGAGAAGGCCTCGCTGCCGGTCAGCGAGGTCGGCAAGCCCCAGCACGCCCGGGCCGTCCTCGACGCGATCTCGGTAACGCAGGATGGCCGGGCCGCCAGCGCGACCACGATCGCGCGCAAGCGCTCGGTCTTCGCCAACGTCATCCGGTACGCCATCGAGCTGGAGGAGCTGCCCTCGAACCCGCTCGACCGGCTGAGCTGGAAGCCGCCGAAGGTCTCCGAAGTCGTGGACCGCCGCGTGGTGGTCAACCCGCGCCAGGCCCGCGAGCTGCTGACCGCCGTGACCTACGTCGGCGAGCAGCGCCGCGGACCCCACGCGCGGGGCCAGCGGCTCATGGCCCTGTTCGCCTGCATGTACTTCGCCGCGCTGCGACCCGCCGAGGCCGTCGCGCTGCGACGGCAGGACTGCTACCTGCCCGCCACCGGCTGGGGCCGCCTCACCCTGGAGAAGTCCCGGCCCGAGGTCAACCGGCGCTGGACCGACACAGCGTCAGCCCACGACGAACGCGGACTCAAGCACCGTCCGGCCGAGCGAGACCCGGCGCGTGCCGATCCCGCCCGAGCTGGTCGCCATCCTGCGCGAGCACATCGACACCTTCGGCATCGCCGCGGACGGCCGGATCTTCAGCAGCGACCGCGGCCACCCCGTCGCCTCGACCGCGATCAGCGATGTCTGGGCCGAGGCCCGGACCCTGGCCCTGACGCCCGCGCAGGTCGTCTCTCCCCTGGCCGGGCGGCCCTACGACCTGCGCCACGCGGCGGTATCGCTCTGGCTGAACGCCGGGGTACCACCGCCCCGAGGTCGCCGAACGCGCAGGTCACAGCGTCGAAGTCCTGCTCCGCGTCTACGCCAAGTGCCTCGACGACGGCGAGGGCATCGCCAACACCCGCATCGACGCCGCTCTCCTGGCCGCCTGATGCGTGACCGTCCCGCAGGCCCGTCACGCCAGCCAAACCGCTGACCTGGCCGATGCTCCAGACCGGCCAGATCCATCCCACATATATCCCGCGACCAACGGCACACGGCTGCTTCTCGTGGCATCTGGCTGCATGGCCCGAGCAGCACGCGAACAGGGACGCCGACCAGCGTCCCTGAGCTGGGGTTGTTTGCGCTGGTGGCAGGTGTTGGGTTCGAACCAACGTAGGCTGAGCCGACGGTTTTACAGACCGCTCCCTTTGGCCACTCGGGCAACCTGCCTCGTGCCGCAAGCGCTGGCGGCACAGAGAAGGATAGCTCAAGACGCGACCAGACGGCGACCAGAGGAGTAAGCGCCGGCTGGGTTTGGCGGCGTAACGACTGGGTTCGCGAACGTGGTCTAGCCTGGACCCGTGGCATCTCAAGACTCTTCCTTCGACATCGTGTCCAAGCTCGACCGCCAGGAGGTTGACAACGCGCTCAACCAGGCGGCCAAGGAAATTGGCACCCGGTTCGACTTCCGCGGCGTCGGCGCGTCCATCGCGCTGGTCCGGCGAGCACGCCGTCGACATCCGCGCCAACAGCGAGGAGCGCGCGCTGGCGGTCCTCGACGTGTTCAAGGACAAGCTGGTCAAACGCGGCGTATCGCTGAAGACCCTGGACGCCGACGAGCCCAAGCCGTCGGGCAGGGAGTACAAGATGGCGGTGAGCCTCAAGGAGGGCATCACCCAGGACAACGCCAAGAAGATCGCCAAGATCATCAGGGATGAGGGCCCGAAGGGCGTCCGGGCCCAGGTCCAGGGTGAGGAACTGCGGGTGTCCGCGAAGAAGAAGGACGACCTGCAGACGGTCATCTCGCTGCTCAAGGGCCAGGATTTCGACTTCGCCGTGCAGTTCGTCAACTACCGGTGACGAAAAGGGCGATCAGCGAAAAGGGTGATCAGCCGGGAAAGCGGTAGCGGGTCTGGGTGTAGGGGTTTTTGCCGAAGGCGAGAACCTTAGCTGGGGCGACGCCGAAAACCAGGCCCAGGCGGCCAGCCGGATCGTTGAATCCTCCGTCGGTGACCTCGAAGTCCCAGTCGAGCTTTGCCTTCCACGTCGCCGCGAGCCGCCGGAGATGCGCCGCATCGGTCACCCGAACCGCGGTTCCCTCGACCACCACGTCGAGCCCTGCCCGGAACTGGTTGGCGCCGGCCGTCAGGGCGCAGCGGGGGTCGGACTCCAGGTTCCTGGCCTTCTGCTCACGGGACCCGACGCAAAAGTGCAGCGTCCCGTCGATCCACAGGGCTGGGAGCGGCGTGACGTGCGGCCGCCCGTCGCGGCGCGTGGTGGACAGCCAGAACATCTCGGATTCCGCCAGTACCCGGGACACCTCGGCCCACGGCGGTGCTGTGCCACCGGGCTGGCTGAATCCCTCGTTCAGCTGTGCCGCTGGTTCGATCTGTGACATCGAAAGCTCCGGCATTGAAGGCTCCCTTGGTCTGGATGGGGACCGCGTCGGGGTGATGCGGCCTGCCCGCTACCCTCACGACGAACCAGAACCACCGATAGGGACAGCCGCTCCGGGCGCACACGAGACCGCGCGTCAGCGGCGGTAGCCGGCCAGGGCCTCCAGCCGGCGGACCCGCTCCGCGGCGGGTGGCTGGGTCAGGAAGATCCTGGCGAGGCCCTCGGCGCGGAACGGGAAGGCGATCATCAGGTGGCCGACCGGGCTGCGCCGGCCGTCGGCGGGCCACACTAGCTCCGCCGCCCGCTGACCCCGGCCTCGATCTTGCGCAGCGCGCGGGCCAGGGCCAGCGGGTCGCCGGTCAGCCGGGCGCTGGTCACATCGGCCTGGTACTCGCGCTCCGGGTTCACGGCGAGCCGGATGAGGACCGCGGCGACGGGCCCGAGCACCAGCATCAGCGACGCTTCACGCGAGCCGGAACCCGCCCGGCCCGCCGCGGGCCCTCCCCGGCCGCTGAGCCCTCCCGGGCCGGCAAGCCCGCGCGAACCTGCAAGCCGGGCGCGACTGGGCGGCCGGGAACGTGACCACGGCGGCCAGGCCCGCGGACATCGAGGCGGCCAGGATGTCGCGGCCGGACACGTGGGCCAGCTCGTGCCCGAGCACGCCGCGGAGCTCGGCCTGGTCGAGCAGCCGGAGCAGGCCCTGGCTGCAGCAGACGCTGGCGCGTGCGCGGGCCGCGGCCGACCGTGAAGGAGTTCGGCTGCCCGGCCGGGGACACATACAGCCGCGGCACCGGCTGCCTGCCCGCCGTACTCAGCTCCCGGACCAGCCGGTAGAGCTCGGGCTGGGCCACTTCGCTGACCGGCCGGGCGCTCATCGCGGCCAGCGCCAGCCGGTCACCGCAGGCGTAACTGGCCGCGGCCAGGACCGCCGCGACCACGAGCCCGGCGAGCGCCCCGCCCGCGCCGGCCACGCCCACCCCGATAAGGGCGAATCCGGCCATCAGCACGATCACCGCGGTCGCCAGCCCGGCCACCGCCGCCGCCCGCTCGGCTACCCGCAGCGTGGCACCGCGCACAGCCCTGCACCTCCCGGCGTCCCGCCCGCGTTCCGGCCGTGGCATGATGACAGCAACCAAGCAGGCGTAACATACGTCCGTGAGCCTGGGTACACCGAACGGGCGCGACGCGGAAGCTGCTCATCGGGCCAGCGGTTGTGTAAGGAATCTGTCAGAAGCCGGCGGCGGCGGAACTTGGCTGAACGCGCGCCTGGGAATATCCAGGGATCAGTTGAACGTTCGTTTGATCGGTCGTTCGGCGTAAGATTTATCCCGTCCTAACTCATGCCCCCGGCCTGGGGTCCGGGGTGGTGCGCGCGGAGAGTACCCGGCCGCGGCGCGCGGAGGAGGTCTTCCAACTGTGACCAAGCAGGTCCAGAAGCTCGATCACGTCATCATCAGGTTCGCCGGCGACTCTGGTGACGGCATGCAGCTCGCCGGAGACAGGTTCACCCAGGAGACGGCGGTCTTCGGGAACGACCTGTCCACCCTGCCGAACTTCCCGGCCGAGATCCGGGCCCCGGCCGGCACCCTCGCCGGGCGTATCGAGCTTCCAGCTGCATTTCGCCGACCACGACATCCTCACGCCGGGTGACGCGCCGGACGTGCTCATCGCGATGAACCCGGCCGCCTTGAAGGCCAACATCAAGGACCTGCCGCGAGGCGGCGACCTGATCGTCAACACCGACGAGTTCACCAAGCGGAACCTGACCAAGGTCGGCTACGCGGTCAGCCCGCTGGAAGACGGCTCGCTCGAGCAGTACCACGTGCACGCGGTGCCGATCACCTCGATGACCGTCAAGGCGCTCGAGGCGTTCGACATCACCAGGAAGGACGCCGAGCGGGCGAAGAACATGTTCGCGCTCGGCATGCTGTCCTGGCTGTACGACCGGCCCGCCGACGGCACGCTCGGCTTCCTCAAGGCCAAGTTCGCCAGCAAGCCCGAGATCATGCAGGCCAACATGGCCGCCTTCCAGGCCGGCTGGAACTTCGGCGAGACCACCGAGGCGTTCTCGGTCAGGTACGAGGTCAAGCCCGCGCCGCTGACGCCGGGCACCTACCGGAACATCAGCGGCAACACGGCCCTGGCCTACGGGCTCATCGCGGCCTCCCAGCTGGCCGGGCTGCCGCTGTTCCTCGGCTCCTACCCGATCACCCCGGCCTCCGACATCCTGCACGAGCTGGCCAAGCACAAGCGCTTCGGCGTGCGCACGTTCCAGGCCGAGGACGAGATCGCCGCGCGTCGGCGCGGCGCTCGGCGCCTCGTTCGGCGGCTCGCTGGGCGTCACCACCACGTCCGGGCCCGGCATCCTGCTCAAGGCCGAGACGATCGGCCTGGCCGTCTCGGTCGAGCTGCCGCTGCTCGTCTGCGACATCCAGCGGGCCGGGCCGTCCACCGGGATGCCGACCAAGACCGAGCAGGCCGACCTGCTGCAGGCGATGTTCGGCCGGAACGGGGAGTCACCGATCCCGATCGTCGCCGCCGGCCAGCCCGTCCGACTGCTTCAACACCGCCATCGAGGCGGCCAGGATCGCGGTCAAGTACCGCACCCCGGTGATCCTGCTCTCCGACGGCTACCTGGCCAACGGCTCCGAGCCGTGGCGCATCCCGGACACCGCGAGCCTGCCCGACCTGAGCCAGGAGTTCGCGTTCGCGACGGCCCGACGCGACGGACGACGGCCGAGTTCGAGCCGTTCCGGCGCGACCCGGTGACCCTGGCCCGGCCGTGGGCCGTCCCGGGCACCCCCGGGCTCGAGCACCGGATCGGCGGCATCGAGAAGGCCGACGTCACCGGCACGATCTCCTACGACCCGGACAACCACGACCGGATGGTCCGGCTGCGCCAGGCCAAGGTCGACGGGATCGCCGCCGACATCCCGCCGCTCGAGGTGGACGACCCGGACGGCGACGCCCGCGTCCTGGTGCTCGGCTGGGGCTCGACCTACGGCGCCATCGGCGCCGCGGCCCGGCGGGTGCGCAGCGCCGGGCGGCTCGGTGGCCCAGGCTCACCTGCGGCACCTCAACCCGTTCCCGGCCAACCTGGGCGACGTGCTGCGCCGCTACGACAAGGTCTGGTCCCGGAGATCAACCTCGGCCAGCTCGCCCTGCTGCTGCGCGGCCGGTTCCTGGTCGACGTGATCTCCTACAACCAGGTCCGCGGCCTGCCCTTCCAGTCGGCCGAGCTGGCCGGCGTCATCGAGGATGTGATCGGCAATGCCTGAGACCAACGGCCACGGTCCGACGGACACATGCGGGCCATCGGCACGAAGGCCACCGGCTCGCCTCGCTGACCATGGTGCCTGAAAGCCACGGTCCGTTCGGCGCTAAAGAGTTCAAGTCCGACCAGGAGGTGCGCTGGTGCCCGGGCTGCGGGGACTACGCCATCCTGGCCGCCTTCCAGGCGTTCCTGCCCGAGCTCGAGGTGCCGCGGGAGAACGTCGTCGTCATCTCCGGGATCGGCTGCTCCTCCCGGCTGCCGTACTACGTGAACAGCTACGGGATGCACTCGATCCACGGCCGCGCGCCCGCGATCGCCACCGGGCTCGCGTCCTCCCGGCCCGACCTGTCGGTCTGGGTCATCACCGGCGACGGCGACGCGCTGTCCATCGGCGGCAACCACCTGATCCACGCGCTGCGCCGCAACGTCAACATCAAGATCCTGCTGTTCAACAACCGGATCTACGGGCTGACCAAGGGCCAGTACTCGCCGACGTCGGAGCAGGGCAAGGTGACCAAGTCGACGCCGTTCGGCTCGCTGGACCACCCGTTCAACCCGGTCTCGCTCGCGCTCGGTGCCGACGCCAGCTTCGTGGCCCGGACCATCGACTCCGACCGCAGGCACCTGACCTCGGTGCTGCGGGCCGCCGCCGACCACCAGGGCGCCGCGTTCATCGAGATCTACCAGAACTGCCCGATCTTCAACGACGACGCGTTCGCTCCGCTGAAGGACGCCTCGCGCGAACAACGACCGGCTGATCCGGCTCGAGGACGGGCAGCCGGTCCGGTTCGCCGGCGGCACCCGCGGGCTGCGGTTCGGCCAGCACGGTCAGCTGGAGGCGGTGGAGGTGGCCGACGCCGACCCGGACACGCTGATCACGCACGACGCGCGGCGGGCCGATCCCTCCTACGCGTTCGCGCTGTCCCGGCTGGACACCTCGGACTTCCGGCACACCCCGGTCGGGGTGTTCCGCGAACGTGGAGCAGCCAAGCTACGACAGCTGATGGCCGAGCAGATCGCCACCGCCCGCCGCCAGAGCGGACGCGGGCGACCTGGCCGCCCTGCTGGCCGGCGAAGCGACACCTGGGAGAGTCGGCTAACCCGGTTCACCCGGTGCGCTTCTCCACGAAGTCGCACAACGCCAGGAAGGCGGCCCGGGCGGGCACGTCGGGCAGCCGTCATGAGCTCGGAGCGGGCGCCGAGCACCC
Organism: uncultured Actinomycetes bacterium; assembly: GCA_963730825.1. Classification (GTDB taxonomy): domain Bacteria; phylum Actinomycetota; class Actinomycetes; order Streptosporangiales; family Streptosporangiaceae; genus Palsa-504. The sequence goes on from CAVSTQ010000022.1 coordinate 64,224, forward strand.
AGTGCAGCACGTCGGCGCGCGGACTCCTTCATGGCCTGGTGACCGCGCAGCAGCGTCAGCGCCTCATCCAGCAGGGCCTCATCGGTCAGGTCGGCCTCGGTCAGCAGCCAGCGCAGCCGGGCGTCCGGCCGGCGACTGCACCACCGAACGCAAGCGCGTACAGCACCGGCAGGGTCCGGACGCCCTGGCGAAGATCAGTCCCCGGCGTCTTGCCCGACTGGGCCGGGTCGCTGGCGATGTCGATCACGTCGTCGGACAGCTGCCAGGCTACCCCCAGCTGCTCGCAGGCCACCGCGATCCGGTCCGCGAGCGGCCGGGGGCACCGGAGAACAGGGCGCCGAACTGGCCGGAGGTGGCGATCAGCGAGCCGGTCTTCTCCGTTATCACCCGCATGTAGAAGGCCAGCCGGTCCTGACCGGGATGCGGGCCGACGGTCTCGGCCATCTGGCCGCTGACCAGCCGGCTGAACGTCTTCGCCTGGATCCTGACCGCCTCCGGCCCGAGATCGGCGAGGATCTGCGAGGCCTGCGCGAACAGGAAGTCCCCGGTGAGGATCGCGACCGAGTTACCCCAGCGCGAGTTGGCCGACGCCGAACCCCGGCGGACCAGCGCCTCGTCCATGACGTCGTCGTGGAACAAGGTGGCCAGGTGGGTGAGCTCGATCGCCACCGCCGACGGGATGACCCGCGGATCGGCGGGATCACCGAACCTCGCGGCCAGCAGCACGAGCATGGCCCGGAATCTCTTGCCCCCGGCCGCGATAAGGTGCCTGGAGGCCTCGGTCAGCAGTTCGTCGTCCGGATGCGCCGTGCTGGTCAGCGCCTCCTCGACCCGGGCCAGGTCGTCAAGCACCTCCGCCGCGAGGGCGGAGTCAAGGAAATCTACCGGGACTGCGGTGATCACATGCTCTCCACGTCATAGGCACGCGCAAACGCCTCGAACTCCCGAGTATGCCCGCTGCGCGGCGAACCAGCCAATATCCTTCGGCCCGCTCGGTGCGGCGGCCCCGGCTGGACCTGCGGCTCAGCCAACGAACAGCTGATTCGCGGCGTGACTAGCCAGGCTCAGGACTGGCTGGGGCACGATGCCGAGCACGAGGGTGGCCAGCACCCCGAGCCCCACCGCGGTACCGGTGAACGGGCCGGGCACCACCACCTGCGGGCCGTCCGGGATCGGGTCGCTAAAGAACATCAGCACGATCACCCGCACGTAGAAGAAGGCCGCCACCGCGCTGCTCAGCACGCCGACGATGACCAGCGGGGTCTCGCCCGCCGCGATCGCGGCCTGGAAGACCGCGAATTTACCGGTGAAGCCGCTGGTCAGCGGGATGCCGGCAAAGGCGAGCAGGAACAGCGCGAAGATCCCCGCCACCACCGGCGAGCGGCGGCCCAGGCCCGGCCCACCGGGACAGGTGCCCGGCTTCGCCGCCCGGATCCCGCACCAGCGTGATCACCGCGAACGCGCCGATCGTGGTCAGCCCGTAGGAGGCCAGGTAGAACAGGCTGCCCGCCAGCCCGGCGACGCTGGTCGCGATGACCGCGGTGAGCACGAACCCGGCGTGCGCGATCGAGGAGTAGGCGAGCAGCCGCTTGACGTCCGTCTGGGTGATGGCGACGACGGCGCCCACCACCATGGTGAGGACGGCGATCACCCACAGCGCCGGGCGCCAGTCCCAGCCCAGGTTGCCAAACGCCACGTAGAAGACCCGCAGCAGCGCGCCGAAGCCCGAGACCACCGTGCAGGACGCCATCAGCGCGGTGATCGGGGTCGGTGCGCCCTGGTACACGTCCGGCTTCCAGCCCTGGAAGGGCACCGCCCCGATCTTGAACAGCAACCCGAGCCCGACCAGCGCGATGCCCGCGTACAGCAGGGTCGCGTTGGAGGTGTTGCTGGCCGCCGCCGACGCGATCGCCGACAGCCGCACCGAGCCGGAGAAGCCATACAGCATCGCCACGCCGAACAGGAAGAACGCCGAGGAGAACGCCCCGAGCAGGAAGTACTTCATGGCCGCTTCGTGCGACAGCAGCCGGCGGCGCCTGGCCAGCCCGCACAGCAGGTACAGCGGCAGCGACAGCACTTCGAGCGCGACGAACATGGTGAGCAGGTCGTTGGCCGCCGGGAACAGCAGCATCCCGCCGATCGCGAACAGCGTCAGCGGGAAGATCTCGGTGTGCATGATCCCCGCGCCGAGGGCCTCGCGTTCCTCCGCGCTGCCCGGGGTCGCGGCCGCCTGGGCGGCGAACGGGCTGTTGCTCGAGTCGCCGATGAGCAGCACGCTGGCAAAGGCCAGCACCAGGATCGTGCCCTGGATGAACAGGGTCGGCCGGTCCACCGCGACCGCGCCCATCGCGGCCACGTGGCCCGGGCTGCCGCCGGCGTAGATGGCGTGCGAGGCGGCCACCACGATCGTCATGATGAACGCGGCGACCAGCGAGCCGAGGGCGAGCACCAAGTGCACGGGACGGCGGAACGGCCTGGGCACGAACGCTTCGACCAGGACACCGACGACCGCGGCGGTAAAGACGATCAGCATCGGCGCGAGCTGGCCGTACTCGATGCTCGGCGCGCTGATCGCACCGCTGACGCCAGCGGCAGGAACGGCGAGGATCCCGGTCACGGCGCGGTTCCCTTCTGCACGGTGCTAGTCAAACCAGTGCTAGTCAAACCAGTGCTAGTCAAACCGGTGGTGGTCGTCCCGGGAGCAGGATGCGCGGGCCGCGGATCGGTGATGTGCACCTGCGCCATCGTGACCCGCACGGCGGGGTTGATGATGTCGAGCACCGGCTTAGGGTAGACCCCCACCCCGATGAGCAGCACGACCAGCGGCGCCACGGCCAGCACCTCACGCGCCTTCAGGTCCTTGAAACCGGCCACCTCCTCGCGGACCGGGCCGTTCATGGTGCGCTGGTACATCCACAAGATGTAGATGGCGGCCAGCACGATCCCCGCGGTGGCGATGATGGCGGGCAGCTTGTAGCGGGAGAACGTGCCGATCAGCACGAGGAACTCGCTGACGAAGGTGGACAGCCCGGGCAGCGACAGCCCGGCCAGGCCGGAGATGAGGAACAGCCCGGCCAGCACCGGCGCGACCTTCTGCACCCCGCCGAAGTCCGCGATCCGGTCCGAGCCGCGGCGGGTGATCAGGAACCCGGCCAAGATGAACAGCGCACCGGTGGCGAACCCGTGGTTGACCATGTACAACGTCGCCCCGGCGACACCCTGGCTGGTCATCGCGAAGATGCCGAGCGCGATAAACCCGAAGTGCGAGACCGAGGTGTAGGCGATCAGCCGCTTCATGTCGGCCTGGCCGATCGCCACCACGGCCCCGTACAAGATCCCGATCACCGCCAGCGTGATGACCAGCGGGGTGAAATACTTCGCGCCCGCCGGGAACAGCTCGAAGCAGAACCGCAGCATGCCGTAGGTGCCGACCTTGTCGAGCACGCCGACAAGCAGCACCGCCGCGCCGGGGGGCGCGGACGCGGCGGCGTCGGGCAGCCAGGTGTGGAACGGCCACAGCGGCGCCTTGATCGCGAACGCGATGAAGAACCCGAGGAACAGCCACTTCTGCACCGCTGCGCTCAGCGAGATCTGGGTCAGCTCGCTGAACAGGAAAGACCCGTGGTGGCCGGTGACGGCGCTGTGGGTGGAGTACACGTAGAGCGCGATGACCGCGACCAGCATGAGCAGCCCGCCGAGCAGGCTGTAGAGCAGGAACTTGACCGCCGCGTACTGCCGGCGGCCCACCCCGAAGCTGCCGATCATGAAGTACATCGGCACCAGCATGGCCTCGAAGAACACGTAGAACAGAAACACGTCGGTGGCCGCGAAGACGCCGATCATCATCGTCTCGAGCACCATCATCAGCGCGAAGTACGTCTTGGTGCTGTGCCTGACGCCGGTCGGCTTCCCGCCGGCCGAGGCTTCCCCTCGGCATCGGCGACAGGCGTCACCCCATCCGCGTCGTGCCACGACGCCAGGATCACCACCGGCATCAGCACTACCGACATGCCGATGAGCACCAGCGCGATGCCGTCCACGCCCAGCGCGTAGTGCACCCCGAAGGCCGGGATCCAGGAGTAACTCTCGGTGAACTGGTAGTTCGGGCCGCCGACCTGGAACTTGACCGCGATGATGATCACCACGACCAGCGTCACCAGCGAGAACGCCAGGGCCAGCCACTTGGCCAGGGCGTCCCGCGCGCGCCGGTCGGCGACGGCGGCGTCGGCGTGCAGGCCGGGGATCAGCGAGATCACCAGGGCTCCGGCCAGCGGCACCGCGCCGGCCACGGTCAGCCAGGGAAAGCCGTTCATTTAGAGCCTCACCACTAGGAGCAAGGTGACTAGCACCGCGGCGCCGAAGAACATCGACAGGGCGTAGGAGCGCACGAAACCGGTCTGCAGCCTGCGCATCCGGCCGGAGGTTCCGCCTACCCCCGCGGCGAGCGTGTTGACCAGCCCGTCGACGCCGCGGTTGTCAAAGTAGACCGACAGCCGGGTCAGCCACTGGCCGGGCCGCATCAGGACCGACTCGTTGAACGCGTCGCCGTAGAGATCTTTTCTGGCCGCGACGACGGGAAACCGCCCTTTCGGCGCGGTCGCAGGAACCGGCACCCGGCCGTACATCATCCAGGCCAGGCCGCCGGCCGCGAGGACCAGGACCAGGGTCACGACCCCGGGGACGGAGAACACGCCGTGCGCGGTCGGCGGCAGCCCGGTGACCGGGCCGAGGAAGTTCTCGAACCGCTGCCCGGTGATCAAGAACCCGCCCGCGGCGACCGAGCCGACCGCGAGCAGGATCATCGGCCAGGTCATCGTGCCGGGCGATTCGTGCGGGTGGTATTCCTCGGCGGCGCCGTGGGCACCCTGCGCCGAGGCCCGCCAGCGGCTCGGCCGTCTCGTGCGGCTCGCCCGAGGCGGCCGCGTCCTCCCAGCGGCGTTTGCCGAACCAGGTCATCAGCATCACCCGGGTCATGTAGAACGCGGTGATGGCCGCGCCGAGCACCGCGCAGCAGCCCAGGATGGCCCCGGAGGTGCCGCCCTTGTCGAAGGCCGCCTCGATGATGCCGTCCTTGGTGAAGAACCCGGAGAACGGCGGGATGCCGATGATGGCCAGGTAACCGAGGCCGAAGGTGGCGAAGGTGACCGGCATGACCCGGGCCAGCCCGCCGTACCGGCGCATGTTCACCTCGTCGTTCATGCCGTGCATGACCGACCCGGCCCCCAGGAACAGGCCGGCCTTGAAGAACCCGTGCGCGATCAGGTGCGCGATCGCGAACACGTAACCGGCCGGGCCCAGGCCGGCCGCGAGCATCATGTAACCGATCTGGCTCATGGTCGACCCGGCCAGGGCCTTCTTGATGTCGTCCTTGGCGCAGCCGATGATCGCGCCGAACAGCAGCGTGACCGCGCCGACCACGGTGATGCCCAGCCGGGCGGTGGGCGACAGGGCCAGGATCGGGTTGGACCGCACCAGCAGGTAGACCCCGGCCGTCACCATGGTGGCCGCGTGGATCAGCGCCGACACCGGGGTCGGGCCCTCCATCGCGTCCAGTAGCCAGGACTGCAGCGGCACCTGCGCGGACTTGCCGCACGCGCCGAGCAGCAGCAGCAGCCCGAGCGCGGTGGCCACGCCGCTGCCGCCGCTCCGCACCGAGCCGAAGACCCCGGTGAACTGCACCGTGCCGAACTCGCTGAACATCAGGAAGATGGCCAGCGTCAGGCCGGCGTCGCCGATCCGGTTGACGATGAACGCCTTCTTGGCCGCGACCGCCGCCGTGGGCTTGAACTGCCAGAATCCAATCAGCAGGTAGGAGGCCAGGCCGACGCCTTCCCAGCCGACGTACAACCCCAGGTAGTTGTCGGACAGCACGAGCAGCAGCATCGCGGCGATGAACAGGTTCAGGTATCCGAAGAACCGGCGCCGGTCGCTGTCGTGCTGCATGTAGCCGACCGAGTAGATGTGGATCAGCGAGCCGACCCCGGTGATCAGCAGCACGAAGCTGATCGAGAGCTGGTCGGTCAGCAGGCCCATGTTCACCTGCAGCCCCGCCACCGGGATGTAGGAGAACAGGTGCTGGTCCTGGTTCCGGTGGCCGTCGCCGAGCAGGGCGAAGAAGGCGATCACCGCGTAGACGAACGCCGCGACCGGCATCAGGACGCCGAGCAGGTGCCCCCACCGGTCGGTGCGGCGGCCGCCGATCAGCAGGACCGCCGCGCCGAAGAGCGGGAAGGCGAGCAGCAGCCACGACAGCCGCAGCACGCCGGTAGCCGCAATGGTGGTCAACGTCGTCATCCCCTCAGTACTTCAGCAAGTTGGCGTCGTCCACCGACGCCGACCGGCGGGCCCGGAAGATCGCCATCAGGATCGCGAGGCCGACGACGACCTCGGCGGCGGCCACCACCATCACGAAGAACGCGATGACCTGCCCGTCCAGGTTGCCGTGCATCCGGGCGAAGGCGACAAACGCCAGGTTGCACGCATTCAGCATCAGCTCCACGCACATGAACACGACGATGGCGTTGCGCCGCACCAGCACGCCGACCGCGCCGATGACGAACAAGATCACGGACAGCGACACGTAGTGGATCGGGCTCACGGCTCGGCCCTGCCCGTCGAGGAGGCCGACTCGGACTCCCGCTCACCGCTGTCCGCCGTGATGGCGTGCGGTTCTTTTTCCGGCCGAACGACCTGTCCTGCGTCCGCCACGGCACGCGGGGCGAGCACCGCGCTGACCGAGGACTCCGACGTCCGGCCGTCCGGCAGCAGGGCCGGCCGGTCGGCGGCGTCGTGCAGCGCGTACACCCCTGGCGACGGGTCCGGCGCCAGCTGGCCGCTGGCCAGCCGCCGGGCGGCAAGGACCCGCTGGCTGGGCCGGGGAGAGGTGCGTTCCCGGTGCGCCAGCACCATCGCGCCGAGCGCCGCGGTGATCAGCAGCGCACCGGTGACCTCGAACGGGAACACGTAGGTGGTGAAGATCAAGGTGGCCAGCCCGGTCAGGTTGTTCGTCCCGAACGAGGCGCTGTTCGGGGCGGCCGGGCCGAGGGCGGCATGCCCGATGCCGAGGATCAAGATCAGGAAAAAGCCGATGGCGGCCAGGCCGGCCGCCATCCGCTGGCCCTTGATCGTCTCTTTGAGCGAGTCGGCCGAGCTGATCCCGATCAGCATGATGACGAAGAGGAACAGCATGAGGACCGCGCCGGTGTAGACGATGATCTGCACGAAGGCGAGGAACGGGGCCCCCTGCATGGCGTACATGGTGGCCAGGCAGAGCATCACGACGGCGAGCATCATGGCGCAGTGCACCGCCTGCCGGACCAAGATCATGGCCAGCGCCGCGCCGACCGAGGCGATGGCCAGGATCCAGAAGATGCTTTCCCGCGCGATCACGTCGGTGTTGGTGCCGGCCGCGAGGACGTGTCCCATTAGTGGCCGGCCTCCCTCGGGGGCACCTCGCCGACGGGCGCCTGACCCGGCGAGGGCATCGCGGCTTCGCCCGCCCCGTCATCGGCGACCTCGGCGTCGATTTCCTGGACGCCCCAGTCAGGCGGCGCGTCCGGCCCGCCCGCGAAGACGGCGGAGCCGGACGGCCCGCCCGGGCCGCCCATCCCCGGAGCCCGCGGGGTCGCCATCACGCCCGCCGCGCCCAGCCGGTAGTAGTCCTTCTCGTCCTCGCCGAGCCGCATCGGATGGGGGGGCGCCTCCATCCCTTCGGCCAGCGGCACAAGCAGCTGCTCCTTGGTCCAGATCAGGTTTTCCCGGCTGTCGTCGGCGATCTCGTACTCGTTGGTCATGGTGAGCGCCCGGGTCGGGCAGGCCTCGATGCACATGCCGCACAGGATGCAGCGCAGGTAGTTGATCTGGTAGACGGCCCCGTACCGCTCGCCGGGGGAGAACCGGCCGTCGGCGGTGTTGTCCCGGCCCTCGACGTAGATGGCGTCCGCCGGGCAGGCCCAGGCGCACAGCTCGCAGCCGATGCATTTCTCCAGCCCGTCCGGCCACCGGTTCAGCTGGTGGTGACCGTGGAACCGCGGCGCGGTCGGCCGCTTGTCTTCGGGGTAGGAGACGGTCTCGACCTTGCGGAACATCTCGTGGAAGGTGACCCCGAACCCCTTGATCGGGTTGAGGAAATCAAGCATCTGTGACCTCCTTAGGGGAGGTGTCCGAAGGGCTGGCGGCGGCCTCGATACCGACCCCGGCATCGAGGCCAACGCCGTGGTAGTGCGGCAGGTCGAGCGGCGGCACCGGGAACCCGCGCTCGGTCACGCTGGCCTCGCCGGTGCTGGCCGGGTCCGCGCCCGCGGGCGGCTCCGCGTACCGCATGGCCCGCTTCTGCGCGGCGCTGTCCCAGGTCAGGGCCAGCGCCGCGATGAGCACGATGACAAGGCCAAAGACGTAGTACGGGGCCTTGGTGTGAGAGTCGAGCCGCCACGCGCGCACCGTGGCGATCAGCAGGATCCACACGATGGAGACCGGGATGAGGACCTTCCAGCCGATCGCCATCAGCTGGTCGTACCTGACCCGCGGCAAGCTGCCGCGCAGCCAGATGTAGCAGAACAGCAAGATGAAGACCTTGGCCACGAACCACAGCACCGGCCACCAGCCGGCGTTCGCCCCGGACCACAGCGACAGCGGCCACGGAGCCCGCCAGCCGCCGAGGAACAGCGTGGTCGCCAGCCCGGAGACCGTCGTCATGTTGATGTACTCGGCCAGGTAGAACATCGCGAACTTCATCGAGGAGTACTCGGTGTGGTAGCCCGCGACCAGCTCGCCCTCGCCTTCTGGCAGGTCGAACGGCAGCCGGTTCGTCTCGCCCACCATGGTGAACAGGTAGATCACGAACGAGACGGGCAGCAGCCACGCGTACCACTCGTGCTGCTGGGCGTTGACGATCGCGGTGGTGGACAGCGAGCCCGCGTACAGGAACACGGCCACGAAGGCCAGCCCCATCGCGATCTCGTAGCTGATCACCTGGGCGGCCGAGCGCAGCGCGCCGAGCAGCGAGTACGTCGACCCGGACGACCAGCCGGCCAGCACGATCCCGTACACCCCGATCGAGCTCATCGCCAGGATGAGCAGCACCGCCACCGGCAGGTCGGTGAGCTGCAGCGGGGTGCGATGGTGGAAGATCGAGACTTCCGGGCCCCACGGGATGACCGCGAAGCTGACGAAGGCCGTCGCCGCCGATATCACCGGCGCGATCAGGAACACCAGCCGGTCCGCGTCGCGGGGGATGATGTCTTCCTTCAGCGGCAGCTTAAGCGCGTCCGCGATCGGCTGCAGCAGGCCGAACGGCCCGGCCCGGTTGGGGCCCGGGCGGTTCTGCATCCGGCCGATGACCCGGCGTTCCGCCCAGATCATGAACATCGTGGTGAGCAGCAGGAAGAGGAAGACAATCCCGACCTTTAGCAGCACCAGCCACCAGATGAGCTGGTTGAAGTCGCTGATCGTCGGGTCCGTCGCGGGCACGGCCAGTACGTGCGACAGCGCCCCCTGATCCATCATTCCGGCCTCCTCAGCGTGACCATGGCGCCGTGCCCCGCACCGAGCTCGGCGCGGATGGTAGATCCGGCCCGAAGCCGCGGGCCGCCAGGATACGGGTCGCCCGCCAGGTCCGCGTCGTCGGCCCGGGCTCCGGGGTCAGTCCCGCGGCGGGCAGCCAGACCACGTGGCCCGCCATCGGCACCACCTCGACCGGCACCGTCACCGAGCCCTGCTCTGTGGCCACCGTCACCTTATCGCCGTCGGCCAGCCCGGCCTGCGCCGCGGTCGCCAAGGACATCCTGGCCACCACCGGCCGGGCCGTACCCGCCAGGGACGGCTCACCGTCCTGCATCCGCCCGCTGTCCAACAGCTGGTGCCAGGTCGCCAGGAGATATCCCGGCCGGAGGACGTCCCCGGTCCGGTCAGCGGAGAATCCCGCACCTCGGGAGCTTCGGGGCGGGGGCCGCGCCAGGTGCCGAGGGCGGCCAGTTCGGCGCGCGCGGCCTCGGCGTCGGGCAGGCCCAGGTGGACGTCCATCTGATCGGCGATCGCGCCGAGCACGTATAGGTCGGTGCGGACCTCGGGAACCCGCAGGGCCGCGCCGAACGAGCCGCCGCGTCCCTCCCAGTTCACGAACGTCCCGGCCTTCTCGGCCACGGCCGCGACCGGGAACACCACGTCGGCCCGGTCGGTCACCGCGCTGGCTCGCAGCTCCAGGCTGACCACGAAGGGGGCCAGCTCGAGCGCCCGCAGCGCGGCATGCGGATCGGCCAGGTCGGCCGGGTCCACCCCGGCCACCACCAGGGCGCCGAGTTCACCGGCGGCGGCCGCGGCGAGTATCTCCCCGGTGTTCCGTCCCGGCGCGGAAGGCAGCGAGGTCTTGCCCCAGGCCCTGGCGACTTCGGCGCGGGCGGCGGGATCGGCCACCGGGCGGCCGATCGGCAGCAGCCCGGGCAGGGCGCCGGCCTCGACCGCGCCCCGCTCGCCGGCCCGGCGCGGAACCCAGGCGAGCCGGGCGCCCGAGGCGACCGCCAGCCTGGCCGCCGCGGCCAGCGCGCCGGGGACTTCGGCCAGCCGCTCCCCGACCAGGATCACCGCACCAGGCGCGGCGATCGCCTGCCCGACCCGCTGCCAGCCCTGCAAGGGAGGTCCGGGGACATGGATGCCGCCGGACACCGGAGGCTCGGGGGCGCTGGGCGCGCCGCCGGCCGCCAGCGCGGCCAGCGCCGCGGCCTCCTCCCCCGGCAGCGTGGCCAGCAGCTCACCGGACAGCTTGACCAGCCCGGGACTTGCCAGCGCCGCGAGGGAGAACACCTGCAGGTGACGGCGCCGGACGGCCTTGCGCAGCCGCAGGAAGACGATCGGTGATTCGTCTTCAGGCTCGAAGCCGGCCAGCAGCACGGCGGGCGCCTGCTCCAGGTCGGCGTAGCTGACGCCGATGCCGCGCCCGGCCACGCAGGCGGCCAGGAACTGCTCCTCCTCGGCCGAGTGCGGGCGGGCCCGCATGTCCACGTCGTTGGTGTCCAGGGCGACCCGGGCGAACTTCGCGTACGCGTAGGCGTCCTCCAGGGTCAGCCGGCCGCCGGCCAGCACGCCGACACCGCGCGGTCCCCGGTCGGGGGCGCCCTCGTCGGGCCCGCCCTGGGTGGCCGGGTAGGGCGCGCCCCGGGCCGCGGCCAGCCCGGCCGCCGCCACCCCGAGCGCGTGCGGCCAGGACGTCGGCACAAGCACTCCGTCGTCATCCCGGACCAGCGGAGAGGTCAGCCGGTCGGGCTGGGTCGCGTAGCGAAACGCCCACCGGCCCTTGTCGCAGTTCCACTCCTCGTTGACCGCCGGGTCGTCGCCGGCCAGCCGCCGCATGACCCGGCCGCGCCGGACATCGGTCCGCTGCCGGCAGCCCGAGGCGCAGTGCTCGCACACGCTTGGCACCGACACCAGGTCGAACGGCCGGGACCGGAACCGGTAGGCGGCGCCGGTGAGCGCGCCCACCGGGCAGATCTGCACGGTGTTACCCGAGAAATACGAGTTGAACGGCTCGCCCTCGGCGGTGCCGATCATCTGGTTGGGGCCGCGCTCCAGGAAATCGATGAACACGTCCCCGGCGATCTCCTCGGACATCCGGACGCAGCGGGTGCAGGAGATGCACCGCTCCCGGTCGAGCAGCACCTCGGTAGAGATCGGCACCGGCTTGGCGAAGGTGCGCTTGTCCTCGATGAACCTGGTCTCGCCCCGGCCCGATGACATGGCCTGGTTCTGCAGCGGGCACTCGCCGCCCTTGTCGCACATCGGGCAGTCGAGCGGATGGTTGATGAGCAGCAGCTCCATCACGCCCCGTTGCGCCTTCTCGGCCACCGCCGAGGTGAGCTGGGTGCGCACCACCATGCCCTCCGTGCAGGCGGTGGTGCAGGAGGCCAGCGGCTTGCGCTGGCCCTCCACCTCGACCAGGCACTGCCGGCAGGCGCCGATCGGGTCGAGCAGCGGATGATCGCAGAAACGCGGGATCTGCAGGCCGAGCATCTCGGCCGCCCTGATCACCAGGGTTCCCTTCGGCACCGCGATCTCGAACCCGTCGATGGTGACGGTTACCGTGTCATGCGTGGCCTGCACCGTCACGACTCACTCCAGAGGGTCGAAGCCGTCTGATCGAAGGGGCAGCCGCCTTCCTTCTGGTGCTGGGCGAACTCGTCCCTGAAGTACTGGATGCCCGAGGTGATCGGGCTGGTCGCGCCGTCGCCCAGGGCGCAGAACGCGCGGCCGAGGATGTTGTCACAGATATCCAGGAGTTTTTCCAGGTCCTCGTCGGTGCCGTGGCCGTGTTCCAGCCGTTCGAGCACCTTGACCATCCAGAACGTCCCCTCCCGGCACGGGGTGCATTTGCCGCATGACTCGTGCTCGTAGAACTCGGTCCAGCGGAGCACGGCGCGGACCACGCAGGTGGTCTCGTCGAAGATCTGCAGGGCCCGGGTGCCGAGCATGGACCCGGCGGCCGCCACGGCTTCGAAGTCGAGCGGCACGTCGAGGTGGGCGTCGGTCAGCAGCGGGGTGGACGAGCCGCCCGGCGTCCAGAACTTCAGCCGGTGCCCGGCCCGGACACCCCCGGCCAGGTCGAGCAGCTCGCGCAGGGTGATGCCGAGCGGCGCCTCGTACTGGCCGGGGGCGGTGACGTGACCGGACAGCGAGAAGATGCCGAATCCCTTGGACTTCTCGGTCCCCAGGCCGGAGAACCAGTCCGCGCCGTTGGCCACGATCGACGGCACGCTGGCGATCGACTCCACGTTGTTGATCACCGTGGGACAGGCGTACAAGCCTTCGATAGCCGGGAACGGCGGCCGGAGCCTGGGCAGCCCCCGGTAGCCCTCCAGCGAGGTGAGCAGCGCCGATTCCTCACCGCAGATGTAGGCGCCGGCCCCCGCGTGCACGATGACCTCCAGGTCGAAGCCGGAGCCGAGGATGTCCGTGCCGAGGTAGCCGGCCGCGTAGGCCTCCTCCACCGCGTGCCGCAGCCGCCGCACCACGTGCAGGACCTCGCCGCGGACGTAGATAAACGCGTGCTTGGCCCTGATCGCGTACGCGGTGATGGCGACGCCTTCGATGAGCACCTGCGGGTTGGCCATCATCAGCGGGACGTCTTTGCAGGTGCCGGGCTCGGATTCATCCGCGTTGACGACCAGGTAGTGCGGCTTGGCGTCGCCCTGCGGCAGGAAGCCCCACTTCACCCCGGTCGGGAAGCCTGCCCCGCCGCGGCCGCGCAGGGACGCGTCCTTGACCTCGGCCATCAGGGCGTCCGGCTCCATCGCCAGCGCCTTGGGCAGCGCCTGCCAGCCCCCGTGCCGCTTGTAGCCGTCCATGGTGAAGGAGCCGGGCTGGTCCCAGAGCGCCGTCAGCACCGGGGTAAGCATGTCGGTCACGGCGACTCCTGCTCTGGCTGGGCCGGCTCGCCCGCAGCCGGGGAGCTTTTCTGCCCCGCGGACCGCGACCGGGCCGAGCCGCGGGTTTTGGCGGACGTGCCCGCCTCGGTCGGCTGGCCGGGTTCCGCGGACTTGCCGGGCTTGGGCGAGGAGGAATCGGCCGGGGAAACCCCGGACCCGGCGGGCCCGGAACCCGCCGAACTGCCCGCTCCGGCGTGCGGGGCCCCGTTCCCCGAGGTGTCCGCCGGGTGCGGAGCGGTCCAGCCGCGCTCGCGCGCGATCGTGAGGCCGACCAGGCTGGCCGGACCGGCCACCGGGCCGTCGGTGGCCTGGCCGTCGCCGAAGCCGGCCAGAATCCGGGAGGCCTGCTTCCAGGTGCACAGCCGGGACGGTCCGCGGGTCGGGCTGACCTGGTTTCCCGCGCGCAGGTCGTCGACGAGCTGACGAGCCGTCGCCGGCGTCATGTTGTCGAAGAACTCCCAGTTCACCGTCATGACCGGCGCGTAGTCACAAGCGGCGTTGCACTCGATGTGCTCGACCATGACCTTGCCGTCCGGCGTCGTCTCGTCGTTGCCGATGCCGAGATGCTCGGTGAGCTCGGCGAATATCTGGTCCCCGCCCATCACCGCGCACAGCGTGTTGGTGCAGACGCCGACGTGGTACTCACCGACCGGGCGGCGCTTATACATGGTGTAGAAGCTCACCACCGCGGTGACCTCCGCCGCGGTCAGCCCGAACTTCGCCGCGCAGTACTCGATGCCGTCGGCGGAGACAAAGCCCTCCTCGGACTGGACGAGATGGAGCAGCGGCAGCAGCGCGGACCTCGGCCGCGGGTACTTGCCGATGATCTGCGCCGCGTCCGCGTCGAGGCGGGAGCGCACATCCTCGCTGAACGGCATTACCTGTCCACGCCTCCCATCACGGGATCAATGCTCGCGATCGCGGGGATCACGTCGGCCACCTGGCCGCCCTCGCACAGCGCGGCGATCGACTGCAGGTTGGTAAACGACGGGTCGCGGAAGTGCACCCGGTACGGCCGGGTGCCGCCGTCGCTCACCACGTGCGCGGCCAGCTCGCCGCGGGCGGATTCCACCGCCGCGTACGCCTGCCCGGCCGGCACCCGGAACCCCTCGGTGATCAGCTTGAAGTGGTGGATGAGCGCCTCCATGGACTGGCCCATGATGTGCGCGATGTGCTCCGGCGAGGGACCCAGGCCGTCCGGGCCGAGCGACAGCCGGGCCGGCCAGCCGATCTTGGCGTCGTTGATCATCACCGGATCGGTGCCCGACCCGGCCGAGCCGCGCGCGGCCAGCCGGTCCACGCACTGCCTGATGATCTTCAGCGACTCGTCGATCTCGTCCATCCGGATGACGTACCGGCCGTACGCATCGCACGTACCGGCGACGGGAACGTCGAAGTCATAGGTCTCATATCCGCTGTACGGCTGGGATTTGCGCAGGTCCCAGGGCAGCCCGGCCGACCTGAGCATCGGCCCGGTCACGCCGAGCGCCATGCAGCCCGCCAGGTCCAGGTAGGCCACGCCCTTGGTCCGGCCGACGAACACCGGGTTGGCGTCGATCAGCGAGCGCAGCTCGTGCATGAATCCGGGGGCGACGTCGAGGAACGCGCGGATGGCCTCGAGCGCGCCGGGCGGCAGGTCCTGCACCACGCCGCCCGGCCTGATGTAAGCGTGGTTCATCCGCAGCCCGGTGATGAGCTCGTACAGGTCAAGGACGCGTTCGCGCATCCGCAGGCCCTGCAGGAAGATCGTGGTCGCGCCGAGCTCCATGCCCATCGGCCCGATCCCGCCCAGGTGGGAGGAGATCCGGTTGAGCTCCATCATCATGACCCGGATGATCTGGGCCCGCTCGGGGACCTTGTCCTCGATGCCGAGCAGCCGCTCCACCGCGAAGCAGTACGCGGCCTCGTTGAAGAACGGCATGAGGTAGTCCATCCGGGTGCAGAACGTAACGCCCTGGGTCCAGGTGCGGTACTCCATGTTCTTCTCGATGCCGGTGTGCAGGTACCCGATGGCCGCGCGCACCTCGGCGACGGTCTCGCCCTCCAGCGTCAGGATCAGCCGGAGCACCCCGTGGGTGGACGGATGCTGCGGGCCCATGTTGATGACCAGCCGCTCGCCGCCCTCGAAGTCCCTGGCCTCGTTGGCGGCGGCGACGATCTCGTCCCAGTCCTCACCGGACACCGTGTAGACGCGGCCCTCCGCGGCCTCGTCATCCGGGCTGGCGGGCGCGCGCGGTGCCTGCGCTTCGGTCATGAATAGTGCCTCCGCTCATCCGGAGCCGGGATCTTCGCTCCGCGGTACTCGACCGGGATGCCGCCGAGTGGGTAGTCCTTGCGCTGCGGGTGCCCCTTCCAGTCATCCGGCATCTCGATCCGGGTGAGGGCCGGGTGCCCGTCGAAGATGATCCCGAAGAAGTCCCAGGTCTCCCGCTCGTGCCAGTTGCAGGTCGGGTACACCCCGACCAGCGAGGGGATGTGCGGGTCGGCGTCCGGCGCGGCCACCTCCAGCCGCACCCGGCGGTTATGGGTGATCGACAGCAGGTGGTAGACCGCGTGCAGCTCCCGGCCGGAGTCGGCCAGGTAGTGCACGCCGGAGACCCCGCTGCACAGCTCGAAGGCGAGCGCCGGGTCGTCGCGGAATTCCGCGGCCACCGCGGGCAGCCGCTCCCGGCGGACGTGAAAGGTCAGCTCGCCCCGGTCGGCCACGACCCGCTCGATCGCGTCGGAGAAGCGCACCCCGGCCGCCTCGAGCGCCCGGCCGAGGGCGTCCGCGACGGCGTCGAAGTAAGACCCGTACGGCCGGGGGCTGTCGACGGGCGGGACCTGGTGCACCCGGAGCCGGCCGTAGCCGGAGGTGTCGCCGCTGGCCTGCACGCCGAACATCCCGGTGCGCAGGACGGGCTCGTCGAGCCGCTCCTGGCCGAGCCGGGCCGGGAGGTTGCCCGCGTCCTGGCCGCCGGCCTCGTCCGCCGGCGCTACCGCGGAACCGGGCTTTGCGGAGCCGCGGATCCCTGCGTCTCCTCGGGTCCGGCCTTGGGGGTTTCCTGCGGCCCGCTCACAGCTCGGTCCCGCCGACCAAAGGCAGCCGCAGCGGCGTCACGGACAGCCGCGCCTCCTCTAGCTCGGTGATCTGCCGGTCGCGGTTCTTGCCGAGCTTGGTGTTCATGATCTTGTCGTGCAGCTTGAGGATCGAGTCGAGCAGCATCTCCGGCCGCGGCGGGCAGCCGGGCAGGTAGATATCCACCGGCACGATGTGGTCCACGCCCTGCACGATGGCGTAATTGTTGAACATCCCGCCGCTGGAGGCGCACACGCCCATCGAGATGACCCACTTGGGGTCGGACATCTGGTCGTAGATCTGCCTGAGCACCGGCGCCATCTTCTGGCTGACCCGGCCGGCCACGATCATCAGGTCCGCCTGCCGCGGGGTGTTGGACGCCCGTTCCATGCCAAACCTGGCCAGGTCGTGCTTCGGGCCGCCGGTCTGCATCATCTCGATGGCGCAGCAGGCCAGGCCAAAGGTGGCCGGCCACACCGAACGGGCCCGGGCCCAGCCCGCCACCTTCTCCACCGAGGTCAGCAGCACGCCGCTCGGGAGCTTTTCTTCGATGCCCATGGCTAATCCCATTCCAGGCCGCCGCGCCGCCAGATGTACGCGTACGCGACCAGCACAGTGATGACGAAGGCCACCATCTCGACCAGGCCGAAGGCGCCGAGCTTGTTGAAGGTGACCGCCCAGGGATACAGGAAAATGATCTCGATGTCGAACACGATGAACAACATCGCGGTCAGGTAGTACTTGACCGGGACCCGGCCTCCGTCCGGCGGCATCGGCGTCGGCTCGATGCCGCACTCGTAGCTCTCCAGCTTGGCCCGGTTCCACCGCCTCGGCCCGGCGAAGGCGCCGAACGTCACGGAAAAGGTGGCGAAGCCAAGCGCGAGCAGGGCCAGCACGAAGATCGGAACGTACAGTCTCATCGTGGTCTGCTCCCTTCATTTGCCGGATGCCAACGACCCATCCTAGGGACTACATTCATGACCACTCACTCTGGGTTAGGCGCGAGCTTGGATAGCCCGTTGACCAGCCGGTCTGCCGCGTCCCCACCGGGATCGGTGAGGTTCGCGAGCAGCTTGATGGCGAACCGCATCAGCGCGGGCCGCGACATGCCGTGCTTGGTCGCGAAGCGCATCAGCCCGGGCTGGCCGATGGCCTTCACGAAGACACGGCCGAGCGTGTAGTAGCCGCCGTAGGCCTCGCGCAGCGCCTGCGGGTACCCCGCGAGCACCCGCTCGGTCTCCGCCCGGCGGGTCCCGCGCGAGCGCCTGGGTGATGGTGCGGGCCAGGATCTCGCCCGACTCCATCGCGTACGCGATCCCCTCGCCGTTGAAGGGGTTCACCATGCCGCCGGCGTCCCCGGCCAGCAGCAGCCCCCGGTGGTAGTGGGGGGTCCGGTTGAAGCCCATCGGCAGCGCCGCGCCCCGGATCGGCTGGGTGCGGTTCTCCTCGGTGAAGCCCCACTCGGCCGGCATGCCCTTCAGCCACCGCCGCAGCAGGGCGTGGTAGTCGGTGTGGCCGAACGCGGCGCTGGTGTTCAGCAGGCCCAGGCCGACGTTGGACGTCCCGTCCCCCATGCCGAAGATCCAGCCGTACCCGGGCAGCAGCCGGTCGCCGTCCCACAGGTCGAGCCAGGACTCCAGGTAGTCGTCGTCGTGCCGGGGGGTCCGGTAGTAGGTCCTGACCGCGACGCCGAGCGGGCGGTCGTCGCGCTTGCGCAGGCCCATCGCCAGCGAGAGCCGGGAGGAGTTGCCGTCCGCCGCCACCACGGTCCGGGCGGTGTAGATCCGCTCGGTCCCGTGGTCGCCGTCGTCTCCGCCGTCGAGCCGGACCCGTGGGCCCCGCGGGCCTCGCCGGCTCGCGCCGTGACCCCGGTGATCTGGCCGGTGCGCTCGTCGATGACCGGACCGGTCACGGTGACGCCTTCGAGCAGCTTGGCGCCGGCCTGCTGGGCCCGGCGGGCCAGCGACTCGTCCAGGTCGTGCCGGGTCCTGACCAGCCCGTAGCCGGGATAGCTGGTCAGCTCGGGCCAGGGCAGTTCCAGCCGCTTGCCCGCGCCGATGACCCGCAGGCCCTTGTTCCGCACCCAGCCGTCCTGCTCGCCGACGCTGATGCCCATGCCGACCAGGGCCTTGACCGCGCGCGGGGTCAGGCCGTCGCCGCAGACCTTCTCCCTGGGGAACCTGGACTTCTCGAGCAGCAGCACGTTGAGTCCCGGCCTGCGCCAGGTAGAAGGCGGTCGTCGAGCCGGCCGGGCCGGCGCCGACGACGATGACGTCCGCCTCGTCGGCGGGCGGCTGTCGCGAGGCAGCGGGTCCGGTGCTGGTGTGGGTGGCGGGGGAGCGTGCTCGGTCACTTGGTCAGATCCTGAATGTCTTGTGAACCGCTTCACAAATGTTTTGCCATCAGTTTAGCCCTCGCCGGCTCGGCCTTTCCGCCGGGTCATCGGTGACGGGGTTACCGGCGCCGGGCCACGTGCACGGCGACCACGCCCAGGCTCAGGTCCCGCCACCGTACCGCCGACCAGCCGGCCGCCGGATCAGGCCGGCCAGCTCGCGCTGGGCCGGCCAGTCCGCGATCGATTCCGCCAGGTACTCGTAGGCCTCCGGGTTGCGGGCGGTGCGGCGGGCGATCGCGGGCAGGACGCCCAGCAGGTAGCGCCGGTAGAGCCGGTCGACGGGGGCCACCGTGATCGTGCTGAACTCGCACACCACCAGCCGGCCGCCCGGACGGGTCACCCGGCGCATCTCGGCCAGGGCCGCGCCGGTGCTGGCCACGTTGCGCAACCCGAACGAGATCGTCACCGCGTCGAACGCCTCGTCCCTGAACGGCAGCCGGAGCGCGTCGCCAGCCACGAAGCCGAGCCGCCCGCGACCGTCCCTGGCGGTGCCGTGCCCCAGCCGCCGGTGGCCCTTCGGAGAGCATGCCCAGGGAAAAGTCGCAGGCCACGGCGTCGGCTCCGGTGGCGGTGAAGGTCAGCGAGGAGGTCCCCGTGCCCGCCGCCAGGTCAAGCACACGTTCGCCCAGGCCGGCCCCGGTGATCCGCGCGACCGCGCGCCGCCACAGCCTGACCTGGCCCGCGGACAGGATGTCGTTCAGCAGGTCATAGCGCCCCGCGATGGCGTCGAACATCGCCGCGACATCGGCCGGGTCGCTTGTCCAGGTCAGCACGAGCCATGGGCCCTACCCTACGGTGCTCACAGCAGGGCGGGGCGCTCCCAGGGCTGACCGAGGACGTGCTGGGCCAGGAAGGCGAAGACGGTCTCGTACCAGATGCGCGCGTTGCCCGGGGTGAGGATCCAGTGGTTCTCGTCGGGGAAGTAGAGGAACTTGGCCTCCGCGCCCGCGGCTGGACAGGTCCCACCACAGCCGCAGCGCCTCGGAGACCGGCACCCGGTAGTCCTTGTTGCCGTGGATGACCAGCATCGGCGTGCGGATCTGGCTCGATGTGCAGGTGCGGTGAGTTCGTCTCGTACATCTCCGGGTCGGTCAGCGGGTCGCCGAACTGCCGCCGCCAGAACATCGGGTGGTCCGTGGTGCCGAACATCTGGTCGAGCACCCACAGCCCGGCGTGGCTGACGATCGCCTTGAACCGGTCGGTGTGGCCGGCCATCCAGTTCGCCATGTAGCCGCCGTAGGACCCGCCCATCATGGCCACCCGGTCCGCGTCGATGTCCGGCCGGGCCGCGGCGGCGTCGGTCGCGGCCATGATGTCGGCCAGCGGCCTGGCGCCCCAGTCCCGGTGCGCGCGGGCGATGAACTCCTGGCCGTAGCCGGTGGACAGCGCCGGGTCAGGCAGCAGCACGGCGTAGCCCCGGGCCGCCATCAGCCACGGGTTCCACCGCCACGACCATGAATTCCAGCTGCTCATCGGGCCGCCGTGCACCCAGAGCAGCAGCGGCGCCTGGCTGGCTGGCCGACGCGCCCTCCGGCAGCACCAGCCAGGACCTGATCGGCTGGCCGTCCTCGGCGGTGGCCTCGACCTCCTCCAGCCGGCCGGGCACGGTGAGCGGGACGCCGGGGCAGTCCAGCGCGGCCGGGCGTCCGGGGCTCCGGTCCGGCCGCCTGAGTCCGCAGGTCGATGCGGACCGGGGTGGGCGGGCTGGCCACCGTGGCCCGCAGCGCGTACAGGTACCGGCCGTCCGGCGCCGACGTTCAGGTCGGTGTACGCGCCGTCGTCGCTGGTCACCCGGGTGACCTCGCCGGTCCCAGGTCGACGCGGAAGACCGGCCGCCTGCCGCCGTCGTCGGCGGCGAAGTACACCGCGCGGGAATCGTGCTGACCAGGCCGGCTCACCGCGGCCACCGGTCCAGGCTCGGCAGCAGGTCACGGCCCGGCTCCCCGGATGCGCCCGAGCCCCCGGTGTCCTGCTCGCCGATGTCGAGCATGACCAGGGTGAGATCCAGCGGCCGTTCGGCGGTGCCGTGGGTTTCCCGCTGGCAGACGATGTACCGCCCGTCCGGTGAGACGCGAGGGTCGTCGAAGTCGAACTCCGGCCCGGACAGCAGCACCCGGCGCTTGCCGGTGGCCACGTCGATCATCGCCAGCTCGCTGTGCGACTGTCCGGCCGGGTTCCACTGCCACCACCCGGTCAGCACCGAGGTGCCGTCGGGCGTCAGCTCGAAGGCCTGCCCGTCCAGGGCCCGGCCCGGTTCGGGCGTCAGGTCCCGCAGGCCGCCGAACTCCGCCGCGGTCTTCGTCGTCCCGCTGGTCGTGGCTCGCGGGTCCGCGACCGCGGGCTCCTTGTCGCCCCCGGCCCAGCCGATGTCGGTCCTGCGCACGCTGGCCCGGATCGACCGCGAACAGCCTGAGCTGGTCCGGCCCCAGGTCGTGGTCCCAGAACCTGACCGGCGCTGACTCGTGCAAGATGGCGGTGATCCCGGCGTCGTTCCGCTCCTTGCGCAGCTGGGCGTCGGCCGCGGCGCTGTTGCCGTCCGTGGCCCGGCACCGTCCGCGGCCGGCAGCACCGGCGAGGCGACGACGATGGCTCCGCTGTCCCTGGCCACCTCCGCGGCCGCGACGCCGCCGGGCAGCGCGGCGACCACTCTGGCCTCGCCCCCGGCCGCCGGGAGCAGCCACAGGGAGCTGCCGTCCCCGCCGGAGGAGTCCGGCTGGCCCGCGCCCGCCTCGTGATCGGGCCGCTTGGAGGTGAAAAGCAGCGACCCGTCCGGCAGGAAACGCGGGTTGCCCTCGCCCTCGGCGGACCTGGTCAGCCGCCGGGACGGACCGCCCTGGGTATCGACCGCCAGATGCTGGTCAGGTACTTCTTCCGGTCAGCGCTCAGCGTCTGCACGGTCGCCGCCAGCCAGCTCCCGTCCGGGGACAGCCGCAGCGCCGGTGACCCGCGGCACCGCCACGAAGTCCGCTCAGGTCGCCGAACGGGTGGGTGTTCCTGCCGCCATCGGCAGGAGTCTCAGCGCTCACAGGTTACTCCCGGTTAGGTCGATAAGCCGCGATCCGGACCATACCCCGCGCGTACCGGCACGACCAGTCCCCGGCGGAAATTGGCCGTCGCCTAGCTGGCCTCGGTGATCATGGCGGCGCCGACGGTGGCGTTGGTGGTCTCGTCGATCAGGATGAGGCCGCCGGTGGTGCGGTTCCTGGTGTAGGGGTCGCAGAAGATGGGCTGGGTGAGGCGCAGCCGGACCCGGCCGATCTCGTTCAGGCCGAGCTGGGTCGCGGACTCGTCGCGGTGCAGGGTGTTCACGTCGATCCGGTAGTGCAGGTCGGTGACGATCGCCTTGACCGTGCGCGAGGTGTGCTTGACGATCAGCCGGCTGCGCCGCGTCAGCACCGCGTCCGAGGACATCCAGCAGAGCATCGCCTCGATGTCCTGGGCGGCGGCCGGGCCGGTTGTGCGGGCGGCAGATCATGTCGCCGCGGGAGATGTCCACGTCGTCGTCGAGCAGCAGCGTCACCGACATCGGCGCGAACGCCTCGGGCACCTCGACCCCGGCGGCCTCGATGCGCCGCACGTGGGTGCTGAAGCCGGACGGCAGGTGCAGTCACCTCGTCGCCCGGCTTGAGCACGCCGCCGGCCACCTGACCCGCGTAGCCGCGGTAGTCGTGCAGCGCCGCGTCGGTGGCGGCGTGCGGCCGGATCACGTACTGGACCGGGAACCGCACGTCGATCAGGTTGCGGTCCGACGCGATGTGCACGTGCTCCAGGTGGTGCAGCAGCGACGGGCCGTCGTACCAGGGCATGTTGGCGGACCGGTCGACCACGTTGTCGCCGTGCAGCGCGGACATCGGGATGAAGGTCAGGTCGCCGATGTCCAGCCGGGCCGCGAAGGCGGAGAACTCGGCGCAGATGCGGTCGAAGACCTCGGCCCGGTAGTCGACCAGGTCCATCTTGTTCACCGCGAGCACCATGTGCGGCACCCGCAGCAAGGTGGTCAGGAACGCGTGCCGCCGCGACTGCTCGGTGAGCCCGTTGCGGGCGTCGACCAGCACCACCGCGAGGTCGGCCGTGGACGCGCCGGTGACCATGTTGCGGGTGTACTGAATGTGACCCGGGGTGTCGGCGATGATGAACTTGCGCCGGGGCGTCGCGAAGTACCGGTAGGCGACGTCGATCGTGATGCCCTGCTCGCGCTCGGCCCGCAGCCCGTCGGTGAGCAGGGCCAGGTTGGTGTGCTCCTCGCCGCGGTCCCGGCTGGTCCGCTCGACCGCTTCCAGCTGGTCGGCGAAGATCGACTTGGAGTCGTAGAGCAGGCGGCCGATCAGGGTCGACTTGCCGTCATCCACCGAGCCGGCGGTGGCGAACCGCAGAATGTCCATTAGAAGTACCCCTCGCGCTTACGGTCTTCCATGGCCGCCTCGCTGACCCGGTCGTCGCCGCGGGTCTGGCCACGCTCGGTGATCCGGGTCGCCGCCACCTCCGAGATGACCTCGGCCACGGTGGTGGCCGTGGACGAGACCGCTCCGGTGCCGGTCATGTCGCCGACCGTCCGGTACCGGACGGTGGCGGTGAACAGCGGCTCGTCCTGGCCCCGGGTCACGAAGGGGTTGTCCGCCAGCAGCAGGCCGTCCCGCTCGAACACCACCCGCTCGTGCGCGTAGTAGATCGACGGGATGGCGAGCGTTCTCCCGTTCGATGTAGTCCCACACGTCGAGCTCGGTCCAGTTGGACAGCGGGAACACCCGGATGTGCTCGCCGCGGTGCAGCCGCGTGTTGTACACGTTCCACAGTTCCGGCCGCTGGTTCTTCGGGTCCCACTGGCCGAACTCGTCCCGGAACGAGAACACCCGCTCCTTGGCCCTGGCCTTCTCCTCGTCCCGCCGCGCCCCGCCGAACAGCGCGTCGAACCGGTGCTCCTCGATCGCGTCGAGCAGGGTCACCGTCTGCAGCCGGTTCCGGCTGGCGTGCCTGCCGGTCTCCTCGGCGACCCGGCCCGCGTCGATCGATTCCTGCACCGACGCGACGATCAGCCGGATGCTGAGCTCGGCCACCCGGCGATCGCGGAACTCGAGCACTTCGGGGAAGTTGTGCCCGGTGTCCACGTGCATCACCGGGAACGGGATCCGGGCCGGCCAGAACGCCTTCTCGGCCAGCGCCAGCATCACGATGGAGTCCTTGCCGCCGGAGAACAACAGCACCGGCCGCTCGAACTCGGCCCCGACCTCGCGCATGATGTGGATGGCCTCGGCCTCGAGGACGTCGAGCTGAGACAGATGATAATCAGGATGCATGCGTGACTTCCCTGATCGCTTGCAGGAGCGAGCCCGCGAGCGCGGGACGGCATACCAGAATATCGGGCATCAGCAGGTCAGCCTGGTTATAAGCCAGCGCGGATCCGTCGATCCTGGACGCATGAAAACCAGCCGCCCGGGCCACCGCCACCGGGGCCGCCGTGTCCCATTCATAAAACCCACCCCCGTGGATGTACGCATCCGCCTGGCCGCCGAGGACCGCGGCCACCTTGGCGCCAGCCGATCCCCATGGTACTAGTTCCACACCAATTTGGTCTGAAATAGCCTGAACGAACCTTGGTGCCCGCGTCCGGCTCACGACGACCCGCAGCGGCTGGCCACCCCGCTCGCGGACGACCGCCGGCCGGACGGCATCGGCCGTGGACAGGACGCGATCCTGAGCCGGCAACGCGACCGCGCCCGCGGTGAGGTCGCCGTCGCCCGGCGCGCCGCGCCGTTCCCACAGGGCCACGTGGACCGCCCAGTCGGTGCGTCCAGGCTCGCCGAACTCCCTGGTGCCGTCGAGCGGGTCGACGATCCAGACCCGGCTGGCGGCCAGCCGTGCCGGGTCGTCCGCGGCCTCCTCGGACAGCACTACGTCACCAGGCCGGCGCCGGGCCAGCTCGGCCACCAGGAACTCGTGCGACTGCCGGTCGCCCGCTTTGCGCAGCGTGTCCGGCTCGTCCCTGGATCCGTCCCGGGCCCGCAGTTCGAGCAGCCGCCGCCCCGCTTCGGTGGCTAGCTCACGGGCCAGTGAATGATCATCGTCTGCCATCGGGCGTGATCTCCTCGGCCTAGTCGGTGTGGTATGTATTCTGAGCGGCGGCCAGGCCCTTGGCGATCAGGGTTTCTGTAAGATCGGCGCAACGGTCGACGAACAGCGGCAGGTCCTTGCGCTCGGCGGCAGTGAAGTCGCGTAGCACGTAGACGGCGGCGTCCATCCGGCCGGGCGGGCGGCCGATTCCGAACCTGACGCGATAATAGTCGCGCGTTCCGAGTGACTGGGTAATGGAGCGAAGCCCATTATGGCCATTGTCGCCCCCGCCGAGCTTGACCCGCAGCGCGCCGAACGGGATGTCCAGCTCGTCGTGGACGACCACGAGCCGCTCCGGCGGGACCTTATAGAAGGCCAGCAGCGCCGCGACGGGGCCACCGGACAAGTTCATGTACGAGCGGGGCGTGGCCAGCGTGACCGGCATGTCGGCCAGCCGCCCCTCGGCGATGAGGTTGCCCGACCTGTGCGCCTTGAAGCGTGCTCCCGGCCCGCCCGCACGGGTGGCGAGCAGGGCGGCTACCAGCTGCCCCGCGTTGTGCCTGTTGCCCGCGTACTCCGGTCCCGGATTCCCGAGACCGGCGACGATCCAGCGTGCTCCGGTCAGCCGGCCTACTCCCCTTCGGTGCGGGCCGCCGACTCACCCAGCGCCTCCGGCACCTCCGGCGTGCCCTCAGTCGTCTCTTCCTCAGTCGCTTCCTCGGCCTGCTGCGCGATGACGTGCAAGATCAGCGTGTCCGGCTCGACCTGCAGGCTGCTGCCGGTGGGCAGTTTCAGGTCGCGGGCGTAAATGGCCTGACCCAGGTCCAGGCCCTCCACGTCCACGTCGATGCCCTGCGGGATGTGGGTGGCCTCCGCCTCCAGCGAGATCTGGATGAGCTGCTGGTTGAGCACCCCGCCACTGGGGGCGATTTCACCGGTGACCCGGATCGGCACCTCGATCGTGACCTTCTCGCCGCTGCGGACCAGGATCAGGTCGACGTGCTCGATGATGTTCTTGATCGGGTCCCGTTGCACCGCCTTGGGCAGGGCGATCTCACTGCCGTTCGTCAGGCCCTCAAGGCGCAGCAGCACGTTCGGCGTCCGCAGGGCCCGCATCAGGTCATGCCCGGGCAGGGTCAGGTGGCGGGTTTCTGTGCCGTGCCCGTACAGGATGGCGGGCACCCGGTCCTCGCGGCGGATACGGCGGGCAGCGCCCTTGCCGAACTCCTCACGAGTCTCGGCGGCGATCTTTACCTCGGGCACAATGCTCTCCTCGTCTGAACGTGCGATGCGCGTACGAAGTGTAGCCGACAACGCCAGTGCATGCGGTGACGATCGTCTCGCGCCCGTCCGGGCCCCGCGGCCCAGCACCGCCGGGCGCCCAGTTCACCCCCGCGAGCCCCGGCCAACCCCGCAACCACCTAGCCCCGCACGCCTCTCTGCCGCCCCGCAACCCCGTCCCCAGCCAGTCCTTAACCGGCCGACGCTCCTCCTGCTGGCAGCACGATGGTCCTCTGTGCCCCTTTGCCCCGGAACACCAGCACCCAGCGCACCACCGGGTACGCATCACTCCCATAACCGGGCTGCTCCCGGCGGCGCCGCTTCTTGCACCGGATCGGCAAACATCGCTGACGGACGTTGACAAATTGGCTTGTCCGCCATGACGGGACCGAACCAGGCCGGACGATGGCCGCGGCCGGACGGCGAGGCCCGGAAGCCACCCGGCACCTCTCCACCGCCCGGCCGGTCCGATCACTCGGACGGCATCCCGGCCGGCTGATCCTCGGACGGCATCCCGGTCGGCCGGTCCTCCGACGGCATCCCGGCCGGCTGGTCCTCCGACGGCATCCCGCCGGCCGGTCCTCCGACGGCATCCCCGCCGGCCGGTCCTCCGACGGCATCCCCGCCGGCCGGTCCTCCGACGGCATCCCCGCCGGCCGGTCCTCCGACGGCATCCCCGCCGGCCGGTCCTCCGACGGCATCCCCGCCGGCTGATCCTCCGACGGCATCCCCTCGGGCTCGATGTCGCTCGCGTCTAGCTGGTAAGACTGCTCGAGCTCGTCGACGCCAGGCAGGTTTTCGACCACGACGATATTCCCCATAATTGGTCCTTTCATATCCACGCACTCGCCCTCGGGAATGATCAATAAGAGGGGCGGCTGCGCAGTAGCGTACCGGCCGGAACGCCACCATATACGGAGTATCGTTAAATGCGCGCTAATGACATTAGAGCGCGGATCTCGGCGGCCTGAGTGCTGTCCCCAAGATCATCAAATATCGCCGCTGCTTGCCGCCATGATCCATTCGCCTCGACGGCCAGGCCATTATGGTTCTGGGCCAGACCGAGATATCTCAGCGTGAAAGCCTGCCGGTGCCTGTCGCCTGCGTCGGTGTGGATGACAAGCGCCTGCTGCAGGCAACCAAGGGCTTCGGTGTCCTGGCCCAGGGCCAGATGAGCCCGGCCGAGGTTGTGCAGGGAATAGCCGACGCCGTGCGGGGACGTGATCTCGGCGAAGAGGCGGCGCGCCTGCTGCAGGTAGTCGATGGCCTCAACCGGGCGGTCCAGCTCCAGGAACGCCTCGCCGAGGTTGTTGAGGACCAGTCCTTCGCCGTACCGGTAGCCAACCTCACGGTTCAGCTCCAGGGCCCGCCGCAGCGGGTCCAGGGCCTCGTCCGTCCGCCCGAGCACCACGTAGGCATCGGACAGGTTGTTCGCCGCCTGCGCCTCACCCAGCCGGTCACCGATCTCACGCCGGATCGCGACCGAGCGCTCGAGCAGCTCGATGCCCTCGCTCATGTGGGTGAACCCCAGGACCTGGCCCAGATTGCTCAGCACCCACGCCTCGCCCCGGCGGTTACCTGCCTGACGCGCGCTCTCCAGGGCGATGCGGTGGGTGGTTATGCAGTCGGCCCAGTTGCCACGGCGATTGAACAGGCTGATCAGCGGGGCGGGCAGCCGCCACGCGATGTCATGCCGACCGCACGCGGCGGCCTGCCGGGTGGCGGCGACCACGTTGATGCGCTCACTGTCGTACCACGCCAGGGCTTCCTCGACGCCGGCGAAGCTTAGCGCCGGCTGCTCTGCGCGGTCCGGTTCCAGCGGCACCTGGTAGCGGTGCGGCAAGATGACCTCGGCGGCCGCGTCCGCGGTACGCATGTACCAGCCGAGCAGGCGGCCGATCGCGGCGTCCCGCTCGGGACTGGGCAGGTCAGCCACAGCCCGTTCGGAAGCGTAGACACGCAGCAGGTCGTGAAACTTGTACCTGTCCGAACCCGATGATTCCAGCAAGTGCGCGTCGACCAAGGTCTCGAGCGCGTTCTCCGCCAGGTACTCCGGCGCGCCGAACAGGGCCGCGGCCGCCACGGCCGAGATGGACGGCCCCTGCCACAAGCCGAGCAAGCGGAACGCGTCGGCCGGCGCGATGCCGTCCGGTGCGGACGTGGTGAGCAGGCTGGCAAAGCTCACCTGGAAGCTGGCGCGGACGGCGAGGTCGCCGACGCTCAGCTCGTCCAGCCGGCGATGCTCATCACGCAGCCGGCTCGCCATCGCCTGGATGGTCCAGCCGCTCCGGGTGGCCAGCCGCGCCGCGCAGATCCTGATCGCCAGCGGCAGCCCGGCGCAAGCGTCAAGCAATTCGGCGGTGGCCTCGGGCTCGGCCGTGGCGCGGTCGTCGCCCACCGCCTTGCTGAACAACGTCAGCGCCTCATCGTCGTCGAGCACGTTGAGGTCGACCAGCCTGGTGCTGGCCAGGTCCGGCATCCGGCTCCTGGTCGTCACCAGGACGGCCGACGACGAGGTACCCGGCAGCAGCGGCCGGACCTGAGCGGCGTCACGCGCGTTGTCGAGCACGACGAGCATCCGCCGCCTGGCCAGCGCCGTCCGGTACCGGCCGGCCCGCTCGTCCTCGTCGACCGGGATGTCCTGGCCTTCTACGCCGAGGTCGCGCAGGAACCTGGCCAGCACGTCCCCGGGCGA
This sequence comes from uncultured Actinomycetes bacterium, assembly GCA_963730825.1. GTDB lineage: Bacteria > Actinomycetota > Actinomycetes > Streptosporangiales > Streptosporangiaceae > Palsa-504. The sequence continues at coordinate 93,113 of CAVSTQ010000022.1, forward strand.
GAGCGGGGTGGGACGTCGCGCCGAACAGGTCGACGTACAGCTGGCCATCGGGAAATTTGCGGCGGATGCGGTGGGCGGCGTGCACCGCCAGGGACGTCTTGCCGAGACCGCCGGCTCCGGCCACCACCGCGACCCGGACCGCTCCGGTGCCGCTGCTCGCGCCCGCACCCGCGCCGGCCAGCAGGTCACACAGGCGTCTCACCTGTTCGTCACGGCCGGTGAAATCGGTGATGTCGGCCGGAAGCTGCGCCGGGGCCTGGCTGGGCGGCCGGACTGCCCCGGACCCCCGGGCTGGCCGGCAGGCCGGCCGCGGCGGCGTCAGGAGGGGCGGAGCCGCGGCTCTTCCCGGCCGCGGGCTTGCGCGGGTGCGCCGCCACGGTGCCGGCCGAGATGGTGCCGCGCAGGCCGGTCTGGTCTTTGGCGAGAAGGTCGGCATACAGCTGGCGCAGCTCCGTACCCGGGTCGACGCCCAGCTGATCGGAGATGGCATTCCGCGCCTGCCCGTAGACCTCGAGGGCCTCGGCGTGGCGTCCGGCCGCGTCCAGGGCCCGCATCAGCTGCAGCCACAGGCCCTCCCGGAGCGGGTGGTCGACCAGCAACCTGCGGATTTCGGGTACGGCCTGGTCATGACCGCCGCAGGCGAGCTCGGCGGTGATACGCAGCTCGATGGCGCCGAGGCGAAGCTCGGCGAGGCGTTCGGTCTCGGCCTCGACCAGCGGCGTCGCCCGGACGTCGGCTAGCGGGCGGCCGTGCCACAGGGCCAGCGCCTCGGCCAGCTGACTAGCCGCGCTGGTCGGATCGCCGGAGCCGAACGCTGCCTGCCGTCCCGCACCATCGCCTCGAACAGCAGCGCGTCGGTATCCGCCGGGGCGACTCGAAGCTGATATCCCGGAGCGCGGGTGACCAGCATCCCGCTGTCTTCCTCGCCGAGGAGGCGGCGCAGCCTCAGCACGTAGATGCTGACGAGATTGGCCGCCTTGGCCGGCGGGGCGTCACCCCATACCTCGTTGATGAGCGCGTCCGCCGAGACAATCTGCCCAGCGTTAATGAGCAGGGCGGCGAGAACGGACCGCCACTTCGGCGCCCCGATGCCCTGCCAGTCATCTCCGACCCGGACCTCAAGCGGTCCGAGCAGCCGGAACTTCATCCCCGGGACCACCCGCCTACGGCAAACACGGAATCGGCCGTCAGGAAGTCCACTTAACCATGGCTCAACCGGGACGTAAACCAGCGGGCCCATGATGTGCCTAGCGCCACGGCGCTAGGCACGCCGCAGGTGAGCTGGCCGCGCCGGACGGGTACGGGGGCACCGTTCGGCGGGTGCCATGAAACGCCCGCTCGCCTAGCGGGGTGGGCGCGGCGGGAAGCGGTCCTGGCCCCTTGGCGGGGAGGGGAGGGCCGGCCTTGGGGCCGGGACCGCCCGTCGCCGTTGGCGTGGCCGTCGTCCCCGCACCTACGGCGGGGGTGGGGACGACGGTCACCCCGTGCGACGCCGGTGGCCGGGCGCTGGCCGTCCTAGCTCTGGCCGTCGAACAAGCTGGTGACCGAGCCGTCGCTGAACACCTCGCTGATCGCCCGGGCCAGCAGCGGCGCGATCGAAAGCACGGTGAGCTTGTCGAACCGCTTCTCCTGCGGGACCGGCAGGGTGTTCGTGATGATGATCTCACTGATCCTGGAGTTCTTCAGGATGTCCACCGCCGCCCCCGAGAGCACTCCGTGGGTGGCGGTGGCGATGACCCGGTCCGCGCCCTGCTCGAACAGGGCCCCGGCGGCCTTGGCGATCGTCGCTCCGGTGTCGATCATGTCGTCCACCAGGATGCAGGTGCGCCCGGCTACCTGGCCGACCACCTCGAACATCCGGACCTGATTGGCCACATCAGGGTCGCGCCGCTTGTGGATGATGGCCAGCGGGCAGCCGAGCCGGTCGGTCCACCGCTCGCACACCCTGACCCGGCCGGCGTCAGGGGCGACCACGGTGACCTGGCTGACGTCGAGGTTCTTCTCGACATAGCTGGCCAGGATCGACAGCGCGAACAGGTGGTCCACCGGCCCGTCGAAGAAGCCCTGGATCTGAGCCGTGTGCAGGTCAACCGCCATCAGCCGGTCAGCTCCCGCGGTGGCGAACAGGTCGGCCATGAGCCGGGCCGAGATCGGTTCCCGGCCCCGGTTCTTCTTGTCTTGCCGCGCGTACCCGAAGAACGGCGCGACCACCGTGATGCGCCGGGCCGAAGCCCTCTTCAGGGCGTCGACCATGATCAGCTGCTCCATGATCCACTCGTTGATGGGCGAGGTATGGCTCTGCAGCACGAACACGTCACAGCCCCGGACGGAGTCCAGGAAACGAACGAAGATCTCGCCGTTGGCGAAGTCGAAGAGCTTGGTCGGCGTCGGCTTGATGCCCAGGCAGGCGGCCACCTCTTCGGCCAGTCCGGGAAAGGCCCGGCCGGAGACCAGCATCATCTTCTTCGCGCTCGACGGCAGCATCTCGTTCACTAAGCTTGCACCTCGTTATCCTCGGCCTGCGCCGGGCGCGGATCCCGCGCTCGTCCGTGATCCGCCGCTATGTCCTGGCCCGCGGCCGAGTCCGCTGCGGGCCGGGTTCGGCGCCCTGGCGGGCCCGGCTGGCCGCCGCGGCGGGAGCCGACCCGGGCGTGGCGCCGCTCCACCCACCCGGCCGAGTTGTGCTGCCTGCCACGGGCGACGCCGAGCGCGCCCGCGGGCACGTCCTCGGTGATCACCGATCCGGCGGCGGTGAACGCCCCGTCCCCGACGGTCACAGGCGCCACGATCATGGTGTCGGAGCCGATCCGGACGTGATCGCCGACCGTGGAATGATGCTTGGCCACCCCGTCGTAATTCACGAAGATCGTGGCCGCGCCGATGTTCGACTGCTCGCCGATGTCCGCGTCGCCCACGTAGGACAGGTGCGGCACCTTGGAACCCTCTCCGACCGTCGCGTTCTTCAGCTCGACGTAGCTGCCGATGTGCGCGCCGGGCCCGATCCGGGTGCCCGGGCGCAACCGGGCGAACGGCCCGATGCTGGCCCCGCGCGCGACCTCGGCCGAGTCGCAGACCGCGTACGTGACCGTCGCGTCCGGGCCCACCGTGGTGTCCCTGAGCAGGCAGCCGGGACCGATCCGGGCACCCGGCCCGATCACGGTGCTTCCCTCCAGGTGCGTTCCCGGCAAGATCTCCGCGTCCGGCGCCAGGGTGACGCCGACATCGATCCAGGTGGAGGCCGGGTCCATGATCGTGACCCCGGCCCGCATCCAGGCCTCGAGCAGCCGGCCGTTGTAGACGCGGCGTGCCTGGGCGAGCTGAACCCGGTCGTTCACGCCCTGGATCTCGTCCGGATCGACGGCGAGAACGGTGCCGACCGAGGTGACCGTCACCGCGCATGATCCCGACCGCGTCGGTGAGGTACTCCTGACCCTGCGCGTTGCTGGTGGCGAACCGCTTCACCGCGTCGGCGAGCAGCATCCCGTCAAAGGCGTAGCAGCCGGAGTTGATCTCATCGACGGCCCGCTGCTCCTCGGTCGCGTCGGCCTCCTCGACGATCCGGGCGAGGCGGCCGCCTGAGTCCCGGATGATGCGGCCGTATCCGGCCGGATCACGACCCTCGCGGTCAGCACGGTCACGGCGTTTCCCGCGGCGACATGCTCCCGAGGAGCGCCTGCAGCGTCTGCGCTCGGAGCAGCGGCATGTCGCCGTACGTGACGACGATCGTGCCGGCCATGGCGCCGAGGGCCTCGACCACCATCCGCACCGCGTTGCCGGTACCGAGGAGCTGTTCCTGCACCACCAGGCAGACGTCGGGGCATAGCCGCGCTGCCTCCGCACCGACCTGGTCCCGGCCATGCCCGGTCGACGACGACGAGCCGCTGCGGCTCGAGCTCGCTGGCGGCCGCGAGCGCGTGCCCGAGCATGCTGCGGCCGCACAGGCTATGCAGGACCTTGGGCAGTCCGCGATTTCATCCTGGTGCCCTCGCCTGCGGCGAGCACGATGACAGCAACCGGGCGAGATTCGCTCACGCGGCTGGTCTCCTCGGGTAGCGCGCCATTACCGTGCCGGGGCTATCCGGGGGTATCACCGCCAGAGCGGTGCTCCAGGGACACCCGGTCCCGGGATGCGGCGGCAGGTTTGTTTACCCGCCCCTCATCCGCAGGATACCGCCCGGTGGCCATGATCGGATGACAGGTCGCGGCGCGGCCCGGGAATCTCTCCGTACGCTGAGTTCCCGATGCCCAGCGTACGGCCAGCCGGGCCGCTGCGGTTACCGTCGGGCATATTTCCGGCTAGCTCAGTAACCAAGGGTGACGGCCCGCGGCCGGCTCCCGCCGCCAAGCGTCCGGCGCGTCCTTGGCGGCCGTCATAAACATCACACCCGGGACGAACCATGCGGCGTCATCAGGAATGTCATAGTCTCGCACTAGAATTCGAAGATGCGTACTCCGCAAGAGCTTGAGCAGCTGCGGGTGCAGGCGGTCATCCTGCGCCGCCAGGGCAGATCGCTGCGTCAGATCAAGCAGATCCTGGGCCCGCTGAGCAATGCCACCCTGCACGATGCCCTTCGCGGTGAGCCGCCGCCCGACTGGACCCGCCGTCCCAACGCCAAGGATGCGCTGCGGGCCGAGGCTCGCCAGCCTCCGTGCGCAGGGTCTGGACTGCGAGGAGATCGCCACGGCCCTCGGCGTGGCGAAGAGCTCGGTCTCCCTGTGGGTCCGTGACGTGCCGCGGCCGCCCAGGCTCAGCGACGCCGAGTGCCGGAAGCGGGCGGCCGAGGGCGTCGAGCGCTACTGGGCGGCCGAGCGCAGCGTCCGCGAGGCTAAGCGGGCAGCGGACCGGGAGGCGGCCGCGGCTCAGATCGGTGACCTATCCGATCGCGAGCTCCTGATCGCCGGCGCCATCGCTTACTGGTGCGAAGGCACTAAGAACAAACCGCACCGGCGCAGTGACCGGGTGGTCTTCATGAACAGCGATCCGGCATTGATCCAGTTCTTCCTGCGCTTCCTGGCGGCGGCCCAGACACCGCCCGGGGACCTGGCCTTCCGGGTCTATATTCACGAAACCGCCGACCTAGGGTCAGCCGAGCTCTTCTGGCTCAAGATCACCGGCGCGAAGCCGGAACAGTTTCACCGCCCCGCGCTCAAGCGTCATGTCCCGAAAACCGAGCGGAAAAATGTCGGCGAGGACTACCACGGCTGTCTCCGCATCGAGGTCAATCGCAGCAGCAGGCTCTACCGCAAGATCGAAGGCTGGGCCGAAGCGGTCATGAGCGGCGAGTTGTACGACCAGGCTTCGAACCCGCTTGTTGCTCCCGGGGAAGGATTCGAACCTTCGTTGACGGAGCCAAAGACCGTCGTCCTGCCTGGCTAGACGACCCGGGATTGTTCCGCCGCATACTTTACCCGGAACCTGCCGGGAGAATGAAGCCGAGGAACGACCAGCCTGGGTGATCACCCGGCCGTCCAGCTCAGGCCGAATGCATGCGGCCGTCATCACCCGCGGAGGCCGCGCAGAGGGCGGTTTGCGCCAGGCCGGGTCCCCACCCAATCCGGCGCGGCGTTTGCCGCCGAATGAGCGGGTAGAGATGCCACAGAGCAGGGGCGGCGGTGGGTGACAGCAGCAACACGGAGAGCATGGATATCTCGAATACTGAGACGAAAATCACCTACAGTATCAGGAATTCATAGCTCTAGGAGCAGAAATTCACCGACCAAGCCTTGCCTAACTTACGGTTTCGTAGGCTACGGTTACGTAAGCGTAAAAGCGCTCCTGCCAACCATCTCCGTACCTCGAGGAGCACGATGACCACATCCCCCGACACCGTCAACGTGGCCGAAGCCACGACCTTCTCGCCACCGACGGCTACTACGGCCACCGGTCAGGCCGTGCCGCCGACCTCGCTCACGACCGGGGAAGCACCAGGACCGATGCGTCCGGCCAGACCGGACATGGCCGAGGAACCGAGCTCGACCTTCCAGCGGTTCCTGGTCGGGGTGTTCGTGGCCATCCCGCTGCTGGCGCTGCTGGCCGCCATACCGCTGCTGTGGGGCTGGGGCCTGGCTGGCACGATGTGCTCATCGCGCTGGTCTTTTACTGGGTCTCCGGCCTGGGTATCACGGTCGGCTATCACCGGTACTTCACCCACGGCTCGTTCAAGGCCAAGACCGGTCTACGGGTCGCGCTCGCGGTCGCGGGCAGCCTGGCCATCGAGGGCCCGGTCATCACCTGGGTATCGGACCACCGCAGGCACCACAAGTACAGCGACAAGGAAGGCGACCCGCACTCGCCGTGGCGGTACGGTGACGACGCGAAGGCGCTGTCCAAGGGCCTGCTCTACGCGCACATCGGGTGGCTGTTCGACCCGAACAAGACCTCGCAGGAGAAGTTCTCCCCCGACCTGCTCGCCGACCGGCGCGTCAAGGGCGTCGACGCGTGGTTCCCCGGGCTGGTCGCGGTCACGCTGCTGCTTCCCGCGCTGATCGGCGGCCTGTGGGGGATGTCCTGGCAGGGCGCGGTGACCGCCTTCTTCTGGGCCACCCTGGTGCGGATCGCGCTGCTGCACCACATCACCTGGTCGATCAACTCCATCTGCCACACCTTCGGCAGCGAGGAGTTCGAAGTGCGCGACAGGTCACGCAACGTGTCCTGGCTGGCGATCGCCTCGTTCGGCGAATCCTGGCACAACCTGCACCACGCCGACCCCACCTGCGCCCGGCACGGAGCGCTCAAGGGCCAGCTCGACCCCAGCGCCCGCGTCATCTGGTTCTTCGAGAAGCTGGGCTGGGCCTATGACGTGCGCTGGCCCGACGAGGAGCGGCTGTCGGCCAAGCGTCCGGCCAACGCGACCAGGAAACTCGGCTCGATGACCCAGCGCGCCGACCGGGTAGTTCGTAGCGCGGCGGTCGCGGAGCCGCAATGATGAACCGGTGACTTCGCAGCCGCAAAGATCAGGCCGCAAGAGGATGACTGGGAAAGAACGCCGGGAGCAACTGCTCGACGTCGGTCGCCGGCTGTTCGCCGAGCGAGGGTTCGAAGGAACCTCGATCGAAGAGATCGCCGCCCAGGCGGGCGTGTCGAAACCGGTGGTGTACGAGCACTTCGGCGGCAAGGAGGGTATCTACGCGGTCGTCGTGGACCGCGAGGTAGAGCGCCTGCTGACGATGGCGACCACGCTTCTGGACGGCAACCACAGCCGGGAGAAGTTCCAGGCCGCCGCGGTGACCCTGCTCAGGTACATCGACGACAACGCCGATGGCTTCCGCATCCTGGTCAGGGACGCCAACCCTGGTTCGGGCACCGGCACGTACGGCACGTTGCTCAGTGACATCGCCGGCCAGGTCGAGTACATCCTGGCCGACTTCCTCACCTCCCGCCACCACGATCCCAAGCTCGCTCCCCTGTACGCCCAGATGCTGGTCGGCATGGTCGCGTTCACCGGGCAGTGGTGGCTTGACGCCCGCAAGCCCAAGCTGGAAGAGGTCGCTGCCAACCTGATCGACCTGGCCTGGAACGGCCTCTCCCACCTGGACGCGAACGGCCGGGACCCGGCCAAGGGCTAGCCTTCGGCCGTCCGGGCGGCTTCGGCCGTCCGGGCGGCTTCCGGCCGGGCGGGCCGGAGCGGCGCCGGGGGCCAGCGTGACGGTGCCCGCGCCGCCGGGGGCGGACGGGAGGCCCGCCGCCGCCCACGCGCCAAAGCCGCCGACGAGATCCGTGGCCCGGTGCAACCCCAGGTCATGCAGGGCCGCCGCGGCCAGGCTGGAGGTATAACCCTCCTGGCAGAACACGATGATGCGGTGGTCGTACCCGGTGACCCAGGGCAGCCGGGCGGTGCTGGCCGGATCCAGCCGCCACTCCAGATGGTTGCGCTCGATCACGGCCGACCCCGGTATCTCCCCGTCGGCCGCCCGCTGCGCGGCCGGGCGGATGTCGACGAGCACGCCGCCGCCGGTCATCTCGCGGTAGGCCTGGTGCGGCGTGAGCCGCACCAGACGGGCCCGCGCCGCGGCCAGGATCTGCTCGATCGAGCGGGCGCCCGGCGGGCGCTGGGTCACCACGCGGTGGCCGTCTCTGTGGCCGCCTTGACCAGCCCGGCCGGGGTCAGCTCGTAGCGTGTCATCTCGGGCAGCGGAGGTGAGTAGGCGTGCACGCTCACCGCCACCGCCGACCTTGCGGCGTTGCGCACGTCGTGGATGTAGCGCGGGCCGAACGCACGCGAACCCCCGGCCGCCACCGGCTTGGCCAGCACCTGTCCCGTGGTCACGCCGCCGACGACCCGGTGCTCCATCAGCGTGCCCCAGACCACCGCGAACGCGCCGGCCGACCCGCCGTGGTCATGAAATCCGGTGGCTTGCCCCGGCAGCCAGCTGATCACCCAGACCTCGTGGCTGTCGCCGATGTGAATCCGCTCGTACCAGCGGCCGTCGGGATTCAGCCTGACCCGGGGCAGCCATTCCGCCGGGCTCGCCGCCAGGCGTCGCACCACCTCGGCTAGCTGCCGCGCGCCGAGTGGCCGGCCGGGCTGGGCGGCTCGGGCGACACGGGCCTCGTCATCGTACTCATTATCGATTCTCTCCCTTAACGTAACATAACTGGCAGCGAAGCCAGCGGGAACCTGCGATCAGAAGGACCAGCAAGCTGGCTGGGGAAACGAGCTGTCCGGTCAGTGCGAGGTCAGACATCGCTGGACGCAGAGCGCCAATCAATGGCGCCGGCGGGAGCGCGCCGACAGGCAAGCGCTGACGGGAGAGGCGAGCCACGGCGCATACCGTGAGTCTGCCAGTGTTTCCCTATTAAATCAATAGGAATAATCGACTAGTGCCGGGCGGTGCGCGACGGCGAACACCCGGCGGAAGGGAAAGATGGTGCCGAACGAACTCGCCGGATACGCCGTGCGGAGCTGCTCACCGTAGGCGGCGAGGAAGTCCGCGGCCTGCTCTGCGTCCAGGACGGCCAGGACGGGACGGAGCCCGGTGCCCTTGTACCACTCGAGTACCGGATCAGGTCCAGGCAGGATGTGCACGTACGTCGTCTCCCAGGCGTCGACCTCGCACCCCGCCGCGGCCAGCAGCGCCGCGTAGTCCGCGGGGTCGGCCGACTGCCGGTTGAGCTCCGCGTCCCGCAGCAACGAGCGCCACCGGGGTGACCCGGCCATCTCACGCAGGATCGCGTGCGATGGCTGGTCGAAGTTCCCCGGGACCTGGAAGGCCAGCCAGCCATCGTCGGCGAGCTGCCCCACCCAGCGGGTCAGCAGCTCCCGGTGGCCGGGCACCCACTGCAGCACCGCGTTGGAGATGATCACGTCCGGCAGGCTCTGCGGCTCCCAGTGCCGGACGTCGTCGAGCATGAACGAAAGCCCGGGGGCCCGGCTCGTTATGGCCGAACCCGAAGATCCCGAGGGCCCCGTCGGCCACCGGCGCGAGTTGCCTGGCGGCTTCGATCATCTGCGGTGAGTTGTCCACGCCGCACACGGTGGCGCCAGGCCAGCGCTCCGCGAGCAGGGCGGTCAGGTTGCCCGGCCCGCAGCCCAGGTCCACCACGTATCCGGGCAACTTGGCGCCGACCCTGGCGAGCAGGTCAGAAAACGGTCTGGCGCGCTCTCCTCCAAACCGCAGATACAGGGTGGCGTCCCACATCGTGGTCGATCCTTCTCTGATAACGAGAAACACATGTGGATCTGATCCCCTTGTACAGGACCAGTCCTCTTGACGTCAAGAGATACGCTCTAGTAATGGGCCAGCGCGCCGCACGCCGCACCGCAGCGGACTCTGCCGCCGAGGCAGGACCCCGCTGCCCGACTCCTGCCCCCGACTCACTGCCCCCGACAGCGGCCTCCGGCCCGCTGCCGGGATCCCGCTCCGGCTGCACGGCTGCCGCGATGAGGTCGACGACCTGGTGCAGGCCTGGCGGGCGCAGCGTCCGGACCTGGATGTCGAGCCGATGCAGGTGCTCAGCCGGATCTCCAGGCTGGCCCGGCACCTGGACATCGCCCGGCGCGGGGCGTTCGCCGATCACGGCCTGGAGTCGTGGGAGTTCGACGTGCTCTCCGCCCTGCGCAGGCAGGGACCGCCGTTCCAGCTCACCCCGGGAGCCCTGCTCCGGGCGACCCTGGTGACCTCAGGCACGATGACCAACCGGATCGACCGGCTGGCCGCCGCGGACCTCGTCCGCCGGGAGCCTGATCCGAGCGACCGGCGGGGGGTGCTGGTCACCCTCACCGGCCAGGGCCAGCAACGGGTGGACGCGGCGCTGGCCGACCTGCTGGAGCGCGAGCGGGCGCTGCTGGCCGGGCTGGACGCCGGGGCCCGCAGGCAGCTGGCCGACCTGATGCGTGTCCTGCTCGCCCCCTTCGACGCCGCCGACTGAGCCACGGCTGACCGCGGCGCGGCCCGGGGCAGCCGACCGCGGTTAAGCGTCCAGCTGGTCCGCGACGGTCAGCCAGCGCTCCTCCAGGTCCGCCTTTTCCGCCTGGGCGGCCGCGCAGGTCGGCGCCGAGCGCGGTGAGCTTGGCGTAGTCGGTGGCGTTCGCGGCCAGCTCCGCGGCCAGCTCGCGTCTCGCGGGTGGACAGGCGTTCCAGCTGACGTTCCAGGCGCGCCAGTTCCTTACGCGCGGTGCGTTCGGCGGCCGCGGCCGGCCTGCCCGCCGGACGGCCGCCGGACCGGCGAGCCCGGCCGGTGCCGGGCCGTGCCACGACCGCTGCCGGGCCGGGCGCGGCGCGGACGGCCCGGACCCGGTCCAGGTACTCGTCCACCCCCCCGGCGAGGAACGCGAGCTTGCTGTCGCCGACCAGCGCGACGACGTGCTCCGTCACCCGCTCAAGGAAATACCGGTCGTGGCTGACCACCACCAGCGTGCCCGGCCAGTCGTCGAGCAGGTCCTCGAACTCGGTCAGGGTCTCGATGTCCAGGTCGTTGGTCGGCTCGTCGAGCAGCAGCACGTTGGGCTCGTCCATCAGCAGCCTGAGCATCTGGACCCGGCGCCGCTCGCCGCCGGACAGATCACCGATCTTGGTCCACTGCCGTTCGGTGGCGAAGCCGAGCCGCTCGAGCAGCTGGCCCGCGGAAAGCTCACGGTCACCGACCCGGATGCGCAGCCGTATCTCCTCCACCGCCGCGCGGACGCGCAGCTCCGGGTCGAGCTCGGCGAGCTCCTGGGACAGGTAGGCGAGCCGCACGGTCTTGCCCCGGATGACCGTGCCTGCCACCCGCAGCCCGGGACCAGCGGAGCGGAGACTGTCCGGGCCGGGATCGGCCAGCACGTTGAGCAGCGACGTCTTGCCGCTGCCGTTGACCCCGACGATCCCGATCCGGTCACCGGGGCCGAGTCGCCAGGTCACCTGGTCGAGCAGGACGCGCTGACGATCCGGGGGCCCGACCGCGACCGACACGTCCTCGATCTCGATCACGGTCTTGCCCAGCCGGGCGGTCGCCAGCCGGGTCAGCTCGACGCTGTCCCGTGGCGGCGGCTCCGACGCGATGAGCACGGCGGCCGCCTCCACCCGGTACTTCGCCTTGGTGGACCGGGCCTTGGCGCCGCGCTGCAACCAGGCGAGCTCCTTGCGGGCCAGGTTCCGGCGGCGGCGTTCGGCCACTTCCTCGCCGCGTTCCCGTTCCGCCTGGGCCAGCACGTAGGCGGAGTAGCCGCCCTCGGCGGAATGCACCTGGCCCCGGTCGACCTCCCAGGTCCGCTCGCACACGGTGTCGAGCAGCCAGCGGTCGTGGCTGACCACGATGACCGCGCAGCCTCGGTCGCGCAGGTGGCGGCCGAGCCAGTCGATCGCCTCGATGTCCAGGTGGTTGGTCGGCTCGTCCAGCAGCAGCACGTCACGCTCGGCGACGAGCAGCGAGGCGAGCGCGACCCGGCGCCGCTCACCGCCGGACAGCCGTGCCACCGCGGCATCGACGCCGACACCAGGGAGCAACTCGGTCATGATGGTCCGCGCCCGGGGATCGGCCTCCCACGGCGTGGCCGCCGGGCCGCCCCCGCGGCCAAACACGACCTCGCCCACCGTCCCGGTCAGCTGGTCGCTTTGCGGCAGGTAGCCGAGCCGGAGCCCGGTGGCCATGGCCACCCGGCCGGTGTCGGGCTCGACCCGGCCGGCCAGCAGCGCGAGCAGCGTGGACTTACCCGCCCCGTTGCGCCCCACCACGCCGATCCGGTCTCCGGCCGACACGCCGAGCGACACGCCGTCGAGCAGGCTCCGGTGCGCGTACGCCTTGGCCGCCTTTTCCAGGCTGATCAGGTTCACGGCTCAGGTCACTTCGCCGCGGCCACGATGGCCGCGCCAGGTACCGGCCCGGTGACCCGGGCCACCGACCGGCACACGCCCGCACCGGACAGGGACACGGCCAGGTCAAGCGCCCGGTTGGCGCTCGCCGCGAGAAACACGCAGGTCGGTCCCGAGCCGGCCGACCAGCGCGCCGAGCGCGCCCAGTTCGAGCCCGGCCGCTATCGTCTTGCGCAGCGCCGGGAACAGCGTGACCGCGGCCTGCTGCAAGTCGTTGGACAGGGCCCGGCCGAGCATCCGGGCATCCCCCGAACGCAGCGCCGACATGAGCGCGGCGTTCAGGTCAGGCTCGGCCGCCTGGGCCGCCCGCAGCCGGTCCAGCGTGGCGTACACCTCGGGCGTGGACAGGTGGCCGTCGGCGAAGGCCAGGACCCAGTGGTACGGGGTGGCCGGGGCCAGCGCCGGGGTCAGCCGTTCTCCCCGGCCGCGGCCCACCGCGGTCCCGCCGAGCAGCGCGAAGGCCACGTCACTGCCCACTCGCGCCGCCACCTCGACCAGCTGGGCCTGGCTCAGGCCCGCCCGCCAGAGCTCGTTGCAGGCCACCAGCGCCGCCGCCGCGTCGGCGCTACCGCCCGCCAGACCCGCCGCCACCGGGATCCGCTTGGCGATCGTGACGTGGACTCCGGCGCGGTCCGCCGCCGCGCCCGTCACGGCCCGGAGGGCGGCCACCGCCTGGAGCGCCAGGTTGTCCCCGTCGGCCGGGACCCGGTCCGCGCCCTCGCCGGTCACCGCGATCCCGTCGGTGCCGGCCGGGGCCACCGTGACCTCGTCGAACAGCGAGACGGCGTGGAACACCGTCACCAGGTCATGGTAGCCATCGCCGCGCCGCGGGCCCACCGCGAGCTGCAAGTTGAGTTTGGCGGGTACCCGCACCGTCACACCGATCACGATGGCCAAATCGTATGCGGTGCCGCTGGGTGCACCACCGCGAGCCGGGCGAAGTCGGCCACGCCGAGCGCCTCCCCGCGCAGCCCCGGGTCGACGCCCGCGGCCCGGAGCCGCCGTTCGGCCGCGGCCGGCGAGCCCGGCCCAGCCCGCCAGCGCCGCCCGCAGCGTCTTACGCCGTTGCCTGAAGGCCGCGTCGACCACGGCGAACACCTGCTCGCGGCTCGCCGTGGTGGCCGGCGGGTCGTGCCGGGTGAACGCGACGAGCCGCGAGTCCACGTTGGGCACCGGCCAGAACACCGAACGCGGCACCGTCCCGGCGGACCGGGCCGCCGCGTACCAGGCCAGCTTGACCGAGGGGGTCCCGTAGACCCGGGAACCGGGTCCGGCGCACATCCGCTCCGCCACCTCGGCCTGCACCATGACCAGCCCGCGGCGCACCGAAGGCAGCGTCGCCAGCAGGTGCAGCAGCACCGGCACCGCCACGTTGTAGGGCAGGTTCGCGACCAGCACGTCCGGGGTGCGGCCGGTGGGCGCGGCCAGCTCCGCCTCGGTCACGCGCAGCGCATCGGCGGTCAGCACCACGGCCCGGTCCGCGATCGCGGGCGCGCGGGCGGCGATCGTCGCGGGCAGCTCGTCCGCCAGCACGGCGTCGATCTCGACCGCCGTGACCTGGGCCGGCCCGGCTTCGAGCAGGGCCAGCGTGAGCGAGCCGAGGCCCGGCCCGACCTCGAGCACGGTGTCCTGCGGACCCACGGCGGCCAGCGACGCGATCCGGCGCACCGTGCCCGCCTCGATCACGAAGTTCTGGCCGAGCCGCTTGGACGGCCGCACGCCCAGCCGCGCCGCCAGCTTTCTGACCTCGGCCGGCCCGAGCAGCCGCACGGCCGGCTCCGCCGCTACCACCTCTACCAGGGGCCAAAGGTGCGCTCGGCGGTGGCCGTCACGGTGTCGCAGAAGGCGGCCACGTCGATGCCCTTCAGCTCGGCCAGGTAGCGCAGGGTGTAGGCCGCCATCGCCGGGGAGTTGGGCCGGCCGCGGTTGGGCACCGGCGTCAGGAACGGCGCGTCGGTCTCGACCAGGATGAGCTCAGGCGGGGCCACGGTCGCGGCGTCGCGCAGCGGCTGGGCGTTGGAGAAGGTCACGTTGCCCGCGAACGACATGACGTAGCCGGCTTCGGCGCAGCGCTTGGCCATGGCCGCGTCGCCGGAGAAGCAGTGGAACACCACCCGGGGCGGCGGCCCGTCGGCCTCCAGGATGGCCAGCACGTCGTCGTGGGCCTCCCGGTCGTGGATCATCAGCGCCTTGCCGGTCCGCTTGGCGATCTTGATGTGCTCACGGAACCACCAGCGCTGCACGTCCGGGGCGGCGTGGTCGCGGTAGTAGTCGAGCCCGGTCTCCCCGACCGCGACCACCCGCGGGCAGCCGGGCCAGCGCCTCGATGCCGGCCAGCACCGTGCTCGGGGCGGGCTGCCGCAGGGCTCGCCGGTCGGCGGCTCGGTGCGCGGTCTCGTTCGGGTGGATCGCGACCGCCGCGTACACGTCGTCGTGTTCCTCGGCGCAGCGCGGCCGCCCAGCGGGAGGACTGCAGGTCGCAGCCGACCGTGACCACCCGCGCGAGGCCCGCCGCGCGGGCCGCGGCGAGCACGTCGGCTCACCGGCCAGCCGGTCATCTCGACGATGATGTCGAGGTGAGTGTGACTGTCGAGGGCCGGCCTGGGCAGCGGTGCAGGCGGGGTGGGCGCGGTCACCACGGCTCGTTCGGGAAAAAAATCCGGCTCATCAGGATTCCAGCCGGGCGAGTTCTTCGTCGATCACCGAGGTGTCGAGCTTGGTGAAAAGCGGGGTCGGCGGGGCCAGCGGGGCGCCCGTCCGCAGCGGCACCGATGCCCACCTGGCCGCGCCGTCGTAGCTTCCGGTGATGACCGGGTAGGCCGGGCCGCCGTCCTCGTCGACCTGTTCGACCCGGGGCATGTCCGACCAGGTGCCGGTGCCGCCGAGCATCTGGTGCACCAGCTCCGAGGACCGCGGCAGGAACGGGGTGAGCAGCGTCTTCGCGTCGTCGACGAGCTGCAGGGCCACGTGCAGCACGGTGCGCATCCGCTCCGGGTCGGACTCGCGCAGCTTCCACGGCGCCTGCTCGGAGAAGTACTTGTTGGCCTCGGCCACCGTCCGCATCGCCTCGGTGGTGGCGAACTTGAACCGGGACCTGTCCAGGTGGCCGCCCACCACGTCGAACGAGCTGCCGGGATGTTGTCCAGCAGCTCATGGTCGCCGGGGGTCAGCGCGCCCGCCGCGGGGATCGACCCGATGTTGCGGGCCGCGAACGAGACCGCCCGGTTCACCAGGTTGCCCCAGGTCGCGACCAGCTCGTCGTTGTTGCGGCGGACGAACTCGCTCCAGGTGAAGTCGGTGTCCTGGTTCTCCGGGCCGGCGATGGCCACGTAGTAACGCAGCGCGTCGACGTCGTAGCGGGCCAGGAAGTCGCGGACGTAGATCACCACCGCGCGGGAGGAGGAGAACTTCCGGCCCTCCATGGTCAGGTACTCGCTCGAGACCACCTCGGCGGGCAGGTTCAGCGGCCCGAGCGGGCCGGGTGTGCCGCCGCGGGCGCCCTGGCCGTTGTAGCCGAGCAGCATGGCCGGCCAGATCTCGGCGTGGAAGACGATGTTGTCCTTGCCCATGAAGTAGTAGGACTCGGCGTCCGGGCTGGTCCACCAGGCCCGCCAGGCGTCCGGGTCGCCGCTGCGCCTGGCCCACTCGATCGACGCGGACAGGTAGCCGATCACCGCGTCGAACCAGACGTAGATCCGCTTGTCCGGCCGGTCCCGCCAGCCGTCAAGCGGGACGGGCACGCCCCAGTCCAGGTCCCTGGTGATCGCCCGGGGCTGCAGGTCGTCCAGCAGGTTGAGCGAGAACTTGAGCACGTTCGGCCGCCAGTGGCCCGCCTTGGCCTGCAGCCAGCCGCCGAGGACCTCGGCGAACGCGGGCAGGTCCAGGAAGTACTGCTCGCTCTCGGTGAAGACCGGGGTCTCGCCGTTGATCTTGGACACCGGGCTGATCAGGTCGGCCGGGTCGAGCTGGTTGCCGCAGTTGTCGCACTGGTCGCCGCGGGCGTGCGGGTAACCGCAGATCGGGCAGGTGCCCTCGATGTAGCGGTCGGGCAGGGTGCGGCCGGTGGACGGCGAGATCGCGCCGAGCGTGGTCTTGGGGAAGATGTAGCCGTTTTCCAGCAGCCGTGCTGAAGATCTCCTGGGTGACCGCGTAGTGGTTGCGCGTGGTCGTCCGGGTGAACAGGTCATAGGTCATGCCCAGGCCGGCCAGGTCATCGACGATCACCCGGTTGTACCGGTCGGCCAGCTCCCGCGCCGACACGCCTTCCGCGTCGGCCTGCACCTGGATCGGCGTGCCGTGCTCGTCGGTGCCGCTCACCATCAGCACCCGGTTACCCGCCATCCGCTGGTACCGGCTGAACATGTCGCAGGGAAGCGCGAAACCCGAGACGTGCCCGATGTGCCGGGGGCCGTTCGCGTACGGCCAGGCCGGAGCGGACAAGATAGTGCGCATGGGCTAAAGCCTAGGGGCAGCTGCCTGCTGCTGAAGATGGTGACCTCATTAGCCGGAACGGACTGTGGTGATCCGATCGCGGGATGGCGCGTGTGCCGGATGCCGAGAATCGACAGGAAGAACGTGCCGAGGATCAGCTGGCAGCTCACGATCAGCGCGGTCACCGACGGGATCATCAGCCGCAGCGAGTGCTCGTAGTCGAGCTGGTGGAACCGCTGGCCGTTCCAGTACAGCAGCGAGAAGATCAGGCCGACCAGGCCCGCCAGGCCGATCAGGAAGCCGACGATCAAGCCCGCGCTCCAGGGACAGCTTGCCCAGCAGCCGCTGCACCGCGGGCTCCTCCGGCAAGAAGCCCTCCGAGCCGGCGTAGACCTGCGTGAACAACCAGAACAGCACCGCCTGGAAGCCGATCACGACCATCGCCGACGCGCCGACCAGGGTGTCCACGTCGAAGGTCACCCCGCCGACGCTGAACGGGTGCGGGGCCACGATCGCGCCGATGGCCAGGCCCGCCACCAGCAGCACCAGGCCGGGCAGGAAGAACAGCCAGCGCGGGCTGAACAGCATCAGGAACCGCAGGTGCCGCCAGCCGTCCCGCCAGGTGTGCAGGTGCGGCGGCCGGCTCCGGCCGTCCTTGGCCAGCGTGGTCGGCACCTCGGTGATCCGCTGGCCGGCCAGCGTCGCCTTGACCACCATCTCGCTGGCGAACTCCATCCCGGTCGCCTGCAGGTTGAGCGCCATGACGGCGTCCCGGCTGAACCCGCGCAGCCCGCAGTGGAAGTCGCCGATCTTGCTGCGGAAGAACAGCCGGCCGATAAAGCTGAGCACCGGGTTGCCGAGGTACCTGTGCAGCGGGGGCATGGCCCCGGGCGCGATGCCGCCGGCGAACCGGTTGCCCATCACCAGGTCCGCGCCCTGGCGCAGTTCGTTAACGAACGGCATCAGGCGGTGAAATCGTAGCTGTCGTCGGCGTCGCCCATGATGATGTACTTGCCCTGGGCCGCGACGATCCCGCCCATCAGCGCGTTGCCGTAGCCCTTCTCGCTGATCGGGACGACCCGGGCGCCCGCCTCGGTGGCCAGCCGCTGACTGCCGTCTGTGCTGCCGTTATCGGCGACGAGCACCTCGCCGCTGATACCGCTCGCGGCCAGGAATCCCATAGCCTTGGCCACGCACGTCGCCACGGTCTCCGCCTCGTTGAGGCAGGGCATGACCACGGTCAGCTCCACGATTTCGTCTCCTTCACCGTCGGCGGATCCGGTCGCTTCTGGCCGTCCTTGGTCGCGCCTTCTATTACCGTAGGCGAGGGACGAAGCACCGAACCGGCCGCTTGATTCATTAGATCAGGGTCATCAACCCAGCACAGGAGGGTACGGCTTGAGGGTAATGCCTGCGGCCCCGTCACGTGAGCCATCGGCGCGGCGAGCCTGGTCAATCCGTCCGGTGCGGCCAAGCTGGGCCAGCCGCGACGGCATCAGGTCGCTGGCCGGCCGGACCTGGCCGGGCCACCGCCTGTTCATCATCGTGGCCATCCCGGCGTTCCTGCTCCGCGTCGACGCCGAGCTCGGCTACCGGTGGCAGGCCTGGTTCAACGACTCGTTCGAGTACCTGCAGAACACGGTCCACTTCAACCTCGACCCGATCCGCGCGTCGGGGTACTCGGTCTGGCTGAAGATCCTGCAGCCGTTGCACAGTTACGCTGTTGTAACGATTTTGCAACATCTCATGGGCCTGGCGGTGGCCGTCATGGTCTACGCGCTGGCCCGGCACCGCTTCGGCGCCCGCCCCTGCGCTGGCCACGCTGGCCGCCGTCCCCGTGCTCTACGACGGGTTCGAGATCCAGCTCGAGCACCTGATCATGGCCGACATCCCGCTGCTGTTCCTGCTCGTGCTGGCGACCACGATGCTGCTGTGGAACCCGGCGGGCCCGTGGCTGCGCACGTGCCTGCTGGCCGGCCTGCTGCTCGGCCTCGCCGACTGCGTCCGGGCGGTCGGCCTGCCGCTGCTCGCGGTCTTCGCCGTCTACATGATCATCAGGCGGGTCAGCTGGCGGAAGGTCGCGGCCACCATCGTGGTGTGCATGATCCCGGTGGTCGCCTACGCCGGCGTGTTCGACCTGGAGCACGGCCAGCTCGCGATGAGCGATGCCACCGGCGTGTTCCTGTACTCCCGGGTGATGACGTTCGCCGAGTGCGCCAAGATGAGCGTCCCCGCCGACGAGCTCTGGCTCTGCACCACGTGCCGCCGGACCAGCGGCCGATCGCGCAGGCTTACATCTGGACCGTCGCCGTCCCCGCTGGACCGCTACCCGCCGGGCAAGTTCGCCCCGGCAGCCGAACCAGCTGGCGGAGAACTTCGCCATCCGCGCCATCGAGGCCCAGCCGCTCGACTACGCCAAGGCCGTGGTCGACGACACCTGGCGGGCGTTCGGCTGGAGCGGGTGGTGTTCCCCAACGCCGCGACCTACGACGAGTACCTGTTCGGCAACCACTCACTGCCGATTCCGACCTGGGACGACGCCCAGCCTCGGGGCCTACCACTCCTTCGCGGCCGCCTACGTGCAGGGCAACCCGCTCACCGATGTCGTCGCGCCCTTCTCCACCGTCATGCGGGTGTACCAGCGGCACGTCTACCTGCCGGGCACCGTGTACGGGCTCATCCTGCTGGTCGGCCTGGGCGGCCTCGTGCTGGCCTGGCGGCGGCTGGGCGGCGAGGCGCTGCTGCCGTGGACCATCTCGCTGGCGCTGATCGTGATCCCGGCGGCGACCGCCGAGTTCGACTACCGGTACGTGCTGCCCGCCGTCCCCTTCGCCTGCCTGGCGGCGGTCATGGCCTTCAGCCCGGATACCGAGGGCGGCCGCTGGCTGCGGCGGCTAGCGGCGGCGGCAGCCGCGAGCACGGGTCTGCCGGGACCCCCCGGGCCACGGTCGCGGATCCGCGGCGTCGGGTCCTCAGGGTCCGCCGGGTCCGCCGGTGCCCAGGTCCGCCGGGGTCTCCGGCGTCGCGGGCCCGGCGCGGCTCCGGCGGTCGGTTCCGGCGACGACCAGGGTGATCTCGCCGCGGACGGTACCTGAGCCACCGCCCGCGGCGGCCGCCCACGCGGCCAGCTCGGCCAGCGGTGCCGCGCACGATCTCCTCGTGCACCTTGGTGAGCTCGCGGCACACCACCGCCCGGCGGTCCGCGCCGTGCGAGGCGGCCAGCTCGGCCAGCGTGCTGGCCAGCCTGCGGCCGGCCTCGAAATAGACCTGGGTCCGGCTGTCGGCGGCCAGCTCCGCGAACCGGGTGGTCCGCTGGCCCTTGCCGCGGGGCGGGAACCCCTCGAAGCTGAACCTGTCGGTGGGCAGCCCGGAGACCGCCAGCGCGGTCGTCACCGCGGACGGGCCGGGCAGCGCCGTCACCCGCAGGCCGGCCTCGGCCGCGGCGGCGACCAGCCGGTAGCCCGGATCGCTGATCGCCGGGGTGCCCGCGTCGGTGATGAGCAGGATGTCCTGGCCCGCCTCCAGCTCCTCGAGCAGGCCGGGGGTGCGGCGCGTCTCGACCGCGTCGTAGTAGGAAACCACCCGCGCCTTGAGCTCGACGTTCAGGTGCGAGGCGAGCCAGCGGACGCGGCGGGTGTCCTCGGCGGCGATCAGGGTGGCCTCGGCCAGCGCGGTGACCAGCCGGGCGGACGCGTCTTCGGCCCGGCCGATGGGCGCCGCGGCCAGGGTCAGCAGGCCAGCCTCGTCCGGCTCGCGCGGCCCCTCGCGCTCGCGCCCCGCGGCCGCCCCGCGCCTGGCTTTTCCGCTCTGGCGTCCCGGCATGTCCGTATCGCGTCCTGTCCTGGTCGGGTCGCCGGGCACATCATCCGGCTAGCCGGACCTTACCGCCCCCAGTAACATGTGCCCGATGACGGCTACCGAGGCGGACATGCCCGCTGCCCGCCGCCGACGAAACCAGCCGGCTCTCGGTTCTCCGGGCCCGGCTGGTCGCACCGATGCCCGCCGACCGGCTGTGGGGATGGCTCGGCCCGCTGCTGGTCACCGCGTTCGGCGCGTTCTTGCGCTTCGACCGGCTGCGGATGCCGCGGGCCCTGGTCTTCGACGAGACCTACTACGTCAAGGACGCCTGGAGCATCCTGCACCACGGGGTCGAGCTGAACCTGGTCAGCAACGCCAACACCATCATCCAGGCCGGGCACACCAACATCTTCGCGCCCTGTAACGGCACGTCGCAGCGTGCGGTGAGTACGTGGTGCAGCCGGAAGTGGGCAAGCTGCTGATCGCGGTCGGCGAGTGGCTGTTCGGCCTGAACTCCTTCGGCTGGCGGTTCGCCAGCGCGGTGTTCGGCTCGCTGGCCATTTTGCTGATGTGCCGGATCGCCCGCCGGATGACCAGGTCGACCCTGCTCGGCTGTGTCGCGGGGCTGCTGATGTCGCTGGACGGCCTGGAGTTCGTCGCCTCGCGGACCGGGATCCTGGACATCTTCCTGATGTTCTTCGTGCTGGCCGCGTTCGGCTGCATGGTCATCGACCGGGATATCTCCCGGGCCCGGCTGGCCACGGGTCGCGGGTACCGGCGTACCGGCGGGCGAGGCGCGGGAGATCCCCGGGCTCGGGCCCTGGCTCGGGATCCGGCGGTGGCGGGTCGCGGCCGGGATCTTCCTGGGGCTGGCCGTGGCGACCAAGTGGAACGCGGTCTAGTACATCCTCGCGTTCGCCGTGCTCGGCATCTTGTGGGACATCGGCGCCCGCCGGACGGCCGGGCTGCGCTCGTGCGGTGCGGGGCGCGCTCCGCGACGCGCTGTGGCTGCCGGTCACCTTCGTCGTGATCCCGCTGGGCGTCTACATCGCCAGCTGGAGCGGCTGGTTCGCCACCAGCACCGGTTACGACCGGAACTACGCGCAGCTGCACGGCGTGCACACCCCGGTGATCTCGGCCCTGTACTCGCTGTACGAGTACCACATGGAGGCGATCAAGTTCGGCGTGGGCCTGCGCTCTCCGCATCCGTACCAGTCG
Source organism: uncultured Actinomycetes bacterium (assembly GCA_963730825.1). Taxonomy (GTDB): domain Bacteria; phylum Actinomycetota; class Actinomycetes; order Streptosporangiales; family Streptosporangiaceae; genus Palsa-504. The sequence goes on from CAVSTQ010000022.1 coordinate 114,851, forward strand.
CAGCCGTGGGACTGGTTGCTGATGACCAGGCCGGTCGCCTTCTTCTACGAGTGCTACACCGGCCCGGTGGCAGGCCCTTCGCACTACTGCCCGACGAAATACTCGGGCGCGGAGTGGTCGCAGGAGGTGCTCGCGATCGGAACCCCGGCGATCTGGTGGGGTGCCATGCTGGCCCTGGTGTTCTGCCTGGGCTGGTGGCTGCTGCACCGGGACTGGCGGGCCGGCGCGGTGCTGCTCGGCGTCATCGCCGGCTGGGCGCCCTGGTTCCCGCTGGTGACCCGGACCAAGTTCTACTACTACGCGCTGGAGTTCGAGCCGTTCCTGATCTTGTCCATCGTGCTGTGCCTGGGACTGATCCTGGGGCCGGCCAAGGCGAGCGTGCTGCGCCGCTCGATCGGCGCCCGGTGTCGTGGGCGCCTACGTGCTGTGCGTCCTGCTGATGTTCTGGTACTTTTATTCGATCCTGGCGGGTAAGGTCATCCCTTACCAGGACTGGCTGAGCCACATGTGGTACCGGATAGGCCGAGGCTGGATCTGACCCGCCGGACCGCTCGGCCGGTCGCAGGGCGGGCTCGCCTTCCGGTCATCCTTCAGCCGGCTTCCAGGTTTCGTTCAGCTGATCCAGGCATCGTTAGGGCAGTCGGGGGTAGAAGGACAGGACACCCATCCGCCACCAACGTGATTTCCGCAACAGGGGAGACGTTTCCGGGCCTGTTGTGCGTCTATATACAGTGAGATGACAACACACCGGAGCGAACATGAGCCGAGCCGAACACTCTAGCGACGATCGCGCGCGATTTCGAGCGCGATGTCATTCCGCAGCTTGGCCAGCTGTACCCGGCGGCGCTCCGGATGACGAGGAACCCGACCGACGCCGAGGACCTCGTCCAGGAAACGTCGGTCAAGGCGTACGCGGCGTTCCAGCAGTTCACTCCGGGCACCAACCTGCGGGCCTGGCTGAACCGGATCCTGACCACGACCTTCATCAACGTCTACCGCAAGCGGCGCCGGGAGCCCCAGCAGGCGCTCGGCGGTGACCTGCAGGAATGGCAGATGTCCGCCGACCGGCTCGCGCCGCCGGTGCCGTCGGCGGAGACCGAGGCGCTGGACCGGACCACCGATTCCGACCTGCTGCGCGCCCTGCGCGACCTGCCCGGCGAGTTCCGGACCGCGGTGTACCTGGCGGACATCGAGGGTTATCCCTACCGCGAGATCGCCGAGATCATGGGCACTCCGGTCGGGACGGTGATGTCGCGGCTGCACCGTGGCCGCAGGAAGATCCGGGAGCAGCTGCTGGCCGGCGGGTTCGGCGCTCCGCAGGCCGGGTCCTCGGGCGCCTGAGCTTAACGCCCGTACAGGGTGAGCATGACTTCGCCCGCCATCCAGCGACCGATGATGTGCATCCCGGCCGCCGCGATCAGCGCCATCTTCTCCTTGTCCACTGGAGTGGACGGCACGGGGAACTTGTAGTTGCTCGCGCCGGTCACCACCCACACCCGGCTGACGCCGGTGAACCGGCTTTTCAGCCGGGCCGGGCTGGTGACCTCGTTGCCGGCCAAGGTGGCCGAGGCGATCGGGGACGTGGCCAGCGCGATATCCCGCAGCCTGGCGAAGGGCGCCGGGTACCCGGTGCCGATCACGCGCATGTCGACCGGGAGATAGAAGACCACGTCGCCGGGCTGCTCGTGGGCCGCGACGATAGCCGAGGCCAGCCTCAGGTTGTCCGGCCGGGCCGCGCTCTGCCGGATCGCCTGCTGCGGCCCGATCAGCAGGACCGCGAGCACCAGGCCGACCAGGGCGGACGGCGCCCAGGCCGGCCGGAGCCTGTTCACGGGCCTGCTGGCCACGGCCCTGGTCAGGCCGACCAGGCCCGCCGCGACCAGGATCGCCAGTGCGGGCAGGCAGAACTCGACGTACCGCTCGACGTAAACCGGCTTGGCGAAGGACCCGGCGATGAGCAGGAAAGGCGGCACGGTCAGCCAGGGCAGCGCGATCGCCGCGGGGTTGAGCGGGCGCCAGTTGTCCGCGAGGCAGGCGACCGCCACCCCGGCCAGCGCCAGCAGGGCGACCGGGAGGATCAGCGCCGTCGAGCCCGCGAAGTTGGCGATGAGCCTCTCGATCGTACTGGCGTCGGGTCGCGACACCCAGGAGATCTGCTTCTGCTCGCGGAACGAGACGCGCAGCAGCGGGCTGAGCACCAGCAGCGCCACCACGCTGACGGCCAGCCACCGCAGCGGCACCCGGCCTATCCGGCGCCCGTTTCCGCTCCGGACCGTGGGGTCGTCGGGTTGGGTCAGCAGCAGCGTGACGGCGTGGGCGACCAGAATGAGCAGCCCGAACAGGTTGAAAAGACCGGTCAGGGCCACGGCGGCGGCGTACGCCGCCCACCACCGCCAGCGGCCGTCGGGGTAGGCCCGGAGCAGCAGGTAGCTGGAGATCGTGGCGAACATCGTCACGATCGCATAGGACCTGGCCGTCTGCGCGTAATAGGTCATGAAGGGCGCGGTCGCGAACACCAGGCCGGACAGCAGCCCGGTCAGCGCCGGGACATGGCGGCCATGGGGACCAGCCCGGCCGGCCGGATCTGGCCGCTGAGCGAGCAGGGCGGCGCGGCGGCCGATCGCCGCGGTGAACGCGGTGGCGATGACCATAGCGCCCAGCGAAGGGAACCGCAGGGCCGCCGCTGAGGTCCCGGCCGCGGCCGCGATGACGTGCATGAGGAGGTAGTAGGCGCCGTGCACGGCGTCGGTGTGCCCGAGCAAGGTGAAGATCTGGCTGACCGGCCGGCTGATCGCATCCCTGGTGTAGGCCTCGTCCCGCCAGAGCGAAGGGCCGCCGATCTCGTACCCGCCGACCGCCAGCGAGACAGCCGCGGGCACGGCGATGACCAGCCAGCCGGGCAGTCGCCGCTACCCGGCGAGCGCCGCCGGGCCGACGCGATGACTGCCGTGGACAGGCGCCACCGGCATCGTCGCCTGCCGGGAGGCCTGGCCGCTAGCTGAGCCCGCGACGCCCGGCGAGGCCGCGTTCTCAGTCCCAGCGTCCCCTTCGGACACCATCAGTCCCTTCCGCCCGCAGGTCGCGTGCCCGCGGCGTATCGGACCTCAGGTTATCCGAGACCCAGCCGGCTATCCGGGCGCTCGCGGTCAGCCGCCGTAAACAGTTATCTCATCGCCCCGCCCGCCGCCACGCTGGCCCGGCTTCGGCATCGGCGACGACATCATCAACAAGATCTTCTAGCCCGCTCCGTTGCCGGAGTCCAGCGGCGCCCGGGGGCGGCGGCATGGCGCTGACCTGAGTGCGGGTCAGGATGTGAAGAAACGGTCGCAGACGCGGGCGGAGGCCTTGCCGTCATCGAGGGGACAGAACCTGGCCGCGAATTGCTGGTAGGCGTCGCGGTAGGAGGCGGCGACCGAGTCGATATCCCTGACCGCGGCGATCACCTCAGCTGAGGTGGCCAGCAGCGGCCCGGGCGCCTCAGCCTCGAAGTCGAAGTAGAAACCGCGCAGGTTGTCGCGGTATTCGACGAGGTCGTAGGTGAAAAACACGATCGGCCTGCCGGTGACCGCGTAGTCGAACATGGCCGAGGAATAGTCGGTCAGCAGCACGTCGGCCACCAGGAACAACTCGGTGATGTCGGGGTAGGCGGTGACGTTGAAGGCGAACCCGTCCCGCATCCCGGCCGGCACGTCATCCGCCATCTGATGGTGCCCGCGGATGAGGATGACGTGGTCCTGGCCGAGCTCGCGCCAGGCCCGTTCCAGGTCAAGGCGCATGTCAAAGCGATACCTGCGGCCATTCGCGTACACCTGGTTGTCGCGCCAGGTGGGCGCGTACAGCACGACCCGTTTGCCCGCGGTCAGGCCGAGCCGGTCCCGTACCCGCGCCGCCAGTTCGGCGTTGTCACCGCGGCGCAGCAGGTCGTTGCGCGGGTAGCCGTATTCGCCGATCTCCCCGTCGTACCGGAACGCGCGGCGCATGACCGGGGTGCTGAACGGGTTAGGCGACAGCAGCAGGTCCCACTGCGCGACGTCATGGGCCAGCTGGTCGAAGTAGGCCGTGCCGCTGATGAACTGCGGGTTGGAGATGTCGAACCCGATCCGCTTGAGCGGCGTGCCGTGCCAGGTCTGCAGGTAGACCTGGCCGTTCCGCTTACGGAACGGCGCCTGCATGTCGTCGTTGGAGACCACGTACCTGGACCTGGCCAGCGCCTCGTAGTACTCCTCGGTGCCGCGCAGTACCGCGGTGCCGCCGTCGGGCACCGGGACCGACCAGTCGGCGACGGCCCACAGCTGCTCCCGGTCATCGCCGCGGCGGCGCAGCTCCTCGGCGATGCCGAGCGGGTTATCGCCGCACTGCTTGCCCTTCCAGCTGACGAAGAAGACCGAGTCGCGGACGGGGGTGCGGCTCATGGCGGGGTAGAACCCGCGCCGCAGCGCCCGCTGAGCGAAGTTGCCCTGCTCGACGCGGCGCAGCTGGGGCTCGGCGGTGAGCATCGGATCGTCGTGACCGGTGACCAGCAGCCGGTACCACTTGCGTCCGGCGGGCACCCGCGCCCCGGTCACATCGGTCAGCCGGTCGTGGTCGTACTTGAGTTCCGCGAGGGTGTCGGGGCCGCCGCCCACCGGGCGGACAAACAGGTTCCACTCGCCGTCGCGCAGCGAGATAGCCGAACCGAAAAACGGCATCCGGTCCAGCTCGGCCTGGACGCTGAAGCGGTCGCCGTCACGATGGAAGCCGATGACATGGGCATCGGAGGACCCGATCCGGCGGACCACCGTCTCATAGTCGCCGTCCGCGCCGAGGAAGCTGCCCCGCAGCACCAGCCGTCCGCCCGGCTGCCACTCGTGCTCGTCGATCACCGGGCGCGGGGTGCGTTCTGCCATCACAAGGTCACCGTAGCGGCTTCGCCCGACCACGGCCTCACGGGCGCCGAAGAGGTGCCTGCTCTCCGGCATGCCGTCCGGCCAGGCCACCCTGACCCGCGGCCGCCCGGCCAGCTTGAGGTAGACATCCCACGCCATCCCGTCATCCCCGGCGACCCGGCCCACCCGGTCCGCCACATCCCCCGCCCCGGCCAGGTCGGTCAGCGGCACCCGGGCACCAAACGTGCCGTCACCACGGGCTGCAGCGGGGAAGGAGCGGGTCGCCGCCCCGCGGTTACGCACCAGGAGCAAGTCGGCCGTCACGTCCGGGCCGTCGCCTCCGGGTACCCCGACTTCGATCTCGACCGCCGGGTCGCCGTCGTGCCAGGCGTGGCCGGCCGCGAAGGCGCCGAGTCGCCAGACCGCCACGTTCAGGCCCAGCCCGGCCCAGCGGGCGCCGAACCGCAGTCCCGGGCCGAGCTGCCGCGGCTGCGGCCGCTCGGCCGGGCCGAACCCCGGGGTGTGCACCCGGGCCGGACGCCACACGCCGTGACCGCGGACGAGCATGTAGCACTGCCACTCTCCCGGCTGGCGGAACCGGCGTGGGCTGATCTCAAACCGGAAACCGGACCAGTCGTAGTTGTAACGCTCCTGCTTTGACAGCGCGGTGGCGTCCGGGTGCAGGAACGAGCGGACGGGCACGATCACCGGCAGCCGGCGGCCAGGTGGCCGCAGGATCGCGATCTTGGAGGTGTTCCTGCGGTGGGCGACATCGACGGCCGGCACGTTGGCCCGCCCGGTGACCACGAGCCGGGCGCCCTCCCCTTCGTGCTCGCGGATCCCTGGGGTCTTGGGGATCTTTGGGATCCAGTCGATGTCGTCTACCTGCATGAACGGGTCGAGGTCGCGCCAGTGCGGGCGGAATACGCGGGCTGGAACCGGTACCGGCGATCCCTGCCGGAACGGCAGGTCGGCGCGCAGCCGGCCCCAGCGCCTGACCATCGGGACCTGGCGTACCGGCTGGTCGAGCATCCAGGCCGCCAGCTCGGCGAGCTGCGGCAGGGCCCGGATCCGGACCAGATGATAGGCCAGCTTGTGCGTCGCGGGCAGGCTGCGCTGCACCCGGCGGCCCACGTGGTCCAGGTACCCGTTCACCAGCTCGGCGAACTCAGCCCGGTACCCTTCGGTCACCTTGTGCAGGTCCTGGACGTACAGCCACAGGTCGTTCTTCAGGGCCTTGCGCTGGTGGGCCCGGAGCAGTTTCCCCGTCGAGTTCCTGGCGATGAACTCGTCGATTTCGTCGAGCGCGGTCATCCGGTCCCGCAGGTTGGCGATGCTGGCCCGGCTCTGCGTGATCGACAGGCCGCCCTGCGCGCGCTCGCGCCAGTAGTAGACGATGTCGGGGATGACATCCACGGCCGTGGCCAGCACGTGCGCCCGGGTCGTCAGCCGGATGTCTTCCCACACCACGTGCTCGGGAAAAGACAGCTGGTTCCCATCCCAGAAGCGGCGCCGGAACAGCTTGTTCCACACCGTCACGTCATAAAGCAGCCGCGGCGTCTTGGTGACCTGCGTCCTGACCTGACGGCCCTTGATGGCCAGCGAGTGCAGCCCCGACGGGTTGATCCCGTGCGGCCCGATGCGCACGACGGCGCCGCTGACGAAGTCGGACCCCGAGCTGTCCAGCGCGTGCACGAACAGCTCGTAGGTGTTGGCGGGCACCATGTCGTCGCCGTCGACGAAGGCGAGGAACTCGCCGCGGGCCCGCTCGATGCCCCGGTTTCGCGCGCCGCCCGGGCCGCCGTGCTCCGGTGGTGAGATGAGCGTGAACCTGGTGTCGGCGGCCGCCTTCGCCCGGGCGATACCGGCACTGTTATCGGTCGACCCGTCGTCAACCATGATCACTTCGAGGTCGGGATAAGTCTGCGCGGCGATCGATTCCAGGCAGTCGGCCAGATCGTCTTCGTTGTTGAAGAACGCCACGACGACGCTGATCCTGGGGCTTGTCACTGGTGTCCTTGTGTCTGGGGCCAGGGTTGTCATCCGAGGGCCGGGGTTTCCCAGCCGAGGGTCACCGGGTCGTACACGCGCTCCACGTAGATCTGGTGCCACAGCGAGAATACGACCAGCAGCCAGACCTGCCGCCAGGTCACCGTCGGGTCGCCGGCCCGGAAGCGGCGCAAGAGGTCGAGCGCGACGCTCTGATTCAGCCACTGACCAGTCTGCGCGGTCCGGACCACTTGCTCGGCGAAACCGTACATGCCGCCGGCCAGCCAGTGCCCGAGCGGGACGGGGAAACCGAGCTTGGGCCGCTCCGCCGCGGCCTGGGGCAGCAGGCCGTTAATGGCCTCCCTGAGCGCGAACTTGGTGGTGCCCGCGGCGGTCTTCTCCACCCGGGCCAGCCGCGCGGCGACGGCGAGCACCTCACGGTCCAGGAACGGCGTACGCAGCTCGAGGCCGTGCGCCATGGCCATCCGGTCCGCCTTGACCAAGATGTCACCTGGCAGCCATGTGTTGACGTCGACCAGCTGCATGGTGGCGACGTCGTCCAGGCCAGCCTCGGCCGCCTGCCGGTACACCGGGTCGGTGACGTCGAACTCGCTGCCGTTCCCGCGCCTGACCAGCAGCCGCGCCTGGTCGTGCGGGTACACGTAGGCGTTGCCGATGTAACGCCGCCGCAGCGGGGTCGAGGTCCGGTTGAGCAAGCCCTTGCCCTTGGCGCCGGCCGGCATCTCGGAGGCGACCCGGCTGATCGTCGCACGGCCCCAGCTCGGCAGCGCCTTCCCGGCCCGGACCATGCCCGGCTGGTAGTAGACGCCGTAGCCGCCAAACAGCTCGTCCGCACCCTCGCCGGACAGCACCACCTTGACGTGCTTGCGCGCCTCGCGGGCCGCGAACCAGAGCGGGACCGCGGCCGCGTCCGCCATCGGGTCGTCCAGGTGCCAGATGATCCTGGGCAGGGTGGCGACGAACTCTTCCGGGCTGATCAGGTAGGGAATAGACTTCACGCCGAGCGCCGTCGCCGTCGCCGTCGCGTCATCGATCTCGTTGTAGCCCGCGCGCTCGAAGCCGACGGTAAACGTCAGCAGGCCGGGAGTGACCTCCGCCGCGAGCGCGCAGAGGGTGGCCGAGTCCACCCCGCCGGACAGGAACGCGCCCACCGGCACGTCGCTGCGCAGGTGCACGGCCACCGAGTCGCGCATCGCGGCCAGGATCTTCTCCGGCGAACTCGACGAGGGGGATCTGGCGGGCCGCAACTCAGGACGCCAGTACCTGAAGACATCGACCCGGCCGCCGGGCCGCGCGATCAGCACGTGCCCGGGCGGCAGCGACCGGGCCGGCGGCACCAGCGTGGCCGGGGCCGGCACGTACTGGAACGACAGGTAACGCCGCAGCGCATCCGGGTCGATGGCGGTGACCTCACCGGAGCCGGCCAGCGCCTTACGCTCGGAGGCGAACCTGAGCTGGGGTCCTGACCTGGGCCGGTGGGCGCCGGTGGTGAGGGCGTAAAAGAACGGCTTGATGCCGAACGGGTCCCGGGCGCAGAAGAGCTCCCGGTCCCGCCGGTCCCAGATGGCGAAGGCGTACATGCCCCTGAGCTGGCGCACGACGTCCTTGCCGACCCAGGCGTACATCTCGAGCAGGACCTCAGCATTAGACCGGCCGCGCAACTGGACGCCGCGGGCCGCCAGCCGCTGGGCCAGTTCGACGTAGTTGTAGATTTCGCCGTCGAAGACCATCACGTAGCGGCCGTCAGCCGACTGCATGGGCTGACGTCCGGCCGGGGACGGGTCGATGACCGCCAGCCTCCTGAAGCCGAAGGCGAGAGCGGTATCGGTGAAAAATCCCTGGTCATCAGGTCCGCGATGGGCAATACGCAGCGCGCCGCGGCCCACCCACTCGGTGTCCGGGCCAGCTCCGTCTGCCAGCGCCAGGCAGCCGGTAATTCCGCCCATGCGTGCCACCCAACGATCGGGGTCGTGACGATTCCGTGCCCCGACCAGCCTACTTGGGCTGGAATCTGATCCCGCCGTCGAAGCGGACGACCTCGGCGTTCATGTAGTCGTTCTCGATCAGCATCCGGACCAGGTGGCCAAACTCATCCGGCCGCCCCATCCGCTTGGGGAACACCACCGGGGCGACCAGCTTGGCCTTGAACTCCTCGGCGTTCGCCGAGAATCCGTAGATGGGGGTGTCGATAATGCCGGGGCAGATCGTGTTCACCCGCACCCCGATGGCTCCGAGGTCCCGGGCGGCAGGCAAGGTCATGCCGATGATGCCGCCCTTGGATGCGGAGTACGCGATCTGCCCGATCTGGCCCTCGATGCCCGCCACCGAGGAGGTGTTGATGACGACGCCCCGCTGCCCGTCAGTGTCAGCCGGCTCCGTCCTGGCCATGGCGGCGGCCGCGATGCGCATCAGGTTAAAGGTGCCGATCAGGTTGACGGTGATGACCTTCTGGTAGCTGGCCAGGTCGTGCGGAGCGCCGTCACGGGCGACGGTCCGTGCGGCCCAGCCGATGCCCGCGCAGCTGACCGCGACCCGGAGTGGCGCCCCGGCGGCCGTCGCGGCGTCCACCGCCGCTTGCACCGAGGCCTCGTCCGACACATCCGTACGCGCGAACATGCCGCCGATCTCCCCGGCGACCCGCTTGCCGCCCTCTTCGTTCAGGTCAGCTACGACCACTGTGGCGCCAGCCGCCGCGAGCACCCGCGCCGTAGCCTCGCCGAGGCCGCTCGCACCGCCGGAAACAATGGCTGCCGTACCGTTCAAGTCCATGCCGGGAGCATACCTGGCCTGTCCCTGCCGTCACCCGAGCCCCTCCTGCCCGTTGGTCCTGCCTCGCCATCCGGAGGCAGGACCGTCAGCTCGCCCGACAGACTGGGTCCAGGTCAGATAGCCGGCACCATCACCTGGTAGCGCCCAGGCTCAAAGGGGAACCGGTCGGTGAACACCGGCTCAAGGTCGGTGAGCCAGGTGGCCGCCGGGTCAAACCGGGCAAAGAACGGCAGGCCCACCAGCTGGGGGTCGCGGGCCTGGATCATACGCAGGACGAAAACCTTGATCCCCGCCAGCTCGGCCACTCCGTCGACGCACACCTTGCCCGGGGTGGCCGACATCGATGGGCCGCGGACTGTCCGGCACAGACCGGAGACGCCCTGGTAGGCCTCCCTGAAGATGTCGTAGCCCCGGGCCAGCGGCACGGCGAAGTAGTCCTGCGGGCCGGTATCGCGTTCCACGAACATGTAGTAGGGCACCATCCCCATCCGGACCTGCGTCCGCCACATGGCCTGCCACGTGGCCGCGTCGTCATTGATCGACCTGATCAACGGGGCCTGCGTGCGGATCACCGCGCCCGTGCTCCCGATCCGGCGCACCGCCTCGCCGAGCAGCGCGGGGGTGAGCTCACGCGGGTGCGAGAAGTGCGCCATCACGGCGAGCGCCCGGCCCGAGGCCACCACCTCGCCGAACAGCCTCAGGGTGGCGTCGGCGTCGGGGTCGGTGACAAACCGCTGCGGCCAGTACGCGAGCGACTTGGTGCCGATCCTGATGGATTCCAGGTGGTCCAGGCCATTGCCGGGGTCGATCAGCGGCCCGATGTACCGGCGCAGGACCGCCTCGCCCATGATCATCGGATCGCCGCCGGTAATAAGCACGCTGGTCACCTCGGGATGCTCGCCGAGATAGGCCACCAGCGCGTCGACGTCGTCGGTGGCCATCTTCAGGTCGGGCTCGTCCACGAACTGCGCCCACCTGAAACAGTAACTGCAGTACGCATGGCAGGTCTGACCCTGCCGGGGAAAGAAAAGCACCGTCTCCGGGTACTTGTGCTGCAGGCCGGGCAGCGGCCGGCCGTGCAGGCTCGGCGCGTTCAGCAGGAGCTGGCCGGCCGGCTGCGGGTTCAGCCGCAGCCGGATCTCGTGCGCGACCGCACGCCGCGCCGCGTCGGGGGCGCCCCCGCTGATCAGGTCGGCAAGCCGTCGCACGTCCGCCGCGGGCAGCATGTCGGGCTGGGGAAAGACGAGCCGGTACATCGGGTCGTCCGGCGCCGCGTCCCAGTCGATGAGGTTCTCGACCACGTACGAATTAGTCCGGAACGGCAGTACGCTCGCCACCGCCTGCACCGCCAGCCGGTCCGCCGGGGATAGGCCTGCCCGCTGCACGAGCGTGTCAAGGTGTTTCGCCGAGTAGGCATGAAACCCGCGGCCCGCCGAGCGGGCCGCGGGTACCGCCTGCTGGATGTGTGTCACGCATCTTCTCCCTCCGTTCGGCGCTGAACGGCCGCTCGGCCGCTCGCCGCGCGAAAACAGCCATGACCCTCGCTCCCAGCGTTCCCCCCGCTACGGCGTTTGCTGGCAAACGCCTTGCATAACAGCTGCCATAGTTTATGGACGTTTTTGATGCCAGGTTGGTTCCGGTTTTTCTTCCGTCGCTGCCACCTTTCTCGCCAGCCCTTTTCTCACGGCTAGAGAAATACCGCGTTTCGCAGAAATTACTCGCCTGGATACACGCACCGCAATCTTTAAACATCCGGCCCCGATGATGCCACTCTCCATTCCATGCCTTTTTAGCCGTACAATGCGCAGCCGGTTAGCGCGGGCCGGGCACGGCCCGGCCGACGGCCGACCAGGCCCGGACTCTCCCGCGGGCCATAATGGGGCCCACCAGACAGGCACACTTTGGCTGAAGGACACGAAGGATGAGACATCACCTCGGCCCGCGAACCCCGGTGACACACTGAGCACGGCACCGGACGGCGGGCCGCGGCGCGCTCAGGGCCGGGAACCGGCCGAGAGCACGGCCGGGTCCCGGCGCACCGGAGAAGACCGCGAGACGACGGAACCCGGCGGGATCACCGGCTCCGGCGTGGACTCCGGCACCGTGGACTCCGGCCGGTCCCTGGCGGCCGGCGGCCTGCACGGCGGCTCCGGCCTCGCCGACCCGGTCATCGCGGTCGACGCCATGGGCGGTGACCACGCGCCCGGCGAGATCGTCGCCGGGGCGCTGGCGGCGCAGCGCGAGCACGGCGTCCGGGTCGTGCTGACCGGGCCCGCGGCGCAGTTGAGCCAGGCGCTGACCGCGCTGGACGCCGCGGGTGAGCTTCAGGTCGTGCCGGCCGAGGACAACCTGGCCATGGACGAAGGCGCGCTCGCCAGCCTGCGGCGTCCCCGGTCAAGCGTGGCCGTCGCCTGCCAGCTGGTCAGGCGAGGCGAGGCGGCCGCGGTGGTCTCCGCCGGGCCGACCGGCGGAATCGTGGCCACCGCGAGGCTCCGGCTGCGACCGCTGCCCGGTGTCATGCGGCCCGGGCTGGCCGTGGTGCTGCCGACCCGCCCCGGTCGTACGGTGCTGATCGACGCGGGCGCGACCGCCGACCCCAAACCCGAGATGCTTGTCCAGTTCGGTCAGCTCGGTGTCGCCTACGCCCAGCTGACCCTGGGCGTGGCCGCGCCCAGAGTCGGGCTGCTGACCATCGGGACGGAGCCGGGCAAGGGCAATAAGTTCACCCGACGAGCGCATGAACTGCTGGCCAGCGACCCGCCGAACGGCGCCCTCCCGCTGAGCTTCGCGGGCAACGTGGAGGGCGGTGACCTGCTGGCCGGCCTGCTCGACGTGATCGTCACCGATGGCTTTACCGGGAACGTGGCGCTCAAGACGCTGGAAGGCTCGATCCGCTTCGCCTCGGCCGAACTGCGGGCCGCGATGACTGGCACCGCGGCCGCTCGCGTCGGCGCGTTCTTGCAGCGCCGCGGCCTGCGGGAGCTCACCGCGCGGCTGGATGCGGAGAGCTACGGCGGAGCTGTCCTGCTCGGCCTGGGCGGCACCGTGGTGATCGCGCACGGCGCGAGCACCGCCCGGGCCGTCACGTCGGCCTGCCTGCTCGCGGCCGACCTGGCCCGCGGCCAGATCACAGAAAAGATCACCCAGCGGCTCAGCCCCGGCCGGCCGCCAGTCGCGGCGGCCACTTCCTGCGCCGCCCGTGAGCGCCCGCCCGTAAGCGCCCGCCCGTAAGCGCCCGCCCGGGCCGGGCGCCGCTGCCGCCGGCCAGGTCGCGCTCGCCGCTAGGCTTAACCCATGGCTGATCCTCAGCAGGTGCTCGCGCAGCGGGTGCATGACGCCATGGTGGCTTCGTTCGGCCCGGACTACCGCGACGCCGATCCGTTGATCCGGCCCTCCGCCTTCGCCGACTTCCAGTCCAATGTGGCTCTTCCGCTCGGCAAGCGGCTAGGCCGCCCGCCGCGCGAGGTGGCCGCGGAGCTGGCCGCCCGGCTCGACGTGGCCGATCTGTGCGCCGAGCCTGCGGTCAGCGGGCCGGGTTTCATCAACCTCACCCTGCGCGACGACTGGATCGCCGCCGAGGCCACTCGCATGCTCGGCGACACCAGGCTCGGCCTGGCGCCGGCGGCCGAGCCGCAGACCATCGTGGTGGAGTACTCCTCTCCCAATATCGCCAAGGAGATGCACGTCGGGCACCTGCGCACGACGATCGTCGGCGACGCCATCGCCCGCGTCCTGGACTTCGCCGGGCACCGGGTCATCAGGGACAACCATGTCGGCGACTGGGGCACCCAGTTCGGCATGCTCATCGAGTACCTGCGCGACGTGGGCGAGGACTCCGCCGCCGCCGGGTTGCTGCGCACCGACCCGAACCGCTTCTACCAGGCGGCCCGGCGCACTTTCGACACCGACTCCGAATTCGCGGAGCGGGCCAGGAAGCGGGTCGTGGACCTGCAGGGCGGCGATCCGGTCACGCTGGAGCTCTGGCGGGAACTTGTCGAGGCGTCCCAGGACTACCTGCACCGCATTTACGGCCGTCTCGGTGTCACGCTGACCGACGACGACATCAAGGGCGAGAGCTTCTACAACGACTGGCTGGCCGACACGGTGGCCCAGCTGCAAGACCAGGGCATCGCGGTGCCGAGCGACGGCGCGCTGTGCGCCTTCCCGGCTGGCTTCACCGGCCGCGAAGGCCGGCCGATGCCGGTCATCATCCGCAAAAGCGACGGCGGCTACAACTACTCCACCACGGACCTGGCCACCATCAGGTACCGGGTCGACGTGCTGCACGTCGACCGCGCCATCTACGTGGTCGGCTCGGACCAGGCGCTGCACTTCCAGATGGTGTTCGCGGTGGCCGCCCAGGCGGGCTGGATACCGCCTGGGGTCAGTTTCGAGCACGCCCAGATCGGCCTAGTGCTCGGCCCCGACGGCAACAGGCTCCGCACCCGGTCCGGGGACAACGTCCAGCTCAGCGACCTGCTGCAGGAGGCCGTCGAGCGGGCGCGCGGGATCTTGGCCGAGCTCGACGCGGCTGCGCGCTTGGATGCCGGTGAGCTCGACGCGGTCGCGGAAGCCGTCGGTATCGGCGCCGTGAAGTACGCCGACCTGTCCACCGCGCGCGAGAGCGCGTACATCTTTGACTGGGACCGGATGATCTCGTTCCGCGGCAACACCGGGCCTTACCTGCAGTACGCGACCGCGCGGATCCGGTCGATCTTCCGCCGGGCGGCCGAACCAGGCCATCCCGGAGATCCCGGCAGCACCGGAACGGGAGCCGCGGCGGTTGACCCGCGCCACTCGGCCGTGACCGTCACCGCGGGCCCCGAACGTGCCCTCGCCCTACGGCTGCTCGGCTTTGGCGCGGTCCTGACCCAGGTCGTCCAGACCGCGGAGCCGCACCGGCTGTCCGGGTACCTCTTCGAGGTGGCCAGCTTGTTCACCACGTTCTACGAGGAGTGCCCGGTGCTGAAGGCGGAGACTTCCGCGCTGCGGGCGAGCCGGCTCGCGCTCTCCGCGCTCACTCAGGACGTGCTGAGCACCGGCCTCGGCCTGCTCGGCGTGCCCGTGCCGGAGCGAATGTAACCGAGCGCTGAACTCCCGCGCCGACCGCGGCCGGACCGTGCGCTGGCGGTGCGCGAGCATGTGAAGGCGCGAACGTAACGCTTACGTGACCCTCGATTCCGCCGCGCCGCCGGGACGTATCCGGGCACTCTCGACCCATGGATACAAGCGGGCCGTCCACCGGCTACCTAGCCCACCGGCCCGGACCGACGAACCCGGACGCGCGAAGCGGGCGCAGCGTCCACGGCAGAAGGAGACATCCATGATGGCCCGCGAGCGTTACGGGAAAAGCCGTCAGGCGTCGAGGAAGGCCCGCGTCGGCATCGCGGCCGCGGCCCTGGTCGGCATCGGCTCGATCGCCACGGTCGCGATCGCGGCCACCAGCCAGCCGGCCGCCAGCACGGCCCAGCCAGCCGCCTACGCGGCCCGCTTCAGCAGTGAGGGAGCCGCGCTCAACTCGGTCATGAACCAGTGGGGCCGGTCCAGGCAGGCCGCGTACGCGCAGCTGGCCGGGCTGACCCAGGCCCGGCAGTTCAGCCAGGTCTCCTACGCAGGCCGGACCCTTGACGTGCAGCGCGGCGTCGTCGTCCTGGCCACGAAAAAGTTCCTTATCGTGCAGTCGGCCAACTCCTCGCTGCACCTGTGGCTGCTTTCCGGCGCCACCCGCATCCAGGACGTGGCCACGACCACGGCAGGCACATCGGCCCTGACCGCCAGCACCCGGGCCACGCAGCAGGCGATGTCCTCGGGCAACCTGATTCCGGCCACGACGTTGCTGGCCGGAAGCCCGCTGGCCGCCGCCAGGCTGCTGACGCCCACCGCCGCGACGCAGACGGTGTCGGTCCAGGTGGCCAACACCGATCTCACTGTGACGGTCACGGTGACCAGGAGCACGGCGACGGTGACACAGACCGCCACCATGCCGGCCAGCGCGATGCCGGCCCCGCGCCCGAGCACGTTCACCCAGAACGCCTGGCAGGCCACCAGCGCCCTCACCCGCGGCGACCTGGTGGTGGTGGTCGGCTCACGGTCGCACTGGATGCTGCACGCCACGCTGGTCCTGTTCACCCCGCTGACCACGACCGCCGTGGGCGGCCGGGCTGGCACCGGAGCGCCCAGGACAACCGGGACGACCGGGACGACCGGGACGCCGACCGTGGCCCCGACCTCTTGGTGAACACCGTCGGCCAGCCGATGGCAGCGCCATCGCCGGCGCACCCGCGCAACGCGCGGGTGCGCCGGGGCACCCCGGCTCATCTGGCCTATGTCCGTGGCGCCACCAGCGCCGTTCGGCCGGACTCCACCGGGCCCGCGCTGCTGTGCTGCGGCGACCTGGTGCTCGATGAGACCAGGTGGACGGTCCACCGGGGTGGCACGCTGGTGGAGTTGTCGCCCACCGAGTTCCGGCTGCTGGCCTGCCTGATACGTCATCAGGGCCAGGTGCTGACCAGGACCCAGCTCCTGCAGCACGTGTGGGGCGGCGACTACGGCGGCCAGCCACAGGTGCTCGAGACCTACGTGAGTTACCTGCGGCGCAAGCTGCACCGGCTTGGTCCGCCGCTCATCCACACCCGCCGCGGGATCGGCTACGCCCTGCGCGATCCAGACATCCAGGGCGCTTCGGAGCGGCCAGCGGGTTAAGTTTTTCCGATGGTCGCGGCATGAGCTGACCTTGACCCGATATGCCCGTTTTGCCCAGCCGCCCTCGCAACGCCTTGTCTCGCGCCCGGCGAGCGAATGCCGTAGTCTCGAAATGGGTCCGCACCACTGCGGGCTCAGGAGGCGGCTATGACCGGGCTCATCTTGCTCTTGTTCCTCGGCGTGCTCGTCGGGTTTGGATACACCCGCGTGCGCGGCAAGATGAAGCTGGGTATCTCGGGTAAGCACTGGGCCGCGGCGATTACCATCTTCGTTCTGGTCGTGCTCATGCTGTACGCCGCACACAACGGCCACTGAGGCCACCCCCGGGAACTGACGGCCCGGGCAGGCCTACCTCCCGCTGCGCGGCATCTCGAACCATACCGCCTTGCCTTCCGGAGTCGGTCGCGAACCCCACCGGGTCGCCAGCTGTTCGACCAGGTAGAGGCCTCGTCCGCCTTCGTCCGTCTCACCTGCGGTGCGAATCCGGGGGAGCCGGAGGTCGGGATCGAAGACCTCCACCCACACCGAGGTCGTGCCGCGGCGCAGGCGCAACGCGAACTCCCGGTCGGACGGGCCCACCGGGGCCACCGGGGCCACCGGAGCAGGCGCGGGCAGGGTCAACGGCTCGAGCTCGACAGCGAGCCCGCGGTCCGGACTGGGCGTGGTCGAGGCGTGCAGGACCGCGTTGGTCACTACCTCGGAGACCAGCAGGCAGGCCAGCTCGGCCTGCTCCGCGTCCATACCCCAAGCTCCGAATGTCTGGGCGGCCAGCCGCCTGGCCTCGGAAACCATGATGGGCTCGGCGGGGAACACGCGCTCAGCCGAGGCGAGCTCGGAAGCCGAGGACTTCACCACCAAGATGGCCATGTCGTCGTCGATGTCCCCGGGCACCGCGTACTCGGCCGCGGTCGCCACGGCGTCGGCATCCCCGCGTGTCGCGGCCTCGCGGACCGCGTGCTGCAACATGTCGGTCGCCTCGGCCTCGGAGTAGTGGCCCGAGCCGTCGGCACGCGTCCTCCGGTCGGTCAGCCCGTCGGTGTAGAACACCAGGATGGCCCCGGGCGGCATGTCGATCGTCTGCTCCTTGTACGTGGGCAGGCCGCGGATCCCCTTGCCGCGCACGCCGAGCAGGACGCCCTTGTAGGAGAACTCGAGCGGCCGCACCTGGCCGCCGCTGACCAGAAGCGGCGCGTCGTGACCCGCGTTGGCGAAGGTCAGCTCCCTGGACCACGCGTCGTAGATCATGTAGATGCAGCTGCAGGTGGGCGGGTCGCCCGCCAGCTGCGATCCGTCCTCGTCTGGGGGAGCCAGCGACCGGCACCACTCGTCCAGCTTCCGCATGATGTCCGCGGGCGACTTCTCGTCCTGGGCGAACGCCCTGAGCGCGGCCCGCAGCTGACCCATGATCGCCGCAGCCCGGGCCCCCCGGCCCTCGACGTCGCCGATGACGATGCCCACCCGTCCGGCGGCCAGCGGGATGATGTCGTACCAGTCCCCGCCGACCTGGGTCTGGATCCCCTGGCCCTGCGTCTCGAGCGGCTTGGCGGGCACGTACCTGCAGGCGACCTCCAGGCCGTCCAGCTCCGGGATCGCCTGCGGCAGCAGGCTCTTCTGGAAGGCCAGTGCGGTCTGCCGCTCGGTCTCGAACAGCATCGCGTTGTCGATTGCGATCGCCACCCGGCTGGCGATCGCGCCGATCAGGTCACGGTCGGGCGTGTCGTAATGACGCTCTTCGCGCTCGGTGAGCCGGGACAGGGCCAGGCTCATGACGCCGAGCAGCTCACCCCGGGCGGACAGCGGCGCGGCGATCACCGACGTCAGGCCGGCCTGCTGAGCGGCCGACATGCTCTCCGCGCTTGGCGCCGGATAGAGCCCGCTGTCCAGGTCGTTGATCTCGATCGTGTCCAGGCGCGCCATCGCCTGCTGACAGAAATGGCCGTCCGGATAATGGATCGTCTCCCCCACCTGGGCCCAGGTCCCCGGCGGCGGTACCCAGTCGCTGGCGTGCCGCTGCACCCGGCGGACGAGCTGATCGCCCTGGTAAAGATCGATGAAGCAGTGATCGGCGAATTGCGGTACGAGCATCTCCGCCACGTGCTTGAGCGTGGTGCCGATCTCCAGCGAGCCGGCCAGCCGCTCGCCCACCCGCTCGAGCAGCGCCAGCCGGTCCTGCTCCCCCTGGCCGTCGCGTTTGCTCGCCTCGCGGGCCAGGATCACCATCCCGTCGATGTCGCCACCCGGATGCCGCAAGGGCACGGCGAAGGCGCGGATAAGCGCACGCGACCCGTCGCCGCGCATGCTCTCGAACGTTCCCTCCCACGACCGGCCGCGGAGCACCTGCGCGGCCAGATCCTCCGTCTTGCGCACGTCGTCGTCCCCGAGCAACCCGAGCGACAGCACCGAGCATCCGGCCAGCTGCGCCACGTCACCGGAAATTCGGAAAAGCCGGGCCGCATACTCGTTCAGATACAGCAGGTTGCTCAGCCGGTCCGTGACCACGACCGCTATATCCGCTTGGCTCAGGACCGTGTCCGCCGGAAGGTACGGGTCGAAAGCGGCTTCACCCCAGCCTGTCACGCCTGCGCTCCCCGACCACGGTAGCGTTTCCGATGGACATGATCACGCTCCGGCCACCGACCGATACCGGCTGCTAACGGAGACAAAGATATGCGCCGCGATCTGGCTGGGGAGTTCGGCCGGGATGGCGTCCGCAGAGTCACCGGCCGTCACGCGCACACCGTCGTCACTCGCCATAAGAATCACCTCGCGTCCGGGTTGTATCCCGACCCGCTTGAGTTTAAGCATCAGAACAAGATCACTCTGTAGTTGCTCGCCAATTCTCCGGATGACGACTCGCATGCTGTCCCCCGATGCGGCCTTTGTCATCGCCTCACCCGCCTCGTTCGTGGCCGTCCGCACCCGCTCCAGCGCTTCGCCCGGCAGGCCGAGTTCGGCCAGGCCGGGAATGAGGTTGCCGTGCGGGCAGCGGACGGGGTAACCGAGCAGCTCGAGCAGGCGGCGCTCCACGCTTTCTGAGATCACGTGCTCCCACCGGCACGCCTCGATGTGCACTTCCTCCCAGGGCAGCTTGATGACCCCGACGAGCAGGCATTCAGCCAGCCTGTGCTTGCGCATCACCCTGGTGGCCAGCATCCGGCCGACCTCGCTGAGCGAGAGCTGCCGGTCCCCGGCGACGTGCAGCAGGCCGTCCCGCTCCATCCTGGCCACCGTCTGGCTGACGGTCGGGCCGCTTTGCGCTAGCCGCTCGGCGATGCGGGCGCGCAGTGGCACCACGCCCTCCTCTTCGAGTTCGAAGATCGTCCGGAGGTACATCTCCGTCGTGTCTATGAGCCCCTGGGCTGTCAACTCCTCATCCTCCTGGTTGTGATGCTATGCCGGGGCGCCGGCTGAGGGGGACAACCGCTCGATGGCCCAGCCCGCCTGGAGCCGCCGGTAGCGCAGGCGATCGTGCAGCCGGTACTGGCCCGCCTGCCAGAACTCGACCGTCTCGGGTACCAGCAGATAGCCGCCCCAGAAATCCGGCATCGGGATGACCGCCGGGGGCGCCCAGCGTCGCTCGAGGGCGGCGACGCGATCGGTCAGCTCAGCGCGGGAGCCGATGACGCGGGACTGCCTGCTGGCCCACGCTCCGATTTGCGACCCTCGGGGCCGGGACCGGTAGTACGGCTCGCTGTCCTCGGGTGACATCGCGGTCGCCGCCCCCTCCACGGTGACCTGGCGCTGCAGGCCGTACCAGGGGAAGACCGCGCACACCCGGGAGTTACCCGCGATGTCCTGGCCCTTGCGCGAGGTCCGGTTGGTGTAGAAGGTGAAGCCCGCCTGGTCATGTGCCTTGAGCAGCACGGTCCGGGCCCGGGGCCGGCCCTCGGCGGACACGGTGGTGAGCACCATCGCGGTCGGCTCGGTCAGGTTCAGCGCGCGGGCGTCCGACATCCAGCGGGCAAACTGCGCCATCGGATCGCCCGCCATCATGTCCTCTGACAGGCCGCCTTGCTCCGCATCACGCTTTGTCGTATCCATGGGTAATGATCCTCACACCTATTTCGGCTATCGCAACCCTGGTCAGGGCGGTTGAATGGTAACGCTGGAATCGCCCCGCCGCCGGTCCGCGCGGCGCCTGACGGCTCCTAGGGTGCAGTCCGGCAGATGACCCGAGGTGCCCTCTGACACCCCATGAGGAAGAAGCGAGGAAACACCGATGTCGGACTTCAAGCCAGGACTTGAAGGGGTCATCGCCTTCGAGACGGAAATCGCCGAGCCGGACAAAGATGGCGGCGCGCTCCGGTACCGGGGGGTTGACATCGAAGAGCTCGTCGGCCATGTCCCCTACGGCCATGTCTGGGGCCTGCTGGTCGACAACGCCTTCGCCCCCGGGCTGCCGCCCGCGGAGCCCTACCCGATTCCCGTTCATTCCGGCGACATCCGGGTCGACGTGCAAAGTGCCCTGGCCATGCTCGCCCCCGCCTGGGGGCTGCACCAGCTCCTCGACATCAGCGACGAGCAGGCCCGCGAGGATCTCGCCCGCGCCTCGGTGATGGCCTTGTCCTTCGTGGCGCAGGCCGCTCGCGGCCCCGGGCTCCCCATGGTGCCGCAGCGCCGGGTGGACCAGGCGGCGACGATTACCGAGCGGTTCATGATCCGCTGGCGTGGTGATCCCGACCCCGCGCACGTCAAGGCCGTCGACGCGTACTGGACCTCGGCCGCTGAGCACGGCATGAACGCCTCGACGTTCACCGCCCGCGTGATCGCCTCCACCGGAGCCGATGTGGCGGCCGCCCTGTCCGGGGCGGTCGGCGCCATGTCGGGCCCGCTGCACGGCGGCGCGCCGGCCCGTGTCCTTGGCATGATCGAAGAGGTGGAACGGACCGGGGACGCCGACAGGTACGTGGCGTCGGTGCTGGACCACGGCGAACGGCTGATGGGATTCGGCCACCGGGTGTACCGGGCCGAGGATCCGCGCGCCCGGGTACTCCGCCGCACGGCCAAGGAGCTGGGCGCGCCGCGGTACGAGGTCGCGCTGGCGCTGGAGAAGGCGGCGCTGGCCGAACTCCGGGCCCGGCGCCCTGACCGGGTGCTCGAGACCAACGTGGAGTTCTGGGCCGCCATCGTGCTCGACTTCGCGCAGGTTCCGTCGCACATGTTCACCTCGATGTTCACCTGCGCGCGGACGGCCGGCTGGGCCGCCCACATCCTGGAGCAGATGCGCACGGGCAGGCTGGTCCGTCCGGCCGCACGGTACATCGGCCCGGCGACCCGGTCGGTCCGCAGCGTCCCCGGTGCCGACGAGGCGCTCGACCGGCTGGGGTGAGCGGCGGGTGCGGCGGCAGGTACAGCACGGCGACCGCGCCGGTAAGCTGCAGTTATGGGTAGCCTCGTGATCCCCGCGGAGCTCAGGCCGGCCGACGGCAGGTTTGGCAGCGGGCCGGCCAAGGTCCGCTCTGAGCAGCTGGCCGCGCTCGCGCACTCGGGACCGGCCTACCTCGGCACGTCGCACCGGCAGCCGCCGGTCAGGTCGCTGGTGCACCGGATCCGCGGCGGGCTGGCCGAGCTGTTCGGCCTGCCCGCCGACTACACGGTCGCGCTCGGCAACGGAGGCACCAGCGCGTTCTGGGAGATGGCCACGTTCGGGCTGATCCGCGAGCACTCGCAGCATCTGAGCTTCGGCGAGTTCTCGGCCAGGTTCGCCGCGCTGGCCGGCCGGGCGCCCTGGTTGTCGGCGCCCACCGTGGTGGAGTCCGCGCCAGGCACGCATCCGGCCTGCTGGCCTGAGCCGGGCGCGGACGCGTACGCCCTGACCCAGAACGAGACCTCGACCGGCGTCGCGATGCCGGTCCGCCGTGAGCCCGGCGCCGATGAAGGGTCGCTGGTCCTGGTGGACGCCACCAGCGCGGCCGGCGGTCTTCCCGTCCACCCCGGGGAGTTCGACGTCTACTACTTCGCCCCGCAGAAGGGCCTCGGCTCCGACGGCGGCCTGTGGCTCGCCCTGATGTCCCCGGCGGCCGTCGAACGGGTGCACGAGATCGCCGCCAGCCGCCGCTACATACCCGATTTCCTGTCGCTGCGGATAGCGCTGGAGAACGCGGCCAAGGACCAGACTTATAACACGCCCGCGGTGACCACCCTGTTCCTGCTGGCCGACCAGATCGACTGGATGCTCGCCCAGGGCGGCCTGGCCTGGACAACCGCGCGCACGGCGCAATCGAGTGCAATACTGTATACGTGGGCGGAGAAGGCGACCTATGCTGACCCGTTCGTCGCCGACCCCGCGCAGCGCTCGCAGGTTGTCGGGACGATCGATATCGCCCGCGAACTGTCCGCTAACGACATAGCGGCGTCCTTGCGGGCCAACGGCATCGTGGACACCGAGTCTTACCGGAAACTTGGCCGCAACCAGCTCAGAATCGGTATGTTCCCCGCAGTCGATCCGGCGGACGTGGAAGCTCTCACGACCTGCATCGACTACGTGGCTGAGCGCATCAGCGGTTTACCACACCGGAAGCTAGCCGAGACAAGATCCGAGGTGGGGTATGCGTAATCACGCTCACCAGGGCGAGCTGCTCAGCGAGCCCGCCCATCCGCGCACCGGTTTAGACCCGGGGACGCCCCGGTCGCGCGACGGGGCCAGCCGTCCGGCTGGCCCGGGTGCGGCCACCGGCGAGGCGATGCGCCTGTTCGTGGCCATCGCTCCGCCGCCGGCCGTCCTGGACGAACTTGACGCCGTGGTCGAGCCGCTCAGGTCCAGCCGGACCGACCTCCGCTGGACCAACCGGGAAGCCTGGCATGTCACCCTCGCCTTTCTTGGTCAGGTCGACGAGCCCACCGCGGCCAGGCTGGTGCAGCGGATAGAACGGGCCGCCCGGCGTCATCACGACATCCAGCTGGCCTTCTCCGGGGCGGGCGCCTTCCCCACGGCCGGCCGGGCGAACGTGCTCTGGAGTGGCCTGTCCGGGGACCGGGCCGCCCTGGCCCGGCTGGCTGAATCCGTGGTCGCGGGGGCCACCCGGGCAGGTACTCCGCCGCCCGGCAAGAGCCACCGCTTCCAGCCGCACCTGACCCTGGCCCGGTGCCGGATGCCCGCCGAGGTCACCGCCCTCGTCGCGGCGCTTGACGACTACCAGGGGCCGTCCTGGACCGCGGACCGCGTGCACCTGGTCCGCAGCCACCTGCGCGCGGCCGAGCAGCCGCGCTACTCTTCGCTGGCCAGCTGGCCGCTGCGGGCCCGGGACGGCGGCCAGGACCCGGCGTCCTGAGACGCCGGGTGGTCACGACTGGCTGAGCTTTTCCAGAATCGGGACCGCCGCCGCCAGGGTCGAGCGTTCCGCCGCGGTCAGTTCGGCCAGGCGCTGCGCCAGCCACGCGTCTTTACGGCGCCGGACGCGCTGGACCACGGCCCGGCCTTCCCCGGTGACGGTGAGAACGACCTGACGCCGGTCGGTCGGATGGGGCGACTTGAGAATCAGGTCGCGCTCGGCGAGCACAGCGATCACGCGGGTCATCGACGGCGGCTGCACCTTCTCATGCTCAGCCAGCTCCCCCGGGGTCATCGCGTGGTGGACTTCCAGCGCGGACAAGGCCGCCAGCTGGGTTTCCGAGAGCACCGCCTCGGCGAGGCCCGACACGGCCCGCTGGGCCCGCAGCCGCCTCGCCAGCCGGCTCACCGAGATCCGCAGCGTGGTGGCCAGCCCGGCATCAGTCTCGGTCGGCGTGGTCGTCATAGTCGGTCAGCCTTCGTCGGGCAGCCTCGAACGTGGTTTAAGTACATCACGGCCGCGGCTAGGACGCGGCCACCGTGACGGCCAACGCATGCGGGGCCCGTGGCGCCGTCGTCGGCGGCCGGACGACGCGTAGCCTACAGGGGTGAAGCAAACCCGCGAGCCGGGGGTACGGCCGTCTCCCCCGCCGCCGCTCGAAGGCAACGATCAGCTGGTGACGAGGGTCATCACGGCTGGCTGGGCGATCGCGCTCGTCGTGCTGCTGATCGGGCGCACCAGCTTGCGTCCGGACGTGCGGTGGTGGATCTGGACCTGCGTAGCCGGCCTGGGCTTGGGCCTGTTCGCCCTGTGGTACCTGCCCAGGCTCAAGCGCGCCAGGGCCCGGGCGGCGGCAGGCCACGCCCAGGATCAGTCCGCCCCGCGGGACAGCGGCTCGAATACGGTCTCCTCGACGGAGACCCCGGGCAGGTCGACGAGGTCGTAACCGAATTCGTCGATGACCGGCGTGGCCGCTCGCGGGGCCACCTCGGACGCCATCGCTTCTGAGTGCGCTCCGCAGCCGTGATCGGCCGACACGACCCGGCCGTCGTCAGGCGCGTACTCGTTCGCACAGGCCCCGAAGAGGCGGCCGAGCTCACCGCTCAGCGACACGAAGAAACCGCAGCTGATGCACTTGGCGGGCGCCGCGTGGGCCAGCGGCGTGCGCGGGCCGTGCGCACTGGAGTACCAGCGCTCGGAGGCCTCCTCCCGGCCAAACCGGGACAGCACACGGGAGCGTCCGGGCGCGGGCAGCTCGGCGGGCTCGGCCGGCCCGCCCGGCTCGGCCTCGGAGTACCAGTCGGTGACGGCGTCGTCGCCTTCCAGCACGACCAGCGGAACCAGCCGCTCGTCGTCAGGGGCGGCGGGCAGCAGGTCACCGACGCCCAGGTCACCCGGCCGCACCCGGTCGTGCCACGGCACCCAGTCCGGTGCGAGCAGGGCCTGCGATCCGGGCAGCAGCACCGTCTCGCTGACCGTGACGACTTTAGCCCGGGGGGCCCGGGCTACCGTCACAGCCCAGCGCCAGCCGGAATAGGCCGGGTCCGCGCAGTCGAAAAGATGGGTCACGATGCGTTCGCCATCGGCCTGGACGCCTAGGTGAGCGCCGACATCGGCCGGGCCGGCCACGGCGGTAAGGGCCGCTCGGGCGAGGTCGACCGCCTCGGCGCAGGCCTGGTCTGGTTCCCTGGTACGGGTGCGGGAGGGACTCACGACTACCAATTCTCGCTCATCACGCTTGTCGCAGGTGTGGTTACCCGCTGTTTGCCGACTGGGCTGAGTCGCCGTACTGGCGCGTACCAACAATACTGGTTACATGCGCATGTCCGAGGCGATGCGGCGAACGGGTGGCGCCGCCCGCGCCACCGGCGGAGCGGTACGGTCCGGCGCCCGGGCCGGCGCGTCGGTGACCCGCCGGACGGGCGGCCTGGTGCACAAGGTGACCGGCGCCTCAGGAGCCGGCCGGACCGGGCTGTCCACGCTGATCGAACTGACCGCGGCCGGCGGCGCCGGGGACGCCTTCGTGGCCGTGTCGCTGGCCGGGACGATTTTCTTCAGCACGTCTGTGGATCAGGCGCGCGGCCGGGTGGTGCTCTTCCTGCTCGTGACGATGGCCCCGTTCGCGGTACTCGCGCCGTTTATCGGGCCGGCCCTGGACCGCATGCAGCAGGGGCGGCGGTACCTGCTGGCCGGCACCCTGCTGGCCCGCGGCCTGCTGTGCTTCGCCATGTCGGCGGCGGTCAACGAGCCGGGGACGCTGTTGCCTGCCGCGTTCGGCATCCTGGTCCTGCAGAAGGCCTACGGCGTGGCCCGCGCGTCGATCACGCCGCGGCTGCTGCCTGCCGAAATCACCTTGGTAACCGCGAACGCCCGGTCCCAGCTGGTCGCCCTGACCGCGTCCATGCTGGCCGGGGCGCTAGCGGCCGGGATCCAGGTCGCTGGCGGCGCGGCCTGGGTGCTCCGGGCCGGCCTGGTGATCTATCTCGCCGCCATGATCCTCGCGTTGCGGCTACCCGACCAGGTCGACGCGCCGTTGACGCCGACCGTGAAGCCGCCGTCCGCTCCGGCGGGCCCGGCGGGCGGCGCCCGGCCGGCCGAGCCAGCGGGCCCGGCGGCACCAGGCCGTACGAGCAGGCTGCCTGGGCGGACGGCCACACCCCGGACGAATGGGAGGAGACGGCCCCGTACGCGCCGGCCGCGCTGCCGCCGGGTGCGGCCCAGGCCGGCCCGGGCAGGCGGCCGCGGGCGGCGGGTACCCGCCGGTGGCGAGGGATGACCAGCGTGGGCCCGGTGGTGAGCGAGGCGATGCGCGGCAACGCGGTGCTGCGCGCATTCTCCGGCTACATGGTGTTCTTCCTGGCCTTCTACTTGCGCACCGCCAACTTCAAGGTGTCGCACAACGTCGCGCTTGGCGCCCTGGTGGCCGCGGCCGCGGCCGGCGGCCTGGCCGCGATGGCGATCGGTTCGGCGATCCGCGCCCGGGCCCCGCAGGCGATCCTGTTCGCCATGCTCACCCTGGCCCCGATCGTGACCGCGGCCTGCGCCTGGTTCTTCAGCCTGGAGGCGGCCATCGCCGTGGCGTTCACCGCCGCGCTCGCCGCCGGGCTGGCCAAGCTGTCGCTTGACTCCACCGTGCAGCGCGAGATCGGCGAGGAGATCCGGTCCTCGGCGTTCGCGGTCTCCGAGACGCTGAACCAGGTGTCGAATGTGGCCGGCAGCCTGGTCGGCGTGCTCGTCTCGATGACCAACAACGGCGAGGCCGGGCTGGCGATCCCCGCCGCCTGCCTGACCGTGGCGCTGATCACGCTGGTCAGCAGGCGCCGTCGGCGGGTGCTCACGCAGCAGATGAGCGAACCGCCCCCGCCGCCCCGCACCCGCCGGGACCGCGACAACCCAGGCTAGCGGTCAGGGCTCGACGTCGTCGGCGACGGCCCGGAGCACGGCGGCGATCTTCTTCGCGTCGCGAGCGTCCGGGTGCTTGCCCCGGCGGTAGGTGGTCGACACCTCGTCGAGCAGCTTGATCAGATCCTCGACGATCACGATCATCTCGTCCGGCTTCTTGCGGGCCTGCTTGACCGCCGCGACCGTGGGCGGCGGCTCAAGCACCCGCACCTGGAGGGCCTGGGCTCCCCTGCGGCCCTCGGCGACACCGAACTCCACTCGCTGCCCCTGCCGCAGTGCGGTCGTCCCGGAGGGCAGCGCCGACGAGTGCACGAACACCTCGCCTCCGTCATCACGGGCGAGAAAGCCGTACCCCTTGTCGGAGTCATACCACTTGACCTTGCCGGTAGGCACGCGCAGACCTCACGTTTGAAGAGAACATAACTAACAGCCAGCGATCAGGCGACCGAGGATGCTATGGGCATTTCTAAGGCTATCGGTCCGGGGCGCCGGATCGCAGCTTCGTTATCGCCGGGCCGGAGCCCGGCTTCGGGCCCCGGAGCCCCGGCTTGGGCCAGAAAGCGCAGACGGCCCGGGGCCAGGCCCCGGGCCGTCTGCGTGACAGTGCCTGTACGGAGAATTAGAAGTCCATGTCTCCGCCGCCACCGGGGGCGGCGGGGGCCTTTTCCTTCTCCGGCTTCTCCGCGATCACGGCCTCAGTGGTGAGGAACAGGCCCGCGATCGAAGCCGCGTTCTGCAGCGCCGACCTGGTGACCTTCGCGGGGTCGATGATCCCGGACTTGAACATGTCGACGTACTCGCCGGTCGCGGCGTTAAGACCCTGGCCCACGGGCAGCGTCTTGACCTTCTCGACCACCACGCCGCCTTCCATGCCGGCGTTCACCGCGATCTGCTTGAGCGGCTCCTCCAGCGCCCGGCGCACGATCTTCGCGCCGGTCGCCTCGTCGCCCGACAGGTCGAGCTTCTCGAAGGCGTTCTTGCCCGCCTGCAGCAGCGCGACACCGCCACCGGGGACAACACCCTCCTCGACCGCAGCCTTGGCGTTGCGCACCGCGTCTTCGATGCGGTGCTTGCGCTCCTTCAGCTCGACCTCGGTAGCCGCGCCCGCCTTGATGACGGCGACGCCGCCGGCCAGCTTGGCCAGCCGCTCCTGCAGCTTCTCGCGGTCGTAGTCGGAGTCGGTGTTGTCGATCTCGGTGCGGATCTGGTTGACCCGGCCGGAGATCTGCTCGGCGTCACCGGCACCGTCGACGACGGTGGTCTCGTCCTTGGTGACCACGACCTTGCGCGCCCGGCCGAGCACGTCAAGGTCGACGTTCTCCAGCTTCAGGCCGACTTCCTCGCTGATGACCTGGCCACCGGTCAGGATGGCGATGTCACCGAGCATGGCCTTGCGGCGGTCGCCAAAGCCAGGGGCCTTGACGGCCACAGACTTGAACAGGCCGCGCATCTTGTTCACGACCAGGGTCGCCAGGGCCTCGCCCTCGACGTCCTCGGCGATGATGACCAGCGACTTGCCGGACTGCACCACCTTGTCGAGCAGCGGGAGCAGGTCCTTGTTCGCCGAGATCTTGGAGTTGACCACGAGGATGTACGGGTCCTCGAGGACGGCCTCGAGCCGCTCCGGGTCGGTGACGAAATAAGGCGCGATGTATCCCTTGTCGAAGCGCATGCCCTCGGTGAGCTCAAGCTCGAGGCCGAAGGTGTTGGACTCCTCGACGGTGATGACGCCTTCCTTGCCGACCTTGTCCATGGCCTCGGCGATCATCTCGCCGATGGCCGTGTCACCGGCCGAAATGGAGGCGGTGGAGGCGATCTGCTCCTTGGTCTCCACGTCCTTGGCGAGCTTGGAAAGCTCCTCGCTCACCCGCTCGACAGCCGCCTCGATGCCGCGCTTGAGCGACATCGGGTTGGCGCCCGCCGCGACGTTGCGCAGGCCCTCGCGCACCAGCGCCTGGGCGAGCACGGTAGCCGTCGTCGTGCCGTCTCCGGCCACGTCGTCGGTCTTCTTCGCTACTTCTTTGACAAGCTCGGCGCCGATCTTCTCCCACGGGTCCTCGAGCTCGATCTCCTTGGCGATGGATACACCATCGTTGGTGATCGTGGGGGCTCCCCACTTCTTCTCGAGTACCACGTTGCGGCCCTTAGGGCCGAGAGTTACCTTCACGGCGTCGGCGAGCTGGTTCATACCGCGTTCGAGGCCGCGCCGGGCTTCCTCGTCAAACGCGATCATCTTCGCTGCCATAGGCTCCAGTCCTCCGTGGCGTAACGCGCAGATCGAGCCGACGCCCGCGACGGACGGCACCTCCCGCGGTCAGTCCTTTCCTGCCGCGAGGTAGGCACCTCATCGCTCGATCCCGCCATCATGCTGGCACTCGCATGAGGAGAGTGCCAGATCCATGTTTAGCACTCTCATAGGGAGAGTGCAAACGTCCGAGGTAAAAGCCCAGCGGGCAGCACCGCAGAGAGGAAGACAAGCGTCCCGCTGACCGTCATCCGGGCAGGCTGACGCCTACCTACGACTCACGTCAGGCCCGGGACCAGAGTGCCACCGGGCGCACAGACGCGGCGAAATCAGTCAGGCCCGGCCCCGGGTGGGGCCGGGCCGGACGGCGACCCGGGCGAACCCGGAGCCGCTAGCGAACCTAAGAGACCACGTGAACCTTGTCGGCCTGCGCGCCCCGATCGCTCTGCGTGATCTCGAACTCGACCCGTTGTCCCTCTTCCAAAGTGCGATATCCATCCGACTGGATCGCGGAGAAGTGGACGAACACGTCCTTGCCACCGTCGACGGCGATGAAGCCGTATCCCTTGTCCGGGTTAAACCACTTGACGGTGCCCTGAGCCATTCCAAACAACTCCCTAACTGCGCTCGGGCCTCGAGCCCCGCCCTTGTCACCGCGGAACCCGTCGATCGCACCGGGTGAGAACGGCGGCGCACGTTATACGTACGAAACCAATCCCCGTCCGACGGCGACCGGAATTGACCTTACCTTGTGCCGAGTGCGCCTGACGCCACTTACCCACCAATCACGCCATCTGACCTACCTCGGTCACAGTCCGGGCGCGCCGCCGGCCACTGCGGGAATCACGGAAACCCTTGTCCCGGCCGCTACTGGCGTATCAAGCCCCTGCGCGAAACGGACGTCTTCATCACCCACGTACACGTTGACGAACCGGCGTAGCTTGCCGCCGTCGTCGATGATCCGGCCGCCCAGGCCCGGATAGCTGGCGTCCAGGCCGGTGATGATGTCGCGGAGCGTGCCCGCGGACGCGGTCACCTCCGCCGCACCGCCGGTGTAGGAACGCAGGATGGTGGGGATGCGAACGTTGACGGTCACGGCACGGCCTCCTGGAACGCTTCGAGGGTGGGCTTGATCGCGGCTGGTACCTGCATCGCCGCGGCGACAGCATCGAGGGTCTTCAGCCCGTCGCCCGAGTTTATGATCACGGTCTCGGCCTCCGGGTCGAGCTGGCCGCCGGCCAGCAGCTTGCGCAGCACTCCCAGGGTGACGCCGCCCGCGGTCTCGCCGAAGATGCCCTCGCACTCGGCCAGCAGCCGGATCGAGTCGACGACCTCGTCGTCGCTGACGTCGGCGATCGCCCCGCCGGTGCGCCGGACCACGTCGAGCACGTATGGGCCGTCGGCGGGGTTCCCGATGGCCAGCGACTTGGCGATGGTGGACGGCCGGACCGGTCGGACCACGTCGTGCCCGGCGGCGAACGCGGCCGACACCGGCGCGCACCCGGTCGCCTGGGCCCCGAACACCCGCCACGGTGCCTGCGGCACCAGGCCGAGCGAGGTCAGCTCGGTGAAGCCCTTGTCCACCTTCACCAGCTGCGCGCCCGAGGCGATCGGCACCACCATCTGCTCGGGCAGCCGCCAGCCGAGCTGCTCGGCGATCTCGAAACCGAGCGTCTTGGATCCCTCGGCGTAATAGGGCCGCACGTTCACGTTCACGAACGCCCAGTCCGGATACTCGCCCGCGAGCTCGGACGCCAGCCGGTTCACGTCGTCGTAGGTGCCGTCCACGGTGACGAACGTGCCGCCGTAGACCGCGGTGGTGATGATCTTCGGCAGCTCCAGGTCGGCCGGTACGAGCACGACGGAACGGATGCCGGCCCGTGCGGCCGCGGCGGCGACGGCGTTGGCCAGGTTGCCGGTCGACGGGCAGGCCAGCACCTTGAAGCCCATCTCGGTCGCGGCGGCCAGCGCCACCGCGACGACCCGGTCCTTGAACGAATGGGTCGGGTTGCCCCGGTCGTCCTTGATCCACAGCCTGCGCATGCCCAGCGCGTGTGCCAGGTTGTCGGCGCGGATCAGCCGGGTGAAGCCAGGCTCGGTGGTGGGCCGGCTGGCGATATCAGGCGGCACCGGCAGCAGCGGTGCGTACCGCCACATGTTCGGCGGCCCGGCCTCGATGTCGGACCTGGTGAGCCGCGGATAGTCGTACCGCACCTCGAGCGGGCCGAAACACTCCTCGCAGGCGTAGTGCGGACCGAGGGGATAGACCTTGCCGCACTCACGGCAGGATAGCCCGGTGGCATAGCCAAACCCGGCCGAGGTGGTAGATGTGTGTGTTGTTGCTGTCGTCACCGGCGAGGTTTCCCTTCCCCATCTTTCCCAGTGGTCACCTTGACCACGGGCCGGACTTGGCACCATGTCACGCGCCTCGCCGCTTACGACGGGTACTGCATGCGCGCTCGGTTGCCGGGGCTTCGCAGGGCCGATCCCTCCACCCCTCTGGATGAGCGTTATTCAGTTGTGTCTGAACCGGAATCATCGTACCAGGGCGGCCGAGGTGCTGGCCTGGCCGGACAGCACCGGGCCGACCCCCTGGACATCGTTGCCTTTCGGGGGCACTAGCCTGCCGGGGTATGAAGCAACGGGTGCTGCTGGCGTCTAACCGCGGGCCGATCTCGTACAAGTTCGGCCCCGGCGGCACGCTGGCCGGCCAGCGCGGCGGCGGCGGCATGATCGCCGGGGTGATGTCGGGCCTGGCGGCCGTCGCGCCGGAGGCCGAGGTCATCTGGATCTGCGCGGCGCTCAGCGAGGCGGACCGCGCGGCCGCGCGGCAGCAGGACACCCGGGCCAGCCAGCACGGCAGCGTACCGGTGCGGATGCTCGACATCCCGCCCGACATCTTCGACCGGGCCTACAACCACGTGGCCAACCGCACCCTGTGGTTCCTGCACCACCTGCTGTTCGACACCCCGAACGAGCCGCAGTTCGGCCACGGGTTCGCCCGCGACTGGGACGCTTACCTGGCCTACAACCAGGCGTTCTCGGACGCGCTCGCGGAAGAGGCCAAGGCGGGCACGGCCGGGCCCGCGGAGGTGCAGACCCGGGTCCTGATCCAGGACTACCACCTGAGCCTGGCGCCCAGGCTGCTGCGGGAAAAGCTCGGCGACGCCATGCGTGACACCGGCATCGCGTACTTCTGGCACACGCCGTGGGCGCCGCTTGAGTACTACCGGATCCTGCCCCAGAAGGTCGGCCACGCCCTGATCGATGGCATCCTCGGCGCGGACCGGGCCGGCTTTCACGACCGGCGGTGGGCCGCCGCGTTTCTTGACTGCTGCGCAGCGATGCCCGGCACGGAGGTGGACCGCACGCCGTCCGCGAACACCCCGGACGTGGGCCGGGTCCGGTACCGCGGTCACGTCACCGAGGTGGCCGTGCACCCGCTCGGCGTGGACGCCCCCGCGCTGCGGACCCGCGCCCAGGCGCACGATGTGCGCGCTCACGTGGGCACCCTGCGCCGGGCCGCAGCTGGCCGGAAGCTGATCGTCAGGGTGGACAGGACCGAGTTGTCCAAGAACATCGTGCGCGGCCTGGCCGCCTACCGCGAGCTGCTGGTGACCCGGCCGCAATGGCGCGGCCGGGTCATGCACCTGGCCTTCGCTTACCCGTCCCGGTCGGCCGTGCCGGAGTACCGCGCCTACACCGAACGGGTCAGGCGGCTGGCGGCCGAGATCACCGAGGAGTTCGCCACGGCGGACTGGAACCCGCTGATCCTTGAGGTCAGAGACGACTATCCCCGGTCGCTGGCCGCGTGCGCGCTGGCGGACGTGCTGGTGGTAAACCCGATCAGGGACGGCATGAACCTGGTCGCGCAGGAAGGCCCGGTCCTGTCGGAGCACGGCTGCGCGCTGGTCCTGTCCCGGGAGGCGGGCGCCGCCGCGACGCTCGCCGCCGACGCGCTGCTCGTCAACCCCTACGACGTCGCCGAGACCGCCGCCGCCATCCACCAGGCGCTCGCCATGCCCGACGCGGAACGCCGCCGTCGCAGCGCCGCCCTGGCCGCCGCCGCCGCGGCGGCCAGGCCCGCGTACTGGCTGGCCGATCAGCTAGCCTGCCTGCGGAGCTGACCGCCGGCCCCGCTCACCCGCCCAGCTGGGCGGCGATCGCGGCCAGCAGCGCCACCACCCCCGCCGGGCCCTCCACCACCAGGTCGGCCGCCGCCTCGACCTGCGGTGACTCAGAGCTGGCGCTGGCCACCGCGCAGCCGCCGATGCCGTCCGCGCGCAACGCCCGGACCGCCGCGAAGGCCGGCAGGTCGCCCAGGTCATCGCCGCAGAACAGGACCGAGGCAGCCGCGCGCTCGGCGACCAGGTGAGTCAGCGCGGTGCCCTTGTCTACCCCCGGCGGTCGCAGCTCGATGACGAACCGGCCGGGCTCCGCCGCCAGTCCCAGCGGCCGGCCAGCGCGCCGAGCGGCTCGCGGAGCCCGCGCAGCGCGGCCTCCGGGTCGGCGGTGCCGCGGGTGTGGACGGCCAGCGCGTGCGTCTTGTCCTCGATCGACGTGCCCTCCGGCGCGCCCGCCTCGCGGAGTAGGCCAGGCAGTGCCGCCCGGGCGGCCGCCACGGCCGGCCCGGGCTCGGGCTCGGTCAGCTCGCCGTCCTGCCAGCGCTGCAAGCCGTAGTGACCGAGCACGATGAGACCGGGGACCACCTCCAGGCCGCCCAGCCGGACGACATTCGCCGGGGCCCGGCCGGTGATGACCGCGACCGTGCCGACGGCCTTGGCCAGGGCGATCAGGGCCGGCACCGCCCCGGGGTAGGGCCGGGCGTCTTCCGGGCGCGGCACGATCGGCGCCAGCGTGCCGTCGAAGTCGGCGGCGATCAGCGCGTGTCCCGGGTCCGCGAGCAGCGCGTCAAGCCCGGCCTGACCGGCCGCGGTGGCCGCCGCGGGCAGGCCGGTCACCGAGGCTGCCCCTGGCCGCCCTTGGGCCGCGGCGAGCGCATCCGCTGGCGGCGGGCCCGCTGGGCGCGCAACCGCTTGACGAGCACCGGGTCGAACGCGAGCGCCTCCGGTGAGTCGATCAGCTCGTTCAGCCGCTGGTAGTACCGGGTGGCCGGCATGTCGAGGACCTCGGCGATAGCTTGCTCCTTCACTCCTGGCGACCGCCACCCGCGCCGCTCGAACGCCAGGATCCGCATGTCTGCCTCCGTCAACCCGGACATACGATCTCCTCCCGGCGCCGTGGGGCCCGGCTAGTGCCGACCGTACCTGACCGCCGGGGTATCAATTACGACCACACCGCAAACTATTCCGCAGTGACGCATTCCGCCCAAGGCGGTCGCATGGCACGATGGCATAGGCCAGCTCGGACATCGTGGCCGTCGGCCAGTTCGGCCAGCGTCGGAGGAGATTTCTGACCAAGTGTCACACCGATCACTCCGCAGCCCCCTGGTGCCTTTCACCACAGGACTAGCTGCGGCCATTGCCGTTCTCGCAGTCGCCGGCTCGGCGCCTGCTTTCGGCGCTGGCGCCGGGCCAGCGGCGGCCGCCGACGCCGTGCGCGCCCAGGAGTGGTGGCTGGCCGGGCTGAACGTACCCCAGACGTGGCCGCAGACACGCGGCGCCGGAGTCACCGTCGCGGTGCTCGGCACCGGGGTTGCGGCCGGCCACCCGGACCTGGCCGGCGACGTGCTCACCGGACCCGACTACACCGGTTCGGGCCGCCGGGCCGACGGGCCGTTCTGGGGCATCGACGGCACTCAGGTGGCGGCCATCATCGCCGGCCACGGGCACGGCCCCGGCCGCCGGCCGGCCTCGTCGGTGTCGCCCCCGCCGCGAAAATCCTGTCCATCCGGGTCGACCTGGAGTTCAACGATCCGCTCAACACGGACCAGGCCGTTACCCGGCGACTGCCTGGCGCCATCGCCGACGGCATCACCTACGCGGTCAACCACGGCGCCCGGGTCATCGACCTGCCGCTGGACCCGGGGACGTTCGGGCTGACGGGCCACGGAGACCCGGCCGCAGCCGGCGGAAGCCCCGCCGAGCGGGCCGCGGTCTCCTACGCGCTGCGCAAAAGCGTCGTGCTGGTCGCGCCCGCGGGCGACGACGGCGAGGGGCCCGGCCTGGTGGACTACCCGGCCGCCTATACCGGCGTGATCGCGGTGGGCGCGGTCACCCGCGGCGGCCAGGCTGGCCCCGTTGAGCAGCAAGCGCTCCTACGTGTCGCTGACCGCGCCGGGGGTCAACCTGACGGCCGCGACCACGGCCGCCGGCTACGCCACGGTCAGCAGCACCAGCGCCGCCAGCGGCGTCGTGGCCGGCGTCGCCGCCCTTCTGCTGTCCCGATACCCGCAGCTGACCGTGGCCCAGGTCACCCGGGCGCTGACCAAGAGCACCGCCCTCACCTCGGTCACCGACGGCGCGGCCGGACCGGGCACCGGCTACGGCACGCTGGACGCCGCCCGGGCGGTCACCCTGGCCGCCGATTTCAGCGCCGCCACCAGGCCGGCGACCTCCCCCACTCCGGCGTCGCCCACGCCGACGGCGCCCGCCCCGGCCACACCCGCCCGGCAGGTGGGCGCGGCCCCGCAGACGAACGCCAGCGCGTTCGCCGGGTCGCTGCTCCGCGACATCGTGGCCGCCCTGGGCGCCCTCATCGTGCTGGTGGTGGTGCTGCTGCTGGTCATGAGCTCGCGCCGCAAGCGAGCCCTGGCCGGTTCCGGTCCCGGCCAGCCGCCGGGACGGTCGAGGAGCGCCAGAGGGCAGCACGGGCCGCGTCGGCCTGACCAGGAGATGGCCCGGCCCGTCCGGCCCCAGCTGCCCCCGCTCGTCACGCCCCTCGCCGCCGCACCTCCCGCCCCGGCGGCCACCTGGCCGGCCCCGGGTGGCTGGCAAGGCGGCAGTCTGGGCGAGATCGCCGCCCCCCGGCGGAGCCGCCCCGCCCCGCCATCACCCCGGTGCCCAGAGCCACCCCGGCACCCCGCGGCGGCCGCGACGTCGGCCAGCCGACCAGCCCGCCCTGGGCTCCCGCGCCGGAACCCGAGCCCACCTTTGGCCTGCTCCCGGTCGCGCCGGCCAGCTCCGTCACCCCGTACCCGGGCAGCGCCATCCGGGTCCCACCGGACATGACGGCGCTTCCCGCCCCGGGGGCTGATCCCGGTCCCGGCGCCGGGGGCCAGGACGTCACCAGGCCGACCGGGGTTACCGACCGGCTGTCCCAGCGGAGCCTCGGTTTCGCCGCGGCCCCGGTGACCACGAGCCCCGAGGGCCAGTCGAGCTCCATCTGGGACCTGACGGCCACGGACGTCTTCCCGATCGCCTCGCCCGAACCGCTGTCCCACCCCGCCAAAGACGCTCCCGGGGCCAGCGCCAGCTGACCCCAGGACGTGGTGATACTCCGGCCGGACGGGCTAGGCCGCCTCGGCCACCGCCGCCGAGGAGCCGACGGCCGGCTCGAGCGCGAGCCGCAGCACCTCGCAGACATCGCCCACCGTGTGCACGTCGAGCTTGGCGAGCACCTCCGCCGGTACCTCGTCGAGATCGGCCTTGTTGCGCTCCGGGACGAGGACGTGCTTGATGCCCGCGCGGTGCGCCGCGAGCACCTTCTCCTTGAGGCCGCCGATCGGCAGGACCCGCCCGGCAGGGACGATCTCGCCCGTCATGGCAACGTCTGCCGCACCGCGGCCGAGCAGCATCGACACGAGCGCCGTGAACATCGTGACGCCCGCGCTCGGCCCGTCCTTGGGCATCGCGCCCGCGGGGATGTGAATGTGGATGCCGCTCTTTCGAGGAAGCCCTTCGAGATGCCGAACTTCTCGGCGTTCGTGCGCACGTAGCTGAGCGCTGCCTGCGCCGATTCCTTCATGACGTCGCCGAGCTGCCCCGTGAGGGTGACTGCAGCTTGCCCGAGCCGTACATGCGCGTAAGCCTCGATGAAGAGGATCTCGCCGCCCACGCTGGTCCACGCGAGGCCCGTCGCGACGCCGGCCCCCCGTGCGCTCCGCCACCCGCTGCGTGTACTGCTGCGGGCCCAGGAACTCGCGCACCTGGTCCTCGTCGTCCACCTTGCGAGGCTGGTGTCGCCTCGTCGATCTCCACCGCCACGCCACGGATGATGCTCGCGATCTGCCTCTCGAGCGTCCGGACGCCGGCCTCCCGCGTGTAGAAGTCGATGACGAGACGACCGCCTTGTCGGTCACGTCGAGCTCGCTCGGTGATCTCCGTGCTCCTCGAGCTGCTTGGGGATAGGTGCTGCCGCGCGATGGCGAGCTTCTCCCGCCGTGTGTAGCCGGGGAACCGAGGATCTCCATGCGATCCCGTAGCGGAGCGGGAATGGGGTCCGCCACGTTCGCGGTGGCGACGAACATGACGTCCGAGAGGTCGTAGGGGATCTCGAGGTAGTGATCGCGGAAGGTGTTGTTCTGCGCGGGGTCGAGCACCTCGAGCAGCGCCGCCGCAGGGTCGCCGCGGAAGTCGTGCCCAATCTTGTCCACCTCGTCCATCATGAAGACGGGGTTGATCGTTCCGCTCTTCTTCATGCCCTGGATGATCTGACCGGGCAGCGCGCCGACGTACGTGCGCCGGTGGCCGCGGATGGCCGCCTCGTCGTGCACGCCGCCGAGCGAGATGCGGACGAACTTGCGACCGAGCGCCCGCGCGATGCTCTTGCCGAGCGACGTCTTGCCGACGCCGGGCGGCCCGACGAGCGCCAGGACAGCTCCGCTGCGTCTGCCGCCGACGACACCCAGACCACGGTCGGTACGCCGTCTGCGTACGGCGAGGTATTCGATGATCCGTTCCTTCACGTCTTTCATGCCGGCGTGGTCGGCGTCGAGCACGGCTCGGGCGCCGGCGATGTCATAAGCGTCCTCGGTGCGCTCGTTCCAGGGGAGCTCCAGCACGGTGTCGAGCCAGGTCCGGATCCAGCCGACTTCCGGCGACTGCTCGGACGTGCGCTCGAGCTTGTCGACTTCTGCCAGCGCCGCCTCGCGTGCCTT
Source organism: uncultured Actinomycetes bacterium (assembly GCA_963730825.1). Lineage (GTDB taxonomy): Bacteria > Actinomycetota > Actinomycetes > Streptosporangiales > Streptosporangiaceae > Palsa-504. Next base: position 153,113 of record CAVSTQ010000022.1, read on the forward strand.
CTCGGGCAGATCGGCAGCCTCGAACGCGAGCGCGGTAGTCCTGCTCCTCGGTCGTGTTGCCGGTGAGCTCGTTGAGCTCCTTACGGACCGCGGCGAGCTGCTGGCGGAGCAGGAACTCCGTTGCTGCTTGTCCATTCCCTCTTGGACGTCCTTGCGGATCGTCTCCGTAACGTCGAGCTCGGCGAGGTGCTCACGGCCCCACTCGATCAGGCGTTCCAGACGGTTGGTGACGTCGACGGTCTCGAGCAGCCAGAGCTTTTGTTCGGCGGTGAGGTGGGCGCGTAGCCCGCAAGATCAGCGAGTGCAGCGGGATCGCTCACCGACTGCACGGAGTCGACGAACTGCCAGGCACCGCGCTGCTGCAGGATGTTGACAGCGATCGCCTTGTATTCGCGTGCGAGGTCAGGTGTGCGGGCGTCGGTGGGCGCTTCGTCCTGCACCGTTGCCTGCACCCAGAGTGCGGCGCCTGGGCCGGTCGCGCCGGTGCCGATCCGCACGCGCGCGACGCCGCGGACCACCGCGGCGGCCTCCCGCCGGGCAGCTGCCCGACCTGCTCGATTGTCGCCATCGTGCCGACGCCGGCCAGCCCGCGGTCGGGCAGCCGGGGCACGAGCAGCACTCGCGCCTTAACTTCTGAACGCACACCGGGAACTTGCCGGGATGGCAGCCGGGCCGCGTCGATCGCGGCGCCGATGTCTGCTTGTGATGTCTCTAGCGGCACCACCATCCCCGGCAGCACCACCTCGTCGTCCAGCGGCAGCACCGGCAGCGTGAGCGTTTCACTCATTGATGGCCTCCAAAAGCTTGAGTCACTCACACTCAAGAAATAAGAGCCCGCTAAAATTTCCCCGGCGCGTTCGCCCGCAGCGATCAACCCAATATCCGCCCGGTTTCCCGACCGGCCGCCCGTTGAGGTCATCGTGGACCGTTACCTCGTTGTGGGACGCGTCGATTATTTAGTTGGTGGTTTCTGGCGTGTCGGGGATGGGTTTGGTTTGCGTGTCCTGAAGTGTTCTGGCATTGGGTGCCCGTTGCCGGGGATGGTGAGGGTGATGCCGTTCGCGGCGGCGTAGGCGGTGAGCCTGGCGGGGGTGCGGGGAGGGCTGGGACGGCGGGGGCTGGGCTGCGGGGGTGAGGCGGGCGGCGGCGAGGTAGCGGGCGGCGTCTGCGGTGATGTGGCTGACAGTGCTGCGGTCGATGCCCAGGAGGCTGGCGATGGCCTGGGCGGGGAGGCCGAGGCGGTCGCGGAGGCGCAGGGCCAGGAGGTAGTCGGTGACGGTGAGGCGGGCGCTGGCGTTGGGCCTGCCGCCGTCAGAGATGGCGCGGCGGCGCTCGCCGGTGCCTCCCTTGCGGGAGCGGGCCAGGTAGTTGCGCTGCTCGCGGC
>CAVSTQ010000023.1:0-28589 GCA_963730825.1 uncultured Actinomycetes bacterium
CGCAGAGGAGCAATATGACGATCCCCTCGGCGCGGCGCTCGACGCCCTGTGGGTCACGCACGGCGACATCGGCGGCGCCTGGGACAGGCGCCCCTCCGATCCCGATGTCATCGCCGCCACCGGCCTGTTCGGGACGCCCGCCTGCCTGGCGGACAGGCAGCGTGCGATCATGCCCGCCGACGGCGTGATCGCCCTGGAAAGCACCAGGGCGGCGTTCCTGAGCTGGCCGCACGACACTCAGCGTCATTTCGCCGCCGAGCTTCGCCGCCTCACCGGGTCAGCGCCGGCCGTCACCCTGACCAGGCATACGTCCGTCATCATGGCGCAGCGGCTGCGCTAGCCCCGCGCCGGTATATAGGGTTTCGGACAGCCGGACTATCTGGCCGTGCCACCCGAATTCACCAGGAGGACCCGAGATGACCGTTCCCTTGCCCGCAGCCACCCTGGCCGCGCAGTTGGCCGACGGCTCGCTGGCCGGTAACTGGACCCTCGACCCGGCGCGGTCCACCGTCGCGCTGAAGTCCAAGAGCATGTGGGGCCTGGTCCCGGTCCGGGGCACGTTCACCAAGGTGGAAGGCGCCGGGACGGTGTCGCCCACGGGGGCGGTCACCGGCCAGGTCACGGTGGCGGCGGCGTCGGTGGACACCAAGAACCCCCGCCGCGACAAGCACCTGCGCTCGAAGGACTTCTTCCTGGCCGAGGAGAACCCGTCGATCACCTTCGCCGTGGCCACGCTCACCCCCGCGCCCGATGGCGTGACCGTCGAGGGAACTCTCACCGTCCGGGGCCGCACCCACCCGGTCACCTTCGCCGCGGCCGCCGCCCCGGTCACCGGCGGTGCCGTGGCGCTGGACGCCACGGTCGAGGTGGACCGGTCGCAGTATGGCCTGACCTGGAACCAGCTCGGCATGTCGTCCATGCACAACACCATCACGATCCACGCGGTCTTCACCCGGGACTGAGTGGCCGGGGAGCCATGATCGGTGGCAAGAGATCCCAGCGGGACCGGAAATCGTGCGGACAGCGCTGAATCCGGCCGCAGGGCCAGGCCCCCAGCAGGGCCAGGCCCCAGCAGGGCCAGCGTGACCTGCCAGGCGCTAGGGACTAGCCGCAGGCGGGGAGATCCTCGTCGGTCAGCGAGGCGTAGCTGCCACGGAAGTACACCAGCGGGCCGTTGGGGTTGGTGCTGGTTTCCGCGTGCCGGACCCGGCCGATGATGATCTCGTGGTCGCCGCCGGGCAGTGCGTGCTCGACGGTGCACTCCAGGACGGCGAGTACATCCTCCAGCCGGGGGCTGCCGGTCGGCCCGCGCCGGTGCTGAATCCCGTCCCAGCCCGCCGCGAGCCCGCGGCGGGCGAAGTTCCTCGACAGGTGCTGTTGCGGTGCCGCCAGCACGTTCACCACGAACGCGCGGTGGCCTCGGATCGCCCGCAGCGTCACGCTGTCCAGGTCAAAGCAGACGATGACGAGCGGCGGGTCAAGCGACAGCGAGGTGACTGCGTTCGCGGTGGTGCCCACCGGCTCGCCGGCTGCGTCGACAGAGGTCACGACCGTCACCCCCGTCGCGAAGTGCCCCATCGCCTCCCGGAACTCAGCGGCCGAGACCTCTCTCCCCGCCGTGAGAGCCGGTGCGCGCGCCGCGTTGATGCCGCCGGACGCCGCATCCGTTGGCATCGAGAAGCTCCCCTCAGCTGAACATGCGACCGCACCTTCAGGTTTCCACCCGATCGCGGCAAAAGTCAAGTATTACGATCAGAGTTATAGACTTACGAGTCGGCCAGACCCCGCGGCTATGCGCCCATACCACCAGGTGAAACGATCAAGCCGTGACGCCATCGCAGCCGGGCGAGATCGAGGTCACCGATCAGCTTGAGCGCCGTATCCGCAAGCCGGTCGACTTGCTGCGCTGCACGCTGTCCTGCATCGAGATCGTCGCGCTGGCGCTGGCCGGGATCGCGGCCAGCGCGACCACGGTCGGGGTGGAGACCGACATCGTGGGCGCGAGCCGGCGGCTGCCGCACGCGCTGCTGACACTGGCGCCCAAACTCGCCCTGTTCGCCTTGTTCATCTTGCCCATCGCCCTGGCCGTCCAGTTGCTGGTCAGGCGTCAGCCGCGACGGCTGGCCGAAGCGCTGGCGACCGGCCTGCTGGCCGGCGTGGTGACCGCGGTCGTCGACATCGCGCTCCGGCACGGCGCGGCCACCCGGCTCTACGACGCGATCATCATGTCCCGTCCCGGGGTCAGCCACGTCGCCGCGCTCGACCCCTACCTGGCGGGCCTGGTCGCGTACGCCACCATGATCAGCCTGGTCGGACGCCGATCCTGGCGCAACGCCCTGTGGGCCGCCGTCGGCGTGTACGCGGTCGTGCACGTCGGGGCGCTGCACACCACCGTGCTGACCCTGCTGATCACGCTTATCGGGGGCCGCGCGATCGGCCTGGCGGTCAGGTACGTGGCCGGATCGACCTCGCAGCGGCCCGGCGGCCGCGAGATCGCGGTGGCGCTGGCCGCCACCGGCGTGCCGGTGACCGCGATCCTGCGGACCCGCCCGGACGAGCCGGACCCAGCCCGCGCAGGCCAGCGCCGGCTCCCGCCAGTACGCGCTGGCGACGGAGTCGGGAAGCCTGGACGTCGTCGTGTACGACTGGGACCAGCAGGCGGCCGGCGCGATCTACCGGATCTACCGCTCGGTCCGGGTGCTCGGCCAGGTGTCACGCAACGCCCCGCTGTCCGTGGACCGCGTGGTCGAGCGCCGGGCGCTGCTGTCCTACGCGGCCGAGGACGCGGGCGCGCCCACGCCGCGGCTGCGCGCCCTGGTCCGGGTCGGCCCCGAGGCCGCCGTGCTGGCTTACGAGCACCACGAGGGCAGCCACGCTGGCGCAGCGCAATCCCGGCTGCTCGGACGCGGAGCTCAGGCAGATCTGGGACGCGATGGGCCGCCTGCATGCCCGCCGGGTCACCCACCGCGGGCTGACCGCGGACCGGATCCTGCTCACCGACGACGGCGAGGTCATGCTGCTCGACCCGGGTGACGGTGACGTGGCCGCGACCGACCTGCAGGTCCGCCTGGACGTGACCCAGCTGCTGGCCGAGCTGGCGCTGTACGTCGGGCCGGAACGCGCCGCCGATCTGGCCATCGAAAAGTCCCGACCCGGACGAGCTTGTCGCCGTGGTGTCCTTGCTGCAGCCGGTCGCGCTGGCTCGTTCCACCCGGGCGGCGCTCCGCCACCGCCGTGATGTCCTGCCTGCCCTGCGCAAGCTGCTCCTCGCGGCGGTGCCCGGCAGCGAGGCCACCCCGGTGCGGCTGGAACGCATCAGGCTGCGGACCCTGCTGACCCTGGTCGCGAGCGTCGTGGCCGCGTACCTGCTGGCCGGCGAGCTCGAGCGGGCCAGCCTGGCCAGCGTGCTGCGCTCGGCGGACTGGCGCTGGAGCATCGTGGCGCTGGCCGCCTCGGCGCTGACCTACGCCGGCGCCGCGCTGTCGCTGTCGGGGTTCGTCACCGAACGGCTGAACTTCTTCCGCACCGTGCTCGCTCAGGTGGCCGGGTCGTTCGTCACGCTGGTGACCCCGGCCGCCGTCGGCGGGAGCCGCGCTGAACGTCCGGTACCTGCAGCGCAGGAAGGTCCCCGCGGCGGTCGCGGCGGCCAGCGTCGGGGTGGCCCAGGTGGTGGCGTTCGTCCTGCACGTGCTGCTGATCGTGGTGTTCGCCGCGATCGCGGGCACCTCGGCGAAGGATCCGATCCACCCGCCGCGGTGGGCCTATTTCGTGCTGGCCGGCCTGCTGGTGGCCGCGCTCGGGGTGTTCGCGGTGCCGGCCTGGCGGCGGCTGCTGCGCGCCCGGGTGTCGCCGATGCTCGGCCAGGTGCTGCCCCGGCTGCTCGAGGTCGCGCAGCATCCGCGCAAGCTGGCCAGCGGCATCGGCGGCGCCCTGCTGCTGAGCGCGGCTTACATCGTCTGCCTGGCCGCATGCGTGGCGGCGTTCGGCCGTTCCGTGCCGATCGCGAGCGTCGCCGTGGTGTACCTGACCGGCAGCGCCATCGGCTCGATCATGCCCACGCCCGGGGGCATCGGCGGGGTGGAGGCGGCGCTGACCGCGGGCCTGACCGCCACGGGCATGCCCGGCGCGGTGGCGGTCAGCGCGGTGCTGCTGTTCCGGCTGCTGACCTTCTGGCTGCCGGTGCCGTTCGGCTGGGTGTCGCTGAGCTACCTGGAACGCAAGCAAGCCCTCTGACCGGAGGCCGTGACATGTTGCGATCAGCCGAACGCGGGGTAGCGTAGAAGAAGCGAGCCCATCACGCAACGGGGGAGTGCTCATCACTTCATTCCTGCGTCTGACCAGGATCGCCGCTTTCTACGTCGTCACGTTCGTCATCATCACGGCCGGCTCGATCTGGCTGGCCCTGCAGGTCGCGCCGCTGCAGACGGTGTCCGCGGCCGGGCAGAGCGCCCAGGTCGGCGCGGCGGTCTCCTCGCTGAGCTGGTCAGGACCTGGCGAGCTCGACCTGTTCGGGCAGGTGATGCCGACCAGCCCGCAGTTCGCCGGGCCGATCCGGCCGCGGCTCCAGCTCACCCATATCACCATCGACCCGCAGGTGGCGCAGCTGCTGCGCTCGGACACCCCGCGCCAGCTCAAGCTGAACCTCAGCCAGCAGCTCGCCCAGGGCTGGACGCGTTATTTCGAGTGGGAGACGCTGATCGCGGCCGGCTTCGCCGTGGTGGGGCTGATGGCGGTGGCCGGCATCCGCAGGCAGTCGCACGCGAGGATGGCCAGGACGGTGGTCGTGGGCCTGGTCGTGGTCGGCGCGGTGAACGTCGGCGGGATCGGCCTCACCGCGTCCAGCACTCCGGGAGTGCTGCGCAGCGTCAAGACCCTTGATGACCTCGTCGGCGCCGATCCGCTCGTCGTGCTCCCGCCCACCGTGAACCACCCGCTGACCAGCGTGCAGGCGGTCGTGATCGGTGACTCCACCGCCGCCGCCGTCGGCAACCCGCATCGCTGACCAACGCCAGCGCCCTGGACCGGGCCTGCGGCCGCAGCAGCGCAGGCGTACGCGGCCGACCTGGCCGTGGTGAACACCTGGAAGGTGCTCAACCTGGCCTGCAGCGGCGCCACCGTGAGCAACGGCCTGCTCGGCGTCCAGGTGCTCGGCGACGGGCAGGTGGCCCCGTCCCAGCTGATCGAGGCTCAGCAGGCCACCCAGGCCAAGGTGATCATCGTCAGCGTCGGCGCGGACGACGTCCAGTGGTCGATCATGACGCGGCTGTGCGTGGCCAGCGCCGTGTGCAACGACAAGGTGTCCTCGGCCTACTTCAGCCAGCTGATCAGCGCCTTCACCAGCAGCTACTTCCAGCTCCTGGGCGACCTTGACCAGCTTCCCGGTCACCCCGCGGTGCTGGTCAACCAGTATTACTCGCCGTTCGGGACCGACATCGGCTGCCTGCGCCGGTACGGCGTCACCGCGGCGAAGGAGAAGGTGCTGCTGTCCCGGCTGGGCCAGCTGAACACCGTGCTGGCCCAGGGGGCGCAGACGTTCGGGTTCGGCGTCACCGACCCGCCGTTCGCCGGCCACGAGCTGTGCACGGCCGATCCGTACGTGCAGGGCCCGGGCGATCCGGCGCCGCTGCACCCGACAGCGGCCGGCGAGCTGGCCATCGCCCTGGCCGACCAGCAGGCCCTGCCCAAGATCGAGGGCCTGGTACCCGCGCCCTCGGTCAGCGCAGTGCCGGGATGATCTCGTCCCGGTAAGCGGCGAGCGTCTTTTCCTGCTCGTCGTGCATCAGGTACAGGGCGAACTGGTCGACCCCGATCCCGGCCAGCTCGCGCAGCCGGTCCACGTGCGCGGCGGCCGGGCCGAGCAGGCAGAACCGGTCCACGATCTCGTCCGGCACGAAGTCCACGTCCGGGTTGCCCGCCTTGCCGTGGTGCGCGTAGTCGTAGCCCTGCCGCCCGGCGATGTAGTCGGTCAGCGCCGCCGGGACCGGCCCGTCGGTGCCGTACCTGGCCACCAGGTCGGCCACGTGATTGCCCACCATCCCGCCGAACCACCGCAGCTGTTCCCGCTGATGCGCCAGGTCAGGCCCGGCGTACCCGGGCGCCGCCACGCAGATCGTGATCGCGGCAGGATCCCGCCCGGCCGCCGCGGCCGCCGACCGCACCGCGCCGATGGTCCAGCGCGCGATGTCCGGGTCGGCGGTCTGCAGGATGAAACCGTCGGCCTGCTCGCCGGTGAGCTTGAGCGCCTTCGGGCCGTAGGCGGCCATCCAGATCTCCAGCTTGCCGTCGCGCACCCACGGGATCCGCAGCGGCTGGTCGTGCAGCATGACCTCGCGCCCCTCGGCCAGCCCCTTGATCACGGTCATCGCGGCCGACAAGCGTGGCCAGCGTCATCGGCGACTGGCCGATGACCCGCCGGGCCGAGTCGCCGCGGCCGATGCCGCACACGGTCCGGTTGCCGTACATGTCGTTCAGCGTGGCGAACAGCGACGCGATCACCGACCAGTCCCTGGTGCCCGGGTTGGTCACCATCGGGCCCACGGTCATCGCCGTCGTCGCGGCCAGGATGCGCGAGTAGATCACGAACGGCTCCTGCCAGAGCACGTGCGAGTCCCACGTCCAGCCGTAGGAAAAGCCGGCCTCCTCGGCCCGCTGCATCATCGCGACCACGCCGCTGGCGGGCGGGTTCGTCTGCAGCACCACCCCGAAATCCATATTTTCTCCCGAACGAACTGTGGTTCGTGCCCTACACCAGGTACTGATTCAGCCCGCGGGCCAGGAACGTCCCGTGCCCCGCGCTGCCCGGTAAGTGCCGTCGTCGATGACCGGCCGCCCGCGGGACAAGGTGGTCACCACCCGGCCGGTGATCTCCATCCCCTCGTACGCGGAGTAGTCCACGTTCATGTGGTGGGTGGCCGCCGACAGCGTCTGCCGCGCGGCCGGGTCGTAGATGACGATATCGGCGTCGGAGCCGGCCGCGATCACGCCCTTGCGCGGGTACAGGCCGAACATCCGGGCCGGCGTGGTCGAGGCCACCTCCACCCAGCGCGGCAGCGTGAGCTGGCCCGCGGCCACCCCGGCGTGCAGCAGGTCCATCCGGTGCTCGACGCCTGGCATCCCGTTCGGGATCTTGGAGAAGTCGCCCCGGCCCAGTTCCTTCTGGTCCTTGAAGCAGAACGGGCAGTGGTCCGTCGACACCACCGACAGGTCGTTGGTCCGCAGGCCCCGCCACAGCGAGTCCTGGTGCTCCTTGGGCCGCAGCGGCGGCGAGGCGACGAACTTCGCCCCCTCGAAGCCCGGCCGGGCCAGGTCGTCCAGGGACAGGAACAGGTACTGCGGGCAGGTCTCGGCGAACACGTTCTGCCCGTTGTCCCGGGCCTGCGCGACCGCCGCCAGCGCCTGGGAGGCGGACAGGTGCACGATGTACAGCGGGCAGTTCGCCACCTGGGCCAGCGTGATCGCCCGCGAGGTGGCCTCGCCCTCGAGCTCCGGCGGCCGGGTCAGCCCGTGGTTGACCGGGTCGGTGTGGCCGGCCGCGATGGCCTGCGCGACCAGCTGGTCGATGGCGATGCCGTTCTCCGCGTGCATCATCACGGTGGCGCCGGAGCGGGCCGCCTGCTGCATGGCCAGCAGGATCTCGCCGTCGGTGGCGTAGAACACGCCGGGGTAGGCCATGAACATCTTGAAGCTGTTCACCCCGGCGGCGATGCAGGCGTCCATCTCCTTGAGCGTCGCGTCGTTGACGTCGGAGACGATCATGTGGAAGCCGTAGTCGATCGCGCAGTTGCCGTCCGCCTTGGCGTGCCACTTGTCCAGCGTGGCCGAGCAGCGAGGTGCCCTTGGCCTGGACCGCGAAGTCGACGATGGTGGTGGTGCCGCCCCACGCCGCGGCCCGGGTCCCGGTCTCGAACGTGTCCGCGGAGAACGTCCCGCCAAACGGCATCTCCATGTGCGTGTGCACATCGATCCCGCCCGGCAGCACATACTTCCCCGTCGCATCAATAACCCGGTCCGCCGCCACCGCCGCCGGCGAGTCCCCGGCCCCCCCGACCCCCCCAGCGGCCCCTCCAGCCCCAGTAACCTCTCGCGCCAAGACGGCCGCAATTTTCTCCCCGGCCACGAGCACGTCGGCGTCCAGCGTGCCGGACGCCGTCACCACCGTGCCGCCGCTGATCAAGATGGTGCTCATGGCTGCACCAGGGCCTGGTAGGCGTCGGGCCGGCGGTCCCGGTAGAACTGCCACAGGTCGCGGACCTCGGTCAGCAGGTCCATGTCCAGGTCGCGCACGAGTACCTCGTCCGCCTCGTCGCTCGCGGACTCGCCGACCAGCTGGCCGCGCGGATCGGCGAAGTAGGTCTGGCCGTAGAAGTCGTTGTCGCCGAGCGGCTCCACGCCGACCCGGTTGATCGCGCCGATGAAGTACTCGTTGGCCACCGCGGCGGCGGGCTGCTCGAGTTTCCACAGGTAGGCGGACAGCCCCCGGCTGGTGGCCGACGGGTTGAACACGATCCGCGCGCCGGCCAGGCCGAGCGCCCGCCAGCCCTCGGGGAAGTGCCGGTCGTAGCAGATGTACACGCCGATCCGGCCGACCGCGGTGTCGAAGATCGGGTAGCCCAGGTTGCCCGGCCGGAAGTAGAACTTCTCCCAGAACCCCTTGACCTGAGGCAGGTGGGTTTTGCGGTACTTGCCCAGGTAGCTTCCGTCCGCGTCGATGACCGCGGCGGTGTTGTAGTAGACCCCCGGGTGCTCTTCCTCGTACATCGGCGCGATGATCACGATGCCGTGCTGGCGGGCCACGTCCTGCAGCAACCGGGTGGTCGGGCCGTCCGGGATGGCCTCGGTGTAGGAGTAGTAGTCGGCGTCCTGCACCTGGCAGAAGTACGGGCCGTAGAAAAGCTCCTGCAGGCAGACCACCTGCGCACCCGCCGAGGCCGCCGTCTGGATATGGCTCACCGCCGCCGCGATCATCGATTCCTTGTCCCCGGTCCAGCGTTGCTGGATCAGCCCGGCCCGGACGATTTCCGCCATCGGCTCTGCCTCCTGTTAGTCCGCGTCCTATCTTGCCGGCTATCTTCCCGCCTGGCCAGCCTCTCCGTAAGCCGCCACGCTCCAGGGAACCCCCTCGTTTTCCCTCCCCCTTTGTACATCCCCACAACCGCACCCGCCCCCCGGCCCTCCGGCGATTCCGGTATGGCTAGCGGCTGTGGCGGCGGTGCGGATCTGGGAGTCCCGGATCAGGCCGGGCGACTCGGGCGGGCGGGGCTGGCGGATTCTGGGTTCCGGCTGCGGGCCGCGGCGCGGGGTCCGGGCTCGGCGCGGGCGACGTGGGGGAGCACCAGGCCGGCCGCGGCGATCAGCGCGCCTGCGGCGAGCAGTCGCAACAGCGCCGAGCCCGCCCCGGCGCCGAACACGGGCAGCATCCCCGCCCCGGCGCCAAGCGCGAGCAGCCCGGCGCCGATGGCCAGCACCCGGGTCTGCGGCCTGAGCACGGCGAGGAAGCCGCGGATTCGGTCAGGTGCGTGGTCAGCAGGTAGGCGATGAGCCCGGCGCCGAGCACCGCCGTGTGCCACGGCCGGGCCGGGTGCAGCACCTCCAGCCACAAGACGGCGACCAGCGCGCCTTCCTCCCAGGGCACCAGCCGGAGGATCTCGCCGAACCTCAGCCATGCACGCACCGGCAACGACAACAGGTAGCTCTCCTCCGGCACCGGAACGGCCGCCAGCGCGAGCCGCAGCACGCCCGCGGTCACGCCCACGATCGCGAGGAACAGCGCGAAGTCCGCCTGACCCTGACGCGGCAGCGGCGCGGCCGCCCACCCGACGCAGGCCGCCCCCATCAGGCCGACCCCGCCCAGGGCCCGCAGCGGCACGGCCCGCCCGGCGCAGACCCAGCCCCCGCGGCCGCCCCAGCGCCGCCCGGCCGGTCATCGCCTGGCCGCCAGCGGGCGCCTGGTGTGGCCGGCCAGCGGCAGGTCCAGGGACTGCACCCCGTCCCAGTGCACGACGGGGACGCCGAGCTCGCGCAACGAGAACCTGATCGCCTCCTGTTCCATTTTCCAGATCCGCCTGGCCATCCGGTCCGCGCTGCGCCGCCGGTCCGGCGGCTCGGCGTTCAGCACGTCCACGACCAGCATGGTGAAGCCGCGCTCCCGCATGTCCCGCAGCGCCTCGACGAACCGCTGGTCGATCAGCGGGCTGAACACCACGACCAGCGCGCCGGGCGGCAGCGCCGCCCGCGGCAGCCGCCGGAAGTTCGCGCCGCGGGCGGTGCTCGCCTCGCTGGCCAGCATCGAGTCGATGATCCGGTACACCTGCCGGCGGCCGAGACCGGGCACCAGCCAGCTCGCCCCGCCCCACTGGTAGGTGATCACGCCCACCCGGTCCCTGGCGTCCAGGTAGGCGCGGGCCGCGGCCGCCACGCCGCGCAGCGCCAGGTCGAGCGCGGATGACCCGGGCACGCCGACGTCCGAGGTGGCGTCGGCCAGCAGGACCACGTCCTGGGAGCGCTCGGCGGCGAAGGTGTTCACCTGCAGCCGGCCGCGCCGGGTGCTGGCCGGCCAGTTGATGCTGCGCTGGCGGTCGCCTGGCACGTACTCGCGCACGCCGAAGAACTCGATGCCCTCGCCCGAGGTCCGGGCCGGATGCTCGCCCAGCCGGTTCGGCAGCCGCCGCAGCACCACCGTGGTCCGCTGGTCTGCCGGGGCCGGGTAGCAGTCGAGCCGGGGCAAGGTCACGGTCGCGTGTCCCTCGGCCAGCCGCCAGCGGTCGCGGAGCACCACGTCCACCGTGCCGATCGGCCGCCGGCCCCAGCGTTCCGGCGAGATGACAAAGCGCGCCTGCGCCCCGTCGGCGGTGGTGCCGCCGACCGGGTCGATGACCGGGCCCGGCCGCAACGTCCACCGGACGTAGCCGTCTGGGTGCCCTTCCACCAGCAGGTCCACCGCGACCGATTCGCCCTCGAAGGCCCGCCCGGAGCTCGGCCGGACCCGCACGGTGACCCGGAGCGGGCGCCGCTGGACCCGGCCGGCCGCCAGCAGCAGCAGCGCCGGGGCGGCCAGCCCGGCGAACTCGGGGCGCCGGGCCAGCGTGGCGATGAACAGCCCGGCCACGCCCAGGGTGAGCAGGCGGCGCGCGTGCCGCGACGATCTCCAGCCCAGCTCGAGCTCGTGGCCTGGGCCGTCGAACGCAGGGCCGTTCGGCGATCGGGAGGACATCAGCCGGGCGACCGCGCGGGCCGCCCGCCCGGCGGACGGGTTGGTTTTCGGCGTCGGCACGGACGAGAGCAGTTTGGCCACCACGTCGTCGGAGGAGACCTGGCGGACCCACAGCTCGGGCCGCAGGGTGATCCGGTGCGCCAGGGCCGGCACCGCGACCTGCTTGATGTCGTCGGGGATCACGTAGTCGCGCTGCCGCAGCAGCGCCTGGCCGCGGGCCAGCTGCACCAGCGCGAGGCCGCCGCGCGGGCTGGCCCCCACCTGGACCTGCGGGTCCTTCCTGGTCGCGGTGACGATCGCCACGATGTAGTCGAGCAGGTCAGCGGTGATCTCCACCTCCTCCAGCGATTCCGCATCGCCAGCAGCCCCGTCCGGGCTGGTGACCGGGCGAGCTTCACGGCTTCGCGGGCGCGGTCCACCCGGCGCCTGAGCATGTCGGCCTCGTCGCCGGCCGTCAGGTAGCCCAGCCGCAGCCGCAGCAAGAACCGGTCGAGCTGGGCCTCGGGCAGCTCGTAGGTGCCCTCGTACTCGATCGGGTTGTCGGTGGCCAGCACGATGAACGGCTCGGGCAGCTGGTGGGTCTGCCCGTCCACGCTGACCTGGCCCTCGCCCATCGCCTCGAGCAGCGCCGCCTGGGTCTTCGGCGGCGTCCGGTTGATCTCGTCGGCCAGCAGCAGCTGGGTGAACACCGGGCCGGGCCGGAACACCATGTCGGCCGACCGCTGGTCGTACAGCGGGGCGCCGACGACGTCGGAGGGCAGCAGGTCCGGGGTGAACTGGATGCGGGCGAAGTCCAGGCCCAGTGCCTGGGCGAACGAACGCGCGATGAGGGTCTTGCCCAGTCCGGGCAGGTCTTCGAGCAGGACATGGCCGCCGGCCAGGATGCCGATCAGGACGAGCTCCAGCGTCCGGCGGCGGCCGACGACCGCGCGTTCGAGCTCGTCCAGGATTTCCGTGCACGTCTGTGCGGTCTGTCCGGTCGTCCCCGTCGGGGTGGTCACAGCTGCTCCAATCGGTCGATGAGCCGCGCCAGCGTGCGCCGCGGAATGCCTGATTGCTCCGAATGACCCCGGGGCGGTTCCGTGCGGCCTGGTCGCCGGGTCGATCCAGGCCCACAGGTCGCCGTCGCGGGAATTCCGGCACAGCAGCGCGCGCCCGGCGGCCGGGTCCTGGTAGAGGTTCACGCCGTGCCGTTCGGCGAGCCGGGCGGCCAGCAGGTGCTCGAGCACCGGCCTGAGCTCACCGTCGTAGTAACCCCTGCTGGTCATCGCGGTCTGCACCATCCACCGGCGGCGCGAGTAGCCGGTCAGGGGCCGGGCCGTCGGCTTCGCCTTGGCCTGGGTGGCCGCCTCCGGCGTCAGCTGCGGCAGCAGCGCGCGCAGCACGAGCAGCGCGATCGCCGCCGTCGCGATCGCCACCACGGCCAGCCGGCCCAGCCGGCCGTGGCGTAACCCGCCGCCGCCGCCGCGACCACGAGCACGCCCGCGGTGACAAGCTCCGGTGCGGTCCCGCGCCACGGGCTCACCGTGCCGTCGGCGCCCCCGCCCCGCCCCCCGGCTCGCCGGTCACGCCGGCGCCGTGCCGGCGCGGGGCGCCGGTCCGGCGCCGGGCCCGTACCCGGCGCGGGGCCGGCTCGGTGCGGGCCAGCGCGGCGGCGAGTTCGTCCAGGGCCTGCGGCGGCCGCGTCACGTTGGCTGCGGTCCAGCGGGTGGCTGGAAAACCTGGCCTCGTAGAACAGCGCGGTCAGCCGGGCGGCGGCGGTGCCGCGGACCAGGCCGGTCGACCTGGCCCGGGCCAGCAGCTCGTCGGGCGTGTCGGCGACGGCCCGGGTCGTGCCGCGTTCGGCCAGGTGAGCTTCCATGGCCAGATAGCAGGCGATGATGGCGGCCCGGGCGTCGTCCAGAGCCTGCAGCGCGGACCGGCCCGACTCCACCGCCTCCCGCAGGTCCTCCGCGTCCGCCACGATGATGCCGCCGGGACCGGCCTGGCCGGGCGGCCGGAACCGCCGGGACCACCAGATGCTGGCCACGACGGCGGCCGCGAGCAGCACGACGAGCAGGGTGTAGAACAGGATCGCCACCGGGAAGTGGAAGGCCGCCGAGCCTGACGATCCGGCCGGCCGTGAGTGCGGCGGCAGCTGCGGCGACCTCGGGGCTGGCCGCCGCAGCCCGGGCCGGACGGTAAAGACGCGCAGGTGCAAGCCGATCACTATCGTCACAGCCACCGCGGCCATCCCGGCGCTGAGCGCGAAGAGCAGCACGGCGCGCAGCTTGGCCGCGACCGGGTTGACCGGTCCGCCGGCCAGCGCCGCGCGGGCCTGGACGGCCCGGCGCCTCACCGTGATAACCAGCAGCACCGCCAGCACCAGCTCGAGCGCGAGCCCGACGACCAGCCCGTCCCGCTGCCAGGGCCCGTTCCAGTGCGGCGACGCCACCGTGCCGCGCAGCCCGGCCAGGCCCAGGGCGATCAGCAGCGCCAGCGGCAGCACCCGGGCCAGCCAGCCGCGGTCCGAGACGGCGGCGCAGTTCCCGGCTGGCGGCTGGTCATAAGTCTCGCGTTCCTGGTGCGACGGATGGCCCGTACCCGCGGCTAACGGCAGCGTAATACCTCCAGGCGCGAAATGTCTTCGGGCCGGCGGCTGATAATCTCGCCGCCATGTGCCGGAAAACGACGCCTTTGACCGTCCCGGGGGCCGGTCTCGCGGCGCCCGGTGACCTCGCTCGTCGAGCTGCTGACCAGCTATGCGTTCATCAGCCAGGAGCGCCAGGAAAGGCTCGGTGACTGGGTCGGCACCGACGGCAATTTCGCCATGGACTTCCCCAGCCGTGCGGATCGAGTGGTCAAGCGGCCCGGTCGCCCGCTGCGATCTACTCGGCACCGAGGCCGGCGGTACCTGGCTGTGGGCGTGGGCGAATACGTCCCTGCCGTTCGGCGGCGAGGCCTTGTCGGCCGCGAACGCCTTGCGTGAGCGCGGCACCGAGCTCGGTGTGCCCGAGCTCACCGAACGGGGCTTTCCGGTCGACGACCTCCGCAACGGTCACGTGCTCGGGGCCGTCGCCAGCGGGCTGCTCGGCGGCAACGGCTACTACTTCGGTCATGGCGAGACATCCGCGGTCCTGACCCTGGTCACCGCGCCGGAGCTGACCCGCGGGCGGCCGATGCCATCTTGCTTTCCGGGATCATCGCGCGCAGCCTCGGTGTCTTTCCGTGCCGCACCGCCCGGCCGCCCGCGCTACCTGGACAGCGCGGCCCAGGTGGCCGTGGCCGACGACGGCTCCTGGCAGGTCAGGCCCCGCGGCGGTCAGCTTACGGTGACCTTTGACCATTGGACCGATATCCGCCGTGAGCTGGGACGGCCCAGGGCCGCCTGCCCCCGCCGAGCCGCCGCGGCGCTGTTCCGCCGCCGTCCCAGCTAGCCCAGCTCGTCAAGCCAACGGCCACCCGCTCCCGGACCGGCCTTGGCTTTGGCGGCGGCCTTCATCGCCTGCTTGTAGGACCGCACCTGGGCGAGCGAGTCCTCGTCGGTGATGTCCGCCACGGAATAGTGCGACCCCTCGACCCCGAACGGCCCGGCCGCCTCCGCCATCCCGGCGGCCGCACCCCCAGCTGCTTACCGAGCAGGGCCACGAAGATCTGCGCCTTCTGGGCTCCGAACCCGGGTAGCGCCGCCACCTGCTTGAGCAGCTCGGCGCCCGACTCGGCGGTGGACCAGACCCGCGAGGCTTCGCCGTCGTACCGTTCCACGATCAGCCGCGCCAGGTCCTGCACCCGGGCCGCCATCGCCCGGGGGTACCGGTGCAAGGCGGGGCGTTCGGTGAAGATGACGGCCAGCGCGTCGGGATCGAATTCGGCCAGCTCGGCGGCGGTGGGCTCGTGCCCGAGCCTGCGCACCAGGTCGAGCGGCGCGCTGAAGGCCCGCTCCAGCGGCACCTGCTGGTCGAGCAGCATGGCGATGAGCAGGGCGAGCGGGCTGCGGGTCAGCAGCTCGTTGGCCTCGGGCTCAACCGGCATCCAGATCGTCACAGCGCCCCTCCCCGGGGCACGACACGGGTAGTGAGCCGCAGCGTACTCCGCGGCCAAGACCGGCTCGCCGCAGATCCATCGATTCGCCGCGGCGCTATAAACTAAAGAGCAGCTGGGTCGGCCTGGGGGCCCCCGGCCCGGGACGAAGGAACTGGAGTCAGCATGACACCGCACACGAAGTGGGCGATCGCCGGGATTGTCGCTCGGCCTGATCCTGTTCATCGTCAGCCCGTGGCTGGCGATCGGGGTTATCCTGCTCGCGATCGCCGCCCCGCGGGGGCCTGGCTGATGCTGGACGAGTCGCAGCGACGCCGGTACCGCGAGCTCCGCCGCCGTCGCGAGCTCCGCTAACGGAAGCGCAGATGGCCGTCCGCCGCCTCAACCATGCCGTCCTGTACGTGCACGGTCTGGAGCGCACCGTCGAGTTCTACCGGTCCACCCTCGGCTTCGAGGTCCGGATGGAGATCCCCGGCCGGGCCGCGTTCTTGCGCGCGCCCGGCTCAGCCAACGATCACGACCTGGGCCTGTTCGAGATCGGCACCGGTCGGGCCCCCGACCGCCGCCCATCCCGGGCTTTACCACCTGGCCTGGGAGGTCGGCACGCTCGCGGACCTGGCCGACACGCGGGCCAAGCTGGTGCGGCCGGTGCCCTGGTGGGCGAAAGCGACCACCGGGTGTCGAAGTCCCTGTACGCGAAGGACCCGAGCGGCATCGAGTTCGAGGTGCTGTGGCGGGTGCCCGTGCAGGACTGGGAGGCCGAGATGGCCGAGGGCGGCATGACGCTCCCGCTCGACTGGGACGCGACGCTGGCCCGCTGGGGCAGGGACCAGGCCACCGGTGCCGCCGCCGGGTCACCCACCTAAGCACGCCCCTCGGCCACCCGGGTGATGTAGGTCAGCGCCACGAACGACCGGAACATCGCCAGCGGATCCTCGCCGGCTATGCTCACCGCCCGCACGCCCGTCCGTTCGGCGCCTTTCACCCACGAAGCGACCTCGGCCATGTCCGCGGTCTGGGTGTGCACCTCCAGGGTGGCGGGCAGCGAGATGGCCGGCAGCAGGGCGCCCGCCCGCTGCACCGCCCGCCGCGCCCCGTCGGCGATCAGGTCGCGGGCCACCTCGGGATGCAGGTTCGACGCGCCGAACCTGGTGAAGGACTCCTTCACCACGACCCGTTCGGCGTCGGGCAGGTAGGGATCGGCCTCGGCGATGGTCTGCTGGTCCCCGGTGATCAGCCCGACCGGCGCCCGGCAGGCCAGCGCGACCAGGGCGTTGATCCCGCTCTCGCCGACCGGCACCCCGTTCAGCTCGACCGCCGAGATCACCGCGGGGTTGTAGGTGTGTGACAGCACCGAGCTCTGGCCCGAGATGGACCCGTGGTAGCCCACCATGAACACGACGTCGGCGCCGTCCTGCAGGCCCTGCATCATGTACAGCGGTTTGTGCCGTCCGGACACGTAGCTGGCCTGCCCAGCCAGCTCCGCCGGGTCCAGGTTGTTCATCGTCCCGTGCGAGTCGTTGCAGACGATCTCGGTGGCCCCGGCGGCCAGCGCGCCCTCGATGGCCGCGTTGACCTCGCCGAGCAGCAGCCGCCGCCCCTCCTCGTACGGCACCCCGGGCGCCCGGCACTGGGACCAGTCGACGATCCCGGCCACGCCCTCCATGTCGCAAGAAATAAAGACCTTCACAAGACCAAGAACATATCCTCCGAACGGACTCTCCTGCCTGCCCGCCCGAACTCCTGCGTCCGCGTACCGGGCCCGCGCCCTCGCTACTATCTGTTGCAGGCATCGCGAGTGTGTTCAGGAGCTGCATGCCCGAATCAGACCCGTCTCCCGACCGATCCCGGTCGGCCGACAGCCGACTGCTTTACAGAGTCGATCAGTGGACCTCGCGGCCGCTCGTAGCGCTGATTGTGCTGGTCGCGGACCTGGTATGGATCCTTATCAGCTTCGCGGGGGGATTCCCGGGCCGGTCGGAGACGGTCTTCCAGACCCTGGTCGCCGCGCTCACCCTGGCCATGGTCTTCGTCATCCAGCACACGCAGGCCCGCCAGCAGGCAGCTACCCAGCGTAAGCTCGATGAGATCCTCCGGGCGCTGCCCGGCGCGGATAACGCCCTGCTCTCCCTAGAGCACGCCTCCGATGAAGAACTGCGGGCCAGCGGCCATATGCACCGCGAAATCCGGCAGGCCGCCCTGGCGGAGCAAGATCAGCTGGGCCAAGCCGGGAAGATCTTTACCCTCGCTACGCACCTGACACGACTCTTGTGGTCAGGATTATGGTGGACTGATATTCTAGTCATGACTATCCTGCCGCTGAACGACGTCGACGCTGCTGGGCTATCGCCGACGAGGTGGCGGCCACCCATAACCGTGATCGTCACCCGGAACGGCAGGCCGCATGTCATGGTCATATCCGTTGATGACTTCGAGTCCTTGCAGTCAGCGCGCGAACTACTGGCGGAGCCAGGCGCCGTGCGGACGATCCTGGCCGCGGACCGGGACATCTCGGCGGGTGACTATCACGAGCTTGACGAGTTGCGGGCCGCGCTCGATGAACGTCAGCGGCTGGAGGCGCAGGCACGTGAGCGACGGGTACTCTGTCCGGCTCGCGCCTGGAGTGCTGCGAGCTCTCCGGGCGGGACGGTTAAGCCCAAAGGAGTCCCGCTCAACGCGGCCTGGGCGATTTTCGAGTTCATCCACCGGGGCCGCTGAGCCAGGATCCCCTGGAAAGTTTCCAAGCCACTGCATGATGAGCTTGAAGGCTTCCGCTGTGCCAGGCGTGGCGAGTACCGGGTCGTCTTGCGCATTGACGAGGAACAGCGCGTCGTGCGCGTGGTCCGCGTGGACCATCGATCAGATATCAACCGCGCGGCCTGACGGAACGACGCTATCTGCCCACCGGCGCGGTTACCGCCAAATGGATCACACTACGGCCATGAAACTGGACCTTACCGAGATACAGTAGCCCCGTAGCGTCGAGCCTATGACGACGACCCTGGCCCCGGCCGCGCCCCGCCTCGCCGCGAAGCCGCCGCTGATCACCCGGCCGCTGCTGGTGCTGTTCGTCTCGTTCGCCTGGCTCCTTCGGTCAGCTTCTACCTACCGTTGTCGGGGGTGCCCAGGTACGCGGCCGCCGCCGGTTCTGACGCCGGGCCGAGCCTGGCGACCGGCGAGCTGCTGCTCGCTACCGTCGCGGTCGGGCCACGAAGAGCCCGGCTGGTGGCCCGGGTCGGGCTACCGCCTGTCGCTGACGGGAGGGCCTGGCCCTGCTCGGCGCGCCCGCGCTGGCGCTGCTGGCCTCTTCCCGCCTGAACGTGATCCTCGCGGTCAGCATGGTGCGGGGCCTTGGCTTCGCCGTCACCACCGTGGCTGGCGGTGCGCTCACCGCCTCGCTGATCCCGGCCGAACGGCGCGGCGAGGGCCTGGGCCTGGCCAGCCTCGTAAGCGGCGTCCCGTCGCTTGTCTGCCTGCCGCTTGGCCTGTGGGCATCGGTGCACTGGGGCCACGGACACTGTCTTCGCGGCCACCGCGATCGCCGCCCTGGCGGCCCTCGGCTCGATGCCCTGGCTGCCTGGCCGTAAGCCCTCGCCCAGCCGCAGCAGCCGGCCGACCCCGGCCACCCCGGCCGGTCCTGGCCGCGGGGTGCTGGCCGGGCTGCGTACCCCGGCCCTGGTCCGTCCGGCCGTCATCTTCTCCGCCTCGACGATGGCGGTCGGGGTGCTGGTCACGTTCCTGCCGCTGGCGGTCCGCTATGTCGGGGTGGCCGCCGCCGCGCTGCTGGCCCAGCCCGCGGCCGCGACCCTGGCGCGCTGGGCCGCCGGGCGGATCGGGGACCGGCACGGCCAGGCGCGGTGGCTGGGGCCCGGAGTGCTGCTGTCCGCCGCGGGCATGGCCATGCTGGTCGCCACCGGCACGCCGGCGCTGGTCGTGGCCGGCGCGGCCTGCTTCGGCACTGGTTTCGGGCTGCTGCAGAACGCGACCCTGACCTTGATGTACGCCAGGGTCTCCGCCGACGGCTACGACTCGGTCAGCGCGATCTGGAACGCCGCCTACGACGCCGGCATGGGCGGCGGTGCGGCCGGCCTTGGGCTGCTTGTCGCGCACACCGGGTACCCGGCCGCCTTCGGGCTGACCGCGGCCCTGATCATCCCCGCGCTGCTCCTCACCCGCCGGGAACACCCCACTCACTGAAAGGTCTCCGCCGTGCGAAAAGTCTTCTTGTACATGACGATGTCCCTGGACGGGTTTATCGCCGGCCCTCAGGACGAACTTGACTGGATGCTGGACACCGAGGACGCGGCTCTCAACGAGGACATCTTGTCGTTGATGCGAGCCTCGGACGCCGGCTTTTCTCGGCTACCCGGTCGCTCAGGGCATGATCCCAGACTGGGAAAACGTCGCGGCGGACCCGGCCGCGTCGCCGGCCGGACGCCAGCTCGCGGACGCCATCAACCGCCTGCACCGTATCGTCATCTCCCGGCAGCCCGTCGACCTGCCGTGGGACAACTCGGAGCTGATCGTCGCCGCCGACGATGACGCCCTGGCCGCGGCCGTCACGAAGATCAAGGAACAGCTAGGCGGCGCCCTCGGCGTGCCGGGCGGCGTCCGCACCGCGCAGCGGTTCGCCCGGCTCGGCCTCGTCGACGAGTATGTGCTGCACGTCCATCCGGTCACCCTCGGCGCAGGCAAGCCGCTGTTCACGGAGAAGTCGCAGCTCCGGCTGATCGGCGCCACCAGCTACGACTCCGGCGTGCTGCGCCTCCGCTACCAGCCCGGGTCCTAGCCGCCCAGCTGGCCAGGGAACAGCAGGGCCAGCTCCCGGGGGTACCCGGCGATCAGCCGGAGCTCGTCGTCGGTCAGCGGCTTGCCTGTCGCCGACGCGCACAGCTGGACCAGCGAGAACACCAGGTCTTCTGAGCCAGCGGCCACCGAGATCCCGAGGCCGTCCAGCACGTGCCTGAATCCGGCCTTGCCGCCGTACTCGCCGGTCAGCACCACCCGGCCCTGCGCGGGCGTACCAGTCAGCGGGAAACGGCCCGAGCGTCGCGTCGTCGTACAGCTCGTAGTTGCCGCGGTCCTTCAGCGCCCCGTCGGCGTGGATCCCCGACTCGTGCGCGAACGCGTTGCGGCCGACCCCCGGCCAGGCCGGCGGCAGCGGCTGGCCGAACGCGTACGCGGCCCACAGCCCGAACCGCCGGGCCCAGGACAAGTCGAGCCGGTCGCCCACCGCCACCGACTCGGATATTCCGAATCCGTACGAAAAGGCCAGGATGCACGACAGCAGGTCGGCGTTGCCGGCCCGCTCGCCGATGCCGTTCACGCAGGTGTTCACCCACGCGTCCTGCCCGGCGTCCAGGTCGCCGAGCGCGCCGGACACCGAGTTGGCCACGGCCATGCCCAGGTCGTTGTGGCAGTGCGTCTCGACCGGGAGGCCGACGGCGGAGGCCAGCTTGGCGAACCGCTCCCTGATCCGGCCGGGGGAGTCCCCGCCGATCGTGTCGCAGTACCGCACCCGCGTCGCGCCCGCCTCCCGGGCGGCGAGCGCGAACTCGGTCAGGTACCCCTCGTCGGTCCGCGATCCGTCCTCCGCGTTGACCCCGATCGTCTCCGCCCCGGCGGCCCGCGCCGCCGCCACGGCCGCCGTCATCTCCGCGATGATGGCCGACCGGTCCAGCTTGCCGCGGAACTTGTGCGTGATCATCTGGTCCGAGGTGGAGATCGACAGGTTGTAATGCCGCAGCCCCAGGCCCGCCGACGATTCGACGTCGGCGGGAACCGCGCGGCACCAGCCGGACAGCCGCAGCTCCCCGAACGCTCCCGCCTGGCCCAGCGCCACGCAGGCCCGCACGTACGGCACCTCGTGGAACAGGAAGGGGAACCCGATCTCGGACTGCGCCACGCCCAGCCGCCCCAGGTAGAAGTTGACCATCACCTTGCCGAACTTCGACAGCCCCGTCCGCGCGGTCTGCACTCCGTCCCGGTTGGTCACGTCGAGAAAATGAATCGATGGCATGACCCCAGATTGACGAGATTGATCAACTATCGTCAATATTGATTAAAATCAAGTACGTAGTCGTCACTCACGTAGCCGCTCCGGCGACCAGCGAGATCAGCTGCGACGAGGGTCGTTTCGTTCCCGCCAGGCACCGAACCCCTGGATGCTGAGGATCACGGTCCACGGACCCGCGTACAGCACGGCCTTGCCGGTGCCCATCAGATAGCCGCCGGGGACCCCGGGCACTGGCCAGCCGATCTGCGCCGGGCTCAGGCCACCGGGCGGCCGCCCGGTGGCGCGCACGTCGATCCTCAGGCTGGGCGCTGACCGTCCCGGTCAGCTGCCAGGACGTCGCCCGGCCGGCCGGGCTGCTGAGGTGATGACGCTGCACGGGTCCGCCGAACACCGCGGCTGCCTCCTCGGCCGTCACCAGCTCAGCCGGATCAGGCAGCCCGCCCGTGTCGGCCCGCCGCTGCCCGGCCGCCACGTCCGCGAGCGGGCCCGCGACGGCCGGCGGCTCCACCGGCTGCACGATCACCTGCTCCCGGTTGCGCAGGTTGACCCGGACGTGCACGAACGTGCCCGGCGTCAGCAGCCCGTAGGGCCCGCTCCCGACCTCCAGGTCCCAGGCCGCGGGCCGCACCCCGTCGTCGATCACCACGCGGTACTCGTCCGGGCCGTCCGAGTTCGTCGTCATCGATTGCCGCAGCACCTGGCCGTCGAACTCGGCGAACCGGGGAAACAGCGCCCGCCGCGCCAGCCACACCAGGGTGCCCGCGGCCGGCCCCACCACCACCAGCAAGATGGCCAGCAGGGCTAGCGCCGCCAGGCCGTGGCTGAACAGCCAGATCACCACGCCGAGGTAAAGCACGGGGGCGAGGATGATCGCCAGCAGGACGATCCAGGTCCGCGGCCACGACCAGGTGCCGCCGCCCTCGACGGCGATCTGCTGCCAGTTACCGCGATAGCTGGACCACAGCAGGTTCTTCCCGGCCGGGTCGAAGACCGCCAGCGCCGCGGGCGCGGCGCCGAGCGCGGCCGCGTAGGCCAGCCGCCGTCCGTCGCCGCCGGGCGCGGCGACGGCCGCCCGCCATCTCCTGAGCGCCTCCCGGCCGGCCGCGCTGCGACGCCGGCTGGTGCCGATCCGGATGGTGAGCCCGCAACCGCTGAGGTAGGCCAGACCCAGATACAACAGCGCGGCGTGCTGGCGGGAAGCTCCGATGGCGGTCAGCAGCGCGCCGGCCGGGATCAGCAGCAGCGCGCACAGCAGGCCGATCCGGCCCGCGCTGAGCCGGGGCCTGACCAGGCCGCGCTGGCCCGCGTCGGCGGCGACCTCGTCGCCGAACGCCTTCATGAACTCCGCTTCTCCGCCCTCGAAGCCATCCGCGAGCGCCGCGGCGGGAACTTCGCCGCGAGCGCCCGCCCGCAGCGCCACGTGCGCCACCACGCGCCGCTCGAACGGCGCCAGCCCCCCAGCCGGCCTGGCCGAGCCCACCACGCACATCACCGTCCCGTCCGGTGCCGTCCCGTCCGGTGCCGGCCCGTCGGGCGCGCCCAGCTCGAACCAGCCCCGGCTGGCCAGATCGACCAGGGTCGCGCCGAACCCGGCCGCGCCAAGCCGCCCGGCCAGCAAGCTGACCACCGCGGGCGCCTCGTCGCCCGACCCCCGCGCCCCCGATAGGTCCCCGCGCGCGCCCCCGGCGGAGCGGCCAGCAGCACGATGAGCAGCAACAGCCACCCCACGGAGACCATCGCGACCACAGGAACCATCAGATTCTCCCGCCCCGTGCCTCAACCCCGAGGCGCCGCCCTGGGACGCTACTCCCATACCTGACACGGGCGCGGCGGTTATCCGGTTCAGGCGGGCGTGGTTGTTGACAACAGAGCCGCTCCCATCAATATTGATTAAATTCAATATCCGAACGAACCCGGATGCGCCATGACCGATTTCCTGACCTGCCGCGGAGGCGGCCCGGCGGCTGGGCGTCAAGCCCGCCACGCTGTACGCCTACGTCAGCCGGGGCGTCCTGCAGCCGGGGCAAAGCCGACGACGGCCGGGGCAGCCTGTTCAGTGCGGACGAAGTCGAGCGGCTGGCCCGGCGCGGGCGGCCGCGCCGTCCCGCGGGGGCCGTGGACATCACGGTGGAGTCGGCGATCACCGAGATCACCGCCGACGCGCTCCGTTTCCGGGGTCTGGACGCCGCCCGCCTCGCGGTCAGCCGCTCCTTCGAGGAGGTCGCCGAGCTGCTCTGGACCGGCGAGTTCCCGGCTGGCCCGCGGGGACCGTGGCAGGCGAGCCCGGCGGCGCTGGCGGCCGGCCGGGCCGCGCAGGCCGCGGTGCCCGACGGGACGCTTCCGCTCGAGCGGATGCAGGTGATCGTGCCCGCTATGGCCACCACCGACTCGCTGCGGCTGCAGCTCGACCCGTCCGCCGTGGTGGCCGCCGCCAGGAATCTCATCGCCGGGATGGTGGACTGCCTGCCGCCCTGGTCCGCCCAGGCCACCGCGGCTCCGGCCGCGCCGATCGCCGAACGGCTGTGGTCCAGGCTGTGCGGGCGCCGGCCCGCCACCGGGCTGCTGCGCGCGCTGTCCGCCGCGCTCGTGCTGCTGGCCGACCACGAGCTCGCCGCCTCCACCCTGGCCGCCCGGGTGGCCGCCTCGGTGCGGGCGGACCCGTACGCGGTGGTCGGGACCGGCCTGGGCGCGATGAGCGGCGCGCTGCACGGCGGCGCGTCGCTCGGCGCCGAGACGCTGCTGGCCGCGGCCCGCGGCCCGGACGATGTTCCCCGGGTGGTCGGCGAACTGCTGCGGCGGGGCGAGAAGGTCCCGGCTTCGGTCATTTCGTGTACCGGAACGGCGACCCGCGCGCCATCGTGCTGCTTGGCCTGGTGCGCGGCGCGGCGCCGAAGTCCGCGGCGCTCGCGGTCGCGGAGGCCGTACTCGCGGAGGTCAGGACGAAGGGCCTGCCCGCGCCGAACGTCGACTTCGCGCTGGCCACCCTGGCCCGCGTGGCGGGGATGGTCACCGGCGCCGGGGAGGCCGTCTTCGCGGTCGCCCGCACGGCGGGCTGGATCGCGCACGCCCTGGAGGCGTACGCCGGCGACGGCCCGCTGCGCCCCCGCGCTGTCTACACCGGCCGTCCCGCGGTCCAAGACTGACCGGCCTCGTGCTGTCCGGCCCCATGGTTATTAACAACTTGCCGCCTCACGGCGCAGCGCCCCGGATGCGCTGAGCGTCTCTCAGCTATGGAAACCGATCCGGCGGATGTCATCGGCAGCCCAGGGCCATGGCCCGAACGGGCCGTCGACGGTGCTGTGACCGAGGGCTCGGCCCAGTACGTGACCGAGTTGTTCCGGGCGCATCACCTGGAACTGGTCCGGCTGGCCGTGCTGATCGTGGGCGATCTGGCCACCGCGGAAGACGTCGTGCAGGACGCCTTCGAGCAGTTGCACCGCCGGTGGCGGACCCTGCGCAAGCAGTCGAGCGCCCTGGACTACGCGCGATCGGCCGTGCTGAACGGCAGCCGGTCCGTGCTCCGCCGGCGTTCGGTCGCCCGCAGGCACGAGGCCCGGATCAGTCGCGCCCCGTCATACCGACGCCGACGCCGCCGCCGGTTTCGAGCAGCGCAGCGAGCTCATCGAGGCGTTCCGCAGGCTGCCCGCCAGGCAGCGCGAGGTGCTCGCCCTGCGCTACTACGTGGACATGAGCGTGGCCGACGCGGCGGCCACGCTGCACATCAGCGAAGGCACCGTCCGCTCGACCGCCTCCCGCGGCCTTGATGCGCTGGCTCGCATCCTCCCGTCCCGTTCCTCAAAGGAGGCGTGAAGCATGCCTGACGTCGAGAACCTGCTCCGCGAGGAGCTGAAGCGCGCGGCTGCGCAGGTCCAGCCCGAACTGCTCAGGCCGCTCCAGGTCCCCACCCGGCGGCCCAGCTGGCGTCCGCGCCTGCTCCCGCTCGCGGCCGCGGCCGCGGTGATCGCCGTCATCACGGCGGCCGCGCTTGTCACGGGCCTGATCCCCGCCCATAAGCCCACCGCCCCCACGTCCGCCGCCCCCACGCCCACCGCCTCCGGATCAGCCCCGGCCAGCCTGCCGTCCTTCTACGTCACGACCAGCTCCAGTCCCGACGGCCGCGGGATACAGGCGGTGGTCCGCGCGTCCGCCAGCGGGCAGGTCACCGGTACCGTCCCTGTGCCGTCGGCCCTCCCGGTGGAGTGGGCCGACTCTGGCGGCACCTTCGTCACCGCTGCTGCCGATGACCGCAGCTTCATCATCGGAGTCCAAGGAGGCCAGGAACCAACCACAATCGGCTTGGACCTCCGCCTGTTCCGGTTCGCTATCTCCGCTGCCGGTAAGCCCGGCCACCTGACCGAGCTGACCGCCAGCCCGATGCGCAACCAGACCACGGAGGGCATCGCGCTGTCTCCCGACGGCAAGCTGCTCGCGGTCTCGCTGCAGAACGACTCCTCGCCGGACGCCGTCGGCGCCATTCAGGTTTTCGACCTGGTCACCGGGGCCACCCGGACCTGGACCGCGCCGGCCCACAGTATGTATATTCCCGGGCCGCCCTCCTGGGCGGACGGCAGCCGGGTGATCGCGTTCACCTGGCTGCGCTCCACCCAAAATGGCCTCATGGCCGCGCCGCGGGGAATCCGGCTGCTCGACACCGCCGCGCCCGGCGACAACCTGGCGGCGGGCAAGGTGATCGTCCCGAAGGGCGTGGTCGCCGCCGGTTCCATCGTGAGCGCGCTGATCACGCCCGACGGGCGCGATGTGATCGTGGTCACCTGGCGTGACCTGACTCCGCAGACCAGTACCCACACCGTCGTCGTGCAGTTCGCCGAGCTCCAGGCCGCCACCGGCAAGCTGGTCCGGCTGCTCCGTACCCAGACGGATGGGTACAACCAGGACAACGTCATCACCTTGGAGGACAGCCTCGGTGTCCTGTCGCTGAGCCCGCAGGGACGGTACGCCCTGGTCCAGGGCACCCAGTTCGGCTGGCTTGACGTCGGCGGCCCCGACCCGGGCCGGTTCACGCCGCTGCCCGCGGTCCCGGCCGGCCAGTACGTCGACTTTGCCGCCTGGTAACCGGGAGCTCATTCGCCGGTGGCGCCGTCGATCTGCTCGCGGAGCAGGTCGGCGTGGCCCAGGTGCCGGGCGTACTCCTCGATCAAGTGCAGGTAAATCCGCCGCAGCGACATGACCTCGCCGTCGTGGCTGAACGTCTCGTCCAGCGAGGCGTTCGCCACGGCCGCGTCGACGAGCCTGAATTCCTCGGTCAGCCGGGCGTAGTCGGCGGCGGCCCGGTCCGGGTCGGCCTGCTCGAATTCGGCCGCCGTGTCCTGGCCGAACGGAGGGTCGACGGGCTCACCCGCGAACCGCTGGCGGACCCAGGTGCGCTCCACCGTCGTCATATGCCGGATCAACCCGAGCAGGGACAGGCCCGAAGGCGGCACAGCGTGCTCGGCGAGCTGCGCGCCGGTCAGCCCGGCGCACTTGTACAGCAGCGTCGCCCGGTGCCAGTCGAGGAAGGCCTGCAGCATCGGGCGCTCGGGGCCGGTGAGCGGACCGTCCGGCCGCTCCACATCAGGGGCTTTCCACGTCACAAACGCCCATCCTGCCATGCCGGCCGGGACCGCGAGCGCCTGGCGCATCGCCTGCGGCCAGCTCGTGTGCACTATATTTCGGTCGATGCAGGTGAACACGGAGCGGCCCGTCAGCCTGGCCGCCAGGGGCTGGCTCGAGCTGGCGGCGATCGACGGGCCGGTCACCGAGCTGCGCCCGGATTACGCGGCCTTGATCATCGTGGCCGAAGGGCTGCGGCCAGGGCCCTGCGACCAGGCCTCCGAGGCGCTGCTGGCCGAGGCCGAGGCCTGCGCCCGGGCCGCGCTGGCCGGCCGGCCCGCCAGCGAGCTTGGGCCCGTCGCCGCCTGGCGGGACGCCTACCAGGCCTTCGGGGCCAAACCGAAGCGGACCCGGCCCAGCGTGGAGGCGCTGCTGCGCCGGGTCGAGGCCGGGCTGCCGCGGATCGACCGGCTCACCGACATCTACAACGCGATGTCGGTGAAACACCTGCTGCCGATCGGCGGCGAGGACCTCGGCGAGTACCGCGGCCCGGCCCGGCTGGTGCGCGCGGCCGGGGACGAGCCGTTCGACACCGTCCGCGACGGCCAGCCCGTGACCGAGCACCCCGAACCCGGCGAGGTGGTGTGGCGCGACGACGCCGGCGTGACCTGCCGGTGCTGGAACTGGCGCCAGTGCGTCCGCACCCGGATCACCGAGGCGACCACCAGCGCGGTGTTCATCCTCGACGGCCTCGCCGCGCTGGGGGAAGGCGGGCTGATAACCGCCGGACAGGACCTGGCCGGCCAGCTGACCGCGCTCCATCCCGGTACCCGGCTCGGCTGGCGGCAGCTCGGCGCCCCGCCCACCGCAGCCGACCCCTCCGCTACCGGCGCAGGGCCGCCCGCTCGGGCGGACGCGTCGTGATCTCGACGGCCCCCTTGTAGGCGACGCCCCGCACGTGGATCACTGGGGCGTCGACGGGCAGCGGGTATCCGGGGTCCTGGTCGTCCGGCAGTCCCTGGGTGACGCCGAAGCCGGTCATCTCGACCCGCACTCCCGGCGGGACCAGGATCGTCAGCGTGGATTTGTAGGCCACCGCGCGAAACGTGGTGACCGGCCCGCTGAGCTCGGCCGCCCGCAGGTCGAGCCAGCCGCTGCCCTTGTAGACGACGGTCGTGTAGCGCTCGGGCACCCGCCAGCGCCCGGCCCGCCGCACCGAGCCCTTCCACGCGATCGCGAACCGTCCAGGCCCCGGGCCCGCGACCGCCTGGGCAGGCCTAGTCCCAGCCGTCGCCGCAGGCAGATCGGCCAGCAACACATCGAGCTCCCCGTGCGTGCGCGCGGTCAGCGCGGCCCGCATCCGCTCGTCGAACTCGGTGTCGTCCAGCCGTCCCTCGCCGAACGCCTCCTGCACCCGCTGCACCACCGCGTCCCTCTCCCGGTCAGAAGCCCGGGTCCCAGGCCCCTCCAGGTCCTCGGCACGCCCGGGATTCCCCGCGCCCCCGTCCATCGCCTGCATAACATCCCCTTCCACCCGAAAGACGAACGAGATGTATCGTAACCCATAGGTGGGCGACGAGGTCCGTCCGGGACCGGATAAAACTACAGGCGCCGGGCGGGCCGGATGCGCGCGCATCACGCTCAATTAAGTTGAGTACCTCAAAAAATATTTCTCCGGTAGGAGTTCGTAGGGCCGTACGGCGTGTTCTCCTCAAGTGTCGGTCAGTCTTGACAGAACCCAACTCAACTTGATTGATCACGACCGTTTGCCAGGCCTAGCTGCGGTGCCAGGAT
>CAVSTQ010000024.1:0-223889 GCA_963730825.1 uncultured Actinomycetes bacterium
CGAAGTGGCCGCGCATAAACGGCGGGTACGCGCGCGCCCTAAAGGTGGGCAGTTACGCTATGCGATCAGGATCACGAGCGGGCTTGGTCGTCCTGCTTATCGATCGCTGCCTCCAGCCGCCCAAGCTTCGAGTCGATCTGGCCCTCGTAGCCTGGCCGGATGTCCGCCTTCAGCACCAGCGAGACCCGCGACCCGAACGGGAGCACGGCCTCGGTGGCGCGCTTCACCACGTCGAAGCACTCGTCCCAAGTGCCTTCGAGTTCAGTGAACATCGCCGACGTCCGGTGCGGCAGGCCGGAGTCTCGTACGACCTTCACCGCTGCGGCAACCGCATCGGAGACGGAACCGTCGGCGCGTCCGGTACCGGACGGAGCGACCGAGAACGCGACGATCATGACAGAGGGACCTCCTGTAGGTGTCCTGAGCTGCGGCGATGCCGTTCAGTGCTAACAGTGCGCTAAGCACACGATGTTTGTGAACATGACGTCGGCCCGGTTGGGCAGCCCGCTCTCGCGGACGACCCGGACCGCCTCGGCGACGATCTCGCCGACGCCCTCACCCGTGCCGAGCGGCGTAGCGTAATTGAGAAAAGCGACAAGCATGCTGCCAGCGTAGCCCCGGGATGCCACAGCCCAGCCCGGCCGTGTCCTTCGGTCAGCGGCGGGCCGGCCAGCCGGGGGCCGGTTAAGGGATCAGCGCGATCTTGCCGCGGGTGTGCCCGGTCATGATGGCCCGGTGCGCCGCCGTGACCCCGGTGAGGGGGAACGTCTGGCTGACGATGACCCGGAGCCGGCGGCCCCCGGCCAGCTGCACCAGGTCCAGCCGCGCGGCCTGCCGTAGCTCGGTGCCCGGGTCCGCGCCCGGGGCGCCGCCGATGACCTTAAGGCCCAGGTTCAGCCCGCGGGCGAACGCGGCGATGGTCACGATCCGGCTCCGGTCGGCGACGAACTCCAGTGAGACGTCGACGGCCTCGTCGGTGCCGACGGTGTCCACGGCTACGTCGACGCCTTGCGGGGCCGCGGTCCTGATCCGGTCGGCCAGCCCGTGCCCGTAGCTGACCGGGACCGCGCCTAGTTCGCGGAGCAGGTCGTGGCCGGCCGGGCTGGCGGTGGCCACGACCCGCGCGCCGCGATCGGCGGCGAGCTGGACGGCCATCACCCCGACTCCCCCCGCGCCCCCGTGCACCAGCACCGTGTCGCCCTCGCGCACGGCGGTGACCGCCAGGGCGTGCCAGGCGGTCGCGCCGGCCAGCATGAGCCCGGCGGCCTGCGGCCAGTCAAGCCCGGCGGGCCGGGGCACCAGGGCGGCCGCCGGGACGAGCAGCTCGGCGGCGTACGCGCCGGGGGCCCGGTAGGCGATCACCTCGTCGCCCACGGCGATCGGGCCGGCCGGGCCGGCCGCGTCCGGGCCGACGGCGGTGACCACCCCGGCGGCCTCGGAGCCGAGCCGCAGCGGCAGCCGGGACTCATCCCGGCCGAACGCTCCGCTGTAGGACTTGTAGTCGACCGGGTTGACGCCGATGGCGCGGACCGCGATGCGGGCCTCGCCACGGCCCGGCTCGCCGACGGTCTCGTCGGTGACGGTCAGGACCTCGGGGCCGCCATACGCGGTGGCCAGCGCGACAAGGGACACGGTTAGCCCAAACCGCCGCGGCGGCCGCCGCTATTCCCGCCGGAGGCGGGCCTTAGCGGACGCCGAGCAGGCGGAGCCCGGCGGTGACGGCGGCGGCGGTCAGGACGACGACCAGGAACGGGGCCTTGCGCCAGGCCAGCACCCCGGCGGTCAGCACGCCGGCCGGACGGGCCAGGCCGGACAGGTGCTGTCCTTCGGTCAGGGCCGTGATGGCGACCAGCGCGGCGAGCAGGACCACGGTGGCGGCCTCGAGGAGCCGCTGCGCCCGGGGCGGGAAGCTGATCCGGGCGCGCAGCACCGGGCCGGA
This sequence comes from uncultured Actinomycetes bacterium, assembly GCA_963730825.1. Lineage (GTDB taxonomy): Bacteria > Actinomycetota > Actinomycetes > Streptosporangiales > Streptosporangiaceae > Palsa-504. The sequence goes on from CAVSTQ010000024.1 coordinate 1,940, forward strand.
GAACCTGATCGCGTACGTTCCGGCGGCCAGGACGGCCATGCCCGTAACGACCAGCGTGGTGTCCTTCACCGGGGATCCGCGGCGGGCGGCGGCTCGCGCAGGAGCAGCAGAGCGGCCGGCAGGGCCAGCAGGATGGGCAGGCCGGGCGGCGTGAACGGGGTGGCCGACCAGCGCGATGACGGCGCCGGCCACCGCGGCCAGGGCCCGGTCGCGCAGGGCCGGGACGATCAGCGCCAGGATGATCGCGGGGAACATGGCGTCCAGGCCGAACGCGCTGGTATTGTGCACCGCGCCGCCGATCAGGCCGCCGAGGACGGCTCCGCCGGACCAGCTGACGAGCGTGCCGAGGCCGCAGAGCCAGTAGGCGGCGCGCTGGCCGGGGGCATCCGGCTGGGCCAGGGTGAACACGACGGTCTCGTCGTTCATCAGGTGGGTACCGGCGACGCGCCGCCAGCCGCGGCCGGTGACGTCAGGCAGCGCCAGCCCGTAGGGGAGATGGCGGCCGTTGACCAGCAGCCCGGCCAGCGCCGCGACGACGGGGCTGCCGCCCGCGGCGACCATCCCGACGAACAGGAACTCCGACGACCCGGCCAGGACGAACACACTCTGCGCGGCCGGCACCCACAGCGGGAACCCGGAGGCGACCGCGACCGCCCCGTAGGACAGGCCGGTGAACATCACGGCCAGGCAGGCCAGCCCGATGTCACGCCGGACACGGCCCGGCAGTACCGAGCGCTTTAGAGTTCTGGTGACTGAACTCATGGTGCCCATTGTGGGCCCGTGAGAGTTGTTCGTCAAAACGAACGGTGGACTTATATGACGAACGCCGACCCCGTCCGGGCGCCGATCGAGGCCATCGCGGCCTCACTGCGGCGGGAACGCCGCCAGAGCGGGCTTTCCCTGACCGAGGTCGCCCGCCGGGCCGGGATCGCCAAGTCCACGCTGTCCCAGCTGGAGTCCGGAGCCGGCAATCCCAGCCTGGAGACGCTGTGGGCGATCTGCGTCGCGCTCGGCGTGCCGTTCTCCCGGCTGCTCGACCCGCCGCGGGCACCCACTCAGGTGATCAGGGCGGATGAGGGGCCGACGGTGGCCGCCGCGCAGGCCAGCTACCGGGCCACGCTGCTGGCCGCCTGCCCGCCGGGCGCCCGCCGGGACGTGTACCGCATCGCGGCCGAACCCGGTCAGGCCCGGGCGTCCCAGCCGCACGGCCCCGGCGTGGTCGAGCACGTCGTCATCGGCGTGGGCCGGGCCCTGGTCGGCGTGGCCGGGGAGGCGACCGAACTCGGCCCGGGCGACTACATCTGCTACCCCGGCGACGTGCCGCACGTGTTTGAGGCGCTGGCTCCCCGGACCCAGGCCGTGCTGGTGTCAGAGCACCCCTAGGGCTACGCGCCCAGGGGCAGCTGCTCGACCAGCGCGGCCAGGCCGGCTTCGTCGAGCAGGTCGGCGGGGCGGACGGTGGTCTCGTGCGCGACGTAGTAGAACGCCGCCCGGACCGCCGCCACCGGCACGCCCGCCAGCGCCGCCCAGGCCAGGCGATAGGCGGCGAGCTGGACGGAGACGGCGTGCCGTTCGGCGTCGGACCGCGGCGGGCTGCCGGTCTTCCAGTCGACCACGTCGAAACCGCCATCCGGCCCCCGCTGAACACCGCGTCGATCCGGCCGCGGACCAGCCGGTCGCCGACCAGCGTCTCAAACGGCACCTCGACCGCCTGCGGCCAGCGGTCGGCCCACTCGCTGCGCTCGAACCGCGCCCGGAGCTCGGCGAGGTCGGTGGCCGACGGGTCGTCGGGGGCTCCGAACAGGTCGCTGTCGTCGATGAGCAGCTGCTGGCCGTACCGCTGCTCCAGCCACTGGTGGAACGCGGTGCCCCGGCGCGCCTGCCGGACCGGCGGGCGCGGCATCGGCAGGCGCACCTGGCGGGCCAGCCCGGCCGGATCCCGGGCCAGCGCCACCAGCGACGACACCGAAAGCCGGGCGGGCAGCACGACCTCGGTGGGACCGTCGCCCCGGCGCTGCGCGCGCTCGGCCAGCAGCAGGTCCGCATCCCGGCTCCACGCCGTGACCAGCGCCTGGTCCTGCTGGCTCACGGAGGGCTGTCGCTGGCCGGGCTGGGTGAGGGCCGCTTCGACCATCTGGGCGGCCTCGCGGACGGCCTGGTAGTGCCGGCCGGCCGGGGTGCCGGGCCAGGCGGCGGTATCCACCGTGGCCAGCAGCGGGTTCTCCCCGTCCGGCGCGGGTGCCCAGGTGGAGATCTGCGCCACGCCGGAGGAGCGCACCTCGGTCAGGAACGGCGAAGGCCCCAGGCGGCTGCTGCCGCCCTCTCCCCACCAGTAGCCCGAGCAGCCCAGCCAGAACGCCGCCCGGGTGCTCGCGACGTACATCAGCCGGCGCTCCTCGGCCAGGTCCCGCGCCGCGCAGGCGTCGGTGAAGGCGTCCAGGTCGGCGGTGTCCAGGCCGCGCAGCTCGGGCAGGTCGCCGGCGTCACCGCGAAGACTGAACGGGATCAGCCTGGCGTTGTCCGTCCACCGGGTGGAGACCCGGGGCCGGGCCGGGAACACCTGGGACCGCTCCCCCAGCGCCAGCCCGGGCACGAACACGGCCGGCCACTGCAAGCCCTTGGCCGCGTGCACGGTCAGCAGCTTGACCGAGTCCGACTCGCCCACCCGCCCGGTCTCCAGCCCGAACTCCTCCTGCTGCGCGGCGGCCAGGTAGGCCAGGAACGCGCCGAGCGTCGGCTCGGCACCCTCGCCGGTGAACGCGGCCGCGACGTCGGTGAAGGCGTCCAGGTCGGCGCGCGCGGCGACCGGATCGACGCCCGGCCGCGCGGCCACCTCGACGTCCAGGCCGAGCATCCGCTCCGCCTCGGCGGCCAGGTCGGCCAGCGGCCGCCCGACCTGCCCGCGCAGCCGCGCGCAGCTCACCCGCCAGCGCGTGCATCCGCTGTAGCCCACCGGCGAGTAGTCGCCTGGCTCGCCCAGGTCGTCCAGCGCCTCGACCAGGCTGCCGGTCTGCGCGGTGAGGTCGGTGATCGCCTCGGCCAGCGCGTCGGCCGGGTCCTGGGCGCCGGGATCGCCGGTCCTGGCGCCGGCCGTCGCCGTCACCGCGGGCCAGCGCCCGGGCGCGGCGGCCGAGGGCGACCAGGTCCCGCGGCCCGATCCGCCAGCGCGGCCCGGTGAGCAGCCGGGCCAGCGCGTCAGAGGCGCCCGCGTCGTGCAGTACCCGCAGCGTGGCCACCACGTCCTGCACCTCGGGTACCACCAGCAGGCCGCCCAGGCCGACCACCTCGACCGGGACGCCGCGGCCCTCGATGGCACGCCGCAGCGGCACGAACTGCGATCGTTTCCGGCACAGCACGGCGATGTCGCCCGGCCGCACCCCGGCCGGACGCCGGTCGGGCCACGGCCGCCCGTCCGGGGCGCAGCCCGGCTCGGTCGCGAGCAGCGCGGCGACCTGCCCGGCCACCCATTCCGCCTCGTCGAGCACCGTGTCGAGCAGGGCACAGGCCACCGTGCCGCGCTCGGCCCGGTCCGGGCCCGACACCAGCCGGGGCACGTCCGGGGCCTCGTACCGCAGGTCCTCCTGGATGGCGGCGGAGGCGTCGAGGACCCGCGCGGCGTTCCGGAAGCTGGTCGAGAGCACCAGCACGGGCGCGGGGCCGGAGGAGGCCGAGGCGCCGACCGGCCGGACCCGGGCGACCAGCGGGAAGTCGACGGTGAACCGCCGGAGGTTGCCCGCGCTGGCGCCGCGCCAGCCGTAGATGGACTGGCACGGGTCACCGACCGCGGTCACCGGATGCCCGCCGCCGAACAGGGATCGCAGCAGCACCAGCTGCGCGTGGCTGGTGTCCTGGTACTCATCGAGCAGGACCACCTGGTAGCGGGCCCGCTCGGCCGCGCCGACCTCCGGGTGCCTGGCCGCGATCCTGGCCGCCAGGGCCACCTGATCTCCGTGGTCGAGCACCTCGCGGGCCGCCTTGGCCGCCGCGTACCGCTCGACCAGCGGCAGCAGCTGCTCCCGCGCCCGCTGCGTGGCTATTATCTTCCGAACGACCGCGGGTACCCGCCCCGGCAACCCGTCAAGCTCCGCGGTGAGCCACCGGCCCACGGCGCAGACGTCGTCCGCCGCGCGCAAGTGCTCGGCGAGATCGCCGGCCAGCTCGAGCACCGCCGCGGTCACCGTCTGCGGGGTCCAGGTGATCTCGTCCATCGGCCCGTCGTACGCCGGCCACGATCCCCGCCGCGAGCTGCCAGGACAGCGCGGGCGTGATCAGCCGCATGGACGGCTCGAGCCCCTCGCGCAGCGCGTTGTCGCCGACCAGCCGCCCCGCGTAGGCGTGGTAGGTGCCGATCACCGGATCGCCGTCGAGGTCACTGCCGCCCAGGTCAGCCCGGCGGAGCCGGTCCAGCCGGGAACGCACCCGGTCGGCCAGCTCGGCGGCGGCCTTCCTGGTGAAGGTGAGCCCGAGCACCCGGTCCGGGCGGGCCATCCCGTTGGCGACCAGCCAGACCAGCCGGGCCGCCATCGTCTCGCTCTTGCCCGAGCCGGCCCCGGCGATGACGGCCATCGGCCCGAGCGGCGCACTGATCACCGCGGCCTGCTCCGCCGTCGGCTCGGGCAGCCGCAGCAGCCGGGCCAGCTGCACAGGGCCGATCACGGCGGTCACGGGGTCACCTGCTCGCCGTCCGGGTGCACCGGGCAGCAGGAGGCCACCGGGCAGGTGCGGCAGCCGGGGTTCACCTTGGCCTCGAAGACCGGGCCGGCCATCCCGGCCGCCACCGTCTCCACCAGGTCCTTGGCCCAGCCGGGCTCGGCGTCCTGCGCCAGCGCGCCCTGCCGCTGCACCTTGGCCCGCATGGTCACGCCGGAGGCCTTGCCGACCTGGACCAGTTCGGCGCCGCCGGGCTCGGACAAGCCGAGCCGCTCGAACGCGCCGAGCAGCACCGCCAGCTGGTAGACGCCGAGCTGCGGGTGCCGGTCCAGCTCGTCCTCGCGTGGCGCGCTGCCGCCGGTCTTCAGGTCGACCACGACGGCCCGGCCCTCGTCGTCGGATTCCAGCCGGTCCACCCGGCCGGTGATCTCCACCGGGCCGATCCGGACCTTGAGCGACTGCTCCACCGCGACGAGCTCCCGCGGGTTCTCCGCGTGCCAGGTCAGGAACTTGCGGACCATGCGCTCGGCCAGCGCCCGTTGCTTGGCGCTGTACCAGGCACTGCCGAAGTCCAGATGGTGCCAGATCTCGTCGATGCGATCAGCCACGTCCCGTTCGGAAGCTCCGGACGCGGCCAGCACGGCGGCGGCGTGAATAACGGTGCCCAAGTGGCGCAGGACATCAGACCGCCCCGCGCCGACGGCCGCCTCGAGTAGCCAGCGCAGCCCGCACTTGGTGAACGACTCGACCTGGGACGGGGACAGCCGGACGGTCTCGCCCCCGGCCACGATCGGGCCCGTATCGGACAGCTCGGTCAGCGCGTACCACGCCCGCGGGTGCGCCGCGCGCACCCCGGCGGCGGCCAGCCGGGCCAGCTGAGCGGCCGCGGCCTGCCGGACGGCAGGCGCCGCCGCGGTGTCGGCGGCGGCCCGGCGCAGGTCGGCGACCAGGGCCGGCATGGACAGCCAGCGGTGCCGCGAATCGGCGACCCGCTCGATCGGCACCTCGTCGCTGGCCAGCTCGGTCAGGAACCTGGACGGCCGCTGGTCGGTGTCCTCGCCGCCCGCCGCGGTGACCACCAGCCGCCGCCGGGCCCGGGTGACCGCCACGTAGAACAGCCGCCGCTCCTCGGCCAGCAGCTTGGCCGCCAGCGTCGCGGCGTCCACGTCGGCGCCCCTGGCCGGTCCCGGGTCGGGGCGGGCCGTCTCCGCGAGCTCCCCCGCGCCCAGCAGGGAACCGCGCAGCCGCAGGTCGGGCCAGGTCTCCTCCTGCACGCCCGCGACCACCACGACATCCCACTCCAGGCCCTTGGACCGGTGCGCGGTGAGGATGCGGACACAATCCTCGCGCACCGCCCGCTCGGCCAGGGTGTCGCCGACGATCTCCTGGCCGGCCAGGCTGTCCGCGAACAGCCCGGGCGCACCCGGCGGCATGGTGTCGGTGAAGTGCGCGGCCTGGTCGAACAGGGCGAGCACGGCGTCCAGGTCCCGGTCCGCGGCGGCACCGGCCGGACCGCCAAGCGCACTGGCCTGCTGCCACTGCCCGGCCAGTCCGGAGGCGTCCCAGATGGCCCACAGCACGTCCTCGGCGTTACCGCCCGCCGCGATGGCGGCCTGGGCCTGGCTGAGCAGGCTGGCCACCCGTTTGGCCGGGGCGGCCACCCGGTCGGGCAGCGCGGCCAGGTCCCGCGGATCGCGCAGCGCCTCGGCGATCAGGTCGCCGGGCGCTTGTCGAGCTGCTTGTCGCCGGGCTGCTTGTCGCCGGCTCTTTGCCGGGCTGCTTGTCGGCTGGCTGCTTGTCGGCTGGGGCGAGCAGTTGCAGGGACCGGCGCAGGCGGCGCAGGCCCAGGGCGTCGGTGCCGCCGAGCGGGCCGCAGAGCAGCTCGGCGGCGGTCTGCTCGTCCAGCCGGGCCGGCCGGAGCGCGCAGTGAAGCAACATGAGCAGCGGCCGGGTCCCCGGCTCGTCCGCCAGCGGCAGCTCGTCGCCGGCCACCGTGACCGGGACGCTGGCCGCGGTCAGCGCCCGCCGCAGCAGCGGCACCTGCCGGGCCGCCGACCTGACCAGCACGGCCATCGAGGACCAGGGGATCGCATCGGCCAGGTGAGCGCGGCGCAGCGTGTCCGCGACCAGCGCGGCCTCCTGGGTCGAGCTGTCCGCGACCAGGATGCGGATCTCGCCCTTGCCCTGGGTACCTTCGGCCGGGACCAGGTCCCTGTGACTGGTCGAGCCGCCGGGCGCGGACGGCGCGGCGGGCAGCCGCCGGGCCAGCCGGCGGGACGCGGCCAGCAGGACCGGGCCGCTGCGACGGCAGGTGCGCAGCGCCACCACGGGCGCCGGCTGGCCGTCCGCGGCGCGGAACCGCTGCGGGAACTCCGTCAGCGCCCCCACGTCGGCGCCCCGGAAGGCGTAGATGGACTGGTCCGGGTCACCGACCGCGATCAGCTCCCGGCCGTCGCCGGCCAGCGCCAGCAGCAGCGACTCCTGGGCCGGGTCGCTGTCCTGGTACTCGTCGACCAGCACCACGTCGTAGGCCCCGCGCTCACGCTGCCTGGTCTCCTCCCGGCTGAGCAACGCGGCGGCGATACGGACGATCTCGGCGTAGTCGTAGGCGGGTACCGGCGCCAGGTCGAACCTGGCCGCGTACCGGTCGAGGAACGCGGCCGCGGCGACCCAGTCGTCTCGGTCCTTGTGCTGACCGAGGCGGCGCAGCCCGCGGCCGTCAAGTCCGCGCTCGGCCGCGCGCATCAGCAGATCACGCACCTCCTCGGCGAAACCCCTGGTGGCCAGCGCCGGCCTCAGCCGGTCGGGCCAGCGGGTGCCGCCGTCGTGCGCCTCCCCGCGCAGCATCCGGCGTATCTCGAGCAGCTGCTCGGGTGCGGAAAGCAGCCGGGGCGGCTCGTCGCCCGCGAGCACGAACTCGCGGCGGGCCAGCGCGTAGGCGTAGCTGTGGAAGGTCATCGCCAGCGGCTCGCGGGTGGTGCGGCGCAGCCGCGCGGTGATCCGCTCGCGCAGCTCGACCGCCGCCTTGCGGCTGAAGGTCAGCACGAGCACCCGCTCCGGGTCGATCCCGCGCCGCTCGATCCGGTCCGCCACCGCGGCCACGATCGTGGTCGTCTTGCCGGTGCCCGGCCCCGCCAGCACCAGCAGCGGGCCGCCCTCGTGGTCCACCACCCGCTGCTGCGCCTCGTCCAGGCGCGGCGCCGTGCCCGCCGGCGAAGGCCGGCGGACGAGGCGGTACGCCGGAGCGTGGGCTGAGTCCATCAGTACCGCATTCCAGCAGACGCCACTGACATTTCGCCGCCGATCCAGCGAACACCCAGCGTGCCGTGCGCGGGCGCGGGGCGCGGCGGGCGAGCGGCGGGCGGCGCGTGGGCGGAGACCGATTCGTGCCCCAGCTGACCCATCACCTCACGGGTCGGGGTTGCGCGCGGAGGGGGGTGCCGGACTCGGAGCTAGCGATCTCTGGTTGGGTGGCCGGGCCAGCGGGCGCGGGGCATGTCGACCCGGACGGGGGGGCGAGCGGAGCGGAGCGGGGTGCCTTCGGCCAGGTAGTGCTCGAGGGCACGGCTGTCGTGACCGGGGGCGGGGGTGCCGTCGGAGTGGGTGACCCGCCACCAGGGCACCGCGCCGCCGTAGACGGCAAGCACCCGGCCGACCTGGCGAGGGCCGGGCCCCGCGGCGAGGTATTCGGCGATATCGCCGTAGGCCATCACCCGGCCGGGTGGAATCGAGTCCACCACGTCAAGGACCAGGCTGGCGAAGTCGTCGACCGGCGCGGGGCCGTCGGCGGGGGGCCGGGGAGTGCTGGCGGAAGTCACCGGCGGGCCCGGCGCAGCCGGGCTAGGCGGGCTCCGGCGGCGGCGGCCAGGACCAGGGAGGCCAGCGCCAGCAACGCGAACCCGATGAGCTGGCCGGGGCCGCGCGCGGGCACCGGCGCGGGCGGGATCGTGCCGTGGAACCTGGCCGCGGCGGCGACGCCGGCCGGGCCGGAGGGCTGGTGCCGGAGGAGCTGGTGCCGGAGGGGGCTGGGGTGCGGGCTAGCTGGGCGGCCTTGGTCAGGGCGGCGGTGGCGTCGACGACGCCAAAGCCGACCTGGCTGTCGTAGCCGCCGGCCGGGCGGTCTGTGGTGGTCGTGGTCAGGGCGGTGGCGATCAGGTCGGGCGCGAGGTGGGGATACTTCGACTTGATCAACGCGGCGACTCCGGCCACCAGCGCGCAGGCCGGGCTGGTGCCGCTGACCCACCAGTACTGGCCGTCCCGGCCCTGCGCGGGCACGGACACCCCGGGCGCAGCCACCTGGACCGACAGGTTGGCGCTCGAGAAGCTGGCCACCTTGCCGCCGGAATCGACGGCGCCGACGCTGATCACGCCCGGATAATCGGCGGGGAAGGATTCGGGTGCCTGGCCTGACCGGCCAGAACCGGCCTGGTCGCCCGAGTTTCCCGCCGAGGCCAGGACCACCACGCCCCGGTCGTAGGCGCGCTGCAGCGCGGCCCGGACCGTGCCGCTCGGCGCGCTGTAGCCGATCGACATGCTGATCACTCGCGCACCGCGCGCGACCGCGTAGTTGATGCCGTTCGCCAGCGACTGCTGGATGCTGGTCTCCTGTTCGCGTTCGTACCGGCTGTAGTGCGGGTCGGTACGGTCCGGGATCACCCGGATCGACAAGATCCTGGCCCGGGGCGCCACGCCGATCACGCCGCTGCCGCCGTCATGGCCGTGGCCGGCGATCAGCGACGCCATCCAGGTACCGTGCACGCCCCAGTTCTGGCTGGCCGGGGAGGTGGTCACGCCGGTGAAGTCGGGGCCGGTGGTGACCGACCCGAGCAGGTCGCTGACGTAGGGGTCCACCCCGCTGTCGATCACCGCCACGGTGACACCGGCACCTTCGCTGCGCGGCCACGCGGCGGTGACGTTCAGCATGCCGAGGACCCACCCCTGGTTGTCCCGGATGGCGTCGGCGCTGGCCGCGGCGGCGGCTATCCGCGGCTCGGCCGCCTGGGCGGTACCTGGCAACGCCGCCAGCACGATCGCGCCGGCGACGACCAGTCCGGACGCGGCCCGCCGGGCCCGGGTCAGCCGGGGCGGGAGGAGGACGATGCCTGGGCTGGCTTAGCATCCTGGGGCCCCCGGGCAGCGGGGCGGGGCTGGCGCCGTGCCGAGCGTGGCCGCGACCGACTGGGCCACCCCCTGCGCCATCCTGGTCATCTCGGAGTAGGCGTACTTATCCTGGGAGACCGGAACGCGCGGACGGCCGTCGGCGTACCCGGCCGCGTACATGACGACGTACGGGCCATCGGTGAAGCTGGCGGCAATCTGCCGGTTGTAGTCGTACAACTCCCCCGCCGGGCCGGCGAACCTGACCACGCTGACGCCCGCGGTGAGCCCGGCCCCGTAGGCGTCACCCGCCGCGGCCAGCCTCGGCTGGGCCAGCGCGGCGTTGACGCCGTCCGCCGCGACCCCGGTGGGCAGCACCGCGACGCCGACGGTCATCGCATAACTACGGGTGGCGTCGACGTAGGTGGCACGCAGGACGGCCCGGCAGCCGGCCCGGTGCAGCATCGTCCCGGCCGCCGCGTTGGTCACGCCCTTCGCGCAGTCCGCCTGCTGCGGCGCGATGCCGACCCGCAGCGCGCTCAGGGTGAGCGGGCTGGCGTCCTGGAGCACGGTGGCCGGAAGGGAGTAGGAGATGCTCGCCGGGAAGATCTGCCCGGCGAGCAGCGTCTGCCACCGGCGGCTGACCTGCCACGCCTCGATCTGGCGTTGCTGTCCGACGGTGAACTGCCTGGGCAGCAGCTGGACCGCCACGCCCACCGCCGAGGTGGCCAGCACCAGCAGGCCAAAGACCAGCGCGATACGCGCGGCGACGCGATGGCCCCGCGGACCCTGCCGCCCGTGGCGCCGTCCCGCACCGCGTGCCTGAGGATCCTCCGTCACAAGGAAAATGGTAGGGCTAGATTCGGGCGCCTTGGCTGAACTGGAGAAACAAATGCCCTGGTTTGACCTTCCGCTGGAGCGATTGCGTGAATATCGCACCGAAACGGCCGAGCCGCCCGGACTCGACGGATGGTGGCAGCGGCGGCTCGACGAGGCCCGGGTGCAGGCCCGGCCGCCGGATCTCATCCGGTACGAAGCGGACATGTACCGCCCGGTCGAGGTCTACGACGCGGAATTCTCCGGCGCCGGCGGCGACCGGATCAGGGCGTGGTACCTGCGGCCGGCCGCGCGGACGGGCTGACCCCGGTCGTGGTGAAGTTCATCGGCTACGGCGGTGGCCGCGGCCTGCCGACGGAACACACGCTGCTGCCCGCCCTGGGATACTCCGTTTTCGTCATGGACAGCCGGGGCCAAGGTGGCCGGTGGACCTCAGGCGCGACCGGCGACCACCCGGCCAGCCCGCCCGGCGGCCCGGAGAACGCCCAGGTGATGACCAGGGGCATCGGCCGGCCAGAAGACTACTACTACACCCGGCTGTTTACCGACGCCGTCCGGGCGGTCGAGACGGCCAGCGAGCTGACGGGCGCGCCCCGGGTCGCGGTCAGCGGTATCAGCCAGGGCGGCGGGCTCGCGCTGGCCACCGCCGCGCTCGCGCCCCGGCTGGTCGCGGTCTGTCACGCCGATGTGCCTTTCCTGTGTGACATCCAGCGGGCCATCACGCTGGCGCCGGACCCGCCCTACACCGAAGTGCCCCAGTTCCTGGCCCACAACGTCGATGCGATCCCGGCGGCGCTTGACACCTTGCGCTACGTGGACTGCGCGCTGCTGGCCCGCCGGATCACGGCGCGGTGCCTGCTCAGCGCCGGATTGATGGACACGATCTGCCCGCCGTCCACGGTGTTCGCGGCGTACAACGAGATCACCGCGGGCAAGGACATAGCGGTCCACCCGTTCACCGGTCACGAGGTTCCCGCGGCCCACGTCGAACGGCAGCTCAGGCACTTCAGGGACTTCCTGCCCGGTGCGGGGTCGCCTGGTGGGGAGGTCAGCTGTGACTGAGGGGAACGGGCACGTCATCGATCCGGACGGCCACGCCCGGCGGGCGCTGGCCGCGGCGGTAGCCCAGTACGGACCGCAAGCCCTGGCGGACCCGGCCATCATGGACGGCATCTGCCGGGACCGGCTGGGCCAGCTGCCCGGGGAGACCATCCTCATCGGCAGCGCGGCCCGGGCCGACGTGCCCGCGCTGCTGCGGGCGCGGCTGCCCGCGGAAGGCGCCGACGGCGCGATCGCGTCCGTCGCCCGCACGCTGGCCGAAACCCACGCGCTGGACCCGGCGGCGGCCGCGTGGGTGGTGCGCGAATACGCCCGGGCGCTGGGGCTGGACGGGCGGCGGCGCGGGAAACCGCAACGCCCTCGGGGTCGTCGCCGCGGTCGCGCTGGTCCTCGGCTACCTGGGGGTGGCGGCGGTGGCGCACCTGAGTCCGTTCCCGGCCAAGGCGGCGGCCAGTGCGGCGGCCAGGGCCGCGGCGACCACGCCGGCGCAGGCCAGCCCGACGCAGGCCAGCCCGGCCGCGTCACCGGATCCGGCCCCTGACGCCGATCCCGATCCCAGCCCGCCGTCGGCCTATGCCACCTTGCTGAGCCTGATCCCGGCCAGCGTCCAGGGCCATTGCCGCCCCGGCAGCATCACCGTGGGGGCGACCGCGGTGGCCGACTGCGGCGGTCTGGGGCTGGCCGCGACCGGCATCAAGTACTACCTCTTTCCCGGTACCGCCGCGTTGCAGACCGGATTCACGTCGTTCCTCACCGCCGAGAAGTTCACGGCGAGTTCGGCGTCGTGCACCACCAATCATCAGTTCGTCAGCTTCGTCACCGGGTGCCAGGACAGTTTCACCAGCACCTCGCCCACCATGACGGGCAGCGTGGCGGAGTACGTCAGCACCCAGCAGGACCCGATCATCGTCAGCACCGACAACCAGCAACTGGTCATGGCCGTGCTGGTCGGCACGAACGATAGCGACCTGCTGGCGTACTGGAAGCCGCTGCAGTGGGTTCAGGGCTGACCGTGGTTCTTCCCGCTCAGGGTGACCAGCCGCCATAGCCCCCAGGCTCCGGCGATGAGCCCGACGAGGACGAGGAAACCCAGGTGGTAGGGGGCACTCACGATCAGCAGCACGAGGCCGAGACCAAGGGAGATGGCACCGGTCAGCTGCCCCTGCCGAAGCTTGTCCGCGGGCGCAGGCGGGGGCGGGGGGGGCACTGGGGGCTGGACCGGGCCGGACCACCAGGTCGCACCGGGGGGCGCCATCGTCTGGCGGAGCTGCGGCATCGGCCCGGTGCCCGCCACGCCGAGCGGCGCGGACAACGGAGGCGGGGCCGGCAGCGCCGCGGCCGCGGCCTGGGGCTGCTGGGGCTGCTGGGGCTGCTGGGCGGGTTGGGGGGCTTGAGGGGGGCGGGGTAGGTGGGGTATGTGGGGTAGCACCTGGGTGGGCTGCTCGGCGCGGGCGGCGGAGGTGCCTGGCTGCCTTTCCCACCAGCGCAACTCGGCCGGGTCCGGCGGCGGCGCGGGGGCGGGCACCTCAAGCGTCTTCTCCAGGCTCCGGTCCGACACCCAGGCCGGATCGCAGCACTCCTGCAGCCGGCGGACGAGTTCGGTCAGCTGCGGGTCGCGCAGCGCGGCCAGCTGCTTCCAGGCCTGGCTGTCAAACGGAGCGGAGAAATCTCCCCGGCTGAACAGGAGGTTCTTGGAGTTATACAGGGCCAGCCAGAGGCCGGGATCCTTGCTCAAGGCGACCAGCGAGGTGTAGATCACCAGCGCGGAGAAGGTGTCGAGCCAGCGACCCCAGTCGTGCGGGCCGGGACGCTGGTAGTTCGGGTGGCCGTACTCGGTGGGCGGGGACTGCCCGGCCAGCTGCGGAATCCAGACGCCGTCAAAGTCGACCAGCCGGATCTGGCCCTCCTGGTCGACCATGACGTTGCCGTGCTGCAGGTCACCATGGGCGAACTGCGAGCCCTGCAGCCGCGCGATCATCTCGCGCCACCTGGTGGCCAGCGTGGCCAGCGCGACGGTGTTACGGCTTGCCACCAGGAAGTCCACGTATTCGTTCAGGGTCCGGCCGTCGATCCAGGTCATCTGCAAGACCGGCCAGGTCGCCTGGTTGACCCGGATCGCCTCGTCCAGCCAGGTGGTGCCGGACACGTACGGGCTCAGGTCAGTACGGGCCAGGTAGTCGCCGAGCGCACTGTAGCGGTCCCGGCTCGAGGCGTCGTTCCTGATGTAACAGCGCAGCGCCTGCGGGACGCCGTCGACCGCGGCCTGGAACACCACGGCGCTGCTGCCCCGGGCCAGGGTGGGACCGAGGCTGTCCCAGACGAACTCCGCCGCCTGCAGCTTCGGCACGGTGAACGCCCGGGCCGGCGCCTGCACGGCCTTGTAGTAGTCGCCGGCGGCGGGGAACGTGGTCATCGGCACGCCAGCAGGAAGGAGGGCTGATCCGCCAGCAGGCGCAGCCGCATCAACGTCACGTCGTCGTTTTTCATCCTGGCCGCTCCGTCCTGCTCCCGGCGCTGATCGGTGACAAAGCGGGCGAATACGTCGGGATGGGCCAGCGTACCCAGGGTGGCCCAGACTTTCTTCTCGTCGCGCCCGATGGCCCGCAGGATCCAGTGCGCCATCGCGTCGGTGGCCGCGAACAGGAAGTCGTCAGCCGCCAGCACCCCGGTCCCGGTCAGCAGGCGTTCGGTCATCCGGTCCAGGCTGGTCCGCAGGGTGTGCACGCCGTCGGGCAGGGCGCCGAAATCCTCGGGTCCCAGCGGCGGGAAGGTGGCGATCAGGCGGCCCGCCCGGACGTGGAACAGCACCGTGTCACCAAGGGCGACGGCCCGCCAGCACGGCTCAGGTCCGTCAAGGCCGGTGATGTCAAAGGCGAGCAGGGTGGCGAACGAGCCGACCTCGCGGAACTTGCGCTCCTCGATGATGCTGTCGAAGGGCGGCCCGCCGGCCGCCCACTGGTCCTGCATGGCGGCGAACCAGGCGCGCATCGCGGCGGTCCGCAGCCCCGGCCCGTCAGGCGCCACGAACGAGGTGATGAGCTGGTCCACCCAGCGCACCGGGTCGTACGCGCCGGTGGCACCGTCGGCGACGATGAACCGGGCCGTGCCTGTCCCGTCGCCGAGGACGCCACCGCAGGCGCCGTCCTGCCAGTCACCGGGCGCGTGGCCGGCCTTAGCCTCGCCGAAGACCGCCAGCTGGATCCACATCAGTCCCGCACGTCCACCTTGGTGCCTACCTCGAGAAACCTGACCAGGTTCGTGGCGTCGGCGTTAAAGCCGAACCCGCGGCCGCCCGGTTCCACCGGTATCCCCGCGCTCAGCGCGTTGGCCACCATCGGCGGCGGCAGCAGGCTGCTGATGCGGAACAGGTCGGGCCCTGGCGCCGGCAGGCCGAGGTCGGTCGCCGGGAACATCACCGGCTGGGCCGACCCGGCCGGCGACAGGAAGATGTTGAACAGCAGCGCCGGCCCGTCGCTGGTCTGGATGTTGACCAGCCGCTGGGCCCACTCCTCCAGGCCGGCGCCCTCGTACGGGCTGTCGGTCACCATGCCGTCGGTGATGTTGATGATGATCGGCGGGAACGAGTCCGGATGCGCACTGGCCCACTCATAGACGTGCGCGCCTGCCACCGCGACGGCCTGGCACATCGGGGTCCGGTACCCGTGCACGGGCTCGACCCAGACCGGCACCCGGCTCGGCGGGGCACCGGCGTCGACGGAGGGCATCTCCCGCACCGCGATCGGGTTGTCCCGCAGGTCGGGCAGTGCCACCAGCGGCTGGCCGGCCAGCTTGCCGCCAAAGGCGGGCTCCACGCCCTCGCCGCCGCCCGCCGGTCGCAGCCCGTAGCCGAAGATGCCGACGTCAAAATAGTGGCGCGCCTTCCCCGGCTCACCTTGAGAGGTAAACAGCAGCTCGAGCAGGGTCTCGTTCAGCGCCCGGGCCGCTCCCTCGGCCATGGTTTCCCGGCTATGTCCCCACGCCTGCTTCATGGAATCAGAACGGTCAAGCAAGAACACCACACAGCCGGGATCCCTCCGGCTGATATCTCTCTCATACATGCATTCCTCCAGTGATGTAAGGACGATCCCCGGCGCCGCCCGGGCATGACCCGGACCGGGGGCCACGGCGTGCCCGGCTGCCAGGCCCAGGTGTACGCGCAGGACTCGCAGCGGAAATCCCAGCCCGCCCGCGCCCGCCGGGCGTCCAGCCGGAACGCCCCGCACCGCGGGCATTGCGCGACCAAGGTAGCGGCCAGGTAGGTGGACAGGTCGGGCGCGGGCGCCCGCTGGGCCGCCGAGCTGGGCTGGGGCGGCGGCCCGGCGGCCGCGTCCCACCACGACTGGCCGGCCGGCCGGGCGTTGTTCCCTCCGCGCCTGCAGCGGCAGCAGCTCGACCACGGTCTCGGCCGGGGCGGGGCGGGACGGCCGGCGTCGGGGGTCCGGGGCGGGGACCTGGGATACGGGACGCTGGGACACGGGCGCTGGGATACCGGGAGCTGGGAGACGGGGAGCTGGGATACCGGGCGCTGGGACACGGGGAGTTCGGGCCGGGTGGGTGAGCGGAAGACGAGCCACCGCGATGACGCCGAGCACCAGGGCCACCACCACCGCGATGACCAGGGAGGTGTGGACCAGGGCAGCGGCGGCCAGGCCGCCGACCAGGGCGGCGGCGATCACCAGCAGCGCCCAGGCCAGCGACGGGCCGTCCGGGCCGGGGCGGCTGGGCTCGGCCGTGGCCGCTCATGCGCCGGCCTTCGCGGGCGGCGTGAGCTGGAACGTGACCGTCCGGGGGGCCGAGGAAACGACGATCAGCGAGCAGAGGAAGCCGTGCAGCGGATGCGTGTTCCTGGTCGCGCTGGTCCACCCGGCGGGCGGTTTCACGCACACCTGGTAGTCTCCCGCGGGCACGTTCGCGGCGAATTCCAGCGTCGTGTTCAGGGCGCCGGACGCCACCGCGGTCAGCGTGCCGTTCCGCAGCACCCGCACCGCACTGCCCGCCGCGGTCACGCCGGGGGCGCCCGGCGCAAGGACCTGGACGGTCAGCTTGGCGGCCTGGCCCTTGGTCGCGTCTGGCGTGGTCGGGCGGACGGACGGTGCGGCGGTGCGGGTCGGCCCGGAGTCGGCCGGTGCCGGCGCGGTCCCGCCGTGATGCGTGAAACCGCCGATCGCCAGCACCACCACGAACGCGGCGGCCTGCGCGACCACGGGGCCGGCGAGCTTGGAGCGGGTGACCACCGGAGAACCCCTTCCTTCCTGTGTCGCGAGCCTGGTGCTACTGCTCCCACCACGGCTTGGGCGGGCGGGACGGTGCGGTCACCGGCGTCGTCGGTGCGGAGACGGGACGGGACCCGCCGGGCGGAGCTTGCCACCACGGCTCCTGCACGGTGGGCGGGCCGGCCTGCGGCGGGCCGTGGCTGGCCGCCGGGGACTGGGCCCAGGTGGGCGGGGCCGGAGGGGCGGCGGGGTGAGCCGCGGGGGCCGGGCGGGGCCGGGGGGGCCGGAGGGGGCGGGTGAACGCGTGCGGGAGAAGAGCGCCCGCCCGGGCGTAGCCGAGGAACAGCAGCACGCTGATCAGGGTGACCAGGACCCAGGCGGGATGGCTGTTGACCGGGTCCCAGTCGTTCAGGCCGTGCAGGACCGCCGCGATCCCGATCCCGACCCCGGCGAGGGAGAACTTCCGGCTCTGACCGGTGATGGCCAGGCCGATGAAGTACCCGGTGATACCGGCCCAGCACGCGTGGTCCACCGGGTCGGTGAGGAACCGCCAGATGTACTGAATGGTCAGACCCTGCAGCGTAATGCCGTCGACACTTCCCGGCACCGTGCCCAGCACATTGAAATAGTGCACGGCCTCGGCCGCGCCGAACACAAGCCCGCTGACCGCGCCGAGGAACAGGTAATCCCGTGGCGCCTGCGACTGCCACTGCCGCCGCCATATCCACGCCACGGCGACGATCGGGATGGCCTTGGCCAGCTCCTCGGGGATACCGATGGTGACGACGTCGAGCAAGTTCGAGGTCCCGGCGTGCAGCCGGGTTTCCAGGAATATCGCGATGGGCGCCTGGGTGACGATGCCGATCACCGCGATGGCCGCCAGCATGGATCTGCTCACATGCTGCGGGCGGACGATAACGCCGAGCAGCAGCAGCCAGGCCACCGCGAAGTAAGCGGCGAAGATCCAGGCAATAGCGCGGATGGTGGATTCGGTCGCGTTGTTCAGCATGACCAGCGCGATCGGCGGAACGCAGACCAGGGCGATCAGCAGCAGCACCGGCCAGCTGCGCAGCGCGGGGTCGCGGGCCCAGTGCCGCACCGGCACCAGCGACGAGAAAGAATACCCGGGAAATGGGCCGGGCTGCTGGGCCGGATACTGACGGGCCGGAGGATACTGCGGGCCAGAGTGCTGCGGGCCAGAGATGCCGCTGGTCGGCCGGCCAATTCCGGGAAGCCCCCGCTCATCAGATGCCGCCCTCCCCGAGCCGAGCGTAGAACGCTAATCCTAAACTAGGGCCGCCGGCGAGTACCAGGGATCGCTTTTACTGATCAGTCGCCGATAACCACCCGGCTAGTAAGCGTCCCGATACTCTCAATAGTCACCGAAACCTCGTCCCCGTCGATCAGCGGGCCCGCGCCGGCCGGCGTCCCGGTGAGCAGCACATCCCCGGGCAGTAGCGTCATCACCTGGCTGACGTGCGCGATCAGGTCGCGCACCGGCCAGAACAGCTCCGAGGTGCGGGCCTGCTGCCTGACGGCACCGTTCACGGTGGTGGTGATCGCGAGGTCGGCGGGGTTCGTGCCGGTCTCCATCCAGGGTCCGAGCGGGCAGAACGTGTCGAAGCCCTTGGCCCGGGTCCATTGCCCGTCCCTGGCCTGCAGGTCCCGCGCGGTGACGTCGTTGGCGCAGGTGTAACCGAAGATCACGTCCTCGGCCCGCTCCCTGGGCACCTGCCGGCAGAGCCGGCCGATGATGACCGCGAGCTCCCCCTCGAAGTCGACCCGGTCGGTGAGCTTGACCGGGTACTTGATCGCGTCGCCCGGACCGGTCACCGACGTCGACGGCTTGAGGAACAGCACCGGTTCCGGCGGCAGCTCGCCGTCCGCCGAGGCGGACGCGTAGTTCCTGTCGACGGCCACGACCTTGCTCGGCAGCACCGGGGCCAGCAGCCTGACCTCGGCCAGCGGGAAGCTGTGCCCGGTCAGCCGGACGCCGCCCGGGTCGACCCCGAACGGGTGCCCGTACAACTCGGTGATCCTCAGCCCGAGGTCGGACCCGGCCTCGGCCGCCTCGCCCTCGACGACGCCGTACGCGACCCCGTCGCCCTGAGCGAATCTCGCGATGCGCACGCCTCTCCTTTTCTACTGCTGGTAACCCTCGACCTCGCTGGCCGGCCGGGCCACCGCCGCGTCCGGGTTCTCGCCGAACTCGCGCCGGGCCCGCCGCTGCCGCAGCAGATCCCAGCACTGGTCCAGGGACTCCTCCACCGACCGGAGCTGCTCGTGCTCCTCCGCACCGGTCAGCTCACCGGCCGCGAGCTGCTGCCTGAGCCGGTGCTCAGTCTCGATCAGCTCGCCGATGTTCGTCATGATCTGCTTGTCGTCCATGCCCCTACCGTAAATCCCGCACCGGCTGGCTGCGGCCCGGGGGCGGTTATTAACCCGAACGGGCCGGGCGAAACGCACGTCCCGGCCACTTTCCGTGCCGGGCGGCACCGCGAAGTCCAGCAGCCGTTCGCCCTCGGCGGCGATGGCGTCCCGGTCGGCGGCGCTCAACGGGACGAAGGGCTCGATCTCGAGGACGGCCCCGGTGATGGCCCAGCCGGCCTGCCAGAGCCCGTCGATGAGCAGCGTGCCGCGGCTGGCCCCGTGACCAGGCGGCAGCGGGACCGGGCGGCGGTGCGGGATGACCCGGCTGCGTTCGGCGAAGGAGAGCAGCAGGTTGTCGTAGGCGGGCAGGAAGCGGGGCGGCGCCGGGACGTCGGGTCCCGGCCGGGGCGCGTCCGGCAGGTCGAGCAGCTGCCGCGGCCGGCCCGGTGAACACCCGCAGCCGGGCCCTCAGCCGCTCGGTCACCTCACGCAGCCGGGACAGCCCGGACCAGGCCTGGATGTCGGCCACGCTGGCCGGCCCGTAGGCGGCCAGGTAGCGCAGCACCAGCTGTTCCACCGCGCGAGCAGGTTCCGGCGGAGCCGGGGGCCCGTCCAGCCAGGCGGCGGCCAGCACAAAGGTGGCCTGGCCGGCCGAGCCCCACAGGCCGCGCGGCGGCGCCTGCACCAGCGGCAGCAGGTGGGTGGCGGCGTGGGCCAGCGAGGCCGGGTCACGGTCCGGCCAGCGCGGTGCCAGCCGCCTGGCCAGCTGCGCCCGGGTCAGCGCGGTCTCGCCGAGCAGGGCGGCCGCGATCGCCGTGAGCTCGCTCAGGTCGACCCCGTCCAGGTTCCTGGGCCCGGCCAGGCCGCGTTCCATCACCGGCTGGAACAGCGGGCGGAAGCTGACGAAGTCCCCGGCGGTCACCAGGTGGACGGTGTTGCGCATCAGGTGGGCACGCACCACGGACCGTTCGGTCAAAAGATCTTTGAGGTGATCAGGACGGAAGCCGGACAGCCTCGTCCAGAGCCCCAGGTACGGGGCCAGCGGGGCCTGCGCTTGCAGGCCGCCCAGGTGCCCGATCGCGTCGGCGGCCGGGAGGGCGGCCCGGCGCAGCAGCAGCTGGCGCTCCAGCGTGGCGCGGTTCAGCTCCCGCAGCCCGAGCGAGCCTGCGCTCACCTGCGCCGGGTGCTGGCTAGTCAGCTGGCGGTGAGCACGGTAACGAGGCACGATGATGGGAGCTTAGCTTGGTTCGCGGCCGGAGCGCAGCAGGCAGTAGGTGACGGCCTCCTCCAGGGCGTGGTAGGAGGCGGCGATGATGTTCTCGTGCACGCCGACCGTGTTCCAGGTATCGCCCGAGCCGTCGCCGGACTCGACCAGGACCCGGGTGACCGCGCCGGTGCCCTGGGTGCCGGCCAGGATGCGGACCTTGTAGTCGGTCAGCTGCAGCCGGGCCAGCTCCGGGTAGATCTGCTCCAGGGCGGCCCGCAGCGCCTTGTCCAGGGCGTTCACCGGGCCGTTGCCCTCGCCCACCGCGACCAGCCGCTCGCCCTTGGCGGCCAGCCGGACCGTCGCCTCGCTGGTCATCCGGCCCTCCGGGTGGCGCTCGACGATGACGCGCCAGGACTCCACCGCGAAGTACTCGTGCCGCTGGCCGAGCTCGTCGCGCAGCAGCAGCTCGAACGAGGCGTCGGCGGCCTCGAAGGTGTAGCCGCGGGCCTCCAGGTCCTTGACCCGGTCGGTGACCCGGCCGATGGCGGCCTTGTCGCCGGACAGGTCGTAACCGAGCTCGCGGCCCTTAAGCTCGACCGACGCCCGGCCCGCCATGTCCGAGACCAGCATCCGCATGTCGTTGCCGACCAGGGCGGGATCGATGTGCTGGTAGAGCATCGGGTCCACCTTGATCGCCGAGGCGTGCAGCCCGGCCTTGTGGGCGAAGGCGGACAGCCCCACGTACGGCTGGTGGGTGTCCGGCGCCACGTTCGTGACCTCGCTGATCGCGTGCGCGATCCGGCTCATCTCCTGGATTCCCGCCGACCGGCAGCACCTCGCGCCCCCGCTTGAGCTGCAGCGCCGGCGACCACGCTGAACAGGTTGGCGTTGCCGGCCCGTTCGCCGTAGCCGTTCGCGGTGCCCTGGACGTGGGTGACGCCCGCGTCCACCGCGACCAGGGTGTTGGCGACGCCGCAGGCGGTGTCGTCGTGGCAGTGGATGCCGAGCCGGGAACCGGTGGCGTCGGCGACGGCGCGGACGACGTCGGTCAGCTCGTTCGGCATCATGCCGCCGTTGGTGTCACACAGGGCGACCACGTCGGCGCCGGCTTCGGCGGCGACGCGGACCACCTCGAGCGCGTAGGCCGGATTGGACCGGTAGCCGTCGAAGAAGTGCTCGGCGTCGAGGAACACCCGCTGGCCATGATCGCGCAGGTGGGTAACCGTGTCCGCGATCATGGCCAGGTTCTCGTCCAGCGTGGTCCGCAGGGCGAGCAGGACGTGCCGGTCGTGACTCTTGGCGACCAGGGTCACCACCGGCGCGCCCGATTCGCGCAGGGCGGCGACCTGGGGGTCGTCGGCCGCCTGCACGCCGGGCCGGCGGGTCGCGCCGAACGCGGCGAGCTGCGCGTGCTTAAGGTCCAGTTCGGTCTGGGCGCGGGCGAAGAACTCGGTGTCCTTGGTATCGCGCCCGGCCAGCCGCCCTCGATGAACCCGACGCCTAGCTCGTCCAGCTGCCTGGCGATGACCAGCTTGTCGGCGACGGACAGGTTCAGCCCCTCCTGCTGGGCGCCGTCGCGGAGCGTGGTGTCGTAGACGTGAAAGGTGTCATCGAGCATCGGTGCTGTCCGTTTCTTGGTCCGAGGTGTGCCGCCACGGGCGCAAAACAAAAGACCCCCCGCGAAGTACGCGGGAGGTCTGCGCGTCGGCGGCGGGCCCAGGGGCCACGCCTAGAGCTCGTTGCCCTAGGAGCCGACGCGCCTGCCGATAATGATGCGGCCGGACGTCATGCGCTCAGTGTGCCACACGTCCACTCCCACCCGTGCATCGATCTCGCATGCTGAGACACGGATCGGGCTGCGGGGGCCCGTTGACCCGCTTCTGCCCCGGCGTGACCGGAATGTGGCGAGCCCCGCGGCGACTCAGCCTAGCCGGTGGGGCTGCGCAGCTTCGGGTTAGCGCCGTGATATCTTGAACGACCCCCTAGCGACACAACAGACACCGTCCTCACTCTGACACCGCGGTATCTATGTATGGTTGTGGCAACCTGCACATTCTTTTGATTAGGTTGTGGCAACCATACGCTCCCAATGACTGGGGCCGACCTTGGATGAGCGGACGGGCGACCTCGGATGATCAAGCTGGTGCCACGCGGGGCTGCTCTATCCTGCTGGCTGCCTTTCGCCGCTGAGGACGAGCGTCCGCCACTCATCTGAGCTTTGCGGGCGACACGCCGGAAGCGGCCGAGCGGGGGAGGCGGGGCGGGCGGGGTTAGCAGACTTTGTGGATCCAGGTGAAGGGGTCGGGGTGGCGGCCGTACTGGATGGCGACGAGTTCTTCGC
Source organism: uncultured Actinomycetes bacterium (assembly GCA_963730825.1). Taxonomy (GTDB): domain Bacteria; phylum Actinomycetota; class Actinomycetes; order Streptosporangiales; family Streptosporangiaceae; genus Palsa-504. The sequence goes on from CAVSTQ010000024.1 coordinate 24,714, forward strand.
GCAGGCGCAGGGTGACCGGGCCGGGCTCGCCGTTGCCGACGGACCAGTCGGCGGACTCGCTCTTGACCCGGCCCACCGGGGTGATCACGGCCGCGGTTCCGCAGGCGAAGACCTCGGTCAGCTGGCCGGCCGCGCACTCCGCCTGCCACTGGTCGATGGAGATCGGTTCCTCGGCGACCGCCAGGCCCAGCTCGGGGGCCAGCTTGAGCAGCGAGTCGCGGGTGATCCCCGGCAGCAGGGTCCCGGTCAGCGGCGGGGTGGTGAGCTGGCTGCCGCGGACGAAGAACAGGTTCATGCCGCCCATTTCCTCGACCCAGCGGTGCTCCGCGGCGTCCAGCCAGACCACCTGGTCACAGCCGCGTTCGACGGCCTGGCGCTGGGCCACGAACGCGGCCGCGTAGTTGCCGCCGGTCTTGACCCCGCCGGTGCCGCCCGGCGCGGCCCGGGTGTAGTCCTGGGACAGCCACACCGTGACCGGCCGGACCCCGCCGCTGAAGTAGGACGCGGCCGGCGAGGCGATGACGCAGAACAGGTACTCGTCCGACGGGTGGTTGACGCCGAGCCCGCGCTGGGTCGCGATCATGAACGGGCGCAGGTAGAGGCTGTTGCCCTCCCCGGCAGGCACCCACTCGCGGTCCTGGGTGACGAGCAGTTCGAGGGCCCGGATGAAGGTCTCCTCGGGCAGTTCGGGCATCGCCATCCGGCGGGCCGTGGCGTTGAACCTGGCCGCGTTGGCCTCCGGCCGGAACAGCGCGATCGACCCGTTGTCCTGGCGGTAGGCCTTCAGCCCCTCGAAGAACTCCTGCGAGTAGTGCAGCACCGCGGTGGCCGGGTCCAGGGTGAACGGCCCGTACGGCTCAAGCCGCGCGTCGTGCCAGCCGCGGCCCGCGGACCAGCGGGCCGTGATCATGTGATCGGTGAAGATCTGGCCGAACCCGGGCGAGGCCAGCATGGCCTCGCGCTCGGCCTCGGGCACCAGGTGACCGGACGGGCGGATATCGAACTCAGTCATGATCGAAGCCTTCCTCGCCCGCGGCGGGGCGCGACATCAACATTAGCCAGTGAGCTGAAGAAGATCAGCCGGATACTCGCTCGGCGATGTCGTCGCCTATCTCCACCGTGGTGCGCGCCGCCCAGGCGCCCTGCCGCTCGACCAGGTCCTCGGCCACCGCCTGCTCGATCCGGGTGGCCAGCGAGCCCAGGCCCAGGTGCTCGCAGAGCATGGCCGCGGACAAGATGGCCGCGGTCGGGTCGGCCTTCTGCTGGCCGGCGATGTCCGGGGCGCTGCCGTGCACCGGCTCGAACATGGACGGCGTGGTCCGCTCCGGGTTGATGTTGCCGCTCGCGGCCAGCCCGATGCCGCCGGCGATCGCGGCCCCCAGGTCGGTCAGGATGTCGCCGAACAGGTTGTCGGTGACGATGACGTCAAACCGCTCCGGGGCGGACACGAAGAACATCGACGCGGCGTCCACGTGGCAGTAGTCCACCGACACCTCGGCGAACTCCTTGGCCAGCCGGTCCACCGTGCGCTGCCACAGGTCCCCGGCGTAGGTCAGCACGTTGGTCTTGTGCACCAGGGTGAGCTTGCGGCGCGGCCTGGCCATCGCCCGGCCGAACGCGTACCTGGCCACCCGCTCCACCCCGAACGCGGTGTTGATGCTCTCCTGGGTGGCGACCTCGGCCGCCGTGCCCTTGCGCAGCACGCCGCCGGCGCCGGTGTAGGGACCCTCGGTGCCCTCCCGGACCACCACCATGTCCGGCGCGTGGGCGTTGGTCAGCGGGACGGCCACGCCGGGATAGAGCCGCACCGGGCGCAGGTTGACGTAGTGATCGAGCTCAAAGCGCAGCCGCAGCAGCAGCCCGCGCTCGAGCACGCCGCTGGGCACGCTCGGATCGCCGACCGCGCCGAGCAGGATCGCGTCGTGGCCCTTGATCTCCTCGAGCACCGCGTCCGGCAGCGTCTCCCCGGTCCGGTGCCAGCGTCGTGCGCCCAGGTCGTAGCCGGTCTCGGTAAAGGGACCCCGACGGCGCGGAGCACCTTGAGCGCCTCGGCGACCACTTCGGGACCGATGCCGTCGCCGCCGACGACGGCCAGCCTGATTGTTGGTGAGCCCATGGCTGAACCTTACTTGCGGGCCGGGCTGGGCGCGTCCGGCGCGTCGCCGCCGTTGTCCCGCCGGTCCAGGGCGACCTGGACGGCGCGGGTCAGCGCCGGGTCCTCGGGCGGGACCGGAGAGCCGGCGGGGCGGGGGTGTCGGCGGACTTGTTCCAGGGGTACATGTCGTACACGAGAGTGCTCCTGATCGTTTTGGGACGAAACGGCCAGCAGCAAACCCCCGCAGCGGGTTGCCGGCCTGTCGTCGATCAGGCTCCGCTGCGGCAGCGAAAGAGTACGAGGTGCCGCATAGTGCCTGTCACGTTACCCGAACGCAACCGGCCTGCACACACGTCAAGACATCGGTCTCATCATCTGAGACAGGATCAGGACAGCCAGCGGCGGTAGCCGGGGCGGGCGGCATGCTTCCATACCTGGCGGGCTCGCGCCCGGAGCCGTTCGGCCTGATGGGCTTGCTGGGCGTACAGCAGCCCGTAGCTGAACGCGTTCTCGCCGGCCAGGTGCGCGCCGATGCCGAGATCCCGGGCGGCCTGCCGGGCCAGCACCGTGTCCTGGTGATCGCCGAGCACCGAGGTGACCCGCTTCAGCTGCCGGGCGAACCGGCGGGCCGGCGGCCGGCCGCCGGGCGGGCGGCCTCGGCCGCGTAGCGGGCCCGGCGGGCCGACTTGCGGGCCTGGTGCAGGGCCACGTCGCGAGCTGAGCCCGCCGGGGTGTGCCGGGCCAGGCGCATCCGCTTGTCCGCCTGCCGGTAGGCCCGTCGCACCGCGGCCGGGAGCACCTCGCGGGCCGGGTCGGCCGCCCGCGGGCCCAGCGGCGGCTCGCCGGTGATCCGGTCGAGCTCGGCCCGGAGCCCGGCGTACCTGGGCGAATCCAGCGCCTCGATCAGCTCGGCGTACGCGGCGGCCCGCTGCGGCGCGAAGTGACCGCGGACCCGCGCCTGGACCGGCCCGAGGAGCAGCTCGACCGGCACCGACCGCAGCTGAGCCTGCAGGTGCCCGGGCAGCACCTCGGCGTCCCTGACCGGGCCGAGCTGCCCGCCCAGCCACTTGAGCTCGGCGGCCAGCTGCTCGCTCCGGGACCGCGGGATGACCGAGCCGAACGAACGGAAGGTGGCGCGCAGCCGCCGGGTCGCGATCCGCATCTGATGGACGGCGTCGGGCTGGTCGGAGCGGACCTGGGGCTCCAGGGCGGCCAGGGCGGCCGTCTGGAGCCGGAGATAGGCCAGCACCACCTCGCCCGCCGACGCCGTGCGGCGTGGCCGGGTGCCTGCGATGACCTGCGGGGTTTGCTCGGCGGGTGGGGCTGAAGTCATGACCATCGTGGCCCGCTACCCCACCCGGAGCATCTCACACCTTTTTACTCGTCCTCGGCCAGCCAGGACATCAGCGGGCGGAGCTTGGCGCCGACCTGCTCGATCTGCTCGGAGCGTTCGGCTTCGCGGCGCTTGAGGAAGTTGGGCTTGCCCGCGTCGAACTCCTCGACCAGCTCACGGGCGAACGAGCCGTCCTGGATCTCGCCCAGGATGCGGCGCATCTCCTCGCGGGTCTGCTCGTTGATCAGCCGCGGGCCCCGGGTGTAGCCGCCGTACTCGGCGGTGTCGGACACCGACCAGTACATCTTGGAGATGCCGCCCTCATACATCAGGTCCACGATCAGCTTCATCTCGTGCAGGCACTCGAAGTAGGCGGACTCCGGCTGGTAGCCGGCCTCGACCAGGGTGGCGAAGCCGGCCTTGATCAGTTCGGCCACACCGCCGCACAGCACCGTCTGCTCGCCGAACAGGTCGGTCTCGGTCTCCTCGGTGAACGTGCTCTTCAGCGCGCCCGCGCGGGTGCCGCCGATGGCCTTGGCGTAGGCCAGGGTGAGCGGCCACGCGTTGCCGGTCGCGTCGTGCTCGACGCAGACGAGCACGGGTACGCCGCGGCCCTGGGCGAACTGGCGGCGGACCAGGTGACCGGGGGCCTTGGGCGCGACCATGCAGACGTCCACGCCGGCCGGCGGGGTGATGAGGTCGTAGCGGATGTTCAGGCCGTGGGCGAAGAACAGCGCGTCGCCTTCGACCAGCGAGGGCGCGATCGCCTCGGCGTAGAGCTGGCGCTGCAGGTGATCAGGAACCAGGACCATGACCAGGTCCGACTCCTCGCACGCCTCGGCCGGGGTGAGCACCCGCAGGCCGTCGCTGGCGGCCTTCTCCCGGCTCGCCGAACCCTCGGGAAGCCCGACCCGCACGTTCACGCCGGAGTCGCGCAGCGAGAGCGCGTGCGCGTGCCCCTGGCTGCCGTAACCGAGCACGGCGACGTGCCGGCCACCGATGACGGAAAGGTCGGCGCTGTCGTCGTAAAAAATCTCTGCCACTTTGAAATGGGCCTTTCTTGTGTTGTTGGCGGGGCTAGGCGCTGCGCTCGACCGGCCGGAGCGCGCGGTCGGTGATGGACCGGCCACCCCGGCCGATAGCCACCATCCCGGACTCCACCAGTTCTTTTATGCCGAACGGTTCAAGCACCTTGATCAGGGCATCCAGCTTCTCGCGGTTCCCTGTCGCCTCGATCGTGATGACATCCAGGGCCACGTCCACCACCTTGGCCCGGAACAGGTTAACGGTCTCAAGGACCCGCGACCTGCTCTCGGCGTCGGCTCTGATCTTGACCAGGATCAGCTCGCGCTGGACCGTGGCGCCCGGCTCGAGCTCCACGATCTTCAGCACGTTGACCAGCTTGTTCAGCTGCTTGGTGACCTGCTCCAGGGGATGCTCCTCGCAGTTCACCACGATCGTGATGCGGGAGATCTCCTCGTGCTCGGTCGGCCCGACCGCGAGGGAGTCGATGTTGAAGTTGCGGCGGGCGAACAGCCCGGCGATCCGGACCAGGACCCCCGGCTTGTTCTCCACCAGCACGGACAGCGTATGCCGGTGATCATTCGGTCGCCCCTCCCCAGTCGGGCGCGAGGCCGCGCGCGAAGTTGATGTCGTTGTTGGACGTGCCTGCCGCGACCATGGGCCAGACCATGGCGTCCCTGTGGACGATGAAATCCACCACGACCGGGCGGTCGTTGATGGCCATGGCCTGCTCGATCACCTTGTCCACATCGCCCGCTTCCTCGCAGCGCAGGCCCGCGCAGTCGTAGGCCTCGGCGAGCTTGACGAAGTCCGGGATGCGGGTGCCGGTCGGCCGGCCCGACGCGGCCGCGACCGACGTGCGATGCAGGTCGGTGTTGGAGTAGCGCTCGTTGTAGAACAGCGTCTGCCACTGCCTGACCATGCCCAGGCTGCCGTTGTTGATGATCGCCACCTTGATCGGGATGCCCTCGATGGCGCAGGTGGCCAGCTCCTGGTTGGTCATCTGGAAGCACCCGTCGCCGTCGATCGCCCACACGGTGGCGTCCGGGCGGCCCATCTTGGCGCCCATCGCGGCCGGCACGGCGAAACCCATCGTGCCCAGGCCGCCCGAGTTGATCCAGGTCGCCGGGTGCTCGTAGTCGATGAACTGGGCGGCCCACATCTGGTGCTGCCCGACGCCCGCCACGTACACCGCGTCCGGGCCCGCGATCTTGCCGATCCGCTCGATCACGTACTGCGGCGCCAGCGAACCGTCCTCCGGCTGGTCGTAGCCGAGCGGGTAGGTGTTCCGCAGCATGTCGAGCTGGGCCCACCAGCCGGCCAGGTCGGGCTGGCGGCCCTGCTCGTTCTCGGCGCGGACGGCGGCGATCAGGTCGGTGATCACCTCACGGCAGTCACCGACGATCGGCACGTCGGCGCGGCGGTTCTTGGAGATCTCGGCCGGATCGATGTCCGCGTGCACGATCAGCGCCCCGGGCGCGAACGTGTCCAGCTTGCCGGTCACCCGGTCGTCGAACCTGGCCCCGAGCGTGATGAGCAGGTCGGCCTGCTGCAACGCGCCGACCGCCGCCACGGTGCCGTGCATGCCGGGCATGCCCAGGTGCTGCGGATGCTGGTCCGGGAACGCGCCCCTGGCCATCAGCGTGGTGACCACCGGGATGCCGGTCAGCTCGGCGAGCTCGCGCAGCACCTCCGAAGCGCGCGCCTTGATCACCCCGCCGCCCACGTAGAGCACCGGACGCCTGGACTCGGTGATGAGCCGCGCGGCCTCGCGCACCTGCCGGGCGTGCGGCCTGGTCACCGGGTGATAGCCGGGCAGTTCCAGGGTGACCGGCCAGCTGAAGTCGGTCATCGCCTGCAGCGCGTCCTTGGAGATGTCCACCAGCACCGGGCCCGGCCGGCCGGTCGAGGCCACGTGGAACGCCTCGGCGATGGTGCGGGCGATGTCCTCGGGCTTGGTGACGAGGAAATTGTGCTTGGTGATCGGGATGGTGATCCCGGAGATGTCGGCCTCCTGGAAGCCGTCGGTGCCGATCAGGCTGGACGCCACCTGCCCCGTGATCGCGACGATCGGCACCGAGTCCATGTAGGCGTCGGCGATCGGCGTCACCAGGTTGGTCGCGCCCGGGCCGCTGGTCGCCATGCACACGCCGGTACGACCGGTGGCCTGGGCGTACCCGGTGGCGGCGTGACCCGCGCCCTGCTCGTGCCTGACCAGGATGTGCCTGATCGCCTTGGAGTCGAGCAGCGGGTCGTAGGCCGGCAGGACCGCGCCGCCGGGAATGCCGAACACGATGTCCGCGCCGACTCGCTCCAGCGCGTACACCAGCGCCTGCGCACCAGTGGCCCGCACCTTGCCCGCGCTGGCGACGTGCGCGCGGGAGGGTTCAGGCTGGGCCGGGGCCTGGGGGGCCTGGGCGGGGTGGCTTCTCGGTGCGGCGAGCGGGCGGCCAGGTCCCGCGGGCTGGGACCCGGGATCCCGGGTGAGCCCGCGGGCCCGGTTGCGGCCGCTGGCGGCCGCCCGGAAGCGTCGGCTTCCTTGCGGCCGGTCATCTGCTCGGTCATCGGTAGGTCTCCATTGTCTGGCGTTATTGTCTGGCGGTGCGGGTGGCGGCATAAAAAATCCCCTCGTGCCTGACGGCAGTCGAGGGGAGCGCGCAAGTGAGCTGGCTTGGTCAGCCGCCTGCGCGCCGGCCAAGTACGAGAATCTGCATAGGAGTCACGGGTACACCATACTGCGGTTCTCGCTCGAAACGTCAACCGCTGACGCGGGTTGTCTCACATTCCGAGACCGGCTGCTCGTCCGGATCGGTGCTGAACAGCGCTTCCACCCCCGCCGCGGGCATCGGCTTGGCCAGCAGAAAGCCCTGCCCGTAGGCGCAGCCGATCTCGCGCAGCGCGATGAGCTGGCGGGGCAACTCGATGCCCTCGGCGACCACGCGCAGACCCAGGTCCCGTCCTACCTGGACCACGGTCCTGGTGAGCAGGGTGAGCGCGTCGTCGCGGCCCAGGCCGGCCACGAACGAGGGGTCGATCTTGATAACGTCCAGCGGGAGCTGCCGCAAGTTGGCCAGCGAGGCGTAACCGGTACCGAAGTCGTCGACCGCCATCCGGATGCCGAGCCGGTGCAGGTCGGCGAGCCGGTCGATGATCAGCCCGTCGCCGGGCACCAGGACCCGCTCGTTCACCTCGACCGTGAGCGCCTCGGGCGGCAGGCCGGTATCGGCGAGGATCGCGGCCACCCGGGCGGCGAACGCGGGCGAGGTGATCTGCCGGGCGGACAGGTTGACGCAGACGCCGATGTCGGCCCCCGACTGCCGCCAGGCCATCCCCTGCGCGCAGGCCTCGCGCAGCACCCACTCGCCGAGCGGGACGATCAGGCCCGACTCCTCGGCGGCGGCCAGGAACTCCCGCGGTGGCACCGGCTGGCCCGCGCGCCGCCACCGGACCAGCGCCTCGGCCCCGATGACGCGCGAGGTCTCCAGGTTGATGATCGGCTGATACTGCAAGGTGAGCTCGCTGTGGCTAACGGCCCGCTGCAGGTCGCTGACGAGCTCGAGCCGGCGCACCACGTCCTCGTGCATGTGGGCGGCGTAGACCTCCACCCGGTCGCCGCCGGTTTCCTTCGCCCGGGACATCGCTACGTCCGCGTTGCGCAGCATCAGCCCGGGCGGGATGCCCGGAGCGTCCGGGCTGGGCTCGGGGCCGCTCTCGGCGATGGCGACACCCACGCTGGCGGTGAGCGCGATCTGCTGGCCGGCGGCCTGGAACGGCTCCGCCGCGACCGCCATGCCCATCCGCTCGGCGATCTCGGTGATCTCCTGGGTGCTCCCGGCGTTCTCGATCAGGACCGCGAACTCGTCGCTGCCCCAGCGGGCCACCGTGTCATGCACCGGGACGACGGCGCGCAGCCGCCGGGCCACCTGGGCCAGCACGAGGTCACCGGCGCCGTGGCCCACCGAGTCGTTGACCGCGGTGAAACGGTCGAGGTCCAGGAAGATGACGCTGGTCCGGCCGGAGCCGGCCGCGGTCAGCACGTCCCTGGCCCGCTCTTCGACGTAGGCGCGGTTCGGCAGCCCGGTCAGCCCGTCGTGGAAGGTCAGGTGGGTAACCTGCTGCCGCAGGGCCACCTGGTCGCTGACGTCGCGGGCGGTGACGAGCACCTGGCTCGGCTCGCCCGGGGCCTGATAGCGCAGCACCGTGGACTCCACGTGCCGCCAGGTCCCGTCAGCCGCCCTGACCCGGGCCGGGAACCGGCCCGAGCCCTCGGCTGGTTCGCGGCCCGGAGCTTTGCGGGACTCGGCGGAACCCGCCGGATGGTAACCCCCGAGCGCGAGCCGGACGGCGGCCAGCGCGGCCCGGCGGTCTTCGGGATGAACGATATCGAGGAGCGGCCGGCCGACCAGGGTTCCCGGCGAATAGCCGTAGTCCTGGACCGCCTGGCTCGCGTAGCTGATAGCACCGTCGAGGTCGCAGACCACGAAGACGTCGCTGGTGCGGCTGGCCAGGTCGCGCAGGCTCCGGCTGGATTCCCGCCACATGGCCAGCACAGCGCCGTTCTGCCTGATCAGCATGAAGACGCGGGCCGCCAGCACCAGCACGCCCGCTCCGCCTGCCACCACCAGGGCGGCCCCGGACCCGGGCGCCGCGGCCAGCCCGTTGCCGATCACCACCACGGTGGCGGCGCAGGCGGCGAGCACGGCGATGATGCCGGCCGCCGCCGAGCTGGCGGTCCGGCGGGTCCAGCCCCCCTCGGTCACCCGCCACGGGGCCAGCCCGAGCAGCAGCGCCGCGGCCACCGGCAGCAGTTGCGCCGCGATACCGGGGTGACCGCCCGCGACCCGCTGGCCGACCGCGAGCGAGTCGCCGACCGCGACGGCGAGCAGGACCAGGTAAGGAAGCGTGGCGCGCCGCCAGGCGGTCGTGACCATGGGCAGCAGCGCGCCCAGCACCGCCAGGTCCGCCAGCGGGTGGATGAGGGCGAGCAGGAAAGTCCCCGGCCGTTCGCCGGACCGGTGGAATTCGGTGCTGAACAGCGTCACCCACCCGATCACGAGCAGGGCGACCGCCATGACATAGCCGTCAGCCAGGCCGGGCAGCACGGAAGCCCCCGAACCGCCAGGACCCACCGCGCCCTCGGACCCGTCCGCGGCCCGGGTACCCGGCCGCGGCACGCTGGTGTCGCCTTGCCGCTCCGCCGTCGTCAGCATCGCGATGCCGACCGCCACGCCGGCCAGCGCCAGCAGCGGCGGCAGGTCGGCAAACGCCAGCCCGGGAGCGGGGTTCAGCGACCCGCCGCTGAGCTGACCGATGATCAGCCCGGCGGCGTACAGCGCGGCGGCGCCCGCGAGCCACCGGTACGCCCGCGCGATGGCGCCGTCGTGCCCGCGCGCACCGAGCCACAGGCTCACCGCAGCCGCGCACCACGCCAGCATGCCAAGCACGCTCATCCCCGGTTCCCCGAGATGATCAGGCGCACCCGGGCTCCCTTCCGTCCGCCTCGTCGTCTTCAGTACTCAACGCTTTCGGTACTCAACGTCTTCAGTACTCAACGCGCGCCAGGCAAGAGCGGATAGCTTCATCACGCTTTCGTTACCACGTCGTAACGAAAAGTCGCGGGCGTCGCATAACCGTGACTGGCGACCACCGGGAGTCCCCACCCCAAGAAACGGTCTCGCAAACCGGTCTGGAGTTCACTCTACGTACACCAGGTCACACTTCGGTTGAGAGGCGGACGCGGTAAGGCGGCGGAGCCCGGTAGATATGGTGACCGTCAGCTGAGCGTCCTGGCGTGGCGATTTACTGGTTGTTACCGTGATGGGGTCAATACGGCCACCTCGGACATGCCGGCACCCGTGGCGGCATGGCAGCATGATCTCAGCCAGTGGAGATTCTGCGCTGTCGCACAACCTAGGAGGCCGCAGTGCGCAAGGTACTGATCGCTAACCGCGGCGAGATCGCCGTGCGGATCATCCGGGCGTGCCGTGACGCCGGGCTGGGCAGCGTGGCCGTCTACGCCGAGCCCGACCTGGACGCGCTGCATGTGCGGATGGCCGACGAAGCCTACGCGCTGGGCGGCGCGACCAGCCAGGAGACCTACCTGGATATCGAGAAGATCATCAAGGTGGCGATCGACACCAGCGCGGACGCGGTGCATCCCGGCTACGGCTTCCTGGCCGAGAACGCCGGCTTCGCCCGCGCGGTGATCGAGGCGGGCCTGACCTGGATCGGCCCGCCGCCGGAGGCGATCGAGGCGCTCGGCGACAAGGTGCGGGCCAGGCACATCGCCCGCGAGGCCGGGGCCCCGCTGACGCCCGGCACGCAGGACCCGGTCACCGGCGCGGACGAGGTGCTGGCGTTCGCCGCCGAGCACGGCTTCCCGGTGGCGATCAAGGCCGCGTTTGGCGGCGGCGGCCGCGGTCTCAAGGTGGCCTGGCGCGAAGAGGAGGTCACCGAGCTGTACGAGTCGGCGGTCCGGGAGGCCACGGCAGCGTTCGGCCGGGGCGAGTGCTTTGTCGAGCGGTACCTGGACCGGCCGCGGCACGTGGAGACGCAGTGCCTGGCCGACGCGCACGGCGATGTGGTGGTGATCTCGACCCGGGACTGCTCCCTGCAGCGCAGGCACCAAAAGCTCGTCGAGGAGGCCCCGGCCCCGTTCCTGTCCGCGGCGCAGACCGAGGCGCTGTACTCCGCCTCGAAGAACATCCTCCGGCTGGCCGGCTACGTGGGCGCTGGTACCTGCGAGTTCCTCGTCGGGCAGGACGGCGCGGTCAGCTTCCTCGAGGTCAACACCAGGCTGCAAGTCGAGCACCCGGTCAGCGAGGAGGTGACAGGGATCGACCTGGTCCGCGAGATGTTCCGCATCGCCGAGGGGGAACATCTCGGTTACGACGACCCGCCGGCCCGGGGTCACTCGATCGAATTCCGGATCAACGCCGAGGACCCGGGCCGGAACTTCCTTCCGGCCCCCGGCACGATCACCGCCTGGGCTCCCCCGTCCGGCCCCGGGGTGCGGCTCGACACCGGGTACACGGCCGGGATGACGGTCCCGCGTGCGTTCGACTCGCTGATCGGCAAGCTGATCGTGACCGGCGCCAGCCGCACCGAGGCCCTGCAGCGGTCGGCCCGCGCGCTGGCCGAGTTCGAGATCGGCGGGATGCCCACCGTGCTGCCTTTCCACCGGGCCGTGGTCACCGACCCGGCGTTCACCGATGAGCCGCTGCGGGTGCACACCCGCTGGATCGAGACCGAGTTCGGCACCGAGATGCCGGCCCAGGACTCCGCCGAAGCGGCCGAGCCCGCCGAACGGGAGACGATCACGGTGGAGGTGAGCGGTAAGCGCCTCGAAGTCGTGCTTCCCGCCGCCTTCGCGGCCGGCCGGGGCACCGGGCGCGGGTCCGCGAGGGCCCAGGGCCGAAGGTGCGCCCAGGAAACGGGGCGGGCCGTCACCGCGGAGCAGCACCGGCAATGACCTGGTGAGCCCGATGCAGGGCACCATCATCAAGATCGCCGCGACCGACGGGCAGCAGGTGTCGGCGGGTGACGTGGTGGTCGTGCTCGAGGCCATGAAGATGGAGCAGCCGCTGACCGCCCACAAGGACGGCACGCTCAGCGGCCTGTCCGTCGAGGTGGGCCAGACCGTCACCGCTGGCGCCGTCATCGGCCAGATCGAGGATTGACCGGGCGTGCGTAAGCTCCCCGGAGATCCCAGCGCCGGGGGGAAGGCGCTGTTCGCGGTGGGCGTCCGGCTGCCCGACCGTAACCGCGAATGGGTCAGGCACGAGCTGACCGACGTCGGCTGGCGGGCCCGGCTGACGATCAGGCACCTGATCGTCATGTTGCCGCTGGGCGCGCTGCTCGCGCTGCTGCCCGGCGCGATCTGGATCCGCGTCATGGTTCCCGCGCTGTTCCTGATCTGCAGCGTGGGCATCGTCGCGATGTACGCCGACGACATCCGGGTCTCCCGGATGCGGCGGCACGGGCTGGAGGCGCCGCACGATCCCGACCTGGGCCGTCCCTCCCACTAAGGGACGTCGCCGCCGAACTCCATCAGCTTCCTGGCCGCTTCGGTCACGCTGCCGGACATGGAGGGGTAGACGGCGAAGGTGCGGGCCAGCTGCTCGCTCGTCAGGTGCTGCTCGACCGCGACCGAGACGGCCATGATCAGCTCGCTGGCCCGCGGCGCCACCACCACCCCGCCGAGCACCACCCCGGTGCCCGGGCTGGTGAACAGCTTGACGAAACCGTCGGTGACCCCGGCCATCTTGGCCCGCGGGTTCGTGGCCAGCGGCAGCTTCAGCATCCGCGCGGCGACCTGGCCGGCCGTGACCGCTCGTTGCGAGACGCCGACGGTGGCGATCTCCGGGTCGGTGAAGATGGTCGCGGCGACGTGGCCGAGCCGCAGCGGGCCGACCGCCTCACCGAGCGTGTGCCACATGGCGATCCGGCCCTGCATGGCGGCGACCGAGGCCAGCATCAGTATCCCGGTGCAGTCGCCCGCGGCGTACACGCCGGCCGCGGACGTCCGCGACACGCGGTCGACCTCGACGAAGCCGTGCGCGTCCAGCTTCACGCCCGGCCTCGGCCAGCCCGATGCCGTCGGTCCTGGGGATCATGCCCACGGTCAGCAGGCAATGGCTGCCGGACACGGTGCGGCCGTCGTCCAGCGTCACCGTGACGGAGCCGGCCTTCCGGCGGACCGACTGCGCCCGCGACCGGCCGAGCACGGTCATGCCCCGGCGGCGGAACACCTCCTCGATCAGGCCGGCCGCGTCCTCGTCCTCCTGCGGGAGCACCCGGTCCCGCGAGGACACCAGCGTGACGCGGGAGCCGAGGGCCTGATAAGCACTGGCGAACTCGGCACCGGTGACGCCCGAGCCGACCACGATCAGATCGCGGGGCAGTTCGGTCAGATCATAGAGCTGCCGCCAGGTCAAGATGCGCTCGCCGTCAGGCTCCGCGCCCGGCAGCACCCGGGGCCGCGCCCCGGTGGCGATGAGGATCGCGTCGGCCTGGATCAGCTCGCCGCCCGCCTGGATCGCGCCGGACCCCGTCAGCCGGCCGGGAGCGGCGATCACCTTGACCTGCTCGGCGGCGAGCCGGGCGCTGATGTCCTGGGACTGAGCCCGGGCCAGGTCGGTGATCCGCTCGTACAGCCGGGCGGCGTTGACCGTGGCCAGGCCGCCGGTGGCGATGCCGAGCCCGGGGGCCCGGTTGAGCATCGTCATCGCGTTGGAGGTCTCGATCAGCGTCTTGGAGGGCACGCAGTCGGTGAGCACGCAGGCACCGCCGAGGCCGTCGGAATCGACGACGGTGACGTCGGCGCCGAGCTGGGCCGCGACGAGGGCGGCCTCGTAACCGCCGGGACCGCCGCCAAGGATCGCGATTGTCCGCCGAAGCATCGACACGATTACCGATTCTCTCCTTGTCAGGTATCAGGCGCGGGCCAATTCGCGGCGCCGGGCCACCGGACGCCGTACGCTTTCCCCGTGGCACTGTACGCCGCCTACGGCAGCAACATGGACCCAGCTCAGATGCTGGTGCGTTGCCCGCACTCACCGCAGCGGGGCACCGGCTGGCTGGAGGGATGGCGGCTGACGTTCGGCGGTGCGGACATCGGCTGGGACGGGGCGCTGGCGACTGTGGTCGAGGCGTCAGGCGCCCGCGTCTTCGTCGTGCTCTACGACGTGCCTGAGAACGACGAGAAGGCACTCGACAACTGGGACGGCGTCGATCTCGGCTACTACCGCAAGGCCAAGGTCCGGGTGGAGACCCTGGACGGCAACGTGCTGGCCTGGCTGTACGTCCTCAACTTCTACGAGGGCGGGCTGCCCTCGGCCCGGACGATCGGCATCCTGGCCGACGCCGCCGAGCAGGCCGCCGCCCCGGCGGACTACGTCGCGGCGCTGCGCGCGCGGCCCTGCGCCAAACTCGGCGACACCACCCTCGAGCCGCCCTGGATCTAGGGAACCAGACAGACGATCAGCAGGATGAGGGCAGGGATGAGCACGGCGGCGATGGCCGACTGCTCCAGGTGCTCCGCAACGGCTCGAGCCAGCCACTGACCGCGGCCGCGGAGGCGGAGCCGGGAACGGTGGGAGCGCCGGGGACCGTCGGGGCGGCTGGAACGGTAGGGGCGCCGGGGACTGTCGGGGCAGCCGGGACGGTTGGAGCGCCAGGCACTGTTGGGGCTGTCGGGACGGTCGGAGCGCCGGGGACCGTCGGGGCAGCCGGGACGGTTGAGGAGCCGGGAACGGTGGTGGCAGCGTCGGTTGGGGGTGGGGGGGGTAGGGTGACGGTTCCGGTGGCCCAGACTGTCTCGGCTTGGGCGGCGGTTGCGCGCTCGCTGAGCAGGCGGACGACCAGTTCCGCGTCCGCCTCGGCGGTCGAGGCGGGGGTCGGCGGAGCGGGGGTCATGTCGCCGAAGCCCATACCGCGGCCCAACGACGACCGGCGCGGGCTTGGCCCCCGGCGCGAGCGGACCTCGGCGGCGAGCTGGCGGCGGCGCGAGTAGTGCACGGCCCAGCAGCTGATGACCTTGCGGCGCTTCTTGCCGCCCGCGGCCTCCGGGCTCAGGTCGCAGTGCACCCGCAGCAGGTCCACCAGGTCCACCTGGGCCACGCTGGCCCAGCCGATCCGGTGATCACGCATCGGGTTCCTGACCGTGACCCCGTCATTGTCCGCGATGATCCTGGGCCGCTGCGCGGTCACGTAAGCGATCCCGGTCACAAGCAGCAAGATGGCCGCCGCCACCACGGAGGTGTGGTCCCGTCCCTGCACGGCCAGGTCGATCCAGTTGGCCACGGCGAACAGCAGCCACACGATCCAGATGACCATGGCGGTCGGCGAGCGGAAGGTCTGGACGTTACCGTTCGCGGCCCCCCGCTGGCCACCCAGCCGGCTTCGCCGCCGGCCGCGCTGCGGGCAGGCCGCCGCCGGGGCCTGGGCCCCCGGCGCCGCGTTTGGCGTGCTGCTCCACGGTGAGCCGCCTGACGACTGGTTAGCTGTCATGCTGCCGCACTTTCCACGACGACGACCGGGCGGTAAACCCTTATGTCGTCTAGCCTAACGGCCCAGATGCGGAGCTAAGGCGCCGGTGACGCCGGGCAGCGGCTGGGCCACCATCGCCCCGTCGTCCCACAGCGCGGTGACCGCGGTGGCCGCCATCACCCGGACGCCCACGCCGATGGCGCGCTCGTCGATGTCAAACGTTGGCTGGTGAATGTCGAGCGAGGTCGTCGAGCCGGGCACCCGGGTCCCCAGCCGGGCCAGCGCGCCGGGGATCGACTCCAGGTACCAGGCGAAGTCCTCACCGCCCAGGCTCTGCGGCGTCTGCACGACCGAGCCCGCGCCGAGCACGCCGAGCGCCGCGGCGGAAATCATCGCCGTGCTGGCCTGGTCGTTGACCGTGGGCGGCACGTAGCGCTGGTAGCTGAACTCCGCGTGCAGCCCGTAGGCCGAGGCCACCGAGTCGATGAGCTCCTTGAGCAGGTCGGGCGCCGCGTGCCAGGCCTCGTCGTCCAGGCAGCGCACGGTCCCCTCCACCAGCCCGGCGTCGGGGATGGCGTTGGCCACGGTGCCCGCGATCACCCGGCCCCAGACCAGGCTGAGGCTGGACCGCGGGTCGACCCGCCGGGACAGCGCGGCCGGCACCTCGGTGATGATCTTGCCGAGCGCGTAGACCAGGTCCGTGGTCAGGTGCGGCCGGGCGGTGTGGCCGCCGGGCCCGGAGACCCGCACCTCGATCTTGTCGCAGGCCGCGGTGATCGGGCCCGAGCGCACGCCGAGGTACCCGGCGTCCAGCCGGGGGTCGCAGTGCAGCGCGAAGATCCGGCCGACCGAGGCGATGCCGCCCGCCGCGAGCACGTCGAGCGAGCCGCCGCCCCCCTCCTCGGCGGGCTGGAAGATCAGCCGGACCCGGCCGGGCAGCAGGCCCGCGGCGGCCTGCCGGGCCAGGAACATGCCCGCGCCGAGCAGGATCGTGGTGTGCACGTCGTGACCACAGGCATGGCAGGCGCCGGGCACCGTGGAGCGGTAAGGAACATCCTTCTCGTCCGCCATCGGCAGCGCATCGAGGTCCGCCCGCAGTGCCACCACCGGCCGTTCGGCGTAAGAATCTTGCTCCGAGCCGATATCGACGATCAGTCCGGTTCCCTTGGGCAAGATCACCGGACGGAGTCCCTCCGCGGCCAGCCGCAGCGCGACCCGGCGGGTGGTCCGGTGCTCGGCGTTGGCCAGCTCAGGGTGCGCGTGCAGATCACGGCGGAACTCGATCAGCTCGGCCTCGTGCTCGGCCAGGAACTCACCAAGATCCCCCAGCAAGTCATTGCCGGCCATGCTCACCATCCCCCTGGAACCTGTCGTCTGCGAACTCGTTGACCAGCGCGTCTACCACGCTGGTCAGATCCCCGGTGCGGGCGTAGACGGCCCGCTGTCGTTCGTAGGAGGCGCCGTGCTCGAGCACGTCGGCGACCACGGAAAGCTCGTCGGCACAGCCAAGCCTGGCCGCAACCGGCTCGAGCTCGGCCAGCAGCTCGTACAGCTCGTCCCGCAGCGGCGCCGTGCTGCCCGCCTCGTCAGTGATCACGATCGCGTCCAGCCCGTACCGCGTCGCGCGCCACTTGTTGTCCCTGACCACCCAGGACGAGGGGGCGGGCAGCGTGTAGCCGCGGTCCAGCTGGAAGTCGAACAACTGGACCAGGCACTGCGAGAGCGCGGCCACCATGCCCACCTCGCGCAGCGTCGGCACCCCGTCGAACATGCGGATCTCCACGGTGCCGAAGTCCGGGTGCGGCCGGATGTCCCACCAGACCTCCTTGATGCTGCGAATTGTGCCAGCCCGCAGCAGGGTGTCCATGTAATCCTCGAACTGTTTCCAGTCCGTAAGCCGTTGCGGTATGCCCGCGGTTGGTAGCGCGCCGAACGTCACGGACCTGCTGGAGGCAAGCCCGGTGTCGTACCCGCACCAGAACGGGCTCGACGCGGTAATGGCGAGAAAGTGCGGAAGATAGGCGGCGAGGGCATTGACGATCGGAATCGCCTTGCTCCCGTCACGAATCCCCACATGAACGTGCACTCCGAAAGTCTGAATCCGGCGGGCCAGCCACTGCATTTGCTCGACAAGCTCGGCATAGCGCTGAATAGGCGCCATGGCCGCATCCTGCCAGTTGCTCACCGGATGAGTGCCGGCGCACGCCAATAGGATACCGTGCTGCGCGGTCGTCCGCTGCAGTTCGCTGATCGTGCGGGCGAGGTCGTCTTTCGCCTCGGCCACCGTACTGCTGATGCCGGTGACCAGCTCGAGCGTCGACTGCATCAGCTCATGCCTGATCCGCGGGTGCTCGCCGGTCCCGTCCGCCCCCGGCAGCTCGTCGAGCAGCTTCCCGGCTTCCTGGCGGAGCAGCTTGGTCTGGGCGTCGATCAGCTGCACCTCCCATTCGACCCCGAGCGTCGCACCACGGGAAGGATTCCACTCGATAGCCATGGCTGACCCCTATTGTTAAATTGCCGGCCGGTACTCGCCCCAAACATCCCGCAAGGCATCGCAGACCTCACCGAGTGTGGCGTCGGCTCGCAGCGCGTCGCGCAACGGATAAAGCACGTTATCAGTGCCTTCGGCCGCCTTCTTGACGGCGGAAAGCGCCCGGCCGGCGGCGGCGGCGTCGCGACGATCACGGACGGCGGCCAGCCGGGCCGATTGTTCGGCCTCAAGCGCGGGGTCAAACCGGAGCGGCTGGTAGGGCTCCTCGCCGGCCGAGACGAACTTGTTCACGCCGACGATCACCCGCTCGCCCTCGTCGATCTCGCGGGCCACCTGATAGGCCGCACTCTCGATCTCCTGCTTCTGGAACCCGCGCTCGATCGCCGCCGCCGCCCCGCCCATGTCCTCGATCCGGTCCATCAGCTCGGTGGCGGCCACGGCCACCTCGTCGGTCATCGACTCGATCGCGTACGAGCCCGCGAACGGGTCGGCCGTCGCGGTCAGGTCGGACTCGTACGCGATCACCTGCTGGGTGCGCAGCGCCAGCCGGGCCGCCCGGGTGCTCGGCAGCGCGAGCGCCTCGTCAAAGGAGTTCGTGTGCAGCGACTGGGTGCCGCCAAGCACGGCCGCCAGGGCCTGCAGGCTCACCCGGACCATGTTCACCTCGGGCTGCTGCGCGGTGAGCTGGACGCCGGCCGTCTGGGTATGGAACCGCAGCATCTGCGACCGGGGGTCCTGGGCGTGGAATTCGTTCTTCATGATGTCCGCCCACAGCCGGCGCGCCGCCCGGAACTTGGCCACCTCTTCGAGCAGCGTGGTCCGGGCGACAAAGAAGAACGAGAGCCGGGGGCCGAAGTCGTCGATGTCCAGGCCGGAATTCAGCGCTGTCCGGACGTACTCCTTGGCGTTGGCCAGCGTGAACGCGATCTCTTGCACCGGCGTGGCGCCGGCCTCGGCCATGTGGTAACCGGAAATGGAGATCGTGTTCCACTTGGGCAGCTCACGGTGGCAGTAACCAAAGGTGTCGGCCACCAGGCGCAGCGACGGGCGCGGCGGGTAGATATAGGTACCCCGGGCGATGTACTCCTTGAGCACGTCGTTCTGGATCGTCCCGGTCAGCTTGTCCAGCCGCGCGCCCTGCTCCTCACCGACGGTGGCGTACATCAGCAGCAGCACCGCGGCCGGCGCGTTGATCGTCATCGAGGTGGACACGCCCTCGAGCGGGATGTCGCTGAACAGCGTGCGCATGTCGTCGATGCAGTCGATGGCCACCCCGACCTTGCCCACCTCGCCGTGCGCGAGCTGGGCGTCGGAGTCATAGCCCATCTGCGTAGGCAGGTCGAAGGCGACGGAAAGGCCGGTGGTGCCGGCCTCGATAAGCTCGTGATACCGCCGGTTGGACTCCGCGGCGGTGGCGAAGCCGGCGTACTGCCGCATCGTCCACGGGCGGTCGACGTACATACGCGGGTACACCCCGCGGGTAAACGGGTACTGTCCGGGCCTGCCGAGGTCAGTTTCCGGCCGGAAATCCGTAAGCTGGCTGTCATCGTAGACGGGATCGATCGGAAAGCCTGACTCGGACGTACGTTCCATCTGCCCAGGGTACTTGGGCGCCACCGCGAGCAGGAGACGCCAGCGATCCGGCGGGTGCTAGGGCGCTGGCTGGAGCAGGCCGATCCGGTCACGGGTGGCCGTCATGGTCTGCCCGGCCACCTGGCGGGCGTGCGCGGCCCCGCGGGCGAGCACCCGGTCAAGACCGGCCTCGTCGGCGAGCAGCCGCTGCGTCTCCTCCCTGATCGGGGCGAACGTGGCCACGACCAGCTCGGCCAGGTCCTTCTTGAAGCCGCCGTAGCCCGCGCCTTCGTACTGGGCCTCAAGCGCGCTGACCGGCTCGCCGGACAGGGCCGAGTAGATCCGCAGCAGGTTGGTCACGCCCGGCTTGGCCTCGGCGTCGGCCCTGACCTCCGAACCCGCGTCGGTGACCGCACGGGCGATCTTCTTCCGGATCACCGCCGGGTCGTCCAGGACGTCAATGATGCCCTGCGGCGCGGATGACGACTTGCTCATCTTGGCCGTCGGGTCCTGCAGATCGTAGATCTTGGCCACGTCGGCGAGGATGTAGGGCTGCGGCGGCACGAACGTCGGGCCGAACCGGTGGTTGAACCGGGTGGCCAGCGTCCGGCTGAGCTCCAGGTGCTGCCGCTGGTCCTCCCCCACCGGCACCTGGTCAGCCTGGTAGAGCAAGATGTCGGCGGCCTGCAGGACGGGGTAGGTGAACAGGCCGACGGAGGCCTGGTCCTGGCCTTCCCTGGCGGACTTGTCCTTGAACTGAATCATCCGGCTCGCCTCGCCAAAGCCGGTCA
This sequence comes from uncultured Actinomycetes bacterium, assembly GCA_963730825.1. GTDB lineage: Bacteria > Actinomycetota > Actinomycetes > Streptosporangiales > Streptosporangiaceae > Palsa-504. The sequence continues at coordinate 45,008 of CAVSTQ010000024.1, forward strand.
GGCAGCCGAGGATCCAGGCCAGCTCGGCGTGCTCGGCCACATGGCTCTGCACGAACAAGGTGCACCGGTCCGGGTCGAGGCCCGCGCCGAGCAGCTGGGCGGCGGCGATCCTGGTCCGGCGGGAAAGCAGCGCCGGGTCCTGCGGCACCGTGATCGCGTGCAGGTCGACCACGCAGTAGAAAGCGTCATAGCGGTCCTGCAGCGCTACCCACTGGCGCACCGCACCCAGGTAGTTGCCCAGGTGGAACGAGTCGGCGGTGGGCTGGATGCCGGATAGCACCCGGGATTGTGGCATGTGCTGGAGTCTAGCGGCGGCCGCCGGGCAGGCCGGAATCGGCCACGACCACCTCGACCCGCTGGAATTCCTTCAGGTCGGAGTAGCCGGCCGTGGCCATCGTCCGGCGTAGTGCGCCCATCAGGTTCATCGAGCCGTCCGGGACGGTGGACGGGCCGTGCAGGATCTGCTCGAGCGTGCCGATGGTGCCCACCTGGACCCGGGCGCCCCGGGGCAGCTCGGTGTGGTTGGCTTCGCTGCCCCAGTGATAGCCCCGGCCGGGCGCCTCCGCGGCCCGGGCCAGCGGCGAGCCGACCATGACCGCGTCGGCGCCGATGGCCAGGGCCTTGGCGATGTCGCCGCTGGTGGTCATGGACCCGTCCGCGATCACGTGCACATAGCGGCCGCCGGACTCGTCCAGATAGTCGCGCCGCGCCGCGGCCACGTCGGCGATGGCGGTGGCCATCGGCACCGCGACGCCGAGCACGGTCACCGTGGTGTGGCCGGAACCGCCGCCAAAACCCACAAGTACCCCGGCGGCACCGGTGCGCATCAGGTGCAACGCGGCGGTATAGGTCGCGCAGCCGCCCACCACCACGGGGACGTCGAGCTCGTAGATGAACTGCTTGAGGTTGAGCGGCTCGGCCCGGCCGGAGACGTGCTCGGCCGACACCGTGGTACCGCGGATCACGAAGATGTCCACGCCCGCGTCCACCACCGCCTTGGCGTACCTCGCGGTCCGCTGCGGCGACAGGCTCGCCGCGGTGGTCACTCCAGCCCGCGCGACCTCCTCGATCCGGCGCCCGATGAGGTCCTCGGAGATGGGCTCGGCGTACATGGCCTGCAGTCTTTTCGTGGCCGCCTGCTCGTCGAGCTCGGTGACCTCGGCGAGCAGCGGCTCGGGATCTTCGTACCTGGTCCACAGCCCTTCCAGGTCGAGCACGGCCAGGCCGCCGAGACGGCCGATACCGATGGCGGTGGCCGGAGACACCACGCTGTCCATCGGACACGCCATCAGCGGCAGCTTGAACCGGTAAGCGTCGATCTGCCAGGCGATCGACACCTCCTCCGGGTCTCGCGTCCGGCGGGCCGGGACGATGCCGATCTCGTTCAGGGAATAGGCACGGCGCCCGGTCTTGCCCCGGCCGATCTCCACGTCGCTCATGTCTGGGTCCGGCCCGGCCGGCCACCGTAGTTCGGCGCCTCGACGGTCATCTTGACGTCGTGCGGATGACTCTCGGTCAGGCCGGCCGCGGTGATCTGGATGAACCGTGCGTCCTGCAGCTCGGCGATGGTCCGGGCGCCGCAGTAGCCCATGGCCGCGCGGAGCCCGCCGACCAGCTGGCCGGCCACGGCGGACAGCGGCCCGCGGTAGGGCACCTGCCCCTCGATGCCCTCCGGCACGAGCTTGTCCTCGCGCAGCACGTCGTCCTGGAAGTAGCGGTCCTTGGAGTAGGACCGGCCGCGCTCGCGGTTCCGCAGCGCGCCGAGCGAGCCCATGCCCCGGTACAGCTTGTACTGCTTGCCGTTGATGAAGACCATCTCGCCCGGGCTCTCCTCGCATCCGGCGAGCAGGCTGCCGAGCATGACCGTGTCGGCGCCGGCGGCGACGGCCTTGGCGATGTCACCCGAGTACTGCAGGCCGCCATCCCCGATCACCGGCACCCCGGCGGGCCGGGCCGCCTTGGCCGCCTCGTAGATGGCCGTCACCTGCGGCACGCCGACCCCGGCCACGACCCGGGTGGTGCAGATCGACCCGGGTCCGACCCCGACCTTGATGCCGTCCGCGCCCGCGTCGACCAATGCCTGGGCCCCGGCCCTGGTCGCGACGTTGCCGCCGATCACTTCGATGTCGGAGTTCGCCTTGATCTGGGCCACCATGTCCAGCACGCCCTGCGCGTGCCCGTGCGCGGTGTCCACCACCAGGAAGTCCACGCCGACCTCGATGAGCGCCTGAGCCCGGCGCTTGGCGTCCTCGCCCACGCCGACCGCGGCCCCGACCACCAGCCGCCCGGCCGGGTCCTTGGTCGCGAAGGGGAACTTCTCGCTCTTGGTGAAGTCCTTCACCGTGATCAGCCCGCGGAGCCGGCCGGCCTCGTCGACCAGCGGCAGCTTTTCCACCTTGTGCTGCCGCAGCAGCCGCAGCGCTTCCTCGGCCGCCACCCCGACCGGCGCGGTGATCAGCGGCATCGAGGTCATCACCTCAGCCACCCGGCGGCTGTGGTCGGTCTCGAACCTGATGTCGCGATTGGTGACAATTCCCACCAGCACGCCATCGGCGCTGGTCACCGGGACACCGGAGATACGGTACCGGCCGCAGAGTCCGTCCACGTCGGCGATGGTGGCATCGGGCCCGCAGGTCACCGGGTGGGTGATCATGCCGGCTTCTGAGCGTTTGACCATATCGGCCTGCTGGACCTGTTCCTCGACCGAAAGGTTGCGGTGCAGCACGCCGACACCGCCTTGGCGGGCCATCGCAATCGCCATCCTGGCCTCGGTGACGGTGTCCATGGACGCCGACACGAGCGGAACACGGAGCTGGCAACGACGGGTGACCCTGGTGGTCGTGTCGGCCTCGCTGGGCAGCACGCTGGAATGCGCGGGGAGCAGCAGGACGTCGTCGAAGGTCAGCCCGACGGGCGCGAACTTCTCGTCCGGGGATAGTTGATCAGTCATGGCACCTTCACCGAAAGTGGCAGCGGGGATCTTCTTATCCTAGGGGGCCGGCTTCGGTGCGGGCCGGCTGACCGGCGGCGAGCGCGCGCAACCTGAGCAGCGCCCGGTGCTGGGCGACGCGGACCGCGCCGGGTGACATATCGAGCACGTACCCGGTGGCTTCGGCGGACAGCCCGCCCACCACCCGGAGCAGCAGCAGCCTTCGCTGGCCCGGCGGCAGATGAGCCAGCAAGATCCTGGCCTGGCGGGCTTCCAGCCGGGCGACCGCGGTCTCCTCGGGCCCGAGGCAGCGGTCGGGCACGTCCGGCAGCACGGGCACGGGCAGCGGCGAGCGGGCCGCGCCCCGGACCGCGTCGGCCACCTTGTGCGCGGCGATGGCGAACACGAAGGCCGCGAACGGCCGGCCCATGTCCCGGTAGGACGGCAGGGCGGACAGCAACGCCAGGCACACCTCCTGCGCCACGTCGTCCTCGTCCTGGTGTCCGATCGGGGCCAACCGGGCCCGGACGTACCTCACGATCACCGGCCTGAACTGCCGCAGCAGCGCCTCGACCGCGTCCTGACGACCCTGCGCCGCCAGGACGTGCAGGTCGGAACGGGGTTGGGGTTGATCGGGGGACGCGGCTGGTGGAGGCGTACTCGCTCTCTCCCTTGAGTCCGGGTTGGGGTTGGCCGTGTCTTCGACGGTGAATGCGGAACATTTCCATCTGGTCACGTAAAGTTACTGCCCATTCGACGGCCGGTGACCGCCGCGACACGCCGAAACGGCGGGCTACATTCTTGTGACCTTTGCGTCCGGCGGGGATTAGCGGGGCGTAATGAAGGGATAAGCCGGGCTTGCCCAACAGGATTCTCTGGTGGGGGAAGGCCCGACGAGGTGCCCACCGGATCCGAGGCCAGCTGGGGCCGTGACGGGTACCTTCGCCCCGCTTCCCGGCCGGCGCCGCAAGCTCCGAGTATGACCACCACGATGGCCGACTGGTGTTGCGGGGTCCGCTGGATAGGCCGCCGGACACGGACCCATCGCGGTCTTGCGGGTGGCGCGGTCTTGAGGGAGGCGCGGTGCGGCTGGATGTGGTGATGAGGGGTGTAGGCCGTGCCTGGCCTGGCTGGGCGTGCCGCGGGCCGGGCCGTCCGGTTTTCGTGGATGATTTGGCTTTCACGGATGATTTAGGCAACCAGATGGTACCAAAGTATCCAGGTAAGCCAAATATTCCACGATTTTTTTCGACTACAATGGCGAGAGTGGGGGAAGTGGCGCAGGTGGCGGCTGAGGTGCGGCGCCCCGCCCGCAGGGCGCGACCGTCGTTTCGATCGTGAGCCGTCGCGCGGGCCGATGTTCACAGTCGGCATTTGACACGAGGATGCTGTGCACGCCGCGGTCAGGTGGTGACTGTTCCGGTCTCGCGTTTGTCCTGGTGCCGGGGAGGCTGTCTGTGGTGGGCACGGCTGGCGCGTCCGGGGCCCCGGGGTGACTGTGGTCGTGGCGGGGCCCCAGGCGGCCGGCCGGCTGCGCGGCGCCAGCAGCTCGCGGCGCCAGCAGGGCTTTAGCCCTGGCCGCCGGGGCCGGGGGAGTCGGGGGCGCGGCGGCGGCGGATGCTGCGGCGAGAGGGGCGGGGGCGCAGGGAGTCGGCGCCGCCGGTGCGGCGGCCGGTCAGGTCCAGGAACACGTCGCGCAGCGGGCGCCGTACCTCCCGGACCTCGCTGACGGCGAGGCCGGCCCCGACCAGCTCCCGGTTGGTCGCCGCCGCCCGGGCCGGGGTCACCTCGGCCAGCGCGAGCGCGAGCGCGCCGTCCGCCAGCGCCACGTCATCCACCCAGGCCAGCGTGGAGGCCACCGCGGCGGCCCGGGATTGCGGCTCGGCCCGCACCCGCAGCCCGGCGGCTCCGCGCAGTTGCTCCGGCGTGCCCTCGGCCAGCAGCCGCCCGCCGCCGATGATCCCCACCCGGTCGCACAGCTGCTCGACTTCGTCCATGTCGTGGCTGGACAGCACGATGGTGCGGGGACCGCCGCCCAGCTCGCGGATCAGCTGGCGCATGTCCAGCTGCCCGGCCGGGTCAAGCCCGTTGGACGGCTCGTCCAGGATCAGCAGCCGGGGATCCTTGAGGATCGCGGTCGCGACGCCCAGCCGCTGGCGCATCCCGTAGCTGTAGCCGGCCACGGCGTCTTTGGCCCGTTCGGCCAGGCCGGCCTGGCTGAGCACCTCGTCCACCCGGTGATCGCCGAGGCCGCAGCGCCTGGCCACCGCGCGCAGGTTGTCCCGGCCCGACAGGAACGGGTAGAACGCGGTCTCCCCCATCGAACCCGTCTGGCGCAGCACCGCCGGATCGCCCGGCGACCGCCCAAGCACCCGGATCACCCCGGTGGTCGGCCGCACCAGCCCGAGCAGCATCCGCAGCGTGGTGGTCTTGCCCGCGCCGTTCGGCCCGAGCAGCCCGTAGGTCTCCCCCGCCTCGATCCACAGGTCCAGCCCGTCCAGCGCCAGCACCCCCGCGCCAAAGCGCTTCACCACGCCGCGTACCTCAACCGCGCCTTCGCCTGTCACGGCTCTACCTCACATCCGGGGCCTGACCGGATGATAGCTCCTCACCGGGACGCGGCAAGGCCGGGAGGACAGCGCGAAAGCCGGGTTTCACGGTGGAAACCCGGCTTTCGCGCGGTTGGCTCGCCGGACGGTGGTCCAGCGGAACCCTAGTGCGAGTGGCTGTGCCCGTGGCCGTCGGCCGCGGAGCCTTCCTTCTCTTCCGGCTTCTCCACCACGAGGGTCTCCGTGGTCAGCAGCATGCCGGCGATCGACGCGGCGTTCTGCACGGCCGACCTGGTCACCTTGACCGGGTCGATGACGCCCTGAGCCATCAGGTCGCCGTACTCACCGGTGGCCGCGTTGTAACCGTGGCCCACGGGCAGCGTCGCGACCTTGGCGGTCACCACCCCGCCTTCCTGGCCCGCGTTCAGCGCGATCCAGCGGCACGGCTCGGCCAGGGCACGCTGCACGACGCGCACCCCCGTCGCCTCGTCGCCGGTGAAGCCGAGGTCACCGAGTTCGGTGGCGACATGCACCAGGGCGCTGCCGCCGCCGGCGATGATGCCTTCCTCGATGGCCGCGCGAGTGGCGGAGATGGCGTCCTCAAGGCGGTGCTTCTTCTCCTTGAGCTCCACCTCGGTGGCCGCACCGACCCGCAGGACGCAGACGCCGCCGGACAGCTTGGCCAGCCGCTCCTGCAGCTTCTCCTTGTCCCAGTCGGAGTCGGAGTTCTCGATCTCGGTGCGGATCTGCCTGATCCTGTCCTCGATCTCGCTCTTGTCGCCGGCCCCGTCCACGATCGTGGTGTCGTCCTTGGTGATGACGATCCGGCGAGCGCGGCCCAGGGTGTCAAGCTCGACCGACTCCAGCTTGGTGCCGAGCTCCTCGGTCACCACGGTGCCGCCGGTCAGGGCGGCGACGTCGGCGAGCATGGCCTTGCGGCGGTCACCGAAGCCGGGTGCCTTGACGGCGACCACGTTGAGCAGGCCGCGCAGCTTGTTCACCACGATGGTGGCCAGCGCCTCACCTTCGACGTCCTCGGCGATCACCAGGAGCGGCTTCTTCACCTGCGCGATCTTTTCGAGCAGCGGCAGGAAGTCGGCCATCGAGGAGATCTTGGACTGATGGATGAGGATGTACGGGTCGTCAAGCACCGCCTCGAGACGCTCGGGGTCGGTGATGAAGTACGGGGAAATGTATCCCTTGTCGAACTGGAGGCCTTCGGTGAACTCAAGCTCCAGGCCCATCGTCGGCGATTCCTCGACGGTAATCACACCGTCCTTGCCGACCTTGCTGAACGCCTCGGCGATCAGCTCGCCGATCTTCTCGTCCTGCGCCGAGATCGTCGCGACGTGCGCGATCTCGGTCTGCTCCTCCACGTCACGCGCGGACTCGAGCAGTCGCTTGGAGACCTCAGCGGCGGCGGCGTCGATACCGCGCTTCAGGTCCATCGGGTTGGCGCCGGCGGTTACCGAACGCAGCCCGAAGTGCACCATCGCCTGGGCCAGGACCGTCGCCGTCGTGGTGCCGTCTCCGGCGACGTCGTTGGTCTTGGTGGCGACCTCCTTGGCGAGCTGGGCGCCCATGTTCTCGTACGGGTCCTCCAGCTCCACCTCCTTGGCGACGGTCACGCCATCGTTGGTGATGGTGGGGGCGCCCCATTTTTTATCAAGTACGACGTTGCGGCCCATCGGGCCGAGCGTCACCTTCACGGCGTCGGCGAGCTTGTTGACGCCACGCTCAAGTGAGCGGCGGGCGGCCTCGTCGAACTCCAGGATCTTGGGCATTTACTACCTCAACCTACGGTTGGATCGAGTTCTCTGCAGCATGCGAAGGCATGCTCGCGGGCCCCGGCGGCAACACACCCTGAGCAGGCATCTTGCCTCCGGAGCCCGCGAACTACTGCTACTTGTCGATGATGGCGAGCACGTCGCGAGCCGAAAGCACCAGGTATTCCTCACCTGAGTACTTCACCTCGGTGCCGCCATACTTGCTGTACAGCACCACGTCGCCGACCTTGACGTCGATCGGCACGCGCTTGGAACCCGCATCGTCAAAGCGACCCGGGCCCACCGCGAGGACTTCGCCCTCCTGGGGCTTCTCCTTGGCGGTGTCCGGGATCACAAGCCCGGACGCCGTGGTCTGCTCCGCTTCGAGCGGGCGGACCACAATCCGGTCTTCGAGCGGCTTGATTACTACCTTGGTGGCGGTCGTCACGATCTGACCTCCCCCTTCGGAAAGGCTAATGGTGAGTTACTAGGGGAAGCGAGTGCGGCTGCCTGTCGTCGCGGGTGCCAGACGGCCTCGTCGCATTAGCACTCTACACGAGCGAGTGCTAACTCGGAACAGTAGCGCGGGCAGCCGGAGCCGTCAACCGAGGGAAGGGGCGCCGGGACGGCCGCCGCAGGCTAGGGTGATCATTATGTCCCAGGAGATCTTGGACCGAGCGCACGCCGAGAAACTGGACGCGGCGGATCCGCTGGGCGGGTACCGGGCCCGGTTCGCCCTGGGCGAGCTGGTCTACCTGAACGGCAATTCCCTGGGCGCGCTGCCGCTGGCCACCAGGGCGCGGCTGGAGCAGGTGATCCGGACCGAATGGGGCGCCGCGCTGGCCGGCTCGTGGGACCACTGGGTCGACCTGCCCGGCCGCGCGGGCGACCTGGTCGGCGAGCTGACCGGCGCGGCCGCCGGACAGGTCATCGTCACCGACAACACCACGGTCAACCTGTACAAGCTGGCCTGCGCGGCGCTGGACGCCCGGCCCGGGCGGCAGGTGATCGTGACCGACGCCGACAACTTCCCCACCGACCGCTACGTGCTCGAGGGGATCGCGGCGCAGCGCGGCGCGGAACTGCGGATGCTGGCGACCGACATCAACCAGGGCCTGACCGCGGCGGCGGTCGCCGCGGCCGTCGACGACGACACCGCGCTGGTCAGCCTGTCCCACGTGGCGTATCGCAGCGGCGCGCTGGCCGACATGGCCGCCATCACGCAGATCGCCCACGGGGCCGGCGCGCTGATGCTGTGGGATCTGTGCCATTCGGTCGGCGCCGTGCCGGTCGAGCTGGACGCCTGCGACGTCGACCTGGCCGTCGGCTGCACCTACAAGTACCTCAACTCAGGTCCGGGCGCCCCCGCGTTCTGCTACGTCGCGGCCCGGCTGCGGGACGTGCTGCGCCAGCCGATCTGGGGCTGGTTCTCCCAGCGCGACCAGTTCGCCATGGGCCCCGGCTACGACCCGGCGGCCGGCATCGCGAAGTTCGCCACCGGCACGCCGTCCATCCTGGGCACGGCCGCGGTGGAAGAAGGAGCCCGGTTGCTGCTCGAGGCCGGTCTCGGCCCGATCCGCGCCAAGAGCATCCAGCTGACCAGCTACCTCATCGAGCTGGCCGAGGCCTGGCTGATCCCGCTCGGCTGCGCGCTGGCCACGCCGTCCGACCCCGGCCGCCGCGGCGGCCACGTCACCTTCTGCCATCCGCGCGCCGAGCAGCTCGTCGCACAGCTGGCCGCGGCCGACGTGATCACCGACTACCGCACCCCGGACCGGTTCCGGCTCGGCCTGTCCCCGCTCACCACCCGCTTCACCGACGTCTGGCAAGCCGCCCGCACCACCCGCGACATCCTCAGCGCTGAGGGGAACCATGGCCGAACCCGTCACCTACTCCGGTTACCTGCGGCTCGACCGGCTGCTCACGGCGCAGCAGCCGCGGTCGGGCGAGCACGACGAAATGCTGTTCATCGTCATCCACCAGATCTACGAGCTGTGGTTCAAGCAGCTGCTGCACGAGCTGGCCAAGCTGCAGGCCGAGCTGTCCTCGGGCACCAGCGCGCACGCCGCGCGCACGCTGCGGCGCGCGCTGGCGATCATGAAGATCGTGGTGGCCCAGCTCGACGTGCTCGAGACCATGACGCCGGCTCAGTTCACCCGGTTCCGCGCCGGGCTCGGCACCTCGAGCGGCTTTGAGTCCGCGCAGTTCCGCGAGCTTGAGGCGGTACTCGGCCGCCGCGACCCGGTGATAGCGGCCCGGTACCCGGACACCGAACGGGACCGCATCCTGGCCGCGATGGCACGGCCCAGCCTGTTCGACTCCTTCGTCCGGTATCTGGCCGGGCAGGGCTATGACATCCCGGCCGCCATCGCGGCCAGGGACGTCACCCAGCCCCTGCAGCCCTCGGCGGAGATGCAGCAGGTGCTGAAGCGGGTCTACGACGACGACACCGACGCGGCCGGCGTCAGCGAGCTGCTCGTCGACCTGGACGAGGGCCTGCAGGAATGGCGCTACCGGCACGTGAAGATGGTCGAGCGGACCATCGGGGGCCAGGCGGGCACCGGTGGCTCGGCCGGGGCCCGCTACCTGAGCAGCACCCTCAGCCAGCCCGCCTTCCCCGACCTGTGGGCCATCAGGAACACGAGCTAGCAGACGGGGCAGGCCGGGGCGGCCGTTCGGAAGATAATTCCCACTCGATGGTGGCGGGGGGCTTGCTGGTCACGTCCAGGACCACGCGGTTGACCTCGGGGACTTCGTTGGTGATCCGGGTGGAGATCCGGGCCAGCACCTCCTCTGGCAGCCGGGCCCAGTCGGCGGTCATGGCGTCTTCGCTGGTCACCGGGCGGAGCACGACCGGGTGGCCGTAGCTGCGGCCGTCGCCTTGCACGCCGACCGAGCGCACGTCGGCGAGCAGCACCACCGGGCACTGCCAGACCAGGGTGTCGAGCCCGGCCGCGGACATCTCCTCACGGGCGATGGCGTCGGCCGCGCGCAAGATGGCGAGGCGTTCGGCGGTGACCTCGCCGATGATCCTGATGGCCAGGCCGGGGCCGGGGAACGGCTGGCGGCGGACGATCGCCTGCGGCAGGCCGAGCTCCTCCCCCACCCGGCGGACCTCGTCCTTGAACAGCAAGCGCAACGGTTCGACCAGCTGGAACTTCAAGTCATCGGGCAGGCCGCCGACATTGTGGTGCGACTTGATGTTGGCCGTGCCTGTGCCGCCGCCCGATTCCACCACGTCCGGGTACAAGGTGCCCTGGACCAGGAACTCGCACGCCTCGCCGTGCTGCCCGGCCTCGGCGGTGATCTCCCTGGCGGCCCGTTCGAAGGCCCGGATGAACTCCCGGCCGATGACCTTCCGCTTCTGTTCCGGGTCGGTGACCCCGGCGAGCGCCGAGCCGAACGCTCCGGCCTCGTTCGCGACCATCAGCCGGACCCCGGTCGCGGCCACGAAGTCCTGCTCGACCTGCTCCGCCTCGCCCTGGCGCAGCAGGCCGTGGTCGACGAAGACGCAGGTCAAGCGGTCGCCGATGGCGCGCTGCACGAGCGCGGCGGCGACCGCGGAGTCCACCCCGCCGGACAGCCCGCAGATCGCTTGCCCGCCGCCTACCTGCTCGCGGATCCGTTCGGTCTGCTCCTGGACGATGTTCACCATCGTCCAGGACGGCCGGGCCCCGGCCAGCTCGAGGAACCGGCCGAGCAGCCGGGTGCCGTGCTCGGTGTGCATTACCTCGGGGTGGAACTGGACGCCGAACATCCGGCGGTCCGCGTCCTCGATCGCGGCCACCGGGGTGGCCGCGGTCCTCGCGGTCACGGTGAAACCGGGTGGCGCCTCGGTGGCGGTATCGCCGTGCGACATCCAGACCCGCTGGCTGGCCGGAGCCGGCCAGCAAAAGGCCCCCGATGGGGGCCCGGGGGGGTATGGGGGGCGGTCCCCCCGATGAGCGGGGGGGGTCTGGGGGGCGTCCCCCCCGAGGAGACACAGCGTAGCGCGCCGTATTCGGCAGGCCGGTGCGGTCGACGGTGCCGCCCAGGGCGGTCACCATCAGCTGGAAGCCGTAGCAGATGCCGAGCACGGGGACGCCGGAGTCGAACAGGCCGGGCGTTGCGGGTGGCGCCCCGTCGGCGTAGACCGACGCGGGGCCGCCGGACAAGATGATCGCCTTCGGCCGCTTGGCCAGCATCTGATCGGCCGGCATGGTCGAGGGGACGATCTCGGAGTAAACGTGGCATTCACGCACCCGGCGCGCGATCAGCTGGGCGTACTGCGCGCCGAAGTCAACCACCAGGACGGTGTCGAAACCACGGGGCACGTCAGTCGCCTTTCTGCGCGGGGTCGCCTTCGGCGGCGGGCTCCGAGTCTAGCCGCGGGGCGGGACCCGGGGTCCGGGAGACGCGCAGCCGGGCGATCCGGCGGCCGTCAAGCTCGACGACGGTGATGGTGCGGCCGGCCACCTGGACGCTGTCGCCACGGGACGGCAGGTCGCCAAAGGCGGCCAGGACGTACCCGGCCGCGGTCTCGTACGGGCCTTCTGGCAGCTCGACGCCGGTCTGTTCGGTGAACTCGTCCAGGTTGAGCAGGCCGTCGACCTCGACCTCGCCCCCGTGCAGCGTGGTGGAGGTGGCCTGCTCCAGGTCGTACTCGTCCCTGATGTCGCCGATCAGCTCCTCGACCAGGTCCTCGAGCGTGACGATGCCCGCGGTGCCGCCGTACTCGTCCACCACGATGGCCAGGTGGGCCCGCTCGCGGCGCATCTCGGACAGCGAGGACAGCACGGTCTTGCTGATCGGCAGGAACTTCACCGGCCGGCTGATCGTGCTGACCGGGGCCGGGCGGTTGGCCTCCCCGGGGCCGAACAGGTCCCGCACGTGCACGAAGCCGATCACGTTGTCGTAGGTGCCCGAATACACCGGCAGCCGGGAATGCGGCACCTTCGCCACCATCGCCGCGGCCTCGGCGATCGGCGTATGCTCGTCCAGGAACTCCACCTCGGTGCGGGGCACGAGGACCTCGCGTATCTGCCGTTTGCCCGCGTCGAAGACCTCACCGACGATGTGCCGCTCGTCCTGGCTGAGGGTCTGGGCGCCGGTCACGAGCTCGCGCAGCTCCGCCTCGGTCATGGCCTGACGGCCGACCCGGGGATCGCCGCCGAGGATGGCCACCACCAGGTTGGTCGACTGGGTCAGCAGCCAGACCACCGGCCGGGCCAAGATGGCGATCCGGTCGAGCAGCGGCGCGGCCAGCAACGCCAGCCCGGGGGCCCGCTGCAGCCCGATGCGCTTGGGCGCCAGCTCGCCCAGGATCAGGCTGAAGAACGTGATGACGATCGTCACCGCGAAAAACGCGACAGGACCCGCCCAGCCCGGCGTCATGTGCTGGCTCTTGATCAGCCACGACTTCAGCACCCCGGCCAGGGTGTCGGCGCCGTAGGCGCCGGTGATCAAGGTGGCCAGGGTGACGCCGATCTGCACCGCGGAGAAGAACCGGTTCGGGTCAAGGGCCAGCTTGGCCGCCCGCTGACCGCGCTTGCCCCGCCGGGACAGCTCCCGGACCTGGCCTTCGCGCAGCGACACCAGGGCCATCTCCGAGGCGGAGAAGAACCCCCCGATGCAGGCGATGATCAGGACGACGATGATCTCGATCACGACCTTGCTCACGTCGCGCTCGCCGGCTTCGGTGTACCGATGGTACGGATGTGAACCCCCGAGGTCCCGCTCCTGTGTCCGGCCAGTCTAGACGGGATAACGTATGGGTTCTGTGGGCACACAATCAATCTGGAGATCAGCGACCCGGCTGGCGGACGGCCGCGAGATCATCTATTTCGACGAGTCGCCCGGGCTGGGCCGCGAGCTGGTGCCGGACACCAGGGACCTGCCGCCACGGCGGCCGGGGCCGCCGCTCCCGGTCGGCACGGCCGAATCGGGCATCCGCTGGGATCCGCTGGCCGGCGAATGGGTGGTGATCGCGGCGGCCCGCCAGGACCGCACCTTCCTGCCGCCGCCCGACCAGTGCCCGCTGGACCCGTCGGCGCCGGGGCGGCTCACCGAGATCCCGGCGGCCAGCTACGACGTGGTGGTGTTTGAGAACAGGTTCCCGTCGCTGGCCGAGCCGCTCGGCCGCTGCGAGGTGGTCTGCTTCACCTCAGATCACGACTCCTCCTTCGCCCGGCTCAGCCCGGCCCGGGTCCGTACCGTGTTCGAGGCCTGGGTGGACCGCACCCGGGCGCTGAGCGAGCTGCCGGGCACCGAGCAGGTGTACTGCTTCGAGAACCGCGGCGAGGAGATCGGCGTCACGCTGCACCACCCGCACGGGCAGATTTACGCGTTCCCCTTCGTCACTCCGCGCACCGAGCGGATGGTGGCGCAGGCCGCGGCGTACCAGGGGGACAACCTGTTCGATGACCTGGTCGCCGCCGAACTGCGGACCGGGACGCGGATCGTGGTCCGCAACGAGCACTGGATCGCGTTCGTGCCCGAGGCGGCGCGCTGGCCGTACGAGGTGCGGATCTTCCCGGTCGTCCGGGTGCCTGACCTGCCAGCGGTCGGTGAGGCGGCGCGGGAGGCCTTCGGGCCGCTGTACCTGGACGTGCTGCGCCGGTTCGACGCGCTGTTCGGCCAGCCTGCGCCGTACATCGCGGCCTGGCATCAGGCGCCGGTTTCCGGCGAGCTCACGCGTCGTCAGTTCGGCGCGCACCTTCAGGTACTGTCAGTCCGGCGGGCGGCCGGCAAGCTCAAATACCTGGCCGGGACGGAATCGGGGATGGGTGTCTTCAGCAACGACATCGTCCCGGAAGCCGCCGCGCAACGGCTTAGGGAGGCCTGATGAAAGTGCTCGTCACCGGGGGCGCGGGCTACATCGGCAGCGTCGTCGCCGCGGAACTCATCGCGGCCGGGCACCAGGTCACCGTGCTCGACGACCTGTCCACCGGGTACGCCGACGCGGTGCCGGCCGGCGCCACGTTCGTCCAGGGCACGCTGCGCGAGCACGCGGCCGCCGTGCTCGGCGAGGGCATCGAGGCGGTGCTGCACTTCGCGGCCAAGTCGCTGGTCGGCGAGTCGGCGGCGGACCCCGCCATGTACTGGTCGAACAACCTGGGCGGCACGGTCGCGCTGCTGGAGGCGATGCGCGAGACCGGGGTCCGGACGATCGTGTTCTCCTCCTCCGCGGCCGTCTACGGCGAGCCGGAGCGGACGCCCATCGAAGAAACCGACCTGACCCGGCCGACCAGCCCCTACGGCGCGACCAAGCTGGCCGTGGACACGACGCTGAGTGAGTTTGGCCGGCTGTACGGGTTTGGCGCGGTCAGCCTGCGCTACTTCAACGTCGCGGGCGCCCGGCAGCTCGCCGACGGCCGCTGGCTCGGCGAGCGTCACCAGCCGGAAACCCACCTCATCCCGAACGTGCTGGCCGGGGCGACCGACGGCCGCCGGGTGCAGATCTTTGGCGATGACTACCCCACCCCGGACGGGACCTGCCTGCGGGACTACATCCACGTCGCGGACCTGGCCGACGCGCACCTGCGCGCGCTGGCGGCCTGCCAGGCCGGGCAGCACCGCGTCTACAACCTCGGCAACGGAGCCGGGTTCTCGGTCCGCGAGGTGATCGAGGTCTGCCGGGAGGTCACCGGGGCCGACATCGGTGCCGACGTGGGCCCGCGCCGGGCCGGCGACCCGGCCGTGCTGGTCGCCTCGTCCGCCCGGATCTCCGCCGAACTGGGCTGGCACGCCACCAGGGACCTGCTGGCCATGGCCGCCGACGCCTGGCAGTTCATCCAGGCGCGCAGTCTCCAGTGAGCGTTGGGGAGCTGTTTTCTGCCCGGTTCGGGGGGGCGCCGGACGGGGTGTGGCTGGCGCCGGGGCGGGCCAACCTGATGGGCGAGCACACCGACTACAACGACGGGTGGGTGCTGCCGTTCGCACTCGGCCAGGCCACCACGGCGGCCGCCGCCCGGCGGGCGGACCGCACCCTGACGCTGTGCTCCCGGCAGCAGCCGGACGCCCCGGTGGAGGTCGCGCTGGACGGGCTCAGCCCCGGGCAGGTGACCGGCTGGGCCGCCTATCCGGCCGGGGTGGCGTGGGCGCTGGGCGAGGCGGGCTACCCGGTGCCCGGGGCTCGCATCGCCGTCGACTCCGACGTGCCGTCGGGTGCGGGCCTGTCCTCCTCGGCCGCGCTCGAGTGCGCGCTGGCGCTGGCGCTGACCGAGCTGGCCGGGCTGGCGGTGCCGCGAGCCGAGCTGGCCGCGATCACCCGACGGGCGGAGAACGAGTTCGTCGGGGTGCCGTCCGGCATCATGGATCAGTCCGCGTCACTGCTGGCCCAGGCCGACCACCTGCTGCTGCTCGACTGCCGTTCGCTGGACAGTACCCAGGTTCCGTTCGACCCGGCCGCGGCGGGTGCGCGGCTGCTGCTGATCAACACCCGGGCCAGGCACGAGCTCACCGACGGGGAGTACGGGCAGCGCCGGGCCGAATGTGAGCAAGCCGCCCGGCTACTCGGTCTTGCTTCCCTACGGGACCTAACGGACCTGGGTGACCTCGCCCGGCTCACCGATCCCGTGCTGCGGCGGCGCGCCCGGCACGTGGTCGCGGACAATCAACGGGTGCTCGACGTGGTGGCCCTGCTTCGCGCCGCCCGCGACGGGCCCGCCCTTGACCGCCCCGATCTTTACCGCGAGATCGGGCGGCTGCTGACTCAGGCGCACGCCTCGCTGCGCGACGACTTCGAGATCTCCTGGCCGGAGGCGGATGCGGCCGTCGAGGTGGCCGTGGCCGCGGGCGCGCTCGGGGCCCGGATGATCGGCGGCGGCTTTGGCGGCTCGGTGCTGGCGCTGGTGCCCGCGGCCGACGGCGACCGGGTTCGCTCGGGCAGCTCGGTCCGCGATGCGGTCACCGGGGAGTTCGCCCGGCACGGCTGGACCGCACCGGAGTTCTTCGACGCCGCGCCCTCAGCGTGCGCCAGGAGGCTGACCTGACGGCCAGAGCCGTTCGGCCTCATGTGGCTGGCGTTACAGTGGACTTGGGCAGCCACGGAGGAGGTACCAGTGCAGGTACAACAGGAAGCGGCGCTGATAGCGGAGGAAATCGCGGAGCTGCGGCACGCGATCCACCGTGAGCCTGAGATCGGCCTGGACCTGCCCAAGACGCAGGCCAAGGTGCTGGCCGCCCTGGACGGGCTGCCGCTGGAGATCAGTACAGGTCAGGGGCTCAGCTCGGTGACCGCGGTGCTGCGCGGTGACAGGAACGGCCCGGTGGTCCTGCTCCGCGGCGACATGGACGCGCTGCCCGTCACCGAGGAAACGCAGCTGCCGTACGCGTCGGTGATTCCCGGCGTGATGCACGCGTGCGGTCACGACCTGCACACCGCGATGCTGGCCGGGGCGGCGCGGCTGCTGTCCGCCCGGCAGGCCGAGCTGCCCGGAACCGTGATCTTCATGTTCCAGCCGGGCGAGGAGGGCTACGCCGGCGCCCGGCACATGATCAACGAAGGCGTGCTCGACGTGGCGGGCGCACGGCCGGTCGCGGCCTACGGTCTGCACGTGACGGCGAACCGGCTGCCGTGCGGCATGTTCTCCACCCGGCCTGGCCCGATGCTCGCCGCCGCCGACCAGATCACCGTCACCGTGCACGGACGCGGTGGCCACGCCTCCCAGCCGCATCTGGCCGCGGACCCGATCCCAGCCGCCTGCGAGATGGTGCTCGCGCTGCAGACCCTGGTGACCAGGAAGTTCGACGTGTTCGACCCGGTGGTCATCACGGTCGGCAGCTTGCACGCGGGCACCACAGACAACGTGATCGGTGACCAGGCCACATTCCTGGCCACCGCGCGCTCCTACAGCGCCCGGTCGCAGAGCGCGCTGGCCAAGTGCGTCCCCGAACTGATCCAGGGGATCGCCCACGCGCACGGGCTGACCGCCGACGCCGAGTACGCGACGGAGTACCCGGTGACCGTCAACGACGCGGCCGAAGCGGCGTTCGCGAAGGAGACGATAGCGGCGGCGTTCGGCCCGGCCCGGGGCGAGACGGCGCAGTTTCCCATCCCAGGCGCGGAGGACTTCTCCTTTGTCCTGGAGCAGGTGCCAGGGGCGTTCGTCTTCCTCGGGGCGTGCCCGCCTGACCGGGACCCGGAGAGCGCGCCCACCAACCACTCGGCCCGGGCGCTGTTCGACGACGCCGCGCTGGTGGAAGGCACCTCGCTGTACGCCGAGCTGGCCCTGAGGCGGCTGGCCCAGGGGTAGCCGTCCTCGTCCGGTGCGGCCACGGCCGGGCAAGATGAAGCCACCTGGCTGAGGCACGATGGGCATATGGCCAAGCCACCCGAGTCCACCAAGACCTCGCTCCGCCAGCGCCTCGCCGCCCGCGCGACCGAACGCTGGCCCCAGCTGGCCGGCATCGACGTCCGCTGGCACGGTCAGTTCGCCTACGTCAGCGGCCAACTCCCCGACGGCACCACCGGAGCCGCTGTTCCGGCTCCGCTACGCCGATTCCGCCTCTACCTGGGGATTTGCCATCTACCGTGCCAGCCACGACGATTACGAAAAATCGGTCCTGCCCAGCGGCTGGCCTGTCGGCACCCCGCAGGAAGCCCTCGACTGTGCCTGCGGCCTCTACCTCGGCGATCACACCGCCTGGCTCACCCCACCGCCCCGGCGAATCGGGCCTGGCGCACCCACTAGATCCACCAGGCGCGCGCACCGCGCTGACCAGCTGGGGGTTTGGCCGGGAGCAGCGTGTCCTCTGTGCCGCTCGGGCTGGGTGCCCGGCTTTTACTGGAACAATTTTCCCTGTGGCGTTGCCGTTCAGTCTGGAAATCGAGCATGAATTCGATATAATGGCCGTATGCGTCACTGAGATCAGTCTCTCAGAGGGGTGGCTCATGTCCGAAGGATCGTTCCGCAGCCGCGGGGGCAACAGCGAGGAGCCCGAGGGCGCCTCGCTGCCGCCGGGCGGCGGTCCTGGCGGCGCCAGCCCGGGATGCGGAGATAACGGCGCTGGCCGTGGCGATCCGCCGCAGGATGACTGGGGTGAGGAGCTACCCCCGGCCGACGACCAAGGGCAGGGCCTGTTCTGGTGTGTGCCGGCCGGAGCGCCGGATCTGGCCGGGTTCGCCGGCGACGGCGGGGTTCCGGCGATCGCGCCGGGCCCGCTGCTGGCCGGGCTGACCGCCACGGTGGCCGGCGGTGACGGCGCCGGACTGGCCGCGGCCTCCGATGACTTCGTGTTCGCGGTGATCGCTGCCGGGCGGCGGATGGCGTCCTGGGGTACCTGGCTGGAGCTTTCCGCGCTGCGCGAGCTGGCCTTGCGCCACCCCGCCACCCCGGCCCGCCCAGCTAAGGGCGCCCCGTCCGGTGCGACTCAGCCCGGTGCGGCTCAGCCCGGTGGCGGCTCAGCCCGGTGGCGGGTCAGCCGGCCGCGGACGGGCGGCTGCAGGTCAGCGAGTTCGTCGCTGACGAAGTGGCGTTTGGGTTGAGAATGACCTGGCTGGCGGCGGCGAGCCGGATCTCGTACGCGTGCGACCTGGCCGGGCGGCTGCCGGTCACGTTCGCCGCGCTGGGCGGCGGGCTGATCGACCCGGTGCACGCTCGGATCATCGCCGAGCAGACCGACGTCCTCTCCGCCGCCGATGCCGCCGCCGCGGACCCGGTGCTAGCGGCCGCGGCGCAGGCCAAGACCTACGGGGAGCTGCGCGCCGCCGCCGCCCGGCTGGTGCTGAAGCTGGACCCAGACGCAGCCGAGCGCCGCAAGCAGGCTCGCCGGAAAGAAGCGCACGTGCGGCCGTTCCGGGAGGAGTCCGGGAACGCCGGGATCACCGCCCGGGAGATGCCCTCCGATGAGGTGCTGGCGTCCTGGCAGCACGTGGACCAGCGGGCCCGTGACCTGCGCGCCGCCGGGATCCCCGGCACCATGCGGGAGCTGCGCTGCCGCGCCTACCTCGACCTCCTGCAAGAACGCGACAGCCGGGACGCTCTGCCCGGCTCGCCGGACGGACCCGGCCAGGCCAGCGGCAACGATGACGGCGGCGGCGGCGGGGACGGCGACGGTCGGGGGGGCGGGCGCGGCGGGAACGGGCCGGGCGGCCGTCCCGGGGCGGGCCCGGGACCAGGCCTGGCCGCGCTGGTGAACCTCACCGTCCCGCTGACAACGCTCCTGGGCCACTCCGGTACCCCCGGCGAAGCTGCCGGGTTCGGGCTGCTGGACGTCCAGACGGCGCGGGACCTGATCGCCGCCGCGGCCCGCCACCCGCGCACCCGATGGTGCGTCACCGTCCTGCAGCCCGACGGGACCGCCGCCGCGCACGGCTGCGCCCCCGGCCGGCATCCCCCGCCCCCCGGCCCCGCGCCCGACCCGCCCACCCGCCACCCCGCCGGGCATCAGCCGGATCCAGCCGGGACCGCGGTCCGGGACTACCTGCGCGGCCTGCGGGTCACGCTGGTCCCGATCGCCCGCGGTACCTGTGACCACCGGCACGCCGAGGCCGGGTACCAGCCCAGCCGCAAGCTTCAGCACCTCATCCGCGCCCGCAGCACCCGGTGCACCGCAGCCGGCTGCGGACGCCCTGCGGCCCGGTGCGACCTGGACCACACCACCGCCTGGGACCAGGGCGGGGTAACGTGCGAATGTAATATCGCCCCGCTATGCCGGCATCATCATCGGTGCAAGCAAGCCGAAGGGTGGCGGCTGAACAGCCCGCACCCGGCGTCCTGCAGTGGCGTACACCCAGTGGACGGACCTACACCACCACACCCGCGACGTACGACGCGTGATGTCACCCCGGGGACGCCGGATTAAGCCACCGGTGAAAGGCCGCCCTGGACGGTCTCAGGGCCGGCGTCCGTGGAGGGTACGGCGGGCGGACCGGGGTGCTGGCCAAGCCGGGCGCGTACCCGGGCCGCGTCGGTGTGACGCAGGTCGTCCAGAATGCTCAGCGCCTGCTGCCAGGAGTCCTGAGCGCTGCCCTGGTCACCGGCAGTGTGGCAGACGTCGCCAAGGTTGGTGAGGAACTCGGCTTCTTCATAGCGGTCACCGAGTTCGCGGACGATGTCGATGGCGCGCTGATGGCAGTTGACGGCTTCGGCCAGGTTGCCGAGCTTATGCTCGGCGTAGCCGAGACTGTCCCAAGATGCGGCCTCGCCGCGACGGTGGCCGAGCTGGCGGTGGGCGGCGAGGGCCTGTCGGCACACCACCTGGGCCTGCCGGTAATCGCCGTGCAGGACCAGACACCAGCCGACGTTGTTGAGGGCAGCGGCTTTCCTGGCCCGGTCGCCGACCGCGCGGTACAAGGCGAGGGCCTGCTCGGCATGGCGGAGCGCGTCGGCGTACCGGTTTTGCCGTTCGGCCACCCAGCCGAGAGTCTGATGCACGCGGCCCTCGCCGGTCTGATCGCCGAGCTGCCGGTAGAGCCCCAGGCAATGGGCTAGATGGATGCGTGCCTGGATGTAGTCGCCGGTCCTGGCAAAGGTGTGCCCCAGCAGACGCCGCGCGGTGGCCTGCGCGGCCGCGTCGCCCATCCGGGTGGCGGCGGCCAGCGCGGTGCGCTGGACAGCGGCCCATTCCTGCCAGTGCCCTCGCCAGTTGAGGAAGTTGTCCAGGGCCCACGGCAGCTGCCAGGCGCAAGCGTCGGCTCCGGTCCTGTCGGCGGTGGCGATGGCGGAGATCAGAACGCGGTGCTCGGCTTCGAACCAGGCCAGCGCCTGCTGGCTACTGGTCAGCCGCTCAGGTATGACACCCGGCTGCGGCGGGTTGAGGATGACCGGTTCGCGTGACGGGTCAAGCAGGAGTGCGGCCGCGTGGCTGGTGTGCAGGTAGAAATCCAGCGCGCGCTGGATGGCGGCGTGCCGTTCGTCCTGCGTCTCGTGCTCGGCCGCTTGCTCGGCAGCGTAGTCGCGCAGCAGGTCGTGCAGAACGAACCGGCCAGGAGCCTGCTCGTCGACCAGGTTGGCGATGGCCAGAGTGCCGAGCCCGGTGTGCGCGCCGGCCTGGTCGATATGAAGGAGCGCGGCTGTGGCCGGAACAGTGATATCCGGGCCTGGATGAACGCCGAGCAGCCGGAACATCCGTGCGGGCAGCTCATCAAGATGCTGGTAAGACCAGGAGAATACCGTTCGCACGTCGGTAGCCGGGTCCTCGGTTTCCAGCGCTCGCAGTCGCCCCGCGGAGCGGGCCAGCTCGCTGGCCAGAGCCGTCAGGGACATCGTGGGCCGGGCCGTAGCCCTGGCCGCCGCGACGGTCAGCGCCAGCGGAAGCCGCCCGCACAGCCGGGCCAGCTCATCGACCGCGTCCGGCTCGGCTCGCACCCGGTCGACACCCACCCGGCGAGCAAGCAGCTCGCGGGCCTCGCCAGCGGACAACACCTGGAGGGTGAGCAGCCGTCCTCCCTCAGCGGCGGCCAGCCCGGTCAGCCGGGCCCGGCTGGTGACCACCACGCGGCACCCTGGCGACCCAGGCAGCAGCGGCCGCACCTGTCCGGCATCCCGGGCATTGTCCGCCACGATCATGACCCGCTTGCCCGCCAGCACACTGCGGTACAGCGCCGCCTGGGACTCCGGGCTGGACGGGACCTGCCCGGCCGGTATCCCGAAGGCATCGAGGAACCCGCGGATGGCCGTCCCCGCTTCCATGACCTTGCCAGCAGGGTCGAAGCCGTGCAGGTTGACGTACAGCTGGCCATCGGGGAATTCGGCCGCCACCTGGTGGGCCCAGCGCAGGGCCAGCGCCGTCTTGCCCACCCCAGGCGCCCCGTCGACCACCGCGACCAGCACCCCCACGTCGTCCGGTCGCGCTTCAAGCAGGGCGGTCAGCTCGGCCAGTTCAGCATCCCGGCCGGTGAAGTAGCGCGCGGCCGCGGGCAGCTGGCGCGGCACCACGGCCGCGCCCAGGCTCGATAGCGGCGGCCGGCCTGTTGTGCTGCTCAGGCGGCGGTGCCGCTAGCGCTGGGTCGCCCGCCAGAATCTTGCGCTGGAGCAGCTGCAGCTCGGGGCCCGGCTCAATTCCCAGCTTGCTGACCAGCATCCGCCGGGCCCGCTGGTAGGCCTCCAGCGCTTCGGCCTGGCCTGGTTGCGGGCCAGCGCCTCGATCAGCTGGGCGTGAAACCGCTCCCGCAGCGGATACTGCGCGGTCAGGCCCCGTAGTTCCGGGACCAGCCGGACGTGCCGGTGCAGCCGCAGTTCGGCTTCGGCGTGGTCCTCCAGCGCTTGCAGGCGCAACTGCTCGAGCTGCGGTACGGCCTGATCGCGCAGCAGCTGCGAGGGCACGTCCAGCAACGGGGTGCCCCGCCAGAGCTCAAGCGCCTGCGTCGCCGCGGCCGATACCTCGGCCCACCTGGCGCCGCGCCGCGCCGCGCTGGCCTCGCGGCACAGGGCCCCGAACATCAGCAGATCGAGCGCCGGCGGCGGCACGCGGATGAGATAGCCGGGAGGCCGGGCGGTGATCTGTGCCTCGGCTCCGGAGCCGATAGCAGCGCGCAGGCGCCTGACGTGGCTGCGCAGCGTGGAGAGCGCCCCGGGCGGGGGCGAACCGTCCCACACCGCCTCAGCGAGCGCGTCGACGGAAACCGGCACGTTAGCCGACAGCAGCAGGGCGGCCAGCAGAATCCGCTGCCGTGGTCCGGGCATCGGTATGCGTTCCCCGGTCGTGCTGGCCAGTTCCATCGGTCCCAGCAACGCGAATCGCACGCCGACATCCACGATGCCTCGCCACCCTCGGTCGCCATCCGCAGCCCGGCCGGGGCCGGCCTTGGTGATGTTACGCGCATTGCACGCACATGACACGGGAATGGCCCGCGAACGGCACGTCCCGCGTTCACAGTGGCCCCAGCAGTGTCGGTCGTTCCGGCCGATATCCCGCTATCAGGCTGGTCCCCGGGCCTGGAGGTGCGCAGCCGCCTGCCCGGACTGGGGGCCGCTCACCTGGCCCTGGACCTCATGACAGGAGGAACTACCTTGCGTGGCTCTGAACACATGACAAGACGACTGAGAACGCTCAGGCAAGGAGCGGCCCGGAGTGATGCCGACATCGCCCCGGCCGCTCCGGTTGCTCTCCCGGCGCGTGGTCCGCGGCCGGTCCCCCGGTACGTCCGGTACGTGGTCCTGGTCGCCGTCACGGCGACCGTGCTCGGAAGCGTGATCGCCGGGCCGGCTTTCGCCGCCCCGCGGACGGCGGCGGCCCCGGCGGTCCCGGCCGCCGCGCAAGCGGCCGCGGTCGCGGCCGCCGCGCAGGCGCCGATGCTCACGGCCCAGGCCACGGCGGTCTCCGCGGCCGGGAAGACGGCCCTGGCGCTCATCCCCCAGGACACGAGCGAGACGGCGATCTGTCTATCCAACAAAAATGCTGATTGCGTGGGCATCAATCCCGAACAGGTCGGCGATATAGTCCTGAAAGCGACGGATATCGTCGTCACTGTGGTCGCTATCTGGCTGCAGATCAGGAAAGGCAAGTACATAGGAAAACATAGAAAGGGAAGTTTCCAGCAGTTGGAGCTCCAGGACAATCAGAACGGCTTGTGCCTGGCCGACACCGGCGGGTATGCCTACCTGACCACCTGCGAAGCGAACGGGACGTACTGGTTCGTGGTCCCGCACAATGACGGCGCCTATCTGGAAAGCAGGTATGAGGACGGCCTGGGTGTCAGCGACGATCTGACCGCGGATCCGCTCACGAACAATGCGCGCCTGTACGTGCACGCTCCGGCGAACTCCGGCTCGGCCTACTGGCAGACCTGGACCGGCTATCCGTCACTTCCGTGACCAGCTGATGACCTGACGTCGGGCCGGCCAGGGCGGCATTCCCACCTCCCTGGCCAGCCTGACGTGCGGCTGCCACCCGTGTTCGTTCGGTATAAATGGTGCTTTGGGAATGGCGATGGTGATCTCGCAGGCGCTGGCGTGGGCCGCGGTCGCGGTAGGCGCGATCGGCGCTGGATTTCGCTGGGCGGTCCTGGCCGCTGACCGGCTCCACGCCCGCCGGGACCGGCACCCCCGGCACAGCCCGGGAACGATGCCGTCCCGGCAGCGCCGGGCGCTCTGGCAATGGTCCCGCTATTCGCTGTTGAGCGTCTTCCTTGGTCTTTTCACCCTTGACAGGAGCTGGGGAAGTCAACGTCGCCAGATGGCTGGTGGTCCTGGCCGCGAGCCTGATCTTGAGCTGGAATGCCGTCGTATGGCTCCGGTTCCGCCGGCGCCGCCAGCCCGGCGGGTAGGGCGAGCCTGACCTGCCCCACCGACGAACAGCGCCAGCTATGGATCGCGGTTGGTCCCGGCGCGGTCATACTCGCCTGGAGAAGCAGTCAGCCCCGCGCAGCGGGCCGGTCTGACTAAGCTCGTGACCGGTCATGGGGAAAGCAGGTCGCGGTGTTCAAGGTGGGCGCGGAATCCGTGGAGGAGTATTTTCGCTTCGATCCGGCGCGGGAGGCGACGCTGCGAGAACTCGATGCGGTGATCCGCGCGGCGGCGCCCGCATTGTCGCGCTGGTTCGTGCCGGGAACACCGCCCGGCCAGCCTGGCATGACCATGACCATGATCGGCTACGGGCAGTACCGGTACACCGTCAAGAGTTCTCCTGCGCCGATCAGCTGGCCCATTCTCGGGATCGCGCTGCAGAAGAACTACGTGAGTTTCTATAACCACGCTCACGGCGATGGTCCTCCCTTCACCTGCTCCTATACCGGCAGGCTGGGTCGGGCACGGGTCAGTGCCAAAGGCGTCGTGACCTTTGCCGATATCGGCGACATCAGCCTTCAGGTGCTTGCCGAAATGGTGACAGCCATCGTGGCTGGTCTGGAATCGGGCCAGCTGCTAGCACGCTGAATGCCAACTCGTGGCCTGGTCATGCTCACGGGCACGCCCGGAGCCGTGTCCCGTCAGCATATGTTGACACCTCCATACTGTCAGCATATGCTGACGGCATGGAACCTGTGCGCGACATCACTGAGGATGCCGCCGCCACCGACCCCGACGTCGGCCTCCGCGCGGTAGCCGCCCTGCGCGCCCTCACCGAACGACTGGAGATCCTGCAGGTCGACAACGCCCGCAGGGTCGGATGGTCCTGGCAGCAGATCGCAGAGCGGCTCGGCGTCACCAAGCAGACTGTGCACCGAAAGCACGGCAAGCGGACCGGGAGGCCGTCATGACCAGGAACTTCACCGAGGACGCTGACGCCATCGTGGTGCAGGCCTACGAGCACGCTATCCGGCTCGGGCACCCCTGCCTCAGCGGCGAGCACTTCCTGCTCGCCCTGGCCGCCGCCAGCCAGCCAGCCGGCGCGGTGCTGCGTGAGCACGGCGTCACACCCGAACGCGTCGAGGCGGAAATCGTCCGCCTGTCCGGGGGCGGCCTGTTCGGCGACCTGGACCGGGACGCGCTGGCCACGGTCGGGGTCGATATCGATGCCGTGCGCGCGACGGCCGAGGCATCCTTCGGCCAGGAGGCTCTCACCCGGGCCGCCTGGGCCGTCTACCGCAAGCCCCGCTGGTTCAACCCGCGGCCCGCCGCCTTCAATGGACGGGACGGCGCCTTCCTTCCCCTCGGCCCAGGCGCCGGGCAGGCCCTCCAGCGCGCCCGCCGTGAGGCGCAGGCCCGGCACGCCACCCAGCCCTCCGGTGTCGAGGACTTCGCCCTGGGCATCCTCGCCATCAGCGAAGGGCTCGTGCCCCCGGTCCTGTCTGGACTCGGCGTGTCCGGTCCAGCATTGAGCGCCGCGATCCTGGACCGCTACCGCCCCGCAGGCTGACCCGCCAGCCATCCCCCGCAGGCGACCGCGTGCCACGCCACGCCACGCCACGCCACGCCACGCCGGGAACATGTACTTGTACGCCAGCGTACACTGACGTACAATTTAAGCATGACGACGATGACGGTGAGCGAGGCCCGGGCCGGCCTTCCGGATGTCCTGGACCGGGTGGCAGGGGGCGAGGAAGTCACTATCACCCGGCATGGCCGCGCGGTGGCCGTGGTGGTGCGGCCGGACATCCTGTGGAGCCGTCGCGCGGGCACGGCGCTGGACGACGCGGGGCGAATCCACGAGTTGCTCGCCGAAGCGGCGGTCACCCCCCTCCCTGAGACCCGTGGGCGGCCGGAGAACAGCGGGGCGCGGGAGGCCAGCGGGCTGACCGCGCAGCGGGCGGAGGAGCTGATTAGCGCGATCCGGGCCGGGCGAGCTGCCCGGTGAGGGACGCCTTCGACTCCGACGTGCTCATCTACGCCGCCGTGCCTGGTCACCGGCTGGGCCAGCGGGTCGCGGCGCTGTTCCGGTCAGCCGAGCCTGGGACGGTCGCGGGTAGCGGTTCGGTCCTGCTGCTGCCGGAGGTACTCGGCAGGCCGCTGCGCGATGGCGGCACCGACGAAATCCGTCTCCTGGCCGGATTGCTGGCCAGGCTGGATCTGCGTCCGGTGGACCGGGCCACCGCCGAGCTCGCGACCGCGCTGTCCAGCAGGTACCAGCTGAAGGCCGCGGACGCGACTCATCTGGCTTCCGCCGTGGGCGTGGGCGCCGACCGGTTCATCACCAATAACAAGCGTGACTTCGGCCGGGACATCAAGGAAATCGACGTCACCTACCCGGACGCCCTGCCCGACCCGGCGGGCTAGGAGCCAGCGGAACAGCGAGCCCGGCGGGTCGGGCGGGGTCTGGGCGCGGGTGGGGGTGGGTCAGAGGGAGGCCACGTCGGCTTGCTTGGTGCGGACGGCTTCGGCGGCGGCGCGCAGGCCGGAGAGTTCGGCTTCGGTGAGGTCGCGCTCGACGACGCGGCGGATGCCGGTCGAGCCGATCTCGGCTTCGACACCCAGGTAGACGCCGGAGATGCCGTACTGGCCGTCGACCCACGCGCAGACCGGCATGACCGCGCCGGAGTCCTCGGCGACCGCGCGGGCCATCCGGGCGGCGGCGGCCGACGGGGCGTAGTACGCCGAACCGGTCTTGAGCAGGGCGACGATCTCACCGCCGCCGTTCCTGGTCCGGTTGACCAGCGCCTCGATCTCGTCGGCGGGCAGCAGGCTGGTCAGCGGCTGATTGTTCACGGTGCAGGCGGACGGCACCGGGACCATGGTGTCGCCGTGCGAGCCGAGCGTCAGCGTGCGCACCGCGCCGACCGGCACGGCCAGCTTCTCGGCCACGAAGTAGCTGAACCGGGCGGTGTCGAGCATGCCCGCCTGCCCCAGCACCCGGTGCGAGGGGAAACCCGACACCTTGGCCGCCAGCGCGGTCATCTCATCCAGCGGGTTGGACACCACGATCAGCACCGCGTCCGGCGCGAACTTGGCCACGTTCTCCACCACATTGCGGACGATCTTGGCGTTGACCTCGATCAGGTCCATCCGGCTCATGCCGGGCTTGCGCGGCAGGCCCGCGGTGACGATCACGATGTTCGATCCGGCGATGGCCTCGTACCCCTGGCCGCCCTGGCCGGTGGTCTGGCCGGTGACCTTGGTCTCGAAACCCTCGACCGGCCGTGACTGGTTCATGTCCAGGGCGAGCCCCTCGGGCTTGCCTTCGACGATGTCGGTAAGCACGACCTCGTCGAAGATGTCGTACTCGGCCAGCCGCTGCGCCGTGGTCGAGCCGTAGAAACCCGCGCCGACGACGGTTACCTTGCCCGTACGTGCCATTGTGACCAAAACTCCTTTATCCGTGATACGTGCCAGCGAGCCTGCGAGTGATACCACGGCCCGTTCGGAATAGATCTGTTAAGCACCCATGGCCTTGCGCAGGTTTCCGTCCAGCGCCGCGAGGAATTCCTGCGTGGTCAGGAACGGCGTGTCCTTGCTGACAAGCAGGGCCAGGTCCTTGGTCATCTCGCCGTTCTCGATCGTCTGCACGCAGACGTCCTCCAGGGCCCGGGCGAAACCGGTGACCTCGGGGGTGTTGTCTAGCTTGCCGCGGTGGGCCAGCCCCCGGGTCCAGGCGAAGATCGACGCGACCGGGTTGGTCGAGGTCGGCTGGCCCTGCTGGTGCTGCCGGTAATGCCTGGTCACGGTGCCGTGCGCGGCTTCGGCCTCGACCGTGCGGCCGTCCGGGGTCATCAGTACGCTGGTCATCAGCCCGAGCGAGCCGTAGCCCTGGGCCACGATGTCGGACTGCACGTCGCCGTCGTAGTTCTTGCAGGCCCAGACGATGCCGCCCTCCCACTTGAGCACCTGGGCCACCATGTCGTCGATGAGCCGGTGCTCGTAGCTGATCCCGGCCGCCTCGAATTCCGCCTTGAATTCGGACTCGAAGACCTCGGCGAAAATATCCTTGAAACGACCGTCGTAGGCCTTCAGGATGGTGTTCTTGGTGGACAGGTACAGCGGGAATTTCCGGTCCAGCGCGTAGCGCATCGTGGCCCGGGCGAAATCGCGGATCGAGTCGTCGAAGTTGTACATCGCCATCGCGACGCCGCCGCCGGTGAAGCGGGCCACTTCCATCTCGATCGGCTGATTGCTGCCGTCCTCGGGAACGTAGGTGATCGTCACCGTGCCCGGGCCCGGCACCACGAAATCGCTGGCCTTGTACTGGTCGGCGTGCGCGTGCCTGCCGATGATGATGGGCTTGGTCCAGTTGGGCACCAGCCGGGGAATGTTCGAGATCACGATCGGCTCGCGGAAGATGACGCCGCCGAGGATGTTGCGGATGGTGCCGTTTGGTGACCGCCACATCTTCTTCAGCCCGAACTCGGTGACCCGCGCCTCGTCCGGCGTGATCGTGGCGCATTTCACCCCCACGCCGTGCCGCTGGATGGCGTGCGCCGCGTCGATCGTCACCTGGTCATCGGTCGCGTCGCGGTGCTCCACGCCTAGGTCGTAGTACTCCAGCTCGACGTCCAGGTAGGGCAGGATCAGGTCGTCCTTGATGTACTGCCAGATGATTCTGGTCATCTCGTCCCCGTCCAGTTCGACGACGGGGTTCGCAACCTTGATCTTGCTCATATCTCTCCTTTATCGACAACTGCTCATGGCAGCAATAGCGCGATCCCGAGCACCCCGGCCCCGAGCACCGTGAACGCCAGCACGTCAGAGGCCTTCCGCCGGGTGGACAGCAGGCCCGCGTAGCGGGGCGGCAGCACCAGCCGGGCCAGTCCCGCGGCCAGCAGCGAGCACCCCACCACCCCGGCGCCGCGGTCCGCGTACCTGGCGCCCTGGTAGGCCATGAACAACCCGGCGGCCACCCCGGCGAGAACGAGCAGGTAGAGCAGCCAGGACAGGGCGTTCGGCTGGGCCGGGGCGGGCGGTGCGCTCGGGGTCGTCCGGGTTTGGGGGACTTCGGAGGTCTGGGGGTTCCGGGATCGGACGGCGCGGTGACCGGGGACCGTTCGGGAGGTGGCGGGCGGGACCTGCGCGGCGGGCGGGGCCTGCGGGGCGGGCGGGGCCTGCGGGGCGGGCGTTATCTGGGCGGCGGGCGTTATCTGGGCGGCGGGCGTTATCTGCGCGGCGGGCGTTATCTGGGCGGCGCGCAGCGGCGCCTGTCCCCCGCTCGAGCCAGCGTTCGCCGGCATATTCGCCATGCACGTGCCTCCCGGCTTTCCGCAGCGAAGTTTACCGGGGTGGGGCCACGGTGTTACCACGGTGTCCCGGTACCGGCAGGTAATCTCACGGTAGGAACAGTGACACAAGGGGTAACCCGATGGTGAGATATCCCTAAGTCACCGAGAGAAGGGGAGGGGCCTGGGGTGGACACACCGTTCCTTCGGATCGAGGAGAGCGGGGATATCTTCCCGCTACGCGACGGGGTAACGACCGTCGGTCGCGGCCGGGGGGCTGACATCCGTCTCGACGACCCCAGCGTCTCGCGACTGCACGCCGAGCTCGTCCGGCGCGGTCCCTACGTCTACGTCGTCGACCTCGGTTTATCACGAAACGGAACCAGGGTTAACGGGCGTCCCATCGCGCGCCGGGTTCTCGACGAGGGCGACGTGCTGAGCTTCGGGGCCGCCCGCGGCCGGATCGGCGGGATCCCGGCTGAGGAGATCGCCGCCGACGCCGAACTGCGCCGCTCCTCCGTTCCCGAGCTCACCCGCCGTGAACTCGACGTGCTGACCGCCCTGTGCCGCCCGGCCCTGTCCGACGAGGCCTTCGCCACCCCCGCCACCGCGCACGACATCGCCACCGACCTGGTGGTGACCGAGGCCGCGGTCAAGCAGCACCTGCTCAGGCTGTACCAGAAGTTCCGGGTCCCGGAGGGAACGAACCGGCGCACCCGGCTGGCGAACGAGGTCGTCGCGCTTGGCCTGGTCAAGCCGATACCGCTCAAGCCGGCCGAACCGGAGGTGTTAACCGCGCGTGTGCTGGAGCAGCCAGTTCGCCGCTGAGGTGATCAGGTGCGGCAGCGCGGGCAGGTGCGGGGCCACCGCGGGCCAGTAGTACGGCGTCTGCGACGACGCGAACAAGACGGCGGCCGCGGCCAGCGCCCACACCGCCAGCGTGATCACCGCCGTGGTCACCGGGGTCCTGGCCAGCACGCCCGCCATCCGGTTCAGCTGGCGCCGCGGCTTGCGCGACCCGGGCCCCAAGCCGTACCAGGCCACCACGGCCGCGGCCGCGTACGCACCGGCCCGCGGCATGTCCAGGCTGTGCGTGACCACCACCGTGGCGGCGTAGGCCGCCGCGCCCGCGATAAGCGCGAGCGGGGCGATCAGCACCTGGGTGAGCAGCGCCCTGGCCACCGTCAGCGGCGCCATCACCAGCACGATCAGCAGGTCGCTCGGCCGCGGCCCGCGCACGGAACGGCGGACCGCCAGCGTGCTCTGGGCCCGGTCCGCCGCCCGGAGCAAGGTCACCACGACCAGCGACGCGATCAGGCCGGCCACCGGCAGCACCACGGTGATCGCCACGGCGGCGATCATGACGGCCAGGCTGGCCATCGTATTTGGCCGGGTCTGCGGTTTCGGCTTCGGCTTCGGCGCGGCGGCGGGCCGGGGCTGGGCCGCGTTCTCCTGGTCCTGCCGCCAGAGCTCCCGCTGGTTCCGGTATTTCTCCAGCTGATCCTGGGGCCAGGCCGGGCTCGGGGCGGGGTCCGGCGAGGCGGTCAGGGTCGGACGCGGGTCGGCGGCCGGGAACGGGGCTGGGGCGGGGCTCGCGGTGACGGTTGGGCTCGCGGTAGCAGTGGGGCGGGCGCCGGTGACGGCCGGGCGGGCGGCAGCGAGGTCCAGGGCGTCGGCCTGGGCGCTGAGCCAGCTGGCCGAGGGACGGTGCGCCGGGTCCCGGGCCAGCGCCGCGGAGATCAGCGGGACCAGCGGCGCCGGGACGCCCTCCAGGTCGACCTGGCCGGAGACGATGCGGTAGAAAATCGCCTCGTACGAGCCGCTGCCAAACGGCAGGTGGCCGGTCGCCGCGAACGCCATCGTGGCGCCCCAGCAGTGCACGTCGGACGCGGGGCTGCTCGGGTGGCCCTCGATCACCTCGGGCGCGAGGTAGCCGGGGGTGCCCATGACCAGCCCGGTCTGGGTCAGCCGGGTCGCGTCGCCGGCCTGGGCGATGCCGAAGTCGATGACGATCGGGCGGTCGGCGGCGAGCATCACGTTGCCCGGCTTCAGGTCGCGGTGCACCACCCCCGCGGCGTGGATCGCGGTCAGCGCCTCGGCGGTCCCGTAGGCGAGCCTGCGCAGGCCCGGGCCGGGCATCGGGCCGCGGCTGCGGACCATCTCCTCCAGCGTGGGCCCGGACACGAACTGCGTGACGATGTAGGGGAACTCCCCGGTGACGTCGGCGTCCAGCACCTCGGCCACGTACCGGCTGCGGACCCGGCGCATGGTCTCGACCTCGCGGGCCAGGCGGCGGCGGGCGTTCGGGCCCTCGTTGCCAAGGGCGTGCAGCACCTTGATCGCGACCAGGCGGCCTTCCGGGTCACGGGCGAGGTGGACCACCCCCATGCCGCCTTCCCCGAGGCGGTCCTGAAGGCGATACGGGCCGAGAGTCCCCGGCAGTCGTTCGGTCGCAGGCATCGCGTCATCCAATGTACGAAACAGATGCCAACTTGGGGAGCGCTGTAAATGTTGCCTATCGGTAACGGCCTCGCGGGCGCGGCGCCGGCCAGCGGCGATCTGTCTACGGTTATGGGCGTTATCACACCCGGAATCGTCGGCAAAGGCGCCCAGAACCTGGGCGGCCCGCGGCGCACTAGACTCGGAGCATCTCTCACTGTTGGGGCTGATCGATGACTGAGCCTGATGACGCGCTCTCGCTGGACATGGTGACCGCCGCGCTGCGCGCTGACAGCACCGACGTGGCCATCTACGCGCGGGTGCTGGCCCAGTCGCTGGGGGAAGCCCTGCCCGGCGACCTGGTGTCGGTGGAGCGGGACCGGACCATGTCGGACCGGATGCGCGGGCGTCCCGGCGAGATCTCCAAGATCGTGGCCCGGCTGGGGGAACAGCAGCTGACGCTGGCGGTCCGCAACGGCCAGCCGTATACGGAAATCTGCCGCTCGGTGCGCGGCGTGGTGCTGTCCAGGCAGACGGTGCCGATCGCCGACTGGGCGGCGGCGCTGGCCACCGCCCTGGTCGGCTACGCCGGCCAGAACGCCCAGGCCGCCCAGGCGCTGCGCAGGCTGGTCTCGGGAGGCTGACCCCGAGTGGCGGCTAGCGGCCGGTGAAGGCGGCTTTGCCCGGGCCGTTGGCGAGGAAGCTCTGCATGCCTGACCGCTGGTCCTCGGTGCCGAACAGGGCGGCGAACTGGACCCGCTCGATCTCCAGGCCGGTGGCCAGGTCGACGTCCAGGCCGTGGTCGATGGCCTCCTTGGCGGCCCGCAGGGCGAGGGCGGGGCCGGTCGCGTAGCGCTGCACCAGGTCGCGGGCGGCGGCGTAGACGTCCTGGTCGGGGGCGACCAGGTCGACCAGGCCGATGGCGTGCGCCTCGGCGGCCTTGACCATCCGGCCGGAGAACACCAGGTCCTTGGCCCGGGACGGGCCGACCAGACGGGGCAGCCGCTGGGTGCCGCCCGCGCCGGGGATGACCCCGAGCAGGATCTCGGGCTGGCCGAGCCGGGCGCCCTCCCCCGCGACCCGGAAGTCGGCGGCCAGGGCGACCTCCATGCCGCCGCCCAGCGCGTAGCCGGTGATCGCGGCGACCACCGGCTTTCCGATGCCCGCGATCAGGCCCACGGTGGCCTGCAGCCGGCCC
This sequence comes from uncultured Actinomycetes bacterium, assembly GCA_963730825.1. Taxonomy (GTDB): domain Bacteria; phylum Actinomycetota; class Actinomycetes; order Streptosporangiales; family Streptosporangiaceae; genus Palsa-504. Next base: position 78,333 of record CAVSTQ010000024.1, read on the forward strand.
TGCGCGGACGGCCATCTCGGGGTAGCTCGCCTCGGCCATCTCGGTGATGTCGGCGCCGGCCGCGAAGCACTTCTCGCCGCCGTAGATGATCACCGCGCGGACCTCCCCGGCGGCCGCCGCCGCGACCGCGACCTCCGCCAGCTCGGTGGTCAGCTGGTCGTTCAGCGCGTTGACCGGCGGCCGGTCCAGCCGGATCGTGCCGATGCCATCCGCGACTTCCAGCCGGACGAACTCTGTCATCATCAGCCCCTAACGTAGGTCACCGTTGGTCAGGCCCGCTGGGCCCTGCGGGTAGGTGACGAGCCCGAGCTCGGCCCGGCTGGCGAGCAGCGGGTGCGAAGGCAGCACCCGCACCGTGTACCCGAAGGACCCCGGCTGGTCGAGCGAGACCTCACCGGAGTAGCGCACCAGCCCGGACACCGCGGCGGGACCTTCGGGGGCCAGCACCGCGTAACCCGGCGAGACGATCTCGTCGTCGTCGTCGGGGCGGCCGTACACCACTTCCACCGTCACGTCGTCCGGGGTGAGTCCGCCGAGCGCCACCGCGACCCGGACCACCAGGGCCGAGCCCAGGCGCTGGCCCGCCGACCCCGGCGCTTCGGACTCCACGTGCTCAACCCGCACCTCGGGCCACGCCTGCACCACGCGCTTCTTCCAGGCCGCCAGCTCGCGGGCCGGGCCGAAGGCCTCGCGGGCCGGGCCGAAGCCCTCGCCGGCCAGCGCCCGGGACGCGGCCGCGGCCGGCACGTACAAGGTGGACACGTACTCCCTGACCATCCGCTCGGCCTGGACCTTCGGGCCGAGCGAGCGCAGCGTGTGCCTGATCCGGTCCACCCAGCGCACCGGGGTGCCGTCCGCTTCGCGGTCGTAGAACAGCGGCGCCACCGACTTGGCCAGCAGCTCGTACAGGGCGGTGGCCTCGAGCTCGTCCCGGCGCCCCTGGTCGGCCACGCCGTCGGCGGACGGGATATCCCAGCCGTTGCCGCCGTCGTACCACTCGTCCCACCAGCCGTCCCGCACCGAGACGTTCAGCGCGCCGTTCAGCGCCGCCTTCATGCCCGAGGTGCCGCAGGCCTCCAGCGGCCGCAGCGGGTTGTTCAGCCAGACGTCGCAGCCCTGCACCAGGGCGTGCGCCATGGCCATGTCGTAGTCGGGCAGGAACACGATCCGGCGCCGCACGTCGGCGGAGTCGGCGAACTGGACCATCTGCTGGATCAGCGCCTTGCCGCCCTCGTCGGCGGGGTGGGCCTTGCCCGCCACGACGATCTGCAGCGGCCGCTCCGGGTCGTTCAGCAGCCGGCTGAGCTGCGCGGGGTCGTTCAGCATGAGGGTGAGCCGCTTGTACGAAGGCACCCGCCGGGCAAAGCCGATCGTCAGCACGTTCTCGTCGAGCACGTCGTCGATCCAGGTCAGTTCGGCGTCCGAGGCGCCGCGCTGGCGCCAGGACGCGCGCAGCCGCCGCCTGGTCTGCACCACCAGCCGGGTCCGCAGTATGTGCCTGGCCTCCCAGAGCACCTCGGCCGGGGCGGCCGCGGCCTGCTCCCAGTCCCCGGCTGGCCCGGTCAGCGACAAGACTTCCTGGGCCACCCAGGTGGGGGTGTGCACGCCGTTGGTGACCGAGGTGATGGGCACCTCGCGGGTATCGAACCCCGGCCACAGGCCGGCGAACATCTCCCGGCTGACCTGGCCGTGCAGCTTGGAGACGCCGTTGACCCGCTGGGCCAGCCGCATCCCCATCACGGCCATGTTGAACACGTCGGGGTCGCCGCCCGGGTAGGTCTCCGCCCCCAGCGTGAGCAGCCGGTCGGCCGGCAGCAGCGGCTCGTCGGCGAAGTGCGCGGCGATCAGGCTGCGCTCGAACCTGTCGATGCCCGCCGGGACCGGCGTATGGGTGGTGAACACGGTGCCGGCCCGGCCGACCTCGATCGCCTCGTCAAAGCTCAGTCCCTGCTCGGCGTACTCGCGGATCCGCTCCAGGCCGAGGAACCCGGCGTGCCCCTCGTTGGTGTGGAACACCTCGGGCGAGGGGTGCCCGCGCAGCGCGCAGAACGCCCGGACCGCGCGCACCCCGCCGATGCCGAGCAGCAGCTCCTGCCTGAGCCTGTGCTCGCTGCCGCCGCCGTACAGCCGGTCGGTGACCTCGCGCAGGTCGGCGTCGTTCTCCTCGGTGTAGGAGTCGAGCAGCAGCAGCGGCACCCGGCCCACCTGGGCCACCCAGACCTGGGCCGACAGCACCCGGCCCGCGGCCAGCGCGACCGCGATCCGCACCGGCACCCCGGCGGCGTCGCGGAGCAGCTCAAGCGGCAGTCCGTTGGGATCGTCGACCGGGTAGCGCTCGGCCTGCCAGCCGTCGGCTGACAGCGACTGGGTGAAGTACCCGTGCCGGTAGAGCAGCCCGACCGCGATCAGCGGGACGCCCAGGTCGCTGGCCGACTTCAGGTGGTCACCGGCCAGGATGCCCAGACCGCCCGAGTACTGCGGCAGCGCGGCGGTGATGCCGTACTCCGGGGAGAAGTAGGCGATCGCGGCCGGGCCCTTGACCCCCGGCGGCCCCGCTTCTGAGTACCAGCGCGGCTCGGCCAGGTACTGGCTCAGGTCCCGCTCGGCCGCCGCCAGGCGGCCGAGAAACTCCCCGTCGGCCGCCAGCGCGGCGATCCGCGCGGCCGGAAGCACGCTGAGCATGGCGATCGGGTCACCACCGCTGGCCTGCCAGGCCACGGGGTCGATCGACGCGAACAGGTCGGCTGTCGGGGTATGCCAGGACCACCGGAGGTTCAGCATCAGGCCGTGCAGGGGAGCCAGCGGCTCGGGCAAGGTGACGCGGACGGTGAATCGGCGTATCGCTCTCACGGGCAGACCCTAGTGGGTCCACGACGGCAACGCCCAACCGGCCCCCGCGGGTCCGGTCGGCTGGCACCACGGCTCGTTAGGAAAAAAGAATTTAAATATGCCTAACGAACAGTGGCTTAACCTGACCGTCACGCGGCCCGGCCGGCCGGGGTTGCGCCACGGTTTTGTTACCCCCCACCCGAGCTGGCATGAAGTGCCTTCTCCTCGGTAGCGTGGCGTGGTGATTGGACGAATCCCGATCCTTGACGTGGAGCCCGCGGTGGACTGCGGGCGCCGCCCGGCCAAGGCCGTGGCCGGCGAGAGCTTCGAGGTCAGCGCGACCATTTTCCGCGAGGGGCACGGCCTCATCAGCGCCGCCGTGGTGCTGCGGGACCCGGACCGCAAGACCGGCCCGCTGAACCGGATGCGGATGCTCGCCCCCGGCACCGACCGCTGGGGCGCGGAGGTGACCATGCCCCGGACCGGGCTGTGGCGCTTCCACGTGGAGGCCTGGGCCGACCCCATCGCGACCTGGCAGCACGACGCGGCGATCAAGATCCCGGCAGGCCAGGATGTGGAGCTGATGCTCACCGAGGGCGCGCTGCTGTACGAGCGGCTGGCGCGGAGGATCCCGCAGCCGCCCGGGGCCAGCCGCCCGGCGGTGGCCCGCACCGCGCTGCGCCAACTGGTGGCCACGCTGCGCGACCGCGGGCTGACGCCGTGGGACCGGCTCGCGGCGGCCGCGGACCCGCAGATCACCGCGATCCTGGACGTCTGGCCGCTGCGTGAGCTCATCACCAGGTCCCGGCCGCTAGCCGTGCAGGTGGACAGGGAACGGGCCCTGTACGGCTCGTGGTATGAGTTCTTCCCGCGCTCCGAAGGGGTTCAAGTTGACCCAATGGGGCGGCGTCCGCCGGCCTCGGGCACGCTGCGCTCCGCGGCCAAGCGGCTCGAGCCGATCGCCGCGATGGGGTTCGACGTGGTGTACCTGCCGCCGGTGCACCCGATCGGGACCACGTTCCGCAAGGGCAGGAACAACACGCTGTCCCCGGCCGAAGGTGATCCCGGCTCGCCGTGGGCGATCGGGTCCCCGGACGGCGGCCACGACGCGATCCACCCCGACCTGGGCACGTTCGAGGATTTCGACGCGTTCGTGGCCCGGGCCCGCGAGGTCGGCCTGGAGATCGCGCTGGACCTGGCCCTGCAGGCCTCACCGGATCACCCGTGGGTGGCCGAGCACCCCGAGTGGTTCACCACCCGGGCGGACGGCTCGATCGCCTACGCCGAGAACCCGCCCAAGAAGTACCAGGACATCTACCCGCTGAACTTTGACAACGACCCGGACGGGATCTACGCGGAGATGCTCCGCATCGTCCGGCTGTGGATGGACCACGGGGTCCGGATCTTCCGCGTCGACAACCCGCACACCAAGCCGCTGCGGTTCTGGGAATGGCTGCTGGCCCAGGTCCGCGCCACCGACCCGGACGTGCTGTTCCTGGCCGAGGCGTTCACCCGGCCGGCCATGATGCGGACCCTGGGCAAGATCGGGTTCCACCAGTCCTACACCTACTTCACCTGGCGCAACAGCGTGTGGGAACTCTCCGAGTACATGCGCGAGCTTTCCGGCGAGACGGCCGCGTACATGCGGCCGAACTTCTTCACCAACACCCAGGACATCTTGACCGAGTACCTCCAGCACGGCGGGGTCCCGGCGTTCAAGATCCGGGCCGTGCTCGCGTCCATGCTGTCCCCGACGTGGGGCATCTATTCTGGGTACGAACTGTGCGAGAACGTACCGCTGAGGCCGGGCAGCGAGGAATACATGGATTCGGAGAAATACCAGTACCGACCGCGCGACTGGGAAGCCGCCGCGATCCACGGCGTCGGCATCTCCGACTACATCACCGAGCTCAACCAGATCAGGCGCGCCCACCCGGCCCTGCATCGCCTCAGGAATCTACGGTTTCACTACGTTGACCAGCCAGAACTGATGTGTTTTTCCAAGCGGGAGGTTAAGCTTCCTGGCAGGCCGCAGGACGGGGACACCGTCCTCGTGGTCGTCAACCTCGACCCGCACCAGACCAGGGAAGCGACGGTCTGGCTTGACCTGCCCGCCCTCGGCGTGGACCGCGAGTTCACCGTGACGGATGAGCTGACCGGCGAATCCTTCCGCTGGGGGCAAGCGAATTACGTGCGCCTCGACCCGATGTACCGACCCGCCCACATCTTCACCGTCACGTCGTAGGAGATCTCGCCGTGTCCGAACACCACGAGGCGATACCTGACTCGTTCAGCACTCCGGGTGACCCCGAGTGGTACCGGCGAGCGGTGTTCTACGAGGTTCTCATCCGGGGTTTCCAGGACTCCACCGGCGACGGCACCGGTGACCTGCGCGGGCTGATCTCCCGGCTGGACTACCTGGAATGGCTGGGCATCGACTGCATCTGGCTGCTGCCGATCTACACCTCCCCGTTGCGGGACGGCGGCTACGACATCTCCGACTTCATGTCCGTGCTCGGCGAGTACGGGAACATCGGCGATTTCGTCGACCTCGTCGACGAGGCGCACAAGCGCGGTATCCGGGTCATCGCCGACCTGGTCATGAACCACACCTCCGACCAGCATCCGTGGTTCCAGGCCTCCCGCAGCGATCCGTCCGGGCCGTTCGGCGATTTCTACGTGTGGTCCGACACCGACGACCGGTACTCCGGGGCGCGGGTCATCTTTGTCGACACCGAGCAGTCCAACTGGACCTTCGACCCGGTCCGCGGCCAGTACTTCTGGCACCGGTTCTTCTCCCACCAGCCGGACCTGAACTTCGAGAACCCCAAGGTCCAGGACGCGATGATCGAGGTGCTCCGGTTCTGGCTCGACCTGGGCATCGACGGCTTCCGGCTGGACGCGGTGCCCTACCTGTACGAGCGTGAGGGCACCAACTGCGAGAACCTCAAGGAGACCCACGAGTACCTGAAGCGGATCAGGAGCGAGATCGACAAGCTCTACCCCGACCGGGTGCTGCTGGCCGAGGCCAACCAGTGGCCCGCCGACGTGATCGAGTACTTCGGCGACGCCGAGATCGGCGGCGACGAGTGCCACATGGCGTTCCACTTCCCGCTGATGCCGCGGATCTTCATGGCGGTGCGGCGCGAGCAGCGCTACCCGATCTCGGAGATCCTGGCCCAGACCCCGGCCATCCCGGCCAGCTGCCAGTGGGGCATCTTCCTGCGCAACCACGACGAGCTCACGCTGGAGATGGTCACCGACGACGAGCGTGACTACATGTACGCCGAGTACGCCAAGGATCCCCGGATGAAGGCCAACATCGGGATCAGGCGGCGGCTGGCCCCGCTGCTTGACGGGGACAGGAACCAGCTCGAGCTGTTCACCGCGCTGCTGCTGTCGCTGCCCGGCTCACCGGTGATGTACTACGGCGACGAGATCGGCATGGGCGACAACATCTGGCTGGGCGACCGGGACGGCGTGCGGACCCCGATGCAGTGGACCCCGGACCGCAACGGCGGCTTCTCCCAGTGCGACCCGCAGCGGCTCTACCTGCCGCCGATCATGGACGCGCTGTACGGCTACCAGGCGCTGAACGTCGAGGCCCAGCAGCGCAACCCGGCCTCGTTCCTGCACTGGACCAGGCGGATGATCGAGATCCGCAAGCGGCACCCGGTCTTCGGTAACGGCATCTACGAGGAGCTGACCTCCTCCAACCCCTCGGTGCTGGCCTTCGTCCGGCTGCCCGACGAATCGGCGGAAGGCGACTCCGACGGCTCGGACCGGATCTTGTGCGTCAACAACCTGTCCAGGTTCCCGCAGCCGGTGGAGCTTGACCTGCGGAGGTTCATGGGGGTCACGCCGGTGGAGTGCATGGGCGGCGTGGTCTTCCCCCGGATCGGCGAGCTCAGTTATCTGCTGACGCTGCCCGGGCACGGGTTCTACTGGTTCCAGCTGCCCGCCGCCCGGGAGGGCCGTGCTAGGGGGACGGCCTAGCCGGGCCGCGGGAGAGTCACAAGCAGTGATCCGCACTCCCCCGCGAATGTCGCTGCGAATGTCGCTGCGGATGTCCTGAAAACTCACATTAAGCACACAAAACCCACCTGGGGCGAGTTTGCCTGGATAATGCCGGGGGAGGGGGTATGCCAAGCTCATGACGTTCGCAGACACACTGGCAACTTGGCTGGTCACGCAGCGATGGTTCGCAGGTAAGGGGCGGACCGTCCATGACCTCGCGATCGTGTCGGACATCGAGATCATACCGGGCGACCCCGGCCTGCGGCACCTGTTCGTCACCGTCTCGCACGGCGCGACCTCCGACTGCTACCAGATCTTTGCCGGCCTGCGGGCCCGGCTCCCGGCCCGGCTGGGGCACGTGCGGATCGGGACCGACGCGGGCATGGAGATCTACGACGGCCTGCACGACAGCGCGCTGACCCGGTTGCTGCTTGACTCGATCGTGGCCGGGCGCACCGTCGGCCCGCTGCGGTTCTGCCGGGTGCCAGGGACCGAGATCCCCTGGGATGAGGGCGGCATGGACAGCCTGGTGCTGACCGGGGAGCAGAGCAACACCAGCCTGGTCTTTGGCGAGTCCGCCATCATGAAGGTGTTCCGCCGGGCCAGTCCGGGACCAAACCCGGAGCTTGAGGTGTCGCTGGCGCTGGCCGAGCGCGGCTCTCAGCACATCGCCGAGCCTTACGGCTGGATCGAGACCAAGATGGACGGCGCCGACACCGTGCTGGCCATCGTGTCCAGGTACCTGCGGGCCGCCTCGGACGGCTGGTCGCTGGCCGCGGCCAGCGTGCGCGACCTGTACGCGACCGAGGGCGCCCTGGCCGGCGAGGTCGGCGGCGACTTCGCCGGCGAGGCTGAGCGGCTCGGCGCGGCGACCGCCCAGGTCCACCGGGATCTGGCCGAGGCGTTTGGCCGGTCCTGGCTGGAGCCCGAGGCGGTCCGCGAGCTGGCCGAGCAGATGTTCCGGCGGCTCGACATCGCCGTCGCGGCCGTCCCCGAGCTGGCCAGGCACGTCGACATGATCGGGGAGGCGTACTCGCAGCTGGCCAAGCTGACCGATCCGGTGCCGGCCCAGCGGGTACACGGCGACTACCACCTGAGCCAGGTGATGCGGACCCAGACCGGCTGGGTCGTGCTCGACTTCGAGGGCGAGCCTGCCAGCCCGCTGGCCGAGCGCCGGGCCAGGTCCACCCCGCTGCGGGACGTGGCCGGCATGCTCCGCTCGTTTGACTACGCGGCCCGGCACCAGCTGCTCACCCGCCCGGACGCCGGCGGCTGGCCCCGATGGCGGCCGGCTGGGTACGGCGCAACGGTGACGCGTTCTGCGCGGGCTACGCCGCGGCCGGCGGCCTGGACCCGGCGCAGAACTCGGTGCTGCTCCGGGCCATGCTGCTTGACAAGGCCGTCTACGAGGTCATATATGAAGCCAGGAACCGGCCCACCTGGCTGTCCATCCCACTGGAATCTATCGCCGAATTGCAGACATGACACATAGTGAACTGAGCCCAGGCGAGATCGAACGGATTGTCGCCGGACACCACCATGACCCGCATTCTGTACTCGGCGCGCATCCCGGCCCGGGCGGCGTCGTCGTCCGGGCGCTGCGACCGATGGCCAAGACGGTGACGCTGCTGGTCGAGGATGGCCGCCGGGTGCCCATGGAGCACGTGCACCAGGGCGTCTTCGCCGTCACGCTGCCGGACGAGAAGGTGCCGGAGTACCAGATCGCCACCACGTACTCTGACTCCGAGTCGACCGTTGACGACCCATACCGGTACATGCCGACGCTGAGCGAGTTCGACCTGTACCTGATCGGCGAGGGGCGGCACGAGGAACTGTGGCGGGTGCTCGGCGCGCACGTCCGCGAGGTCGGCCAGGCGACCGGAACCTCGTTCGCGGTCTGGGCCCCGAACGCCCGCGGCGTCCGCGTCACCGGCGACTTCAACTACTGGGACGGCCAGGCCTACCCGATGCGCTCGCTCGGCGGCGTGGGCGTGTGGGAGCTGTTCGTCCCCGGCGCGACCGACGGGGCCAGGTACAAGTTCGCCATCTGCGGCCCGGACGGGGTGTGGCGGGAGAAGGCCGACCCGCTGGCCCTGGCCACCGAGCAGCCGCCGGCCACCGCGTCGATGGTGTACACCTCCCGGCACACCTGGGCGGACGCCGCGTGGCTCTCGGCCCGCGGGTCGCGGGAAGCGGTGCGGGAGCCGATGAGCATCTACGAGGTGCACCTCGGCTCGTGGCGGCTCGGGCTTTCCTACCGGGAACTGGCGGTGCAGCTGGTCGAGTACGTCACCGACCTCGGCTTCACGCACGTGGAGTTCCTGCCGGTGGCCGAGCACCCGTTTGGCGGGTCCTGGGGCTACCAGGTCACCTCGTACTACGCGCCGACGTCCCGGTTCGGCCGCCCGGACGACTTCCGGTACCTGGTCGACGCGCTGCACCAGGCCGGGATCGGGGTGATCCTGGACTGGGTGCCCGGCCACTTCCCGCGGGACGAGTGGGCGCTGGCCCGGTTTGACGGCACCCCGCTGTACGAGCACTCCGACCCGCGGCTCGGCGAGCAGCCGGACTGGGGCACGCTCGTGTTCAACTTCGGCCGCACCGAGGTGCGCAACTTCCTGGTCGCCAACGCCATCTACTGGCTGGAGGAATTCCACGTCGACGGGCTGCGCGTCGACGCCGTGGCGTCCATGCTCTACCTGGACTACTCGCGCAAGGACGGCGAGTGGGTGCCGAACAAGTACGGCGGCCGGGAAAACCTGGAGGCGATCTCGTTCCTGCAGGAGGTCAACGCCACCTGCTACAAGCGGAACCCGGGCATCACCATGATCGCCGAGGAATCGACCGCCTGGCCCGGAGTGACCAGGCCCGCCCACCTGGGCGGCCTCGGCTTCGGCTTCAAGTGGAACATGGGCTGGATGCACGACACGCTGGCCTACCTGAGCCAGGACCCCATCTACCGGCAGTACCACCACAACGAGATCACCTTCTCGATGATCTACGCGTTCTCGGAGAACTTCATCCTGCCGCTGTCGCACGACGAGGTGGTGCACGGGAAGGGCTCGCTGCTCGGCAAGATGCCCGGCGACGAATGGCGCAGGTTCGCCGGGCTGCGCACGCTGCTGGCTTACATGTGGGCCCACCCGGGTAAGCAGCTGCTGTTTATGGGCTCGGAGTTCGGCCAGGTCAGCGAGTGGTCCGCGGATAACGGGCTGGACTGGTGGATCCTCGACTTCGACGTCCACCGCGGCGTCCAGCAGCTGTCCAGGGACCTGAACGCGCTCTACCGCCGGACCCCCGCGCTGTGGGAGCTGGACAGCTCACCCGAGGGGTTCGGCTGGATCGACGCCAACGACGCCCAGGGCAACACGCTGTCCTTCCTCCGGCTGGCCGCCACCCCGGGCACGGCCGGGGTGGGCCTGGCCACCCAGGGCGACACGTCGCACACCGTGGCCTGCATCGCCAACTTCTCCGCGGTGCCGCACGTGGACTACCGGGTCGGCCTGCCGCACGCGGGCCGCTGGCGGGAAATCCTCAACACCGACGCGGCCGTCTACGGCGGCAGCGGCGTCGGCAACATGGGCAGCATCCAGGCGGAGGCTACACCCTGGCACGGCCGCCCCGCCTCGGCCCTGATCACCCTGCCGCCGATGGGGGTCCTGTGGCTCGCCCCGGAAGAAACCGGCGCGGCGGGAGGCCTGGCCTCAGCCTAGGTGCGGGTGAGGGCGGTGGCCTCGACGACGAGGTGCAGGAACGCCGTGGACCGGGTGAAGGTCTCGCCGATGGCGCGACCTGCGAGCTCGGCCTGATAGGAGCGGTAGCGGGTCAGCTCCCACTCCCGCGCGCGGGCCTCCAGTGACACCAGGGCAGGCTCGGGCATCGACTTCCAGCTCCAGGTCGCGATGCGGCCGGTGCCGGCGGGTACCTCGACGGGCTGGATGAAGTCGCCGTGGTCGACGTCGTAGCCCATCCGGTTCCGCACGAACCGCAGGCCGCCGAAGGTGTCCTCGGTCACCCGGCGTTCGGTGTCGTCCTGGCCGGCCAGCACGCTGGTGTAGACGTCCGGGTGATAGCGCATCAGGGTGGCGTCGACCATGGTGACCCACCACACCGCCTCGCTGATCACGGCGAACCCGTTGGCCCGATCCAGCCCGCCGGAGCGCAGCAGCCGGTCGGTGCTCTCCCGCATCGCGGTGATGGACCAGTCAAGCGGGCCGCTATCGGCCGGGGAATCGCTCGCGTGATGACGGTTCCACGCGACCCGGCAGCGAGCAGAGCAGAATCGGGCGTGCTCACGACGTGGCGCGAACGAGGTGCCGCACTGCTCGCACTTCCGGATATCAGCCATCTACCCAGGTTACGCGTAACGGCAGGTGCGGAGGTACCTGAGACCCGAGACAACTATTCGACATCAAGACATCGCGCGTTCACCTGCCGTTCATGCTCACGTCGGCTGAGCGTTGTCGGGTGTCGGTAGCCTCCCCTGGACAAGAGAAACGACCCGGGTCAGAGGGGTTGGTGCGGTGGCTGAGATCGAGTCCGCAGACGTGGTCGCGACGCTCGACGAAGCTTCGCTCAGCCGGTTCCACCTGCGGGCGGTGCTCGCTTCGGGTGTGGGCTTCTTCACCGACGCCTACGACTTGTTCGTCATCGGGATCGCCTCGACGCTGATCACCAAGGACTGGCATCTCAATCCGGGCCAGCTGGCCGTGCTCAACAGCACCATGCTGGCGGCCGCCTTCCTCGGTGCGCTGGTGTTCGGACGCTACGCGGACGTGGTCGGCCGCAAGCGGGTGTACTGGCTGGTCGCCCTGATTATGATCGCCGGGGCCCTGGGGGGCGCGCTGTCCGGGTCGTTCTGGGTGCTGATCGGTTTCCGTTTCCTGCTCGGATTTGGCGTCGGCGGCGATTACCCGGTCAGCGCGGTCATGGTGAGCGAATACGCGAACCGCAAGGACCGGGGCAAGCTGGTCGGGATGGTGTTCGGCACCCAGGCGCTCGGGCTGATCGTCGGGCCGCTCGTCGCGCTGGCCCTGCTTGGCTCGGGTATCAGTAACGACGTCGTCTGGCGGGTGCTGCTCGCCCTCGGCGCGGTGCCCGCCGCCGCGGTCATCTACCTGCGCTGCCGGCTACCGGAATCGCCGCGTTACCAGGCCCAGGTGCAACGGCGGGCAGCTCAGGCGGCGAGCCCGCGGCCTAGGGCCGAGCCCGGGTTGCGGGCTGAGCTGGGGTTGCGGGCCTTTCTGACCAGCCGCAGGTGGCTGATCACGCTGGCCGGGACGGCGGGCTGCTGGTTCCTGCTCGACTACGCCTACTACGGGAACACCATCTCCACCCCGCAGATCCTCGGCCTGATCTCCCCGCACGCCTCGACCATGACCAAGATCGCCTTGCAGCTCGCGATCTTCGCGGTGGCGGCGGTTCCTGGTTACGCGCTGGCTATCGCCCGGCTGGACCGGATCGGGCACCGGCGGCTGCAGTTGGCCGGCTTCGCCGTGATGGCGCTGTGCTTCGGGATCATCGCGCTGATACCGGGGATGACCACGATGGTGGTCCCGTTCCTGCTGGTCTACGGGGTGAGCTACTTCTTCACCGAATTCGGCCCGAACATGACAACCTTCGTGCTGCCCAGTGAGCTGTACCCGGTCAGCATGCGGACGACCGGGCACGGGATCTCCGCGGGCATCGGCAAGCTCGGCGCCTTTATCGGGGTCTTCCTGTTCCCGGTCCTGCAAACCTCGCTGGGCCTGCGCGGCACGCTGCTGCTCACCGCCGGGGTCTCGGCGGCCGGCTGCGCGCTCACCCTGGTGCTGCCCGAGCCGTCCGGGCGCAGCCTGGAAGACATCGCCGCCAGCCCGGCTGGCCGGGCCACCCGGCCGGTGCGCCTGGCCGCACGGTCCTCTGCGTCCTGATCGCCGCGGTCCAGGCTCAGGTGGCGGCCCAGATGCCGCCGTCGACCGGGATGATGGCGCCGGTCACATAGGCGCCGGCCCGGCTGCTCAGGTAGATTGCGACGCCAGCCATGTCGTCCGGGCGTCCGATGCGGCCGAGCGGGGAGGCGGCGGCGATCTGCTCGCCCATGGTAGCCAGGGTGGCCGCCAGCATCTTGGACTCGAACGGGCCAGGCGCCACCGCGTTGACCGTGATGTGCCGCGGTCCGAGCTCGTGGGCGAGCACGCGGGTGAGGTGGTGCAGGCCCGCCTTGCTCGCCGCGTACGAGTAGGTGTTGAACTCAGGCACCCGCAGCCCGTCGATGCTGCCGATGTTGATCACCCGGGCCGGGTCATCGGCCGTTCCGGCCGCCTCGAGCAGCGGCAGGAACGCCCGGGTGAGGTAGAAAGGCGTCTTGAGGTTAAGGTCGACGACCTTGTCCCAGCCATGGCTCGGGAAATCTTCCAGGGCCGCGCCCCAGTTGGTGCCGGCGTTGTTGACCAGGATGTGGACACGCTCGTCGGCCCGGCCGACCTCGGCGGCCAGCCGCCCGCACTCCTGTTCGCTGGCCAGGTCAGCGGGCAGCGACACCACCCGGCCGTACTGGGTGAGCTCGGCCACCGCGGCCTCGCCCGCCTCGGGCTTGCGCGAGCTGACGTAGACCGACGCCCCGGCCTGGAGCAGGCCGCGCGCGATCATCAGGCCGATCCCGCGGGTCCCGCCGGTGACGACGGCCACCTTGCCGGTGAGATCGAACAGGTCCAAGGGAAACCCTCCGAGTCAGGAACGCAGGTCACCGGCGCGGCCGCCGCTCAGCGGCCGACGGTCCGGATCCTCGCAGGCATTGTAGGCCCGCGCCCGGCCTGGGCGCAGGGCCTGGTGGCCGCTTGACAATGTAGTGAGTCATTACTATCTTAATGACATGACCGAGACCACAGAGCGGAAGCCCGCCGCGCAGCACCGGCAACGGATGCCCGCCGCGCAGCGCCGCGAACTGGTCCTGGAGGCTGCGGTGCCTGAGTTCGCGGCGCACGGACTGGCCGGCACCTCGACCGAGGAGGTGGCCCGCCGGGCCGGAATCAGCCAGCCGTACCTGTTCCGCCTGTTCCCGACCAAGAAGGCGCTGTTCATCGCGCTGGTGGAGCGCTGCTTCGAGCGGGTGCGGGCAACGTTCACGGACGCGGCCGGTGACCTCACCGGCGACGAGGCGCTCGAGGCGATGGCGGACGCCTACGAGGTGCTGCTGGATGACCGCACGCTGCTGCTGCTGCAGATGCAGGCCTACGGGGCCTGCGAGGATCCGGAGATCCGGGCCGCGACACGAGCCGGGTTCAAAGGACTGTGGGAAGTGACCGAGAGACTGACCGGACTGCCGTTCGATCGGGTGGTGGATTTCTTTGCCGTCGGCATGCTGATGAACGTCGCCGCGACGATGGACCTGCCCTCCGTCGACGAGCGCTGGACACGCTGGTGCCCCAAGTAGAGCCAGGGCAGTTATTTTTTTCGCTCAACAAGTTAGTGACTGCTCACTTCTTAGGAGAACGGACATGACGACGAAGAGCCGCACCGCGTGGACCTTCGCGATCACCTCGGCCGCGCTGTTCATGGCCTCGCTCGACAACCTGGTGGTGACGACCGCGCTGCCGTCGATCCGGAACCACCTGCACGCCTCCCTCGAGGGGCTGCAGTGGACGGTCAACGCGTACACCCTCACTTTCGCGGTGCTGCTGCTCACCGGGGCCGCGCTCGGCGAGCGGTACGGCCGGCGCCGGATGTTCGTGGCCGGTCTCGGCCTGTTCACGGCCGGCTCGGCGGCGGCCGCGCTCGCGCCCGGCATCGGCTGGCTGATCGCGGCGCGGGCCGTTCAGGGCGTCGGCGCCGCCATCGTGATCCCGCTGACCCTCACGCTGCTGTCGGCGGCCGTGTCCCCGCAGCGACGCGGGCTGGCCCTGGGCGCCTGGGGTGCCATCGGCGGCCTGGCCATCGCAATCGGACCGCTGGTCGGCGGGGCCGTGGTCGAGGGCGCGTCCTGGCAGTGGATCTTCTGGCTGAACGTGCCGATCGGCCTCGCGCTGCTGCCGATCGCCCGGGCCCGGCTCACCGAGAGCCGCGGGCCGGCCGACCCGGCTGGACCTGCCGGGCCTGGTGCTGGCCAGCGTGGGCCTGTTCGGCGTCGTGCTCGGGGTCGTCCGCGGCAACGACCACGGCTGGACCAGTGCTCACCGTGCTGCCGCCGCTGGTGATCGGCACGCTGCTCGTGGCGGCGTTCGTCGGCTGGGAACTGCGGACCCGTGAGCCGATGCTGCCGCTGCAGCTGTTCCGCAGCCGCGGCTTCGCGCTGACCAACGCGGCCTCGTTGCTCATGTTCTTCGGGATGTTCGGGTCTATCTTCCTGCTCGCACAGTTCCTGCAGGTCGTCCTGCACTACAACCCCCTGCAGGCCGGTCTGCGGATGCTGCCGTGGACCGCCATGCCGGTGCTCATCGCCCCGTTCGCGGGGGCCCTGTCGGACCGCATCGGCGGCCGGGCGCTACTGGCCACCGGGCTTGGACTGCAGGCGGTCGGGCTGGGCTGGCTGGCCGCGGTGGCCAGCCCCACCGTGCCCTACGCCACGCTGGTGCCCGCGTTCGTGATCTCCGGCGTCGGCATGTCGCTGTTCTTCGCGCCGGTCGCCAACGTGGTGCTCAGCTCGGTACGGCGTGACCAGGAAGGCATCGCCTCCGGCGCCAGCAACGCGATCAGGGAACTGGGCGGCGTGTTCGGGATCGCCGTGCTCGGCACGGTGTTCTCCGCCCACGGCAGCTATGCCAGCGGAGCCGCCTTCGTCTCCGGCCTGGCGCCCGCGGTCTGGGTCGGCGGAGCCGCGGTGGCGGTGGCCGCCGCCGCCGCGCTGTTCCTGCCCCGGGTGCGCCGGGCGGCCGGAACCGCCAGCCTGGCCGCCCGCCAGGCCCAGGCCCTGAACCCGGCTACCGCCGCCCGCCTAAAGCGGCGGAGCCGCCGAAACCCCGCTCGCCAGGCACGGAGCCTGGCGGGCGGGGTTAGCGGGGGGTTTCGGCGGCGGGTGGGACGTCTAGCCGGGATCCTGCCACTGCGTCGGCAACGTCATCTCGGGCGGGACGAGGGCGGCGGGGTTCACCCGCCGGACGATCTCGGTCAGCACGATGCGCACGAAGGGTTCCCCGACCCACAGGTGCTTGGCCCGGTCGACCGCGACCAGCTCAGCGGACGGTACCCGGGAGAACCGCGGCCGCGCCTGGTCCGGGCGCAGGTAATCGTCAAATTCGGGGATCAACGCGGTCAGCGGCTTCCCCGCCGCCGCCCACCGGTCCAGATCGGCGTCCGTGGTGCGACGCAGCGGAGGGGACAGCAGGATCGCGCCCTCGATCTCCCGCCGGACCCGGACCCGGCGACCCGCGGCATCCGGATCGTCGAGGCCCCACCTCAGCGCCAGCTCGGTGCCGAACGACCAGCCAAGCAGCCAGCGGGCGGGCAGGCCGGCCTCGGCGGCGAAGGAGAGAGCGGCGGCGACGTCGTACCGCTCGTCCTGTCCCCCGCCGAACTCCCCCTCGCTGGTGCCCTGCTCCGACGACGTGCCGCGGGTGTTGAACCTGAGCACGGCCAGCTGGGCCAGGGCCGGCAGCCGCGCCGCCGCCTTCTTCAGCAGGTGACTGTCCATCATGCCGCCGTGCGTGGGCAGCGGGTGCAGGCAGATCAGCGTGGCCACCGGATCGGTGTCGGCGGGCAGCGCCAGCTCGCCGACCAGCCGCAGGCCGTCCGCGGTGGGCAAGGTGACCGGGGTGCGCTTGGCCGGCAGTACGGTGGCGGCCCGGATCTCGGTCACGGTCATGGGTTTTTCCTCCGTGATCCTCCGGGGTCGCTGTCCGCGCCGCAGCCGGTACTCCCAGCACGCCGTGTGCCAGTGCCTGCGCTCGGCCATGCCGACCCCGGTGGGGAGCCCGTCGGCCCGCCAGGCCACGACGTGCGGGACACCGGCCACGAGCTCCTGGTCACATCCCGGGCAGCGGTACGATTTCGCCGTTCCCGCACCGCTCACCCGGTGGACCACCCAGTCCCCGTCGGGCCAGGACTCGACCCGTTCCGGACCCGGTGACCAGACCGGTGGCCCGGAGCGTTCGCGGCGGATCCGGCGAGGGCTCACGCCACCTGAGCCTATGTGAGCCGCTCGCATCCGGTTGCGTCTGGCTGGCAGTAGAGTTACCGAACGTGCGGCTCGTCATCGCCAGGTGCAGCGTCGACTACGTCGGCAGGCTCACCGCTCATCTGCCTTCCGCCCTGCGGCTGCTCATCGTCAAGGCCGACGGGTCGGTGCTCGTGCACTCCGACGGCGGCTCGTACAAGCCGCTGAACTGGATGTCGCCGCCCTGCCGGCTCACCGAGGCGCCGGGCCAGTGGTCGGTCACCAACAAGACCGGCGAGACGCTGGTGATCACGATCACCGAGGTGCTGAGCGACACATCGGTCGAGCTTGGCATCGATCCGGGCCTGGTCAAGGACGGCGTGGAAGCGCACCTGCAGGAGCTGCTGGCCGTCCAGCTCGACCTGCTCGGGGACGGCTGGCGGCTGGTCCGCCGCGAGTACCCGACCCCGATCGGCCCGGTCGACCTGATGTGCCGGGACGGGAGCGGCGGCAGCGTCGCCGTCGAGATCAAGCGACGCGGCGAGATCGACGGCGTGGAGCAACTGACCAGATACCTGGAACTGCTGAACCGGGACCCGCTGCTGAGCCCGGTCCAGGGCATCTTCGCGGCCCAGGAGATCAAGCTGCAGGCGCGCACGCTCGCCGAGGACCGGGGTATCCGCTGCGTCACCCTGGACTACGAGCGGATGCGCGGCGTGCTGCCGGAGAACACCCTGTTCTGACCCGCCGGCCAGGGCGCCAGCAGGTTACATTGGCCCGGTGCCCGCTCCCGCTTCCGGCCTGACGGCCTGCTGCGGCGGCCGGGATGCCCGGTGAGCCTTACGGGATGCCGGTAAAAGCTTGCTGACGTTCGCCTCGGCGATGTGAACGATCCGCCTGAGGACCGGCGCTGGGCCGCGGTCCTGCTGCTGTGCGGGAACCTCGGCCTCGGCGGTTCCTGGGCTGGCAGCCGGCGGCTGCTGGCCCGGCTCGCGGAGCTGGCCAGGCCCGGAGCCGTCCTGGCCGGTGATTCGGCGACTCCGGCCGGGCCGCCTGAGACCGAGCTGCGCATCCGCTATCGCGGCCTGGTCACTCCGTGGTGGCCGCAGTACAACATTCCTGCTGCAAGGATGGCGGCCCTGGTGGAGGGCACCGGCTGGCGCATCGAGCTGCACGTGGAGGACGGCGCAGATCACGCCGTCCTGCTGCGCCGAACCCTGAGACACCCGTGAAGCCCAGCGGGGCGGGTGGTGCAGGGCCGGCTTCGGCCGGCGGGGCGCTCGCGCTCAGTCCCTGGCCGGCTGGCCCCGTCCCTGGGTACAGGACGTTCGCTGGGGCGCAGACCGGTCACGAGAGTGGTGCGAGTTGGTGGTAATGCAGCTGGTGCTGAAGTGTTCCGGGCTTGGGGGCCCGATGGCACATAGGTCCCCCTAGAAGGGGCCCGATGGCACATCGGGCCCCTTCGGGGGGCGGGGGCGCGGGGGTCGAGGGGAGGCGGGGGCGCGGGGTTTACGGGGGGCGGGGCGCGGGGGTTGACGGGGAGCGGCGCGGGGTTGACAGGGGGCGGGGGCGCTGTATCGTTGTCTTATGACTATAGATAAAGGGAACAGCCGGGGCGTGGGGGTGTCGGCGGGGACGGGGGCTCCGGGGGTTCCGGGGGTTCTCAACCGTCGCGGGGGCGGGCGGAGCGTGGGCGGGGGGTAGCTCGGTGATCGAGTTCCGGATTGACCCGGGCTCGGGGGTGCCGACCTACCTGCAGCTGGTGCAGCAGGTGGAGCAAGCGCTGCGGCTGGGCTACCTCAAGCCGGGTGACCAGTTGCCCAAGGTGCGCGACGTGGTCACCTCGCTGGCCATCAACCCGAACACGGTGCTGAAGGCCTACCGGGAGCTTGAGACCAAGGGCCTGGCCGCGGGACGGCCCGGGCAGGGCACCTTTGTGCAGGCCACGCTGAGCCAGGTCGCGCTGCCGGAACTGACCACGCTGCGCCGGACGCTGCTGACCTGGCTGGCGTCCGCGCAGGCCGCTGGCCTGGACGAAGACGGGATGGTCGCCGTGTTCACCAGCGTGATGCGGGATTTCTTTAAGCCGCCCCGGCGCCGCAGCAGTACGGACAGGGGCAGATCGGAGGAGGACATCGCATGAACGTCATCGAGACCACCGGCCTGGGCAAGCGATACGGCCGCACCTGGGCGCTGCGCGAGTGCACGCTGGCTATCCCGCAGGGCACGCTGGCGGCGCTCGTCGGCCCGAACGGGGCGGGCAAGACCACGCTGATGCAGCTCGCCGTCGGCCTGGCCGTCCCGTCGGCCGGGACCGTCACCGTGCTCGACGGCCAGCCCGCCGGGTCGGCGGCCGCATTGGACGGCATCGCGTTCGTCGGGCAGGACGCCCCGATGCACAAGAACCTGTCCGCCGCTGACATGCTGCACCTGACGAAGAACCTGAACCGGTCCTTCGACCTGGCCTACGCGCAGGCCCGGCTGGCCCAGCTGAGCATTCCGCTGAAACGGAAGTCCGGCAAGCTGTCCGGCGGTCAGCAGGCGCAGCTCGCGCTGACCCTGGCCCTGGCGCGGCGGCCCCGGCTGCTGATCCTCGACGAGCCGCTGGCGATGCTCGACCCGCTGGCCCGGCACGACTTCATGGCCACGGTGATGACGGCGATGGCCGACGACGGCGTGTCCGTCCTGCTGTCCTCGCACGCGCTGGCCGAACTCGAGCGCGTCGCCGACTACCTGGTCCTGCTGTCCGGCGGCATGGTGCAGCTTGACGGCGAGGTGGAACAGCTGCTCGGCGGCCATCGCGTCCTGACCGGCCCGGCCGCCGAGGCGGACGAATACGCCAGGCGGCTGGACGTCATCCTGGCCCGTCGCGGCCAGGCCCAGGCCCACCTGCTGGTCAGGTGCGGCCAGCCCGCAGCGCCGGTCGCGCCCGGCTGGCAAGCGCATGCGGTCAGCCTGGAGGAGCTCGTCATGTCCTACCTGCGCTCGCCGGGCGCCGATGTCCGTTCCCTCGTCCCGCAGGAGGTGGCGTCATGACCGCCCTCACCCTGGCCGCGCAGCCAGCCAAGGAAACCACGTTGCGGCCCGTGCCGTGGCGGAACATGCTGTGGGTCACCTGGCGCCAGCACCGGGCCACGCTGATCAGCGTCCCGGCCCTGTTCGCCGCGATCGGCGTGTTCCTGCTCATCATGGGCCTGCACATCCACCATGACTACGCGGTGCTGACGGCCTGCCATCCGTTCACCTCGGCCGCGTGCCAGACGCTGAACAGCAACTTCAACATGACCGACTGGACGATCGGGAACACCGTTAACATCCTGCTGAACCTGGCGCTGGCCCTGATCGGCGCGTTCGCGGGCGGCCCGATGCTGGCCAGGGAGCTGGAGACAGGCACCTACCGGTACTCCTGGACCCAGGGCTTCGGCCGGGCCCGGTGGGCGGTCGCCAAGCTGACGATCGTCGGGGTCACGATCGTGGTCGCGGCCGGAGCGTTCAGCCAGCTGTTCAGCTGGTTCTTCCGGCCGTTCCTGGCCCAGGAGAGCCTGACCGTGCTGAACGCGAGGGTGTTCGCCACGCACGGAGTCGCGTTCGCCGCCTGGACCCTGCTGGCCTTCTCGGCCGGCGCGCTGGCCGGCATGTTCTTCCGGCATACCGTCCCGGCCATGGCGGTCACGCTGGGCGTCTACACCGGGCTCGCGATCTTGACCTGGACGGTCCTCCGCCAGCACTACCTGCCCGCGGTGGTGACCAGCGGCCCCGTCCCCTACAACAACGGGCCGACGAACCCCGACATGCCATGGGTCCTCAGCACCTGGACCAGCGGGCACACGCAGTGGGCGAGCTACATCCCGGTCAGCCGGTTCTGGCCCATGCAGTTCATCGAGGGCGGCTGGCTGCTCGCCCTGTCCATCCTGCTCATCGCGGCGACCGTCTGGCTGGTCCGGCGCCGCGCCGCGTGAGCGCGCCGTGAGCAGGAGCGGCCCGACGGTCGCTCCTGCTCACTGGTACCGGGCGGCGGCGCGCAACCCGGCGGCGAGCCGTGAATCCGCGTTCTGGTGGGCGACGACGGAGATCATGTGCAGCACGGCCTCCTCGGAGTAGCCGGAGGCCCGCAGCTGCTCCAGATCTCCCGCCTCCATCTGCCAGGGCTGGCGGCTGAGCTTCCTGGCGAACCTGGTCAGCAGGTCGTGGTCAGCGGGTTCGGGTGCGCCGAGGGCCTCGGCGCCGTCCCAGTCCGCTGACTCCTCGGCGGCCGCGCGGGCCAGCCAGCGCCGCTCGGGCGGGCTGAGCGGCTCGTCGGTCTCGAGCACATAAGCGCGCCACGAGGCCCACGCCCGCCGCAGCGGCTGATACCGGGGCTGGGGCCTTGGCCCGGACGGGACCGATCTGTCCGGCCGGGGCGCGGTGACCTGGCCCGTGTCCGGCTCGAAGGCTGGCAGCGGTGTCTGGTAGTCGAACTCGATGCCCGTCGCGTCCGCGACCCGGGTGAAGTAGTTGAACATCGAGACCACGCCGAACGCCGCCTCGATCTGTTCCTGGTCGAGTCCTAGCCGTCCCAGGTCAGCCAGGTCCGGCCCGGCTAGCGCCCACGGCTGCGCGGTCAGCGTCGACGCGACCCGGGCCAGGGCGCGGGCCCGCGGCGGCAGGGACTCATCCTCGCGCCGGAGGACGGCCAGCGGGGCGGCGGTCTCGCCGCCGGCTGACACGCAGAAACTCTGCGTGAGCGGACGTTCAATAAAAACACTGGTTGGTGCGCGAGGTGACGCTGGCCAGCAGCTCCCGGTCGGCCCAGGGCAGCCCGGTGGTCGCCAGCGCACCCGACACGCTGAACGTGCGCCGGAGCAACTCCGGGTCCAGGCTGTGCGCGCGGATGATCCCGGCCGCGTCACCGTGCGCGGGCCGGTAGACCGGCGGCATGGGCCGGTCGTCCATCGCGGCGTACGCCTCGGCCAGAGCTGGGCCTGCGCCCGGGGCACCGTCTTCAACCACGCCATAACCCGACCATATCGAAGCCGGGCTATGGTGTCACGAGCCCTCAAGAGACGATGGGCTCGATGCCCGCCGCTAGGGCGTAACGGGTCAGCCCGGCGCGGTTGCGGGCGCCGGTCTTGTCCCTGATCCGGTCCAGGTGCGTCCGCACCGTGTTGGCCGTGACAAAGAGCGTCTCCGCGATCGTGGCGTTGCTCGCTCCGCCGGCCAGCAGCGCCAAGATCTGCCGTTCTCGGGCCGACAGCGGGTCCGGGGGGGCCGGAGGGGCCGGAGGGGCGGCCGGCCCGGTCGCGGCGGGCGCAGGAGCTGGCTGGGCGGTGCCTACCGCCAGGGCGATGGCCTCGGCTTGGCTGAGGGCGCGGCCGCGGGCGTAGGCGGTCTCGAACGCGGCCTCGCCCAGCGCGCCGCGCAGCCGGGCCTGGTCGCGGCGGCGCAGTTTCGATTCCTTCGCATCGAAGGCCTGGCCGGCCTGCTCGTACTGGTGGTCGGCGGCACCGTGCAACGTGGCGGCCACGGCGGGATCGGCGTCCGCGCCGGCCGTCAGCGCCAGACCCAGAACCGCCCCGTGCACCCAGGTCATCTCACCGCTGGCGCGCGCCCTGTCCAGCACGCCGACGAGGAGCCGGCGCGCACTGGCGGCCTCGGAGTTCATCAGGTACGCGAACCCCAGGTTCATCTCGGCGGCGGCGGACAGGTGCTGATAGCCGTGGGTATCGGCGACCCTGAGCGCGTCCTGCAGGTAGGCCAGGCCAGCCGGGAGCTCCCCCGCCGTGACCTGATCGACGCCCAGGTTCACCAAGGTGACGGCCAGCGTGTAGTTGTCCCCGGCCGCCCGGGCCAGAGAAAGAACCTCCCGGTAGTCAGCCATCGATGCGTCCAGGTCACCGGTCTCGGCCTTGAACACCGCACGATGGCCGAGCGCGGTGTTCAGCCGGATGGGATGTCCGGCGGCGCGGGCCAGCGCGACGGCTTCGTCGGCCCGGGCCAGCGCGGCCGGCAGGTCGCCCTGCAGCAGGCGGAACCAGTTGAGCGCGGTGAGGGCGTCGGCGGCCAGGCCGTCGTCGGCCAGACCGGAGGCGATCGTGATCGCCTGCTCCGCCATCGAGGCGATATCCGGGCTGCGGTCGAAGTGAGTGCGCAGCTTGCACTGCGTGACCAGGGCATGGGCCAGGTAGCGAGTCGGTGAGCGGGCATCGGGGCGGCCGAGCAGGGCACCGAGCGCTTCGATGACCTCGCCGCTGTGGCCGCGCGAGAAGACGAACGTCCGCAGCCCGGCCGCCAGCCGCAGGCCGGGCTCGGCACTGCCGGGATCGGCGATGCTGAACGCCAGCGCGGCCCGGACATTGTCAAAGTCGGCCTCGATCTTATCGAGCCACCGGGGTTCGTCCGGGCCGCGCAGCCGCACGGCGGCGGTCTCGACCAGGGACAGGTAATGATCGCGGTGGGCCACGCGGGCGTCCCGCCGGTCCGGGCCCGGGCGCAGGCCGAGACGTTCGGCGGCGTAGTGGCGGATCGTCTCGAGGAGCCGGTAGCGGGTCGACCCGTGCAGCACCTCGGCCTGGACCAGGCTCTTGCCGACCAGCGCGGCCAGCAGGTCGAGCACCTGCCATTCCGCCACGTCGCCGCCGCGGACGACCGCCTCGGCGGCATCCAGGGTCCAGCCGCCGGCGAAGACGGACAGCCGGCCAAACACGACCTGCTCCTGCGGGCTGAGCAGGTCGTAGGACCAGTCGATCAAGGCCCGCAGGGTCTGGTGGCGCGGCAGGGCGGTACGGTTCCCCGTGGTCAGCAGCCGGAACCGCTGATCGAGCCGGGCGTTGATCTCCGCCGCCGAGAGCGAGCCGAGGCGGGCCGCGGCGAGCTCGAGGGCCAGCGGGATACCGTCGAGGCGGACGCAGATCGCCGCCACCGCCGCCGCACTGGCGTCGTTGACGACGAAGCCCCGCCGGTGCCGCGCGGCATGCTCCGCGAACAGCTGCACCGACTCCACGCCGGCCAGCCGGTCAGCCGCGACGAGCCCGGCGGACGGGACGGCCAGGCCGGGAACCCGGAAGACGTGCTCCCCGCCCAGGCCAAGCGGTTCCCGGCTGGTGACAAGCAGGCAGACCCGGGGGCAGCACCTGATGACGGCGTCGGCCAGCTCGGCGACCGCGCCAAGCACCTGCTCGGCGTTGTCGAGGATTAATAGCAGCTCCCGGTCGCCGATGGCGTCGGTCAGGGTGCCGAGCATGGGCCGCCCCGGCGCCTCGCTGACCCTGAGCGCGGCGGCCGCGGTCCGGGTCACAAGCTCGGGT
The DNA here is from genome assembly GCA_963730825.1 of uncultured Actinomycetes bacterium. Taxonomy (GTDB): domain Bacteria; phylum Actinomycetota; class Actinomycetes; order Streptosporangiales; family Streptosporangiaceae; genus Palsa-504. The sequence goes on from CAVSTQ010000024.1 coordinate 102,531, forward strand.
TCGGCCACCGGGGCCAGCTCGACGAGCCAGACCCCGTCGCCGGTGCCGTCGAGGACATCGGCCGCCACCTGCAACGCCAGCCGGGACTTGCCGATCCCGCCCGGACCCGCGATCGTGACCAGCCGCGACCCGCCCGACACCAGCGCGCGCAACTCGGCCAGTTCCGCGGCCCGGCCCACGAAGCTGGTGGCCTGCGACGGCAGGTTGTGGCGCAGCGCCGGATCGTCGAGCGAGCGCAGCACGCCGAATCCGTCGGCCAGCCCCGGTCCGGTCACCTGGAAGACCCGCTCGGCGCGCCCCAGGTCCTTCAGGCGCTGCTCGCCCAGGTCCCGGAGCCCGATCCCGTCGGGCAGCCGGCCAGCAGCGCGCATGTCGCCGCGGTCAGCAGAACCTGGCCTCCGTGGCCGATGTCAAGCAACCGGGCGGCCCGGTTGACCACCGGACCGACGTAGTCGCCGTCGCGCTCCGCGCAGGCACCGGAATGCAACGCCATGCACACCCTGAGGGGGGCCGGGCCGGGCTCGGCGCCGGCCGCCCGCTGGATGGCCACCGCCGAGCCAAGCGCGGCCACCGGGTCGGCGAAGATAGCGCGATGGGCCTCCCCCGCCGTCTGGAAGAGGCGGCCGCCGTGCGCTTCGATCTGGTCGCGGACGATGCGGTCATGACGGGCCGAAGCCGTCGCCATGGCCTCGCGGTCAGCCTCCCACAGCCGGACGCCGTTCTCGACATCGGTGAACAGCAACGTCGCTACACCATCGGTGAGCTTCACTTTCTCATTGTGACACCCGGTTTTCAGCTCCGCAGCAGGCCTGCCGCCACCGCGACGCCGATAGCCAGCGCGGCCGGGACGAACAGCGCGTCCCGCAGGCCCACGCCCGAGGCGATCGCGCCGATGACGACCGGGCCGGTGAGCAGGCCGGAGTAGGCCACCGCGGCGATCCGGCCGATGTTGTGGCCGGCGTGGACGGGGTCGAGCCGCGCCGCCACGGAGACGATCTGCGGGAAGATCCCGGCCAGGCCCGCGCCGAGCAGGGCGAAGCCGGCGATGGCCGGGCCCGGGCCGCCGGCCAGCAGGCCCGCGGCCAGCCCCAGGCCGGCCAGCAGGCCGCTGGCGCGCACCAGCGCCACCGGGCCGAACCGGCTGGCCAGCCGGTCCCCGGCCAGCCGCCCGGCGGCCATGGTGACCGAGAACGCGGCCAGTCCCGCGGCCGCCACGCCGGTCGGGGAACCGAGGTTGACGTGCAGGTAGACCGCGCTCCAGTCGCCGGCCGAGCCCTCTCCGACCTGCCCGGCCAGGGCCAGCAGGCCGAGTATCCAGATCAGCGTCGAGATCTGCCGCCCCGAGCGGAGCGGCGGATCCTCGGGCCCGGGCGGCTGGGGCATGACCGCGGGGAGTGTGAGCCACGGGGCGGCCAGCACGCCCAGCCCGACCAGCAGGGCCGCGGCGGCGGCGAAGGACGGCAGCAGGCCGACGCCCAGCCACGCCGAGCCGCCGCCGATCCCGGCGCCGGCCAGGCCCGCGATGCTATAGCCGGCGTGCAGCGAGGACATGATGGGACGGTCGTAGCCGAGCTCGAGCCGGGCCGCGCTGGCGTTCATGGCCACGTCCAGCAGCCCGCCCATCGCCCCGTAGACGGCCAGCGCCGCCATCAGCGCGGGCAGGTTCCCGGCCAGCGCGATGGGGATGATCGCGACCGGGCACAGCAGCCCGGCGAGCTTGAGCACCCGGACGGTGCCGAACCTGTCGGCGATGCGTCCGCTCAGCACGAGCGTGGCCACGCTGCCGACCGGATAGGCGAACAGCGCCAGGCCAAGCCGCCCGTCGCTCAGGTGCAGCGCCGCCTTGATAGCCGGCAGCCGGGCACTCCAGGTCGCGGTGGAGACGCCGAGGATGAAAAAGTAACCGAACACCGCCGTCCTGGACCGGCGCAGCTCGGGGACGGTCACGCGAGCACCACTCGTCGTTCTTAGCATGATTTCGGCCGCCGGGCCATGGGTCTGGTCAGCGGCGCCGGGCTGTGATAGCGCTGAAGGATGAGCGCAGCTGCCCACCGCCGCCGGACCCGGCAGACCCGGCGGACCCTCGTCGGTTTAATCGCCGCCGGCCTCATCACCGCGGGCCTGGCCGCCCCCGCGTCCGCAACCACCCCCTCGGGTGACTGGTACGGCTACGCCGTCACCGGGTCCACCTACACGAGCACCACCGCGGACTGGACCGTACCCGCGGTGACCTGCACCATCTCGGGCACCTACCTGGCCATCTGGACCGGCCTGGACGGCTACTCCTCCGCCAGCGTGGAGCAGATCGGCGTCGAGGCCGACTGCGCCGGGGCCACGCCGGTGTACTTCGGCTGGTACGAGCTGTATCCGTCCTTCGCGGTGGACTTCAGCAACTCCGTCAAGCCGGGCGACGCCATGCAGGCCTCGGTGACCTATAAGAACTCGAAGTTCACGCTGTACCTGCGTGACGTGACCCAGGGCTGGGCGCAGAGCGTAACCAAATCGCTGTCCGGTGCGGCCAGGTCCTCGGCGGAGACCGTGGTGGAGGCGCCGGGCACCTTCAGCTGTCCCCCGCCGGTCACGCTGGCCAACGTCACCGGCGACACGGTGGACGGTTCGTCGCTGGGCAGCCTGCACCCGGTCAAGGTCAGCGGCGGCGACCCGCACATCGTGGTGTCCGCGGTCAACGGCGAGAAGTTCAGCGTCACCTGTCAGCTCTGAACAAGTGGGCGTTGACTCCCCGGGCCCGGGCGGCCAGCCCGGGGAGCTCGGTGACCGCTACCCCGGCCGCGCGGAGCTGATCGGCGCCCCCGCCCACGGTGAACAGCGCGGGCTCGCGCCAGCCGAAGACGACCCGGGGTATCCCGGCCGCCACGATGTGCTGGACGCAGGTCACCGGGCGGGAGGCGCGTTCGCCGCAGGGCACCAGCGAACTGTAGAGGGTGGCGTGCCGCAGCCGGGGATCCGGGCCGAGCTTACGCAGCGCTACCTCCTCGGCGTGATCGTGCTCCTCCTGCTCCCGGGAGAAACCCGTGGCCAGCACCTCGCCGTCCTCGGCCACGATGACCGCGCCGACGGAGAAGGCGGTGGCGGACGGCGGGCACAGCCGGGACAGTTCGACGGCCCAGCGGGCGAACCGGTGATCGGGGCCGCCGGGGCCGAGCAGGTAGCGCAACAGGGCCACCTCGTCGACCCGGTGGGTCTGGGCCAGGGTCATCGGGCTGGACGGGTGGGGGCTGGGGAGGTTGAGGCGGGGGGCGGCGGGATCGGCGACGAAGAACGGGGCGATGGCGAGATGGAGTTCGGCGGCCAGGCCGGCGGCCAGGACGTCACCGAGCACGCGCGCGCCGCCTTCGATAAGCAGACGCAGCACGGATCGTTCGGCCAGATCGTCGAGAATGACGCCGAGGGACAGCGGATCGCCGGCGTCGATGAGCACGGCCGCTCCGCCGAGCCGGGCCCGGGCCCGGGGCAGCGCGGGGGTGGCGCAGTAGACCAGCCGGAGCGCGCCGGGGGCGAAGAAGTTCGCCGCCGGGTCCAGCTCGCCGGTGGCGGTCAGGGTGACCCGGGCCGGGTGCGCCGGGCAGGCCGCGGGCGGCGCGGCGGGCGCGGCGGCGCGGGTCGCGGATCAGCAGCCGGGGATTGTCCCGCCGCACGGTCTGCGCGCCGACCATGATCGCGTCGCAGCCGGCCCGCACCTCGTCCACCCGGTCCAGGTCAGCGGGCCCGGACAGGATCAGCCTGCGCGGGCTGGCGTCGTCCAGGTAACCGTCCGCCGAGACAGCGCAGGACAGCAGGACGTAGGGGCGTGGCGGCACCCGCCAAGCGTAGCTTCGGGGCACTGAACGATGCTTTACTGGGCAGCGATGCTTGAGACAATGAACCCAGCGACCGGGGAAGTGCTGGCCACCTTCCCCACCCAGTCGCGACGTGAGGTCGATGCCGTGGTGGCCGCGGCGCGGGAAGCCGCCGTATGGTGGGCCGGGCTCGGTCACGCCGGGCGGCGGATCAGGCTGCTGGCCTGGAAGTCGCACCTGACCAGGTACATGGGCCGGCTCGCGCAGCTGGTGCACGAGGAAACCGGCAAGCCGCTCGACGACGCCACGCTCGAGATCATCCTGGCCATCTTGCACATCGACTGGGCCGCCAGGCACGCCCGCCGGGTGCTGCGCCCGCGCCGGGTCCGCAGCGGGATCGCGGCCATCAACCAGGCCGCCACGGTGGAGTACCAGCCGCTCGGCGTGGTCGGCGTGATCGGGCCGTGGAACTACCCGGTGTTCACCCCGGTCGGCTCGATCGCGTACGCGCTGGCGGCCGGGAACGCGGTCGTGTTCAAGCCGTCGGAGCTGACGCCGGCCACCGGGGACTGGCTGGTCCGGTCGTTCGGCGAGGCGCTGGGGATCTTCTGCCAGACGCCGCCGCCGGTGCTGCAGCTGATCACCGGGGCCGGCTCGACCGGCGAGGCGCTGGCCCGCAGCGGCGTGGCCAAGATCGCCTTCACCGGCTCCGCGGCCACCGCACGCAAGGTGATGGCCGCCGCCGCGGACACCTTGACCCCGGTCATCGCCGAGTGCGGCGGCAAGGACGCCATGCTGGTCGGGGCGGACGCCGACCTGGACGCGGCCGCCGACGCGGCCGCCTGGGGCGCGATGTCCAACGCGGGCCAGACCTGCATCGGGATCGAGCGTGTCTACGTGGCCGACGCGGTTTACCACACGTTTCTCGAGCGGCTGACGCAGCGGGTGTCCGCGTTGCGGCCCGGATCGGACTCCGGTGCCTCGTACGGGCCGATGACCTCACCCGCGCAGGGCGAGATCGTGGCCAAGCACGTGGCCGACGCGCTGGCCCGCGGCGGCCGGATCGCGGCGACGCCGGGGGCTTCCGGCTCGCCGGGGGCTTCGGGCTCGCCGGGGGCGGCGGCGGAGGCGGGCTCGAACGGGAGCGCCGCGGTGGGGGTGCCGTTTGTGCGGCCGATGGTGCTGACGGACGTGCCGGAACACAGCACGGCGGTGACCGAGGAGACGTTTGGCCCCACGGTGACGGTGACACCTGTGGTGAACCTGGCCGAGGCGGTGTCGTTCGCCAACGCGAGCCGGTACGGGCTCGGGTCGGCGGTTTTCGCCAAGGACCGGTCCGCCGCGATGGCCGCGGCCCGGTCACTGCGCAGCGGGATGACCTCGGTCAACTCGGTGATCGGGTTCGTGATCGTGCCCGCGCTGCCGTTCGGCGGGGTGGGCGAGTCCGGCTTCGGCCGGATCCACGGCGCCGACGGGCTGCGGGAGTTCTCCCGGGCCAAGGCCATCACGCGGCAGCGGATGCGGCCGCTGGTGAACCTGACGTCGTTTGGCCGGACCGACCGCGACATGCGTCGCATCGTCACGCTGGTGACGTTGCTGCACGGGCGGCTGTACCGGCCCAGGGATCCGCGCCGGGGCCGTTAGCGTCCCGGCGCGGCTGTCCCGGGGGCGCCAGACCCGGGAGCGCCGGACCCGGGAGCACGCGGCCGGGGAGGCGCCGGGCGGGGGGACGTCGAGGCGGGGGGCGTCGGGGCGGCGGCGCTGGCCATCATCATGGCGTCGACCGGGTCGGCGGGATCGACCGCGGCCAGCGGCGCGTGGCCCGCGATGAGGTCGGCGGCACGTTCGGCGATCGCGATCGTGGGCGCGTTGGTATTTCCCCGCGGTACTGTCGGCATCACCGACGCGTCCACCACCCGCAGCCCGGTCACGCCGCGCACCCGGAGCTCGGGGTCCACGACGCTGCTCCACCTGGACTCACCGCCCATCGCGCAGGTCCCGACCGGATGGTAAAGGGTGGCCACGCTGGCCCGCACGTACTGGAGGAGTTCTTCGTCGGAGCGAAGATGCGCGCCGGGGGCCAGCTCGCTGGCGCAGATCTCCGCCATCGGCCGGGCGGTGACGAACTCGCGGGCCAGCTTGAGCCCGGCGGTCAGCGCCCGGGCGTCCCGCGGATCGGACAGGTATCCGGGGTCGATGGCGGGCCGGTGCCTGGGGTCACCGCTGTGTAGCCGGATCCGCCCCCGGCTGGCCACGTCGACCAGGCCGACAAGCACCGACATCGCCCGCCTGGCCGGGTCGGCGAGCCCCTGGTCCTGGTACGGGGCGGGAAGAACGTGCAGCTGAAGGTCCGGCGCGAGCAGCCCGGGCTCGGAGTGAGCGAAGCCGCCGGACTCCGCCACGTTGGACGTCAGCGGGCCGCGGTGACTCAGCTGCCAGCGCAGCATGCTGACGTTGCCGCTCTTCTCCCACAGGCCGCGCACCTTTGGCGTGGACCAGACCACCGGCAGCACCGGATGATCGGACAGGTTGGCGCCGACACCCGAGCTGTCGGCCAGCACATCGATGCCCATCTCGATCAGGTGATCGGCAGGCCCGACGCCGGACAGCATCAGCAGCTGAGGGCTGTTGACCGCGCCGCCGGACACGATGACCTCGGCGTTGGCCCGGGCGACCTGCGCCGCGCCGCGGTGCAGGTAGCTCACGCCGGTGGCGTGACCGCCCTCGATGAGGACCTTGGTGACCAGGGCATCGGTGATCACGGTGAGGTTCGGCCGGGACATGGCCGGGTGCAGGTACGCGGTGGCGGCTGAGAACCGCCGGCCGTTCCGCTGGGTCAGCTGGTACCAGCCGACGCCGTCCTGGCGCGGCCCGTTGAAGTCGTCGTTGGCTTCGGCCCCCTGCTCCTGCGCCGCCGCGATGAACGCGGCGCAGGCCGCCGACTTGTACCGGGGATCGGTGACCGCGAGCGGGCCGCCGATGCCGTGGTAGGCCGTCGCCCCGCGCGAATTGTCCTCCGCCCGCCGGAAATAGGGCATCAGATCCGCATAGCCCCAGCCCGAGCAGCCGTAATCGTCCCGCCAGGTCTGGAAGTCGTGGCGGCTGCCGCGGATATAGATCATCGCGTTGATCGAGGACGAACCGCCCAGGACCTTGCCCCGCGGCCAGTAGATGGACCGCCCGGCCGCGCGGTGCTGCGGGACGGTCCGGTAGTTCCAGTCGTAGGAGCTCTGGAACAGCCTGCTCATGGCGGCCGGAGCCTGGATCTCGGCGGCACCATCGGCCGACCCGGCTTCCAGCAGCAAGACGCTGACGCTCTCGTCAGCGGACAGCCGCGCCGCCAGGACGCAGCCCGCGCTTCCGGCGCCGACGATGATGTAGTCATACAAGAGGCAGCCTCCCTCGGGCGGTCAACGAACAATAACGCGTCCGAGCGAGCAGCTAGCACTGAGCGAGCCGGAGGGGCGCGCGGTGCTGGACTGACGAGCGAAGCGAGGAGGGAAGGCACCGCGTCAAGCGCCCCGCAGGCGAGCGAGCAATGAGCAGAGCCGTTCGGTAAAAAAGTTCAGGTCCGGCGGGCCCCCGAGAACCGTCGGACCTGAACGTATGGGACGCTCACCGTGCGCTGTCGAGGTCAGACACGCACGGGAACAGCCGTCGGCATCCTTGCGGGCTCGACCGGCCGCGGACCACTGTTGTGGTCACTCATCGTGGTTATAAGATGTCACACCGTGCTCACAATGGGAACAACCCCAGGTCAATCGTTTGATCATTTTTATCGTGACCCTGACGCCGGGCGGCCTGCGCGGTCCGGGCCGGGTTCCCGTAGGGTGGCTTCATGTCGCGAAACCGCAGCGAAAACCCCGTCGTGCTGTCCCGCATTTACACCCGGACCGGCGACGACGGCAGCACCGCCCTGGCCGACGGCAGCCGCACCGCGAAGACGGATTCGCGGCTGGCGGCCTACGCCGATACCGAGGAGGCGAACGGCGCGATCGGGACGGCGGTCACGTTCGGTGAGCTAGCTCCGGACATTTCCGTCCTGCTCCGGCGGGTCCAGAATGAGCTTTTCGACGTGGGCGCCGACCTCGCCAACCCGGTCACCGACACGCCGCCGCCCTACCCGCCGCTGCGGATCGACGAGGCTTACATCACCCGGCTGGAAACCGAGTGCGACGCGTACAACGCCGACCTGCCGACGCTGCGCAGCTTCCTGCTGCCCGGCGGCAGCCCCGGCTCGACGCTGCTGCACACGGCCCGGATCGTCACCCGCCGGGCCGAGCGCAGCGCGTGGGCCGCGGTCGCCGAGCACGGCGACTCGGTGAGCCCGCTACCCGCCAGGTACCTGAACCGGCTCTCTGATCTGCTGTTCATCTTGTCCCGGGCGGCGAACAAGGGCCACGACGACGTGCTGTGGAAACCGGGCGGCGAACGGCTCTAAGGGGAGCCGGGGGGCGCGGCCTCAAGCCAGGCCAGCAGGCCGGTGAGGGCCGACTCGGCCAGGGCCAGCTGTACCGTGGCCCGCTGTACCGTGGCCGTCGCGCTGACCGGGTTCGGGCTGGGCAGGTCCTGCCCCTCCGGGGCGCCCTCGCCGAGCTGGCATTCCACCACGATCATGCCGGGCCCCAGGCTGGCCGCCTCCGCGTCGCTGGGACGCCGGCGGGCCACCACGCTCAGGTCGCGCCGGGGGAAGGTCTCCTCGGGCCGCATGGACACCCGGAACACGCTGAACCAGTAAAGCTCCTCAAGCTGGTAGGACGCCAGCCCGAGGCGCCAGGGACCGCTCCCCTTGCGGAGCCCGCACTCGACCGTGCCGCCGCCCCGTTCGAGCAGGAACCTCCGGGCGGCGATGCCGACCGCAGCCAGGACCAGGACGAGAAGCACGGCGGCGAAGAGCCAGGCTGCGTCCAGCGCCAGCGCCCCGCCCACTGGCGTTACGCCCGGCCCGCGGCCCGCAGCAGCGCCCTCGCGTACTTGGCTTCGGCCGGCTCCTCCGGTCCTGGCTCCGCTTCGGCGAGGGCGGCGTCGAGCTCTCGCTGGGCCTGGTCGGCGTCGACCTCGCCGTCAAGCTGGGCCTGGGCCGCCAGGATCGACACCTGATCGTCGGCCACCGACAGGAATCCGCCGCTGACGGCCGCGCGCACCGGTTCGGCGCCGTCGTTGAGGATCTCGACCAGGCTGCCCTCGGCCAGGACGCCGAACACCGGCGCGCGGCCGGTGAGCACGCCGATGTCACCCTCGGTGGTCTTCGCGATCACCGTCCTGGCCTCGCCCGACCATAGCTCGCGGTCGGGCACCACCAGCGCTACGTGCAATGTCACCGTTCCAGCTCCCTGGCTTTTCTCTCCACGTCCTCGATCCCGCCGCACATGTAGAAAGCCTGCTCAGGCAGGCTGTCGTACTTGCCTTCCGTGATTGCCTTAAAGGACGAGATCGTCTCCTCGAGCGGCACGAAGACACCCTCCTGGCCGGTGAACTGCTCGGCCACGTACATCGGGTGAGACAGGAACCGCTCGATGCGCCTGGCCCGCTGGACGGCGATCTTGTCCTCTTCGCCGAGTTCGTCGACGCCGAGGATGGCGATGATGTCCTGCAGCTCCCGGTATCGCTGCAGAATCCGCTGTACTTCGCGGGCCACGTCGTAGTGCTCCTGGCCGATGTACTTTGCATCCAGGATCCGTGAGGTGGAGTCTAGCGGGTCCACCGCCGGGTAGATTCCCTTCTCGGTGATCTCCCTGGACAGCACCGTGGTCGCGTCGAGGTGGGCGAATACGGTGTGCGGCGCCGGGTCGGTGATGTCGTCGGCGGGCACGTAGATCGCCTGCATGGAGGTGATCGAGTGGCCCCGGGTGGAGGTGATCCGCTCCTGCAGCTGGCCCATCTCATCGGCCAGCGTCGGCTGGTAGCCCACCGCCGACGGCATCCGGCCGAGCAGCGTGGACACCTCCGAGCCCGCCTGGGTGAACCGGAAGATGTTGTCGATGAACAGCAGCACGTCCTGGCCCTGCACGTCACGGAAGTACTCGGCCATGGTCAGCGCGGACAGCGCGACCCGCAGCCGGGTGCCGGGCGGCTCGTCCATCTGGCCGAAGACCAGCGCGGTATCGTCGATGACGCCGGACTCGGTCATCTCCAGGAACAGGTCATTGCCCTCGCGGGTGCGCTCGCCCACCCCGGCGAAGCAGGAGACCCCGCCGAAGTTCTTGGCCACCCGGCGGATCATCTCCTGGATCAGCACCGTCTTGCCCACGCCGGCCCCGCCGAACAGCCCGATCTTCCCGCCCCGCACATACGGGGTGAGGAGGTCGATGACCTTGATGCCGGTGGTGAACATCTCCGTCCTTGGCTCAAGCTGGTCCAGGGCCGGCGGGTCACGGTGAATCGGCCACCGCTCGGTGACGTTCAATGACGAGGTCGGCACGTCGAGCGTCTCGCCCAGGACATTGAACACGTGCCCCTTGGTGACATCGCCCACCGGCACCGAGATCGGCGCGCCGGTGTTGGTCACCTCGGCCCCGCGGACCAGGCCGTCGGTGGGCTCCATCGACACCGTCCGCACCAGGTCGTCCCCGAGGTGCTGCTCGACTTCGAGCGTCAGCGTCCGGGTCGTCTCGCCGAGCGTCACGTCTACGTGCAGCGCAAAGTAGATCTCGGGCATCTGATCCGACGGGAACTCGACGTCCACGACGGGGCCGGTGACCCGGGCCACGCGGCCGGCACCCGCGGCGGCTTCGCCGGTCTCGGCTGAGTTTTCTACGGTCGCGGTCATGTATCCCTCACTCATTCCTTGCGCTTGCGCCGGCCAGCGCGTTGGAGCCGCCGACGATCTCGCTGATTTCCTGGGTAATCTCGGCCTGCCGCGCGTTGTTCGCCTCACGGGTAAGCCGCTCGATCAGGTCACCCGCGTTGTCCGTGGCCGCCTTCATCGCCCGCCGGCGCGAGGCCAGCTCGGAGGCGGCGGCCTCGAGCATCGCGTAGTAGATCCGGCTCGCCACGTACTGCGGCATCAGGGCGTCGAGGACCTCAGCCGGAGACGGCTCGAACTCGTACTGCGGCAGCGGGCCGGCCGGGCTCTGTTCTTCTGTTTCCTCGATTTGCAGCGGAAGGACGCGACGCACCACGGGCCGTTGGGTCAGCATCGTGACGAACTCGGTGCGGACCACGTGAATCTCGTCCACGCCCGGGCCGTCCCCGGTCCCGTCCTCCCGGCCGGCGTTGAACGCCTCGAGCAGCACGGTGGCGATCGCCTGCGCGTCCCGGTACCGCGGCGCGGCGGAGAACCCGCTCCACGACTCGGCCAGGTCGAGCTCGCGGAACCGGTGCCAGCTGATGCCCTTGCGGCCGGCCACGTACAGGACCGGCTCGATGCCCCGGTCCCGCAGCCGCTGCCGCAACCGCGCCGACTCCCGCAGCACGTTGGCGTTGTAGGCGCCGGCGAAGCCCTGGTCGCTGGTCAAGATGAGCACCGCGGCCCGCGACGGGTTCTCCGGCTCCTTGGTGAACGGGTGGTCGATCGTGGACGAGCGGCTGATGACCGCCTCCACCGCGCGGGTGAGCTCGGCCGCGTACGGCTCGGCGGCGCGCAGCTGCTGCTGCGCCCGCACGATCCGCGACGACGCGATAAGCTCCTGCGCGCGGGTGATCTTGGCGATGGACTGGACCGTGCCGATCCGCCGCCTGACCAGGCGAAGCTGGGCTCCCATGGGCTACTTCTTCTCGGCGTTCTCGGGCTTTTGGGCCTGCTTGCGCTTGGCGATCTTTTCCTGCTCCTCGTCCTCGAGCGCCTCGACGGACTCGTCTTCGCCGCTGAGCAGCTCACCGGAACTGGTCTCGAACCCCTTGCGGAACTCCTCGACCGCGTCCTTGAGCGCGGTGACCGTATCGTCGGCCAGGGCGCGCGATTCCCTGATCGTCTGCAGGATGCCGCCCTGATCGCGGCGCAGGAAGTCGAGAAAATCGTGCTCGAACCGGCCGACGTCCTCGACCGGCACGTCGTCCAGGTAGCCGTTGCCGCCCGCCCACAGCGACACCACCTGCTCTTCCACCGGGTACGGCGCGTACTGCCCCTGCTTGAGCAGCTCGACCAGCCGGGCCCCGCGGTCAAGCTGGGCCCGCGAGGCGGCGTCGAGGTCGGAGGCGAAGGCGGCGAACGCCTCCAGCTCACGGAACTGCGACAGCGAGATCCGCAGGTTGCCCGCCACGCTCTTCATCGCCTTGATCTGCGCGTTGCCGCCGACCCGGGACACCGACCGGCCCACGTTGATGGCCGGGCGCACGCCCGAGTTGAACAGGTCGGCCTCGAGGTAGATCTGGCCGTCGGTGATCGAAATGACGTTCGTCGGGATGTAGGCGGAAATGTCGTTGGCCTTGGTCTCGACGATCGGCAGCCCGGTCATCGACCCCCCGCCGAGCTCGTCGGACAGCTTGGCGCACCGCTCGAGCAGCCGGGAGTGCAGGTAGAAGACGTCGCCCGGGTAGGCCTCGCGGCCCGGCGGCAGGCGCAGCAGCAGCGAGACCGCGCGGTAGGCTTCGGCCTGCTTGGACAGGTCGTCAAAGATGATCAGGACGTGCTTGCCCTGGTACATCCAGTGCTGCCCGATGGCGGAGCCGGTGTACGGCGCGATGTACTTGTAGCCGGCCGGGTCGGAGGCCGGAGCGGCGACGATCGTGGTGTACTCGAGCGCGCCTGCTTCCTCGAGCACCTGGCGCACCGAGGCGATGGTGGAGCCCTTCTGGCCCACTGCGACGTAGACGCAGCGCACCTGGCGGCTGACGTCGCCGGAGTCCCAGTTCGCCTTCTGGTTGATGATCGCGTCGATGGCGATGGCGCTCTTGCCGGTCTGCCGGTCGCCGATGATCAGCTGGCGCTGGCCGCGGCCGACCGGGGTCATCGCGTCGATGGCCTTGATCCCGGTCTGCAGCGGCTCCTTCACCGGCTGGCGCTGCACCACCGAGGGCGCCTGCGTCTCCAGCGGGCGCTGTTCGGTGCCCTCGATCGGCCCCTTGCCGTCCAGCGGCTCGCCCAGCGGCCCGACCACCCGGCCGAGGAAGCCGTCGCCCACCGGCACGGACAAGATCTCGCCGGTGCGGCGGACCTGCTGGCCCTCCTCGATCTCGTTGAACTCGCCCAGGATAACCACGCCGATCTCGCGGATGTCCAGGTTGAGCGCGAGACCCCGGACGCCGTTCTCGAACTCGAGGAGCTCGTTGGCCATGGCGGAGGGCAGCCCCTCGACCTGGGCGATGCCGTCACCGCACTCGGTGACGGTGCCGACCTCTTCGCGTGCGGCGCCCTCCGGCTCATACTCGGCGACGAAGCGCGCCAGCGCATCCCGGATCTCCTCCGGCCGGATCGTCAGCTCAGCCATTGTCCTGTCTTCCCGTGCGTAGGTCTTGTTGTCCGTGTCTTTGCGGCATGGTCAGCCGGCCAGCTTGCGCCGGACCTCGGCCAGCCGGGTGACCGCGGTCCCGTCGATAAGCTCATCGGAGATCTGGACGGACATCCCGCCCAGAACCGTCGGGTCAAGCACGACGTTCAGGTGCACCTTGTGTCCGTACGCACTGGCCAGCGCCTCGCCGAGCCGGCGGCGCTGGGCGGCGGACAGCTCGACCGCCGAACGCACCACCGCGATCAGCTGCTCCCGGCGCCGGGCCGCGATGCTCGCGCACAGGTCCAGGGCCACGTTCAGTGCCCGGCCGCGCGGATGCGTCACCATCTGGTTGATCAGGGCCAGCGCCACCGCGGTCACCTTGCCGTCGAGCAAGGTGCCGAGCAGCTCCCGCTTGCGCTCCTGGGGCACCGCGGCGTCGGCCAGCGCGGCCCGCAGGTCCGGGTTCGCCGAGACCACCCGGCTAAACCGGAACAGCTCGTCCTCTAGGTCATCGAGGCCGTCGTCCGACTCCGCGGCCAGGACCATCGCCTCGGTCGCGAGCTGCTCGAGGGCGTCCACCAGGTCACCCGGGCTGGCCCAGTGGGATTCCGCCGCCGCCACGACCAGGTCCTCGGCTCGCCTGGTCACCTTGCCGCGCAGCAGCGCGCCGGTGATGGCGCCCTTCTCGGCCGCGGACTTACCCGGATCGGCCAGCGCGCGCCGCAGCCCGTGCTCGGCGTCGAGCACGCCGACGACCGCGAACAGCTCCTGACCAAGCTTGCTGGCCACGTTGGCGCTGGTAGCGCCCTCGTCCGCCAGCCGGTCGGCGAGATCGGCGAACGAGGCCCGGCTGACACCGCGCATGCTCATCCCCTCCCGGTGATTTTTGCCGAACGGACAGTGGTGCCCGCCCGGCGACTGGTGACATGCATCACGGGGCGGACACCTGCTCGAGCTCGCCGAGGAAGCGGTCCACCATCCGGCTCTGCCTGGCCTCGTCGGTGAGGGACTCCCCCACGATGCGGCTGGCCAGCTCGGTCGCCAGCGTGCCGACCTCGGTGCGCAGCGAGGTCAGCGCCTGCTGCCGTTCGGCCTGGATCTGGGCCTGGGCGGACTCGGTGATGCGGCGCGCTTCGACCTGGGCCTGCTCGCGCATCTCGGCGATGATCTGCGCGCCCTGCTCCCTGGCTTCCTCACGCATCCGGGCCGCCTCGTGCCTGGCGTCGGCGAGCTGCTGGCGGTACTGGTCGAGCAGTTCCTTGGCCTCGGCCTGGGCCTCTTCTGACTTGGCCAGGCCGCCCTCGATCAGCTCGGTCCGCTGCGCCAGCATCTGCTGAGCCCGCGGCAGCAGCATCTTGCCCAGGATGCCGAACACGACGATGAAACAGATCGCCCCGATGATCAGCTCGGCTCCGCTGGGGACCAGCGGGTCCTGGCCTGTCGACGATGCGGCTAGGTGCAACATGGCGCGCAACCTCCGGCCCGGATCAGTACTTGAAGATGAAGGGGGCCACGAGGCCGATAAGGGCCAGCGCCTCGGTCAGCGAGAAGCCGATCCACATGTAGAGCGAGATGCGGCCGGTGGCTTCGGGCTGGCGGGCCATCGCCTCGATGGCGTGACCGAAGATCAGGCCGATGCCGATGCCGGGGCCGATGGCGGCCAGGCCATAGCCGATCGCACCAGCGTTGAGGCTGATCGTGGACTTAGGCGTGGTGGCGGCGGCGGTCACGAGAGTCGCGGCAAGAGACATTAGGTTCAGTCCTTTACATTTCGTACCGGCGGTACGTGCCGCCGGATAGGTCGTACATACAGCGGGTCAATGTGCCGACTCCAGCGAGCTGGCGATGTAGACGGCGGTCAGCGTGGTGAAGATAAAGGCCTGCAGCAGGTCGATGAGCAGCTCGAGCAGGAAGACAAAGAACACCATGAAGAACGAGCCGGCCGCGAACAGCAGCCCGATGGACAGGCTGGCCAGGTACCAGCTCGCCAGCGTGAAGATCAGCAGCAGCAGGTGCCCGGCGAACATGTTGGCGAACAGCCGGACGCCGAGGGTGAACGGCTGGACGATGAAGAACCTGGCCAGCTCGATCGGGATGAGGATGATCAGGACCGGCTTCGGCACGTCCCACGGGATCATGTTCTTGACGTAGCGGATGCCCTGGTGCTTGAACCCCAGGTACAAGTACAGCAGGTAGACGAAGGCCACCAGCGGCCAGACGAACCCGATCCGGGACATGGCCGGGAACTGGAGGATCGGGATGAGCTCCATCAGGTTCATCAGCCAGATGTAGAAGAACAGCGACACCAGGAACGGTAGGTAGGTGTCGCCCCGGCGGCCAAGCGAGGGCCGCAGGATCTGGTCCCGCACGGCCAAGATGGCGATCTCGCCGATGTTCTGCACGCCGCGCGGGACCAGCTGGGGCTTGCGGAAGGCCGCCCAGAAGAAGGCGATCACCACCACCACGCAGATCACCGCGACCAGCATCGGCTTGGTGAAGTTGAACGAGCCGACGCTGAACAGCGGCTTGAAGTCGAAGCTCTGCAGCCCCGGTGAGGGGAAGCCGCAGCCGCTGAACAGGTGGCACCCTCCGCCCGCCTGGGCCGCCACGTTACCGGTCACCCGTCATCTCCTTCCGGGGAGGCCGCGTCGCCGCTCCCTGCCTGCCGTAGCGGTGAATGATGTAGCCGATCGAGATCGCCATGCCGACCAGCATGCCAGGCCGGGAACAGCAGCGAGACGTGCACGGCCCGGCCGATCAGCCAGCCGATGCCGCCATAGGCGATCATCCCGCCGATCAGGTAGCTGAACACGGCCCAGCCGGTGTCAATACCCTGGACTCGGCCTTCCGCGGCGGCCCGGTCAGCGGCGGCGCTGGCCTTATTGGTGCCGTTCATCTCACCTGCCCCGCCTAGCCGCGGTGGAGTCCGGTTCCACGTACAGCATCTTCAGCTTGACCGCCGTGAAGATCTGGGCGGCGCTCCACACCAGGATGCAGGCAACCGCGGTGAAGCCGAGGTCCCGGGTGCTGAAGGCGGTCGTCCCGTTCAACGCGGAGAGCACGATGGCCAGAACGACGATCTTGACCAGGTAGCTGATGATCGCGGCTAGCATCATGGCGGGCGGGCTGATCCGCGCGGCCCAGCCCACCACGACGACGCTGATCCCGAAGAACACGGTGACGAGAGCTACCCCGATCAGCGCGCCGATCAGGCCTTTGACGCCGACCACGGCGGCGCTTACGGCGACCATGATCGCGGCCGCGGCGGCCGTCAGCGCGCCTGCGCGCCGCACGATCGTGGCGTACTTCGCGAGCATTAGCTGGCTCCTGAGGGTTGGACAGCAACACTGCTGACGCGGGAAATTTCCCCGCGTACGTTGCAGGAGCCGGTCGCCGCACCACCACGGTGGTGCGGGCATCCGGTCAGGTTTACGAAAGGTATCACGGGCCTCTCACTTGCCGAAGAGGGGCTGCTCGTGAAACCTATCACAAAGTCCTTGACTCTGTCTTTACCTGATCGCACACAATTTATGACCATCGCCTGCCAAGATGGACCGCTTGCGCGGGTGAGGGCGACGGGCCGCCGGTGTCGTTCGGTTCGCCGCCCGCGCGGCACGGGGTTGAGACTCGGCCATTTCCCCCGGCAAAAGGGCGCAGGCGCTGGGGAGTGGGCCGAGAGACCGGGTGGTCAGGCTGACCAGCCGCAAGCCGCACCGACGCGGGGTGCCGCCGGGAGGCGCGGGCAGCCGCAGGCAGCCGTAGGCAAAGAAGGTAAAGGAACGGTATAGAGAGGGCCTGGTACTCGGCCGCGGGGACCAGGAGCCCCGCCCACGAAAGCCGCCTCGTGGGCACGATGGCGTCTTGCGCCGGCTATCGGCCAGCGAGCACCTCAAACCAAGCGCTGTCGGCCCTGCGGGCCGGTAGGCGCGCAGTACGGGAGCGGGCCGCGCGCTAGATGGGCTGTGCGTCGGGGTGCTGGGGCTGAGAGAAGGGGTCAGGCCGGTCGAGGGCACCTGGACGTCTGTCCTCGGGCCGCGTGGCGGGACCCGGGAACGACGGACGCTCGACCCGGGACGGAGGCTGAGCGGGGTACGGGTAGGGGACGTTGTCGCGGGGGTATCCGGGGAACGGCTCGTAACCGACGGGTGGCGCCTCGTTGACCGGTCGGGGGGCGGACGGCGGTCGGGGGGCGGATGGTGCGCGGGGGGTGGATGGTGCGCGGGGCCGGGCCTGCGGGGGCGGGGCGGGGGCGGCGTTGCGCAGGGCGCGGGCTCGCCAGGGGCGCAGCCGGGGCATGGTGGCGGGCAGCAAGGCCAGCACCGCGACCAGGGTGGCGACGGCGAAGACGACCGAGGGGCTCCGTACCAGCGAGAGCGCGACCACGGTGACCGAGAACAGCGCGGCCCACAAGTACATCAGCAGGACGCTCTGCCGGTAGGAGTGGCCGATGTTCAGCAACCGGTGATGCAGGTGCTGGCGGTCGGCCACCATGATCGGCTTGCCCGCCCGGGTCCGCCGGATGATCGCGAACATCAGGTCGGCGTACGGGATGACGAAGATCGCCGCCGGCATGAGCAGCGGGAGGACGGTCGGGAACCGGTCCAGCGGGTGCGTCTGCGCGTAGTTGGTGAGCAGGGGCGGGGCGAGTGAGTTGGTGCTCGAGATCGGGCCGTAGGCGAGCAGCAGGCCGAGCAGCATGGCGCCGATGTCGCCCATGAAGATCCGCGCCGGGTAGAAGTTGTGCGGCAGGAACCCCAGGCACATGCCGGCCAGCAGGGCGGACGCCACCGCGGGCAGCGACTGGGACGGGGTACCGATCGTCCAGTTCAGCGTGGCGGAATACACCATGAACGACACCGCGGCCACGGCCACGATGCCCGCGGCCAGCCCGTCCAGGCCGTCGATGAAGTTGATCGCGTTGATGGTGACCACCACGAGCAGGATGGTCAGCGTCACGCTCAGGTCTGGTTCGAGCGGGAACACCCCGCCGCTCGGGGTCGGCAGCCACGGCAGCGCCTGACCGCTCCAGACCAGGATGCCGGCCGCCGCGACCTGGGCGGCCAGCTTGCTGATCGCGCCGAGCCCCCACCGGTCGTCGACGAATCCCACCACGACCACGAACCCGCCGGCCAGCAGCAGCCCGGCCGCGGTCCTGGACCCGGCCGTCTGAAAGGGATCCTGCAGGAAGGACAGCCGCCCCGCGACCAGCAGCCCGGCGACCAGGCCGCCGTACATGGCCAGCCCGCCGAGCAGCGGCGTCGGCGTGGTGTGGGTGTCCCTGGCCCGGGGCTCATGCATCGCCCGGGTACCGACCGCCACCCGCCGGACCGCCGGGACCAGCAGGTACGTCACCGCGGCGGTGACCAGCAGGACCAGCGTGTACTCGCCGGCCTGGATCTGATCAGCTGTCATCAACGCCACTTTATGGCACTTGCTACCCGGCCGGCGGCGGCTCACCGGCCGCGGGCTCGGTGACACCTCCGGACGCTTGCATCGGATGGGGCGCCGCGGGCTTGAAGTCGGCGGAATCCGCGCTCTCGGCGTAATGCTCGTCGTCGGCGATGATCGACGCCACCGTGCGCAGCCGGTCCACCGAGATCGCGCCGGCCCGCAGCACCTTCGGTATGGTCCCGGTCAGGTCCAAGATGGTGGACGGGACGTTCTCGGCGCACGGTCCGCCGTCGAGGTACACGGACACGGACCCGCCCAGCTGCTCCTGCGCCTGATCGGCCGTGATGGCCGCCGGGTGGCCGTGCCGGTTGGCGCTGGAGACCGCGAGCGGCCCGGTCTGCTTGAGCACGTCCAGGGCGACCGAATGCAGCGGCATCCGCAGGGCCACCGTGCCCTTGGTGTCACCGAGGTCCCACAGCAGCGTCGGGCTGGCCCGGAAGACCAGCGTGAGCGCGCCCGGCCAGAACTCGTCGATCAGGTCCTGCCCGAAGGCCCCCAGGTCCTGCGCCAGCGCCGCCGCGGCCCGGGCGGTTCCGACGAGCACGGGCGGCGGCATGTTCCGGCCGCGGCCCTTGGCCGCCAGCATGGTGGTGACCGCGGCCGGGGTGAACGCGTCCGCACCGATGCCGTAAACCGTATCCGTCGGCAGCACGATCAGCTCGCCCGCCCGCGCCGCCGTCACCGCGGCGTCGACCCCAGCGGTCCTGCTCTGCGCGTCCCGGCAGTCGTAACGCACGCTCATCTTTTCCTAGACCCCTTCGCCGGACCAGGCCGCGGTGACGAATCGGTCGCGGTTGGCCAGGTCCTTGTGGTTGCGTGTGTCCCGCCAGCCCGACTCCTCGGGAAACACCCAGTACACCGCCGCGCCCTGCTGAGCGCCGTGCTCGACGGCCAGCAGTCCGCCCGGACGGAGCAGGCGGCGCGCCCGGCGCTGCACGGCGCGGATCGCGGTCAGCCCGTCCGCGCCGCTCCACAGCGCCGCGGGGGGATCGTACTCGCTGACCTCGGGCTCGACGAAAGCCCCCACCGGGATGTACGGCGGGTTACTGATCACGAGGTCCACCGTACCGTCGAGCTCGCCGAGGACGTCGCTGAAATCGCCCGGATGCAGCATGATCCGCCCGGCGGTGTTGGGAGTGCTCTCCACGTACCTGGTGATATTGCGTTCGGCCCAGGCGCGGGCCAGCGGATCGGCCTCGACCGCATGCACCCGGGACCTGGGCACCTCCTGCCCGATGGCCAGCGCGATCGCGCCGGACCCGGTACCCAGGTCGACCACCACCGGTTCGGCCACGTCCATGTCGCGCAGGCGGCCGATGGCCCAGCCGGTCATCACCTCGGTCTCCGGCCGGGGCACGAACACGCCCGGGCCCACGTCGAGCTCGAGGTAGCGAAAGTGCGCGCGGCCGGTGATGTGCTGCAGCGGCTCGCGCGCGGCCCGCCGGGCGATATCGGCCCAGAAGCGTGCGTCGAAGGCCTGGTCGGGGACCGTGTGCAGCTCACCCCGCCTGACGTTGTGCACGCTGGCCGCGATCAGTTCGGCGTCCGCCCGCGGCGAGGAGACCCCGGCGTCGGCCAGCCGCAGCGCGGCCAGCGCCACCTCGTCAAGCAGCAGGCTCATCATCGTCGGCACCCACCAGCTTGGCCGCCAGGTCCGCGGCGGCCAGCGAATCGATCACCGCGTCCAGGTCGCCGTCGATGACTTGATCCAGGTTGTAGGCCTTATAGTGCACCCGGTGATCGGAGATGCGATTCTCCGGGAAGTTATAGGTCCTGACCCGTTCTGACCGGTCGACGGTCCGGATCTGGCTGCGCCGCTCCGCGCTGGCCTTGGCGTCGGCATCGGCCTCGGCCTGCGCGAGCAGCCGCGCGCGCAGCACCCGCAGCGCCTGCTCCTTGTTCTGCAGCTGGCTCTTCTCGTTCTGGCAGGAGACCACGATGCCGGTGGGCAGATGAGTGATCCGCACGGCCGAGTCGGTCGTGTTCACGCTCTGGCCGCCCGGACCGGAGGACCTGAACACATCCACCTTCAGCTCGTTGTCGTTGATCTGCACTTCGACCGGCTCGGCCTCGGGCGCGACCAGCACGCCCGCCGCGGAGGTGTGGATGCGGCCCTGGGATTCGGTCACCGGCACCCGTTGCACGCGGTGCACCCCGCCCTCGTACTTCAGCCGGGACCAGGCGCCGTCGGGGCCCTTGCCCTTCACCGCGACGGTCGCGTCCTTGATCCCGCCCAGGCCGGTGACGGTGGAGTCCAGGATCTCGGTCTTCCAGCCGCGCCGTTCGGCGTAGCGCTGGTACATCCGCAGCAGGTCAGCGGCGAACAACGCGGACTCCTCGCCGCCTTCGCCCGCCTTGACCTCCAAGATGATGTCACGCTTGTCGTTCGGGTCGCGGGGCACGAGCAGCTTGCGCAGCTGGGCCTCGAGTTCGGTCCGGTGCGCGGCCAGTTGCTCGGCCTCGGCCCCGAGGAGGAGTCCTCCCTGGCCCACTCGTGCGCCGTCTGCTCGTCGGCCGAGGTCTGCTGCCATTGGTGGTACGCGTTCACGATCGGGGTGAGCTCGGCGTAGCGGCGGCTGATCGTGCGGGCCCGCTCCTGATCGGAGTGCACGTCCGGGTCGGCGAGCGCGTGCTCAAGCTCCGCGTGCTCGCTTTCCAGGTCGGCCAGCCGGTCGAACACTGTGCTCCTTACTGCTTTATGCGCGGGGGTGGCCGCGACGGTCATGGGGGTGGCCGCGACGCCGGGCCGCCGGCTGGTCGGGCGGCCGCGAGCCGACCGAACGCCATTCGAGCCACCGTCGCGGCCACCTGCGTGCTTTGGCGACCGTACTGCCATCCGCTCACGATGCGGGCGGAGCAGGGGTTACTTGGTTTCGGCTTTTTCTGGCTTTTGGCCGGTGGGGTTCTTGCCGAAGCGCTTCTCGAAGCGGGCCACGCGACCACCGGTGTCCAGGATCTTCTGCTTGCCCGTGTAGAACGGGTGACACTGCGAGCAGACCTCGACGTGAATCGAGCCGCTGGGCGCAGTGCTCCGGGTGGTGAAACTGTTCCCGCAGCCACAGGTCACTGTGGTGTCGTGGTACTGCGGATGAATGTCTGCCTTCATCACAACTCCTGCCTTGAGCGGTCGCCGGGTCGCCCGCAGGCGTGAACCGGTACCGCATGGTTACGGCTTTCTAGTCTGTCAGAACGGGTTTCGCCGGTCTGGCATTCCCCGGCGTTTGCCGGGGTCTAGCGGGGTTTTCGAAACCGGGCTTTCTTGGCCTTGGTAGGCGCGGAAAGCCCGGTTCCGTTCGTCATCGATCGTTAGAAGACCCCAGCGTGGTTTTCTGGACCTGGAGCAGGAACTCGGCGTTGCTCTTGGTCTTGCGCATCTGCTCCATGAGCAGCTCCAGCGCCTGCTGCGGCTCGAGTGCGTGCAGCACCCGGCGCAGCTGCCAGACGATCTTGAGCTCATCCGGCGAAAGCAGGATCTCTTCCTTACGGGTGCTCGAGGCGTCCACGTCGACCGCCGGGAAGAGCCGCTTCTCCGCGAGTTCGCGGCGCAGCCGCAGCTCCATGTTGCCGGTGCCCTTGAACTCCTCAAAGATGACCTCGTCGATCCGGGAACCGGTCTCGACCAGGGCGGCCGCCAAAATGGTCAGCGAGCCGCCGTTTTCGATGTTGCGGGCCGCGCCAAAGAACCGCTTGGGCGGGTACAGCGCGGTCGAGTCGACACCACCGGACAAGATGCGACCGCTGGCGGGGGCCGAGTTGTTGTAGGCACGGCCGAGCCGGGTGATGTTGTCGAGCAGGATGACCACGTCGTGGCCCATCTCCACCAGCCGCTTGGCCCGCTCGATGGCCAGCTCGGCCACGGTGGTGTGGTCGTCGGCCGGGTGGTCGAACGTGGAGTGGATGACCTCGCCCTTCACCGTCCGCTGCATGTCGGTGACCTCTTCTGGCCGCTCGTCGACGAGGACGACCATGAGGTGGCACTCCGGGTTGTTCTTGGTGATCGCGTTGGCGATCGACTGCAGGATCATCGTCTTGCCCGCCTTCGGCGGCGACACGATCAAACCGCGCTGGCCCTTGCCGATCGGGCAGATCAGGTCGATGATCCGGGTGGTCATGTTGCCCGGGTCGGTTTCCAGCCGGAGCCTGTCCTGCGGGTAAAGCGGCACCAGCTTGGAGAACTCCGGCCTGGCCGATGGACTTCTCCGGGTCGAGCCCGTTGACCTTGTCCAGCCGGACCAGCGCGTTGAACTTCTCCCTGCGCTCACCGTCGCGCGGCTGCCTGACCGCACCCTCGATGACATCGCCCTTGCGCAGGCCGTGCTTGCGCACCTGGGACAGTGACACGTAAACGTCGTTCGACCCGGGCAGGTAGCCGGTGGTGCGCACGAAGGCGTACCCCTGCGCCTCGAGCACGTCGAGGATCCCGGCGATCGGGATGAGAACATCGTCGTCGCTGATCACCATCTCCGGCTCGGCCTGGCGGTCGCGCCGCCGGTTCCTGTTGCGGAACCGGTCCCGGCTGCGGCCGCCGCGTCCGCTGTCGTCGTACTGGTCACTCGGGCCGCGGTTGTCGTTAGGCCCGCGGCTGGCGGCCATCGGCTCGCGACGATCGCCGCCTTGGTCACGGGCGCCTTGGTCACGGCCGTGCCCTGGTCACGGCTGCCCTGGTCACGGCCGCCCTGGTCGCGGCCGCCGGTCCCGGCCGTTCTGGTCGCGGCCGCCGTTGTCGCGGCCGTTCTGGTCGCGGGAGTTCGGTTCGCGACCTCCGTTGTCGCGGGCTGCCCTGGTCGCGGCCGCTGTCACGGCTGCCCTGGTCACGGGCGGACTGGTCGCGGGCGCCGACTGCTCGCGGCTCCGCGCGGGGGCTGCTCGTCGCGGCGGCTGTTCCGGCGGCGACGGTCACCGCGCTGCGCCTCACGCTGGCCGGCTCACCGGGCTGCGTGGCGACCTGCGGGGCGGCGGCCGTGCTGATCCCCGTCTCCGTCGCCTGGACCGGCGGCTTGCTGGGCTCGGCGCTTGCTGCGGCCGGCGGCCTGCTGAGCTGGGGCCTGCTGAGCTGGGGCCTGCTGAGCCGGGGCCTGCTGAGCTGGGGCCTGCTGAGCTGGGGCCTGCTGAGCCGGGGCACGCCGCGACGACGCTGCCCGGGTCCGGCCGTTGGCTCGCTCGGCCACGGGCTCGGCGTCGAAGCTGAGTTGCTGCCCGGCGTCCGGGCCGATCCCGCCGCGCGCGGCGTCTCCCAGGCCAGAACTTTCGCCTGCTCCGATCCCGGCCGCGGTTGCGTGTCTGATTCCATAGCGCCCTGCTTCCGCGAGCGGGCCGAGTCTGCTTTCGCGGACCCGGCACGCTTGTCGGAGCCTTGCTTAGCGGCACCGGTCTCCTGCCGCGGTCCGCCGCCCTGCCGCGCTTCGATCGCCTCGACCAGCTGACCCTTGCGCATCCGTCCCGCGCCCGGTATGCCCATCGTCTGAGCGATCCGCTGCAGCTCGGGCATGAGCAGCGAGGAAAGGCCAGCGCCACTGCGACTACGCGACTTGGACGCCGGTACCACCGCTTCTGGTGACCCCACGTCTCCCGCCGAGGGTGCGCCAGCGGCCGGGGAAGGCGCCGGGGTACCGACGGGGGCGTCCTCAGACGCGCCGGACGCGCCGTTGAGGAGTTCGGTTGTGTCGCTCACTAATGGTCCTTCCATGATTTTCGGCCGCCTGGGTGAACCCGCTAGGCCCGTCGACCCGGTACAGCGGCCCCCGTTGGGGCCAGAGTTGATTCGCGCTGCTCTGATAGCCGCCGAATATCCATGATTCCCGCAACGCTTTGCGTTCCTCCGTGCGTCGCTATGTATCCGCAAGCCTGGGAAATGAGCCGGAGAGCGCCTGGGCGGCTGTACCGCTCACCCACGTCCCCAGGTCGCGCGCTCACTCCAGGCTGGTCGCCCTCCTCAGCTGGGAAGAGAGCGAAGCATCCTGTGTCAAAGACCCCGGGTACGGCAACAATACCGTTCCAAGGGGATTTGCCGGCGAGCGCCCGGTTTGCCGACGGGCGCCCAATGCAGAGGGGGGCACCCGGTGCGCCACCAATCCTAACACTAACTGGACTCAAGGCATTCCCTCGCAGCCAACCGTGTCGCAGGAGTCGACCCGCGGACCCATGACGGGGCCGCCAGCAGGATCAGGCATCCGACGTACTCAGTTCCAGGAGTGATGACGTGACCTGGTGCTGACGTCGGACGCCCAGCCGAACGGATGAGGCGCGCTCTCTCGCGTCATCAGTCCGGTGAAGGTTCTGGCCGCAGGACTCGCGCACCATGCCGCTCGACCTCTAGCGAGCTTATGCCCCATGCAATACCCGTTTCTCTCACGATTGAACCCAGC
Organism: uncultured Actinomycetes bacterium; assembly: GCA_963730825.1. Lineage (GTDB taxonomy): Bacteria > Actinomycetota > Actinomycetes > Streptosporangiales > Streptosporangiaceae > Palsa-504. The sequence continues at coordinate 127,515 of CAVSTQ010000024.1, forward strand.
TTGTCCAGGTGACAGTGATATTGCGTGCCTTCGCCGGCGGCGAGCAGCGCCAGCACCGAGGGACCCGCACCGGACACCACCGCGGCGATGCCCTCACCCCGCAGCCTGCGGACCAGGCCGTCCGTCTCCGGCATCGCCGCCGACCGGTAATCCTGGTGCAGCCAGTCCTGAGTCGCGTCGAACAAGACGCCCGCGGCCGGCGGGTGCGGACCAGGCGAGGTAACGGCGAGCGGCTGCGTAAGCGCGGCGATCAGCAAGGCGCTGCGGCCCGCGTTGGCCACCGCATCCCGGTGCGACACCAGATCGGGCAGTAGTCCCCTGGCCACGTCGGTGCGTACCGGGGCGGGCGCCACGCAGACGACGGGCCGGATCGAGGGCAGCGGATCGAGCCGCACCATGCGCGGGCCATCGGGCGTCATCCACGCGATCGTCAGCCCGCCGCCCAGGCACGCCGCCACGTTGTCCGGGTGCCCTTCCAGGCTGGTGGCGAGCTTAAGCAGGGCGCCGTCTGGCAGGGCGCGCTGGCCGGCGCCGGCCAGGGCGCGGGCGGCGAGGACACCGGCGACGATCGCGGCGGCCGAGGAGCCGAGGCCCCGGCCGTGCGGGATCCGGTTCACGCAGTGAAGGGCGAGGCCCGGCGGCTGGCCCCCGATGATGGCGAACGCCGCCCGCATGGCCCGCACGACGAGATGATCCTCGCCGGTGTCGGCCAAGGACCGCGCCCTCACCGGAAATCTCGACCGAAAGCCCGGACGCGCAGATCCACGCGTCCACCTCGTCGTGCACGGTCAACGCGAGCCCGAGCGCGTCGAAGCCCGGCCCGAGGTTGGCACTGGTCGCGGGCACCCGCACTCGCACCACGTCTGGCACCCAGGCCATGTCACTCCTCACTCACTGAAATCCTATTTCGTCACTCGCCTCTCACGGGTCCCGGCTTCCTTCCGGCCCTATGGAACATGGGGCCTGCGCTGGGCCCGAGCGGGAGGGGGCGGGGGCTGGTTCATGCCTGGGCGCAGGGGCTAGGCCAGGTTCAGGGCGGCGGCAGCGGCGTTGACGTCGGCGGGGATAGTGGCCGGGGACGGGGCGCCGGACAGGGCCCAGTCCGGGTCCTTCAGGCCATTTCCTGTGATGGTGCAGACCACTCGGGCACCCGGAGCGATCTGGCCGTTAGCACAGGTGCGCAGCAGGCTGGCGATGCTGGCCGAGGAGGCGAGCTCACCGAAGACGGCTTCTGAGGTGGCGATCAGCCGGTAAGCGGCCAGGATCTCGCGATCGGTCACCGACTCGATCACGCCGCCGGACTCGTCCCGGGCGGCCTCGGCCAGCAGCCAGGAGGCCGGGTTGCCGATCCTGATCGCGGTCGCGATCGTCTGCGGCTGCAGCACCGGCCTGCCGGTCACGATCGGCGCGGCCCCGCTGGCCTGGAACCCGAACATCCGCGGCGCGCGGGTGGCCAGGGCCGCCCTCTTGTATTCGTTGTAACCCATCCAGTACGCCGCGATGTTTCCCGCGTTGCCGACCGGAAGGCAGTGCACGTCGGGCGCGTCTGTCAGCTCGTCCACGATCTCGAACGCCGCGGTCTTCTGGCCCTGCAGCCGGTCCGGGTTCACCGAGTTGACCAGCGCTACCGGGTATTCGGCGGCCAGCTTCCTGGCCAGCTCCAGGCAGTCATCGAACGAACCGTCCACCTGAAGCAGCCGGGCTCCGTGCACCAGCGCCTGGGCCATCTTGCCGATGGCGATCTTGCCGCGCGGCACCAGCACCGCGCAGGTGATCCCGGCCCGGGCCGCGTAGGCGGCGGCGCTGGCGCTGGTGTTGCCGGTAGACGCGCAGATCACGGCCTTGGCGCCGGCGGCCACCGCCATGCTGATCGCGACCGTCATGCCCCGGTCCTTGAACGACCCGGTGGGATTGGCGCCCTCTACTTTCAGGTACACCTCGCAGCCGGTCCGGGCGGACAGCACGGGCGCGGGCAGCAGCGGGGTGCCGCCCTCTCGCAGGCTGACCACCGGCGTGACGTCGGTGACCGGAAGCCAGTCCCGGTATTCGGCGATCACCCCGCGCCACTGACCGGTGGCTCGTGCCGCCAGCCGGTGTGGTTCGGCTGCCTGGCTCATTCTTCCTCCCCTTCGACCCGCATCACGCTGGCCACCGCGCGGACGACAGGCAGCGCCTCGAGTTCGCGGATGGTCGCGGCCAGCGCCGCGTCCCTGGCGGTATGCGTCACGATCACGAGCTGCGCTTCGGTGCCCCGGCTGGCCTGGCGGACCGCCTCGATCGAGACGTCGTGCCGGGCGAACGCCTCGGCCACCGGAGCCAGCACCCCGGGCTTGTCGTCCACATCCAGCGACACGTGGTAGCGGGTGATGGTCTCGCCCATCGGCATGACCGGCAGGCCGGCGTAGGTCGAGGCGTCCGGGCCGCGCGTCCCGGCGAGCCGGTTCCTGGCCACCGCGACGAGGTCGCCGAGTACGGCGCTCGCGGTCGGGGTGCCGCCCGCGCCCGCGCCGTAGAACATCAGCCGGCCCGCCGACTCCGCCTCGACGAACACCGCGTTGTACGCCCCGCTGACCGAGGCCAGCGGATGCGAGCGCAAGATCATCGCGGGATGGACCCGGACCGAGACCCTGCCGTCACGGCACTCGCAAATGGCGAGCAGCTTCACCACCCGGCCCAGCGCCCGGGCGCTGGCAATATCGGCCGACGTGATCTCGGTGATGCCCTCGCGATGCACGTCCGATGCCGTCACCGGAGTATGAAAGGCCAGGCTGGCCAGGATGGCCGCCTTCGCGGCCGCGTCGAACCCCTCGACGTCCGCGGTCGGGTCGGCCTCGGCGTAACCGAGCGCCTGCGCCTCCTCCAGCGACTCGGCGAAGCCCGCGCCGGAGGAATCCATCCGGTCCAGGATGAAGTTCGTCGTGCCGTTGACGATGCCGAGCACGCGGCGGACGGTGTCCCCGGCCAGCGACTCGCGCAGCGGCCGCAGCAGCGGGATGGCGCCGGCCACCGAGGCCTCGTAGTACAGGTCGGCGCCGTACTCACGGGCCGCGCCGTAGATCTCCGCACCGTTCTCGGCCAGCAGGGCCTTGTTCGCGGTGACCACCGGCTTGCCGGACTTCAGCGCGGCGAGCATCAGCGACCTGGCCGGCTCGATGCCACCGATCACTTCCACCACGATGTCCACGTCCGGCCGGGCGACCAGCGCGTGCGCGTCACCGGTGAGCAACGCCAGGTCGATCCCCGCAGGCCGCCGGTGGCCGACCCGGCGCACCGCGATCCCGGCCAGCTCAAGCCGCGCGCCGATGCGCAGGGCCAGGTCGTCGGCTTGCTCGGTGAGCAGCCGGGCCACCTGCGAACCGACCGAGCCGCAGCCGAGCAGGGCGACCTTGAAGGTGGGCGGGGTCTGGTTCATCCGGCGTCCAGGCGTAGCGGGGCGACCCTCGACGCGAACCGCGTATGGTTCATCCGACATCGAGGCTGAGCAGGTCGTCCAGGCTTTCGCGGCGGACGATGGTCCGCGCCGTGCCCGCGTTGACCGCGACCACCGCAGGACGCGATACGTGATTGTAGTTGCTGGCCAAGGACCGGCAATAGGCGCCGGTGGCCGGCACGGCCAGCAGGTCGCCGGGGGCCAGATCGGAGGGCAGGTACGCGTGCCGCACGACAATGTCGCCGCTTTCGCAGTGCCGGCCCACCACCCGGGACAGCATCGGCGGCGCTGACGAGGCGCGCGAGGCCAGCGCGCACTCGTAGCTGGCGTCGTACAGCGCGGTCCTGATGTTGTCGCTCATCCCGCCGTCCACGCTGACGTAGGTCCGGATTCCGTCCACGTCCTTGATCGTGCCCACCGTGTACAGCGACACCGTGGACGGCCCGACGATCGAGCGGCCGGGCTCGACGGTCAGCCGCGGCCGGGTCAGCCCGGCGGCCCGGCACTGACCGTCCACGATGCCGCGCAGGCTCTGCGCGATCTCCTTGACCTCCGGGACATCGTCCTCCTCGATATAGGCGATGCCGAAACCGCCGCCGAGGTCGAGCTCTTCGATCTCGATGCCGTGCTCGTCCCGGATCCGGACCGCCAGTTCGACGACGCGATGCGCCGCTACCTCGAAGCCGGCCGTGTCGAAGATCTGCGAGCCGATGTGCGAGTGCAGCCCGGCGAAGTACAGGCCGGGACAGCCGAGCACGCGGCGGACCGCTTCGTCCGCGGCCCCCGAGGCGAGGGAGAAGCCGAACTTCTGGTCGTCATGAGCGGTGGCCATGAACTCGTGCGTGTGCGCCTCCACCCCGGTGGTGACCCGGACCAGGACGCTGGGCCGGACCACGGGTTCGGCTGGCGGCGGGCTGGCGGAGCCGGTCAGGTAGCCGAGCCGCGCGATTTCCTCGAACGAATCGGCGACAATGTGGCCCACCCCGGCGCTCACCGCCCGGGACAGCTCCTCCAGCGACTTGTTGTTGCCGTGCAGCGTGATCTGCTCGGGGGGGACGCCGGCCGACAGCGCCACCTCGAGCTCACCGCCGGTGCAGACGTCCACGCCCAGCCCTTCGGCGCTCACCCAGCGCAGTACCGCCCGGGAACAGAAGGCCTTGGCCGCGTAGAACACCCGGCCGTCCGGGCCGAATGCCTCCAGGTAATCCCGGCACCGGGAGCGCACGTCCTCCTCGTCGCACACGTACAGCGGCGTGCCGAATTCGGCCGCCAGCTCCCGCGCGTCCATTCCGCCGAGGGTCAGCACGCCGCCGGACCGCCGGGCGTGCCGCGGCCAGATGCCGGCCTGCAGTTCGTTCAGGTCCGCGGGCGGGGCGGGCGGATGGTCGGCGGGCAGCACGTCGCCATGGCGTGGCCCAGCCGGGTGCGCGACACGGCTCATGCGGTTCCCTTCGGGTTGGGCGAGCGGCCTACAGGCGGCCGGGCGCGCTGATCCCGAGCAGCCCGAGCCCGGCGGCCAGGGCGGTCCGGGCCGCGTCCGCCAGCCACAGCCTCTCGCTGCTGATGCTGGATATGGTGGTGAAGCCAGTGGTGTCCATGGTGTCAATCGTGCCCGCAGCCAGTTCCTCCAGGTACCGGGCGAACTCGTCGGGCCGGCCGCGGCGCGCAGCCATAGCCACCCGTTCTGGCAGCCAGGACAACGCGTCGAGCAGCGCCAGCTCACCGGGTTCGGCGAGCAGACGCGGCTGGAACCCGGCTGGCTTGGTCCCCAGCGCGGCGGCCCAGCGCAGCACGGCGGCGGCGGCGGCATGCGCGTACCGAACAGCATAGGCGGGATTGGCCAGGACGTGCCGCGCGATAACCGCAGCCCCCGGCCACCGCACCGCTCCGGCGGGCGACATCCGGGCCAGCGCGAACCGCACCGCGTCGGCCCCGGCGTACTCGACGGCGACCGCGACGGGACTGAGCTGGCGAGCTGCGGCGCCGGGACGGGGCCAGGGGGCCGCGGCGTCAGTGGCGGCGGGTCGGGGCGAAGGGGCCGCGGCGGGAGGGGGACTTGGGTGGGGAACCACGGATCGTTCGGCGGAAAAAGGAACGGTCGCGCCCGCGGTAGCGGCGAGACGGGCGGTCAGCTCGGCGGCGAGGGTCGCGCGGGCCTGCGGCCAGCCGGGGGCGGCGGCCAGGTCGGCGGGCGGCGGGGCCTGGACCGTGCGGCCGCGCAGCGCGTCGCCGGCGGCGCAGGCCGGCCCGGCGCGGGCGATCCGCACGGCCACGTTAGCCAGCGCATCATGAGTCACAGTGATGGTCAGATACCCCGAGCCGGTGGGTTCCGCCGCCGCGACCCAAGGTTCGCTGGTGAGCCGGACCGCGAGTTCGGCCGCTACCTGGCGCGGATCCTGGCCGGGACCAGCCAGCCGGAAGGGCAGGTGAGAGGCATAAACTCCGGGCCCAGGGCCGGGCTGGAGCAGCGGGTCGCCATCGGGACCGGCCGCGGACCCCAGGGCTCGCCGCAGCTCGGCGGTGATCATCTAGCGAGGATCCTGAGGTCCCTGGGGGCCCTGGGGTCCGGCTAGTTCGCGGACGATGCGGATCATCTCGTTCGGGTCGAAGGGCTTGGTCAGATAGGCGTCAGCGCCGACCCGGCTGCCCCTGGCCTTGTCATCTTCCTGAGCGCGCGCCGTGATCAGCAGCACCTTGATGTGGGCCGTCGCCGGGGACTTGCGGAGCTGGACCGCGGTCTCCCAGCCGTCGAGCCGGGGCATCATCACGTCCAGCGTGATGACATCCGGCGCGATCTCCACCACTTTATCCAGGCAGTCCTGCCCGTCCACGGCCATCGACACGTCGAACCCCTCAAGGGAGAGGTTGACCGCGATCAACCGCCTGATCACCTCGTCGTCGTCGACGACCAGCACCCGGCATCCCAGTCCCTGCGTCACGAGCGTGAGGGTAGCCTCTCGGCGGCCCTGCTCGGGTCGCATGCGGTCGTCCGCGTCCGTGCCCGTGTGTTCGCGTGTCCGCGGCTAAGTGTCCGCGGGGGGCTCGCGGCTGATACCCTTTCCCACGTCGCGCAGCCCCCATAGCTCAGGGGATAGAGCATCGGCCTCCGGAGCCGTGTGCGCAGGTTCGAATCCTGCTGGGGGCGCATATCATGACCAGGGCCAGCCGGCCTCTCACCTGCGAGTGACGCGAACCGCGACGGTGCCAGCCGGTGACAGCGTTGCGCCAGCCGATGCCGCCCGGATGCCGGATTCCGTCCCCAATGCGTCCCCATAACGACCGCCTCCGGTGCGCGTCCATCCGCGCGATCAGGATCTCGTCCTGGCCGCCGACCGAGTGATGGTAGATGCGGCGCAGGACTTCGACCGAGTGCCCGGCCCACGCGGCGACGGTGGCCTCGTCTACGCCCTCGTTGAGCCGCCGGGTGACTCCGGCGTGCCGCAGGCAGTAGGGCTGGATCATGAGCGGCCCGTCGAGCTGCTCGGGAGTGAGCGAGGCGGCCCGGACCTTCCGCCATACTCCACCACGTTGACGCCTGGATCGGGTTGCCGCGCTCGGAGCGGAAGATACGCCCGTCAGGGCCGGCGCCGAAGCGGGTGATGTGCTCCCGCAGCATGGCTACCAGCTCCGGCGGCGCCGGGATGCGGCGGGATGGCTTGCGCGCCCTGGTGCTCGGCCTGCCCCGGGTGCGGCCCTTCAGGCCGCGGTGCTCGTGGGTCCGGCCGTCGTCGGTGTAGGCCCGGCCCGCGGTGGTGCTGGCGTCGGCGATGGTCAGCCAGCCCCATCCGTCCTCGGGCAGCTCGCACGCGCTGAGCTTCAGCGCCGCTACCTCCGAGGGGCGCATCATCGAGAAGTACATGCAGCCGTAGAAGGCCCGGAACCGCGCGCCCTGGGTCGTCCCGAGCGTGCAGCAGGTCTCGATCATCGACTCGACGAGCTCCGGGCTCCCGATGGTCCGGTAGTCGAGCGCGTCGTCGGGGGGCTCCGGCGGGGTCCAGCCCTCGGGCTGGGCGGCCTTGCTGAGCGGGTTGGCGCTGAGCCGCTTCTTCCGTACCGCGTAGCCCAGGGTGCGGTGCACTACCCGCCGCCGCCGGGAGAAGTACGGGGGGGACGCCGGGCTGCCGTCGAGCTTGCGGGCTAGGGCGTCGAGCACGTCGGCGGCCACCGAGGGGTCACCGAGTGCGCTTACCGGCCGGGACGCCTTGGCTATCCAGGTGAGCGCCCGGTTCTCGTCCAGGTCGGGCACTCCCCCGTTGGTGCCCTGGTTGAGTTTCTTGCGCAGCGCGGCGCGGAGCACATTAGGATCGGGCGGTGCGGCGCCGTTCGGGCTGACCACCACGGGGATGACGCAGAGCAGGCTCTCCACGATCGAGCCGCGGGACCTGGCCGAGACCATGGGCCACGCCACCCCGGCGAATTCCAGGCAGTGGGCGTAGAACGACACGTCCCGGCGTTCGTGCTCCAGCGACTCGGGCAGGCCGGTGTCGGTGCTGAACGCCTCGCCTCGGCGCGGCGCGGTGATCAGGGCCGCGCGGTAGGACTCGGCGAGTCCCTTGGCGGCGAACGTCTCGCCGAACCGTTTCCCGGCCACGGTCCACCGGACGCGGTAGCCGATGGTCCGGCCCTTCCGCGTCTCGATCGCGTAGATGCGGACGTCATAGGACGTCACGCGGCGTCCGCTTCCCGTTCGGCTAGCCAGGCGTCGAACCAGCTGCGGCGGCACTTCAGGCCTCCGGGCATCCGGACGCACTTCGGGGCGGTGCCGCCGGCCCGCATCCTGGCCCAGGTGCGCTTGCTGATTCCCAGCTCCTCGATCATCTGGGCTGGTTTCAGCCACGGGTCAGGGTCAGCTGTCTTTTTGGCCATCATCACACCTCCCTCCGGGTCTCCCGGCTCACCCGCTGCACTGCGGACTGCACGACTGGCATGAGCGCATTGGATCCCCGTGCACCGCATGGTGCGGTCGCGGGCGGGTGCGGTGCACGCTGGTGCACCAGCGCGGCGCCGCGAGGATCCTCTTCCAAAGGGAGTACGTCGCCGCCGTAACTGGGATAGGCGTTACCCTTGGCCGCACAGGTCATAGAACGACGCTAAGCGGCTGTCATCGCCTCGGGCAAACGTCATCATGGGCCGCCGCCGGGCATGCGGATCTCAGGTTTGATGACGTACGTAAATGGAGTCGATTGCCCGCGTAGTCACCTGCGGAAAATTATCGACCTAGTCGCGAGACACACTGCCCGAAAGTATCCTGGTTAATTGGCCGCCGAGACAAACAGGTGTACGCCGTCGTGATACCGGATAGAGGGTGCGGCGTCATACTGGTAGGCGTCGAGAATACGGACTGCGTAGGCTTCGGACATTATCGAGCTGACATCGGCTTCTCGTATCCACCGAAATCCGGTAACTTCTGAGTTCTCCGTCAGGGAGCCACCGATTGGACGACATCTGAATACCAGGGCTATGATGCCCCGGCTCATATTTTTGTAGACGCCGGTAAGTGCTACGGGCTCGATATGGAGGCCGGTTTCTTCTTTGACCTCGCGCAGCAGGCCTTCTGTTATGGTCTCACCAAGCTCGAGGACGCCTCCGGGTGGTTCCCAGTGCGCATTGTCTCGTCGCTGGATAACGAGCGCGCGCCCGTCCTCGTCGATCACGACACCGGCAACGCTCACCGAGTGGCGCGTGTCCTCGCTGGTCACCCTGTGACTCCCATCGGTCAGGCCGGTACTGTTGAGACTACTAGACGTGCGGACGAGTAGAGGAACCCTCATGGGCAGTATGCTTGACGGCTTGGCTGTGGATCCAGGCAGCGACCGGGCGGTGTTCCGGCAGATCGCCGACCAACTACGGACGGCGATACAGGCCGGGCAGTTGAACGAGGGAGACCGCCTCCCATCCAAGGCGCAGCTGATAGACCACTATGGCGTTGCCCGAATGACCGTGCGGCATGCGTTGCAGCTTCTTGAGACTGAAGGCCTGACCCGGGCCGAGCACGGGCGCGGAGTGTATGTGCGCAGAAGGCCACCAGTGCGCAGATTGGCGTCTGACCGATTTGCCCGCCGCCATCGTAAGGAAGGTAAGGCGGCGTTCATTGCCGAATCGGAGCAAGTCGGTGCGCAACCGGATACAAGGCCGGGATAGATCGGGTCCTTGAACTCCGCGACGACGACAAGATCATCGATCGAATAAGTCGCCGTGTCCCGGTCGCCGTCGTGACTTACCAGCTGAACGAGGCTGGCGAACTTGCCTTGATCCGTGCTAGCGATCGACACAATGCGCCAGATTCGCTTATCGACGCTTCCGGCCAGCGCTCCACGCTCCGGCAGAAGACGGACTTTGTCGCCGCGCCGGATAGGCGCCCCGGCGGGTCGACAGTCTCCGGGACGTGCCGCTCGAAGTTGAGCCCGAACGCCCTTCGCTCGCTGAGGACCTTGTACTCGCGTTCAAGGTCAGCCGCGAGACGCGCATCCTTGCGTTCGACCTCACGCAGCAACTCCGTCAACCGTGACAACTGAACCCCCCTTGGACGGCTGCGCTACTTCACCGTCTCCATAATGTCGGAACGGGACCAGCCATCGCCCCAATATGCCATGCCGGGGACCCTCGACCGAATCGGCATCGATGGCAGGACTCGGCGGGTAGCACGACTAGCAGTCCTAAGTTGCCAGCAACCGCGAGCCGCCAGACGCTAGCGTCTGCGACCAGCAGCGGTCGGCGGTGTTCAACTTGCCCTCAGGTCAGCTCCGTGCCGGGCTTGGTCGCGCACTCGGCTCGGAGTGGCGGTCGCGTCGATGACCACGGCGGTAGTGCTGGTCCTAGATGACGTGCACCTAGACCATGCCAGGCTCGGGCTCGGGCTCAGTCCCGGGTCCCGGTGTCTTCGGCTGCCTCCGGGCTCGCCTCGGGCTCGCTCGCCGCAGGCTCGGCCTCCTGCTCCGGCTCAGCCTCCGCCTGGTGCTTGGGCTCGACTGCCGTGGCTCGGAGTGCTCTTCCTCCGGTGCCCACGCGGGCACCTTGTGGCCGCGGCGGTCAAGCTCCGCTTGGGCCTTTCCTGCGGTGTCCCGGGTACCCGCTGTGGAATCGGACCAAGCTTCGTACGCGGCGTCGTCCGCTTCCCAGCTTTCCCGCCGGGCGGCTAGCTCTGCCGCCGCCTGGTCGTACGCGGCCGGGTCCGCACCGTCGACCTGCGCCTGCCCCGCCACGATCCTCATGTCTGTCTCCGCCTGCGCTGTGGCGCGCAGGTCGGCCGACACGTCCCGCGGCGCGGCGGCCTTCGCCCGGGCTCCGGCGATTACCTTAGCTTCGAGCTGGCCGCGGTCCATCCCGGCGAGGTCGGCTTGCTCGTCGTGGATCTGCAACGCGGAGATCGCGTCGTGCCGCATCGCTTCCAGCTCGGGGTTGCCTTTGTGCCCTTCCCACCGGATCACCTGGTGCGGGTCGGTGATCCCGGCGGCTTCCCGGTAGCCCGCGGCGATCCCGGCCCGGCGGGCGTAGTCGGCCGCCAGGAGCGTCTGCAACTCCGGGGTCAGGCTCACGGGGCGGCGGCCCGAGGTGCCGCATGACCCACGGCTCGGGCTCGGCTAGCTGCCGTTCCCCCAGAGCCGCGGCCCGGGAGTCCAGCGCTTCCGCGGTGGCCCTGGCGGTCTGCCCGGCGGACTCGGGGGTCCGCGCTGCCCAGGACACCGGGGCGTCCTGCTGCGGTGCTTCGGCGAGCCGCCCGTGCAGGACCGCGGCCACTGACCTGGCCCCGGTCAGCGGGGAGCGGGTGATCTCCCCGATGACCGAGCGGACATCTTTCCCGGCCAGCGCCCGGGCCCGGATGGCTTCCAGCAGCGCGGGGCGCTGGTGCTCTTTGCTGTACCGGGCGTATTCGCTGTCGGTCAGGGCACCGCGCAGTTCTTCCTCAATCGCGGGATTGAGCGCCTGGCGCATCGCGGCGGCCCAGAGGTTGAGGACGTGCCCGGTTCCGGACGCCCATTCCTGGCTGGCCCGGATCTGCTCGGTAGCCGACAATTCTGCCGAATCCCGTTCCATGACCCGGTGGAGGACCGCTTCGGCGGTTTCCTGCTGGTAGGGCTTTATTCCTGGCGGGGCGGTTTCCCCGGTGACCACGTGCGCGGTATTCGACTCACGCCCGCGGGACATGGCGACGTACAAGGCGTGCAGGTCCAGGGTGTCCGTGACCAGCACGTGGGAGGTGTCGACGGTGCGGCCCTGGGCCACGTGGATGTTGCCCGCGTACTGCAGTTCGGCGCTGCTGGCGAGGTAGGACAGCGGCACCAGGAACGGCTGGGACCAGGTCCTGCCGGGCAGCTGGCGGGCCACTTCCGCGGCCTGGCCCTGCCAGCCGTCGATGCGGAGCACGTCCCGGTTGGTCAGCCGCTGGCCTCCGGCGTCGATCCTGGTGTTGAGCCGGGCCCGGATCAGGTCCCCGGTGCCGGCCTGGTTCCCGTCCGCCAGCGGTGCACGGGGGTGCACCACGGTCCCCAGCCTCACGAGCTGGGCTTGCACCCGCCGTGCAAGCTCGGCGGCTTCCTCGTTCGACCCGGCCAGCAAGATCACGTCCTGCCCGTGCAAGTGGTCCGCCAGCCACGCGCCCGCGGCGCGGTCATAGGCCGCTTCCCGGTGATCTCCCCGGATCCGGCCGCGCCGGTCATAGGCCGCGACGACGGAGAAGTCACCGGCCCGGAGCCGGACCGAGGCATCTGCCTCCCACCCGGCGGTGAACCGGAGCACTTCGGTCAGCTCGGCGGCGCCGAGCTCGCGGATCAGGGCGGGGAACATGCCGCCTGCCTCGACCGGGCCGAGCTGGAACGGGTCCCCGGTCGGCACGACCAGCGCCCCGGCGCGGTCCGCGTAGTCCGTGATCAGGGCGAGGTCGGCGGTGGAGATCATGCTCGACTCATCCAGCACCAGGACGTCCCCGGCGGAGATGCTCACCGGGTACCGGAGCAGGTCCGACCCGGGGGTTTTCCCTAGGAACGCCGCGCTGTTGTAGACCTCGGCCAGGCCCTCGGCCGTCATCTGGCGGGCCGCGTTCTCCGCGGTGGTGATCCCGATGACCCGGCGTCCGGTCAGCGTCGTCCAGGCCCTGGCGTACGCCGCGATCGTGTGGCTCTTGCCCGCGCCTGCCGGTGCGGTCAGGATGGCCATTGCGGTGGTGCTGGTCAGCAGCCGGACCGCCGCGTCCTCCTGCTCCCGGGTCAGGTCCGACCCGGCCAGCGCCCGCCGGGCCATCCCCTCGCTGACCCTGACGGGCACCTGCCGCCGGGCCTGCCGGAGAATGCGTTCCTCGAGGTCGACGTGACCGGTGGTGGTGTACCGGGCCTCGTTCGGCGGCCGGTAGATACTCGTCCCGTCCCTGCGGGTCCCCAGCTCGGACACGTCGGTCACCTCCGGCGCGGTGACCAGCAGCACCCCGGTTCCCGAGCCCGGCGTCACCGCGAGGCCGGCCACCTCGCGGACCAGCTCCGCTGAGGCGCCCGGCGGGAGCGCCCGGCCGACCTCGAACCGCAGCTCCGACAGGCTCCACACCGCGTGGTGCCGCTGCACTTCCGCCACCGCGGCCCGCGCCGCCATCGCCTTGAGGTCGTCATCGATCACCGCGGCCGGACACGGGGCGAAGGCCGCCACGTCCTGGTGCACCTGACCCAGCGCGGTCATCTCACGCTCCGCGGTCTGTGCTTCCCACGCTGCCAGCCGTTCCGCGTCGTCCGCGTCGCCGCCGCTGGTCCCGTGGACCCGGCGGGCCGCGGACTTCGGCCGCCGCGTCATCGCCGCGGCCTGCTGGCCCATCAGCCACAGGGTCCGCTTGGACGGCTCGTGCCCGTACTTACGGCGGTACGCCTCCGCCATCTTCGCGACCTCGGCACCGAGCGCCGCCTTGCGGGACGAGAACAGGTCCATGACCTGCTGGGACACCCCGCCGACCTCGCAGCCGTTCCCATCCTCCCGCGGGGACCATCGTGTACCCCCGGGCCATCATCCGGGACTCCATCTCCCGGTCCACCTGCGCCGCGATCGACAACCGCTGGTTATGCAGCGCCCGGGTGTCCAGCCGCCGGAACTTCTCATCCCCGCCATCGCCGCGCTGCACCAGGTTCGCGATCGCGATGTGGACGTGCAGCTGCGGGTCCCCGTCGCGGCTGATGTGGTGGGTGAACGCCGACGCGATCAGGCCCGCCCCGTCCCGCCACTCCCCCGTCGTGGAGGAGTGGTGCCCGGTCCGGGTGTAGCAGGCCTCCGCTTCGGCGCGCTCGACGGCGAACCGGGCCGCCGCCTCCAGGTCAGCCTCGATCCCGTCCGCCTCCGCGTGCAGCTTCCCCGCACCCTCCAGGTCACCCCGTGTAAACGCCTCCTGCGCCGCGATCTTGAGCGAGGCATGCAGCACCGAGATGCTTTTGGCCGCCGACACCGTCAGGTCGTAATACGGCACCGACACCCGCGCGCCACCCCGAGCCTTCGCCACCGCCTCGGCCACCTCGACCTCGGACGCGAACGGGTGCGCCGCCCGGAACACCGCCGCCGCCCGCTCGTCATCGGCCGCCGCGGCCTTGCCCCGCGGGCGGGTCAGCAGCTCCCCGCCCGGGCCGACGTGCTCCATGTAAAGCCGGTCCATCACCTCCGCGTCCACCGTCCCCGCCAGGCCCAGGGCAGCGGACCCTTTGCCCGCCCACTGCCCCGGCGGCTCACCTGACGCGGTGTAGTAGCGCATCGCCCCGGTGTTCCCGCCGTGCGCGTGCCCCGACGTCAGGTAACGAACGTCGTGACCCGCGTGCAACGTCGTAATCGTCGTCACGACGGGTCACCTGCTCGGCACTTACCGGCGTCATCGTCGGCTGATGCCTGTCTAGGATGCTTTTGGCCAGAGAGGTCGGCCATCTGCTCAACGGCAAGGGACGACCCGGCCGACCGGGCAGCTTCACGATTGCGCATAGCTTTGGCCGTGAATGCGTAGTGTGGATGGGTCATCACTGGTTTGTCCTGACAGGTTCCGTCCGGCAGACGCTTGGGCGGGCGGCCAGGCTCTGTTCGGTAGCGCGAGGCGGCGGACGATGTTCGAGCGGTTTACTGACCGGGCGCGGCAGGTTGTGGTTCTGGCTCAGGACGAGGCCAGGAGGCTCGATCACAACTACATCGGCACCGAGCACATCCTGCTCGGCCTGATCCGTGAGGGCGACGGTGTCGCGGCCAAGGCGCTTGATGCGCTCGGGATCAGCCTGGACACCGTGCGGCAGCAGGTCGAGGAGATCATCGGCCAGGGCCAGCAAGCACCCTCCGGGCACATCCCGTTCACGCCCCGGGCCAAGAAGGTGCTGGAGCTCTCGCTGCGCGAGGCGCAGCAGCTCGGCCACAACTACATCGGCACCGAGCACATCCTGCTCGGCCTGATCCGTGAGGGCGACGGCGTGGCCGCCCAGGTGCTCGTGAAGCTGGGCGCCGACCTGAACCGGGTGCGCGAGCAGGTCATCCAGTTGCTGCACGGGCGCCGGGCTGAGGAGCCCGTGTCGGCCCAGTTTGCCGTGCAGGAGCTTAGGCTCCTGCCGGGAGTGAAAATTCTGCTGGAAGCGATCGAGCAGCGGGTGGCGGCCATGGAGCTGCGGGTCGGGACTGGACCCGACACCAGGGAACTGGACGAGCAGATCAAGACAGCCCGCACCGAGAAGGAGGCCGCCATCGAGGCCCAGGATTTCCAGCAGGCCGTGTCGCTGCGTAGCCGGGAGAAGGAGTTGCTGGCTAGCAAGACCGTGCGGCAGGAGCAGTGGGCCGCCGGGCACCCGGCGCTGCCGGATCTGGCCGAGCGATGCCAGCAGCTCGCCGAGGAGATCGAGGGACTCCGTGCCCTGCTCCGTCAGCACGGCATCGACCCGCAAGACAAGCCAGCGTGACGTAAGACCTGGAAGCGGCTCGCAGCCTGTATCCGGACCTGGCAACCTCCGCTTAGACACGGCAGACCCTGCGGCGGCACCCGGCCTGTCCCCCCGGGCCAGGCCGAAGGTTGGGTTAGTGCAGGTCAGGGTCTCGGTTGCGTGCGCCCTCCGGAGCCGTGTGCGCAGGTTCGAATCCTGCTGGGGGCGCTTCCTCATATCCTCGGCAAATCGGCCGCTGACCTGGCATTCTGCGGGAATCTCCGGGTGACAGGCTGGGACAGCTCGTGCCACCGGATGCCGCCGTCTGCCAGATCCCGCGCCCAATACGCGTCCACGATACTACTCCTCCCCCGTGTCCTGGCCGCCTTCGAGGCGCAGGGCGCCGTCCATGCGGCTGATCCATACGTCTTCCAGCCCGGTCACGCACCGGGCGTAGACGCGCATGAGGACCTCTACCGAGTGCCCGGCCCACGCGGCTACCTCGGTGGCCGGGACGCCGGAGTTCAGGCGCCAGGTGACGCCTGAGTGCCGCAGGTCGTAGGGGCGGCGCAGGAGCGGGCCCGCCAGGTCCTCCGGGCTCAGCGAGGCGGCCCGGACCTTGTGCCAGACCCGCCACCAGGTGGACGGGTGGATGGGGTTGCCGTTCTCGCTGCGGAACAGCCGGCCGTCCGGGGCGGTGCCGTACAGGTCGAGGTGCTCGCGTAGCATGGCCACCAGCTCGGGCGGGATCGGGACCCGCCGGGCGGGCCTGCGGGCCCGGGCGGCCGGGCGTCCCTTGGTCCTGCCTTTGAGGCCGCGGTGCTCGTGGACCTGGCCGTCGTCGGTGAACGCCTTGCCCGCGGCGGGACTGGCGTCGGCGAACGTCAGGTGTCCCCATCCGCGCTCGGGCAGCTCGCAACCGCTGCGGGTCAGCGCCGCGACCTCGGAGGGGCGCATCATGGCGTAGAACATGCAGCCGTAGAACGCGGCGAACCGCCTGCCCTGCCGCCTGCCGGTGCCCTTGCAGGTTTCGAGCATCGCCGCGACGAGCGCGGGACTGCCCACCGACCGCGGGTCCAGGGTGTCGTCCGGGGCTTGCGGCGGGGTCCAGCCCTCGGGCAGGTTGGGCTTGGACAGCGGGTTGGCCGTCAGCCTTTTCTTGCGGATCGCGTACGCCAGGGCGCGGTGCATCACCCGGCGCCGCCGGGAGAAGTACTCCGGGGCCGCGGGCTTGCCGTCCAGGTTGACCGTGAGGGCGTCGAGGATGTCACAGACCACGGCCGGGTCCGCCAGCGAGCCAACCGGGCGTGACGCACGCGTTATCCAGACGATTGCCCTGGCCTCGTCCTCGTCGGGCTCGCCCGCGTGGCCGCCCTGGTTCAGGGTCTTGCGCAGAGCCGAGCGCAGCACCGCCGGGTCGGGAGCGCCCTTAGGGTCGCTGACCACTACGGGCACGACCCTGGTCAGCGTCTCGATGACGGACAGCCTCGTCTTGGCCGACGACACCGGCCAGGTCGCCGCGGCGAACTCGGCGCAGTGCTCGTAGAAGGACACGTCCCGCAGCGTGCGGACCATCGACTCGGGCAAGCCCGGCCTCGGTGTCGAACCCTTCGCCGCGCCTGGCCGCCGCCCTGAGCTTGGCGCGGTGCGACTCGGCCAGTTCCTTCGTGGTGAACGAGTCGCTGAACTGCCGACCGGCCACGACCCAGCGGACGCGGTAGGTGACCGTCTTGCCCTTCCGCGTCTCGATCTGCCAGAACCGGACGTCGTAGCTATTCACGCGATGTCCTGTTCGGGCTCGTCCAGCCATGCGTCCAGCCAGCTCCGCCGGACGCGGACGCCGCCTCTGGCAATGCGCTTGCTGCGCGGGCCGGTGCCTTGCGCCCGCCAGCGGTAGAAGGTCCGGGGGCTGATCTTCAGCTCAGCACAGACCTCCTCGACGGTCAGCCATTCGGCTCCGGCCGGGCTGCCTGCGGTGCGGGATTTTGCAGTCGTCACGTTCACCTCCCTTGTTTCGCGGTATGGCGCTGCCGTGCGCATCTGCACGGCCGGGTTGCGGGGCTGGTGTAATCCATGCACAGAACGGTGCAGTTTGCTCTGACTTGTCGTGCACGCTGGTGCACCGTCAGCACGGCGCGGATTATCCAGACTTCTTCTACCTGAGGGATGATGCGCTCACCGTGCCCTGGGATCGCCTTTGTCACCTCTGGTAACGCGTGTCGTAAGACGACGTTAAGTGTCTGTCTTCGCCTCAGGCAAACGGTGAGTGCGGGCCTGGAGGAAGCCACCATTTCAGCGGCCAGTCGGAGTCGGACAGGCCTCTCGTCAACCTGTGACATCTCCTATGCAAACTCGCTGTGTGCAGACTTTCTGTACGGTTTCAAGGCGGCCCGCCGGGCCGCTCGCGCTGCCGCCTCGGCGCCCTGGCCGTCGCTCTCGCTGACGCTCTCGCTCCGGCCGGGCCGATGCCGGTCGGCTGGCGCGATGGACTTGAGCTTTGAGGCCGCTGAACTTCAGTCCTAAAGTCATCAGGGCCGCGGCGGATTTGACAAGGGAACCTTCGCGGCGGCCCTCATCGGGCTCTTGCGGGCAGGCAGGAGCCAGCCCGATCCGCTAACAAGCGTACGGGCCGCCGCCCCTTGTCAAATCCGCCGCTCCATCGGTGCAGAGCTAGCGCGTCGTCCCCACCAAGGACTAAGCTTCCCGATGGGTAATCCGTCTTTGCTCAGTTAAAGAAAGAGCTGAGTCCAGTGTCTGACCATGAACTTACTATAATCAGCCTAATCCTAGCTATCTTCGGGATTGTTGTTGGAATACTTACCGGCTATTACTTCTACCTGAAAGCTAAAGAACGAATTGATCCGCAATATATATTGCGATACGGACCTTTTGCCGGCAACTCAAGCGGTGCAATGAAGAATATTTCTGTGCTATTTAAGGGTGTCGAAATTGGTAACCTGAACCGATGCATCGTAGCTATATGGAACAGAGGAAATCGAGTTATCATGAAGGACGCTATTGCAAAAAACGACGAAATAAAGGTGCATCTACCAGAAGGTGCGATAGCGTTGGGAGCTGGCGTGGCTTGGAGTCGTCGGCCCGCTATCAACCTGTCCACACAGATAAGTGAAAACAAGTCAACCACTGTAATCGATTTCGATTTCTTGGACCAGGGCGACGGCGGCATAATAGAAATCCTCTACCAAGACAAATCGAAGATTTCGCCAACTCTTACAGGCTCAATTATTGGCGCGCCAAGAGGAATTCAGTCCGTACCTATGTCAAGCGACGACGAAGACGAGACAAAAAATGAAAGTAGCTGGAAAAGCTTGGTAATAGAAGGAAGTGTTCTATGTATATTGACAGTTGTAAGTGCTATAAGACTTGGCCCGATCTACCCACCAACCATTGTTTTGTACGTAGTAATTACGGAAGCTATCGCCGTGGGACTCTGGCGTACCTTCACTCGCATTTATCTTCATCGCAAGTTTGGATCCCTGGATTTCTTGTCAGGAATGCCAAAAGAGGCCGTTGAGATAATCGTCAGCGCCTTTAGTTTGAAGAATTACCCTGGCGCTTAGGCATCGATGTGCCCAATAAGCAAGAACTTCACTCAAATCTCTTTGTAAAGGGCCAGCCTTGGACGGGGATTGAGCGACTATGAACAAGCCTGACCAGTGTCCGTACGGACATCCGTTTGCTCCGGCTATGACGGAAAGTCTCCTGCCTGCCGTGGATGTGCGGGCCCTGCACACGAGACGGGCGAGCAGGGCGGCGGCCTGGACTACGTGACCGTTTGGCGCGGGACATCTACCGTCAAGTTTTTATTGACAGTAAAACACCGGAACCCCATTGTCGGTACGTACCCGTTAGACGCGAATCTGGACCGCTTAAAATGAGTTAACGCTTAATCATCAAGGCAAGCCATCCCTCTCCCGCTGCCACGGATTGACGATTAAGCGTCAACGACACAACGGCAGCAGGAAACGGCAGCAACCGCATCGTCCGCAGATGTCCGCGATCGGCCCGCATCACGGCTCTGACCTGTCAGGATGACCTCTATTGACTTTCCTGCCACTCGTTCGCATCGAGGTGATCAGCCACCCCTGGTGTTGACTCACCAGGTTGAACGCCTGACCTAAGCATCTTCTTTTGGATTGTAGAGCAGAGGCTTAAAAAAGTTGGGATTTTCGGCCAGTATGTAACTCATGTAATCACTGAAAGGAATGTCAGTTGGCACAATTTGTTCGGCATTCCAATGAACCATCATCAGAAACATCCCAAGTGTGTAATTCCCCCAATCCCTAACTGCAACCTGTCCATCATACATATAATCGACACATCCTGCACCGAGGCAATTGATAGAATGAACCATGAATTTATTCCCTGTGATCTTAGGGTAAGCTGGAGACTCAGGAGAATATGAGGTGAATGAAGCGGTGACGGGGTATTCGCCGTTAAGGCGCACATAGTGTGATTTAAGGGTTTGCAACTTAGGCCCTTTGAATCCTAGGATTTCGAGCGCTGGGGGCCGATGCTCCACAAACGAGTTGACTGACCGGTCGGGCCGGTCTGGCTGGAGTACGGCCACCGAACTCAGCTCGCCGAAGGCTTCTGTCAATGTATGTTTTGTCAATGTCATTTTGACTTCTACCACTACAGAAACGTGTTCGATCGGCAGTATTTGATTCTCATTCTCATCTACATAAAGCGTTGGGCAGTTCATTCGGTCATATATTATGATGTCACAATGTCTGCTCATGGCTCCAGCGCTATTCATGACCTTCCCTTTGGCGACACCATATTTGAGCGGAAGGAAATCCTTAAGGACGGCACGTACCGCCTTTTCGGCAATCAGGCCGCTCTCCAAGTTGTGCTGAATAAGTTTACCTTGCTCTACCTTTTCCGCCAGTGATCGATTTAGCTGTTCAAAAATATTCTTTAGAGTTGGTTTTATCTCCACTCGCAGCCCTCCGGGTATCTCATTAGTCTTTGTTGGAAAGCTTGACGCCAAGGTCAGGCTATCCAAGGCAGTGCATAAGGTAAGCACCACATAGCTTACGGGTAGTCGACCGCAAATCAGGGGCCCTTCAGCTCGCGCACTAAGGCTCGGGGTCCGCCGGGGCGTCACCATGAAGGGCGTTACCCGCCGGGGCACATCATCGGGGGCACATCAGCGCGAGATCTGTCAGGAAGCGCTGAGAACTACTGAGATCTCATCCCCAGGTCGGGCGGGATGACGGATGCATCGGTCTAGGTCAGCGACACTTGGCACAAGACCCGGCCTACAGCCCGACTGCCCGAAGTGCAGAGTGGTGCCCTCACACGATCTCCACGGCCTCTGCACCGGGGCCCGAACTTCAAAGCTTGGGTTTGGGGTCTACCTGAAATTGAGGAGAGGTACGTCGTACAGATCATGGTCACGGGGGCGAGTCATCTCGGGCGCGTCAATCTCAACGATGATCATTTCAGTGAGGAACTGGACCTTGGCAGCCAGCAGGTGGCTCGTGTGAGCGGTTGCCGAGTGTTCCTTCAGCCCGACCGATGTGTGGATGTGCGGAAGGATGCCGTCTGTGTCGTCGCGGGCGATAGTGCCGCATCCGAGGGCCTCGACGTTACTCAAGTGGACCTTGGACCACACCGGGGCTTCTGGGTTGTCGAGCTTTTCGCACGTCCTGACGATCTCAGCCTCGGCAAACCCGGCTAGGAACATCGGGATATAACCTTGCCGAACCCCGTTGTCATGGCAGAACCCGGCTAGTGACGACATGAAGTCGTCGCCGTGCTCGAATACGACCGCGAAAGTGCGTCCGGGTTTCAGTTCGCTCGTCTTCATTTCAATCCTCGGCTTCTATGAGGTGGTCAGGCTACCCCGCTAGGCGGTACCACCGCCGCCGCGAAGCTACGCCTGATATGGGTATTGTCAGCTCCGCTGGCGATAAGCAGGTACAGCAGGAGGCGTGCCTTGAGCGGTGCCAGGTACCCGGCGCTGATCAGACCACGGGCGAGCAGGTCCGTTTCCGAGCCAGGGAAACCGTAGGTGTGGCGATGGACTTGGCCGGCGCCGGTACGTGACGTAAGCACCACCGGCATGTGGGCGGCCAGCTCGGCCAAGCTGTTCACGGCATCGGCGGGGACATGCCCGGCGCCGAACGCGGCCACGACCAGGCCCTCCACATGCTGGGCGATCGCGTCGATGAGCACACCGTCGTCCCCGAACGCGATCGTCACCAGGCCGACCCGGACGTCTTGGCGGGAAACCGGGCCGAAGGTCGGTGACCTCTCACGGGGCTGCACCGGGATATGGACCTGCCCTTCGGCGATGTGACCGAGCGGCCCGAAGCCCGGCGAGACGAACGCTCCTGGGCTGGCCGTGTGCGTCTTCGCCACCCACCGGGCGGCGTGGACCTGGCCGTTCATAACGACCAGGCAGCCGAGTCCCCGTGCGCAGCCACTGGCCGCGACTTGGATCGCCGTCAAGATGTTGGCCGGTCCATCCGGGCCTGCCAGCGACGGGTTGCGCATTGCCCCGGTCACGACAACCGGGGCATCGGAGGCCACAAGCAGATCGAGCAAATAGGCGGTCTCCTCGATCGTGTCCGTACCCTGGATGACCACCGCCCCGGTGAAGCCGTCATCCAATACGGCGTTGATCGCTTCTGCCAGGCCGAACAGGTCACTGAACGACAACGAGGCACCGGGTTTGTTAGCCACATCCTGCATGCTTAGCTCGATGTCTGCGTCATCCAGACCGGGGACCGCTGCCAGGAGATCGGACGCCGATAGGGCCGGTGTTACCCCTTTACCCGGTGTCGCCTGCATCGCGATGGTGCCGCCTAGGGTGAACACTGCGATTCGAGGCTTACCGGAAATCCCCCTAGCGATTTCCATTTTGGCGGCCATCAGGCGTCGTCCTCGCCAGCCTGGCCAATGTACGCGCACGCCACATCGACTCCGGCGGTGGAGATGTGGTGGCTGCAAGGGCGCAGCAGCGGGCCCGTTCCTGCTTGCGCGAATTGCTGGCATCGGCCCCGCAGCCACGACCAATCTATGCCGGGATAACCCACCATCGCCTGCAGCCGCCGCGCTGGTGACGGTGCATCTATCACCGAGTGGGCGCTGGCAGACCCAGTTGCCTCGCGGAAATCGCTGAGCAAAGACGCACGGCCGGTAGCGCCCACGTGCCAGATCCCTTCTCCGCGTACCCAGTTCGCAATAATCGCCTGGTTCTGACCGCCGAGCACGAAACCCTCAATGTCTGAGTAGGCTGGATCGTCACAGACCTGCACTTTAATACCAGATGCCTCCATAAGCGCGATCGCCAGTAGGAGCAAGATCCGCTCATAGAGCGGCGAATTGGCCACTGCGCGCTGAGGAATGCAAAAACATTCGTGCAAGCGTTGCCGTACCGGCGCGTTCGCTGGTTATGCGCAGGTACGCGTACTTGTGATCGAAAAGCAGCCATAGGCATCCCTCTGCGCCGGTTTGCTCACGGTTCCAGAAGAGTGGGGTAATGGCCAGATGATCCATATTCCTGAGGATGTGCCGGGCGCAGAAGTCAGAACCCAGCCACATATGCGCGGTCGTGCCGAGGTCCGCCGCCGCTTCCCGGCTGACAGCTGAGGACGGCAGCTTCTCGTAGGGGAAGTCTTTCCATCTCAGTTGATCTTTCACCGCGACGATGGCCTGGCCTTCCACCGTCTGGGCCTCCTGAACCTGGAACTGGACAGCCGCGCCCTCCACTGCACGGTTGGCCGGGAGCCGGGCGGTGTAGCTGACGCCGTAATCAGGGTACGGCCGGGAGAGGCGAACATGGGCCACCGTTCGTTCATGAACGCCCTGAACTCGTACGGGTCGGCGCTTCCCAGGCTCGGTGACTCCGCAGGCAGATCACCGGTTTCGGTGAAACCCATCCGCGTAAGCAACGCGGCCGACGTCCCTACCAGGAATGCGCTCAACGGCAAGGGACGACCCGGACGGGCGGCTTCACGATCGCGCCTGACTTCTGCGGACGCGTAGTGTGGATGGGTCATCACTGGTTTGCCCGGACATGTTCCGTCCGGCCGGTGCTCTGGACGGGCGGCCAGGCTCTGCTCAGTAACGCGAGGCGGCAGACGATGTTCGAGCGGTTTACCGACCGGGCCCGGCGGGTTGTCGTCCTGGCGCAAGAAGAAGCCAGGAGGCTTGATCACAACTACATCGGCACCGAGCACATCCTGCTCGGCCTGATCAGCGAGGGCGAAGGTGTCGCGGCCAGGGCGCTGGAGTCGCTCGGGATCAGCCTGGACGCCGTACGGCAGCAGGTCGAAGAGATCATAGGCCGGGGCCAGCAGGAGCCGCCGGGCCACATCCCGTTCACGCCCCGGGCCAAGAAGGTACTGGAGCTGTCGCTGCGTGAGTCGAAACAGCTCGACCACAACTACATCGGCACCGAGCACATCCTGCTGGGCCTCATCCGCGAGGGTAACGGCGTGGCCGCGCAGGTGCTGGTCAAGCTGGGCGCCGACCTGAAGCGGGTACGCCAGCAGGTCATCCAGCTGCTGCACGGGCACACGGCTGAAGAGCCCGGGCCGGTAATGGAAGTTCGCCTGGAGATGGTCGAGCAGCGGCTGACGGCCATTGAGCAGCGGGCCAGGATCGGACCAGACACCGGTGATCTGGATGAGCAGATCGAGGTAGTCCGCACCGAGAAGGAGGCTGCCGTCGATGCCCAGGATTTCGAGCAGGCCGTCTCCCTGCGCGATCGGGAGAAGCAATTGCTGGCCGCCAAGGCGGCGCGGCAGGAACAGTGGACCGCCGGGCACCCGTCGCTGCCGGATCTGGCCGAGCGATGCCAGCAGCTCACCGACGAGATCGAGCGACTCCATGCCCTGCTCCGTCAGCACGGCATCGATCCGCAAGACAAGCCAGCCTGACGTACGACGCGGCCGCGGCGCCTGCGCGGGGTAGGGTCCGTGGCTATGACCGAACCGGATTTTCTGCGTGATACCCGTGCGTCGTACGACGTTCTGGCCACCGGCTACGCCGAGCGGTTCCGTGATGAGCTGACCGCCAGGCCGCTGGACCGGGCGATGCTGGCGTTCCAGGTCAGCGACGAGGTGGTGCACGTGGCGGAGGCGCGTGGGCACCCGGTCGCGCTCGACTATCGCTGGCGGCGGCCGGAGCGGGTGGCGGAGTGGCTGGGCCGGGCCGGGCTGGAGGTGCGCGCTCAATTGCTGCGCGCACCCGATGACGACGGCGACTTCCCGGAGCAGGAACCGCAGGCCTTCCTGCTGGCCGCAAACCCGCGCAGTAGCTGACCTTAGGGCCTCATACGCGCCTGCCCGCGAACGCACCTGAGCGGCTGACCGGGTCACCGGCGATTACCCGCGGAAGGTAGTCGCGCTGCAGGATCGCGGCGACAGCTCGCCGCGGCTGTGCACGCCCGCCGGTCGAATACGGATTTCAGGTGATCCTGCACGGTGTCGGCGGTCAGGTGGAGCCGGTCCGCGATCTGCCTGGTCGGCAGGCCCTGGCAGACGAGCCCGCAGATCGTCTTCTCGCGGTCGGTCAGCCCGTACGCAGACATGATCACCGGTGCCACCTCGGCAGCAGCGGCCTCCTCGATGACCACGGCAACCGCCTTGCCGCCGTGGGAGTTCATCCAGGAAGCGTGCAGGATCGCCCACCGGCCGCTGCTGGCGCGTGCCCGCAGCCGCGGCAGCGCGGGAGCTGAGGAATCCAGATGGCGGAGCATGGTGGCCAGCGCCAGGATCTCGATCGGGAGATCCGATCCATCCGCCCGGCCGCCTAGGTCCTCCAGCCACTGGCTCGCGGCATCGTTCATCCCGGTCATAGTGCCGTCGGCAGCCAGGACGACCAGCCCGGGGCTGTCCGCCCCGGCTGCGGAGCCGCATTCCTGCCGCAGCAAGCCCATACGCAGGCCCTCGGCCAGGTGCGGGGCGAGGCGCTGCACAAACCGCGCCTCGTCCGGCGAGAACGTCGCCTTGGCCGCCTCGCGGTGCAGGCAGACATAACCCCAGCAGGAGTCCCGCAAGCGCAGCACCGCGCGCAGTTCGTCCTGCAGCCCCAGCGGCGCAAAGATCTCCCGGTATCGGTCGCTGCTGGCCGGGTGACCGCCGGTCGCCTGCATGAGCGTGCGCACCCCAGCCGGGTCGCGGGCCAGCTCGGTCCACTTGTTGACATCCTGGTGCAGGAATTCGTTCGCCACCAGATAGGGCCCGGATTCCTCTGGCAGTCCCTCGCGGTAGGACCGGGTGAACAGCAGCGTCGCCGGGTCCGCGGCCGCCCACCACAGCGCATCGATGGGCACGACTTTTCGTAGCCGCGGCAGCACCTCGGCCCGGAGCGCGTCGGAGTCCAGCCCTGACCGGCACACCCGGATCACAGCGTCGGCAAGATTGTCCAGCGCCGGACCGGTGAGCATGGCTCCCTCATCTCTGCGACTTGAGTCTAGCCCCGGGCCACCACCTCATAGCTGCCGTGGGCGACCAGTTCGGTGCCGGTGGCGGCGACCGTCGAGGTGCGGCTCTGCTCGGCGAACTTGTCCGTAGCCCTGGCGGCATCCTGGCTGTCCCACAGGGTTAGCGTCAGCGCCGTGCCGCCGTCGCGATCGATCAGGAACACCATGCCTGCGTTGCCCGGCAATCCCGCCACAAACCCCTTGACTGTGCTGGCAGCGTGGTCTGCCCATTTCTGCAGCTCTTCTGGCGATCCTGACCATGTCGACGTTCGTGCGAACATGCTGGCTCCTTTCGTTACCGCCATCATCACCGGAGCCGTGCCGGGCGACCCTCCCAGAATTCTGGGAGGGTCATCCGGGAGCTGGCGATGTACGAGGCGACGGCGAGTGCGCTAACTACGCACCTCGCAACTCAGTTGCTAAACTGGACTCATGAAGCGTGAGTTCTCGGAGTGGCCGTGTTCCCTGGCTCGTGCCGTCGATGTCTTCGGTGATTCCTGGACGCTGCTCATCGTCCGCGACGCATGCAGGGACTGACGCGCTTCGACGAGTTCCAGCGGTCCCTGCACATCGCCCGCAACACGCTGTCCGACCGGCTCGGCAAGCTCGTGGACGTGGGGGTCATGACCAAGCGGTTCTACCAGGACAATCCTCCCCGCTATGAGTACCTGCTCACCGAAATGGGCCGCGACTTCTTCCCGGTACTCGCGACCATGCTCGCCTGGGGGGACAAATGGCTCGACAACGGAGGCGGCGCACCCGTCACCTTGCATCACCACACGCCCGGGCACAAGATTGCCAGCCAGGTCATCTGCGTCGAGTGCGGCGGGCCCGTCGAGCATGCCGACATCCAGTTCTGCGTAGGCCCGGGATATCCCGACGATGTCCGCCCTGAGCTCGACATCCGCGGTCGGCTAGTACCGGCTCCCGGTCAGGCGCCCGACCCGACCCAGCCCAGCCGTCGCGCCAGCTGAACCCGCAGCCTCTGCGGCAGCCGCGATCGATGTCCTAGGAGCCTGCTTTCCGCTCTGAGGAAAGCCATGCCGGTCCTTCCGTCCGGTGCCGGTTGCCCCAACTGGTCGTGACAAGACGCCATGGTACCGGCCACCCACAAGTGGATCTTTTTTTACAACTAAGTCTTGTATCAATACTCAATCTGTGATCTATTGGCCCTGTACGGCTTGGGAGCCCTCGAGAAGACATCGGCCCGCTACCACGAGCAGGCGCCCGCGGCTTCGAGCGCCTGGGCCAAGAACGTCATCATCGCAACGGACGCAACACGGACATGTGAGGAACTGAAATGCCCCTCTGGAAGATCCATCACCCGGTCGGCGCGTACACACCCGAGGACAAGAAAGAATTCGCCGAGGCGATCACGGGGGTCTACGACGCCATTCCGATCCCCAGGTTCTACGTCGTCGTCCTCTTCGAGGAGGTCGCGGCCGACTCGTTCTACGTGGGAGGCGAGTCCCACGACAGGTTCGTCCGGCTCCAGATCGACCAGATGGCGCGGACCCTGCCCGGTCCGGTCATCCGGGAATGGTGGGTCCGGAACCTCGACCGGGTGATCGCGCCCTGGGTCGGGGACCGCGGCTACGACTGGGAGTTCACCATCACCGAGCCGCCGGCTGACCTGTGGTCGCTGCAGGGCGAGATCCCGCCGCCGTTCGAGTCCGCGGCCGAGAAGCGCTGGGTCCGGGAGAACAAGGCGACTCCCTACACCCAGGCGGAGAAGCTCCCCGTCAACCTGGCCCTCGCCCCGGGCACCACAGGGGAGTGAACCCGGTCGAGACCCGGCCTTCGGGACAGCTCCGCCCCGGTCCCGGTAATGCCCGGGAGGCCGCCCGGCCTCCCGGGACCACCCTGAGGCCGGTGCCCGTCCCATGAGTGTCGTGATCACGGTGGCGCCCACCGGACCGATCGCGTCCAAGGCGGACAACCCGGGGTTGCCGACGCAGCCCGGTGAGATCGCCGAGGCAGTCCATCAGGCCTATCTGGCCGGCGCCGCCGTGGCCCACATCCATCTGCGTGACTCCCGCGACCGGCCCACGGCGGACCTGACGACCGCGCGGCGGACAATGGACCTGATCGCCGAACGGTGTCCCATCCTCATCCAGATGTCCACTGGCGTCGGGCTCTCGGTCCCGTTCGCCGAACGCGAGGCGCTCATCGAGCTACGGCCCCGGATGGCGACCCTCAATCCCTGCACGATGACCTTTGGTTCAGGTGAATTCCGCAATCCACCGTCCGATGTGGTGCGCCTGGCGCGGCGCATGGCCGAACTCGGGGTCAAGCCGGAGCTGGAGATCTATGACACCGGCCATCTCGACGCCTGCCTGCGGCTGCGTGACGCCGGGCACCTCAGCGACTGGCCGCTGGCAGTTCTCGATCGTGCTTGGGGTCAACGGCGGGATGGCGGCCACTGCGGACAATCTGATCGCCATGGTGCGCCGCCTTCCGGCGGACTGCGTCTGGCAGGTGATCGCCATCGGCCGGGCCAACCTGAAGTTGACCGCCATCGGCCTCGCCCTGGGCGGCAACGCGCGCGCCGGGCTTGAAGACACCCTTTATCTCCGCAGGGGCGAGCAAAGCCCCGGCAACCTGCCGCTGGTCAGCGTGCCGTGGCTCTCGCGGCCGCCTTGGATCGCCCAGCCGCCTCAGTTGACGAGACTGCCGCCCTCCTTCGCCTGCCGCCCCGCTAGCAGCACACGGGCCGCGACAACCATCGAGCATTGGAAGATCGCCGTGCCGAACACTTCAGAACTGCCAGTCCCGGCCGCGGCCAGCCGCCCAACGCTGACCACCGTCATGGACGGAACAGTCGCCGTCCTGTCCATGGGACTGGCCCCCTACAACCTGATGGATCGCGCCCTGAACCGCGAGCTCATCAGGGGACTCGAATGGGCCCAGCGGGAAAACGCGCGAGCCGTCGTCTTGCGCAGCTCACTCCGGCACTTCTCCGCCGGCGCCGACCTCGACGCCATGATCGCCGATGCGGACCAGGCCGACGTCCTGGACTGGGGCTTCACCGAGACGCTGCGAGCCTTCAACGAGCACCCCGCCCCGATAATCGCCAGCATCGCAGGAGTCTGCGTCGGCGGCGGCTTCGAGCTCGCGCTGGCCTGTGACCTCATCGTCGCGGCCGAGTCGGCCAAGATCGGTTCGGTCGAGGTCACAGTCGGCCTGCACCCCCTGATGGGCGCAGTACAACGACTCACGCAGCGGGCCGGCGCGGCCAGGGCCAAGGAAATGGCGTTGCTCGGCCGGCGCTACCCGGCCGCCACCCTGGAACGCTGGAACGTCATCAACTGGGTGGTAGCCGACGAGCAGCTCGAAAGGGCCACGATGGTCCTCGCCCAAGAGCTCGCGCACGGACCGTCGATCGCGCACGCTGCCACCAAGCGCCTGGTCTCCGTCACGGTCAACGAGGGGATCGCGGCCGCCGATGAGGCCATGGCGGAGATTCAGCGGCCCATCATCGGTTCGGCCGACTTCCGTGCGGCCGTCAGGTCGTATCGCGAGTACGGCATCGGCATGGCCACGTTCGAGGGTAGGTGACCGGCATGCCACTACCGCTCGAAGGCATCCGCGTCGTCGATTTCTCCCGCGTGCTGGCCGGCCCGCACTGCGCCAAGACGCTGCTCGACCTCGGTGCCGACGTCATCAAGCTCGAGCCTCCGGGTGGCGACCTGTCCCGGAAGGCGTTCCCCGGCCACGGCGAGATCTCGGGCTACTACTCCCAGCAGAACGCGGGTAAGCGCAACCTGAGCATCGACCTCAACGTGCCGGGCGCTCGCGATGCTGCTCTTCGTCTCTGCGACACCGCCGACGTGATCGTGGAGAACTTCAGGCCCGGCGCCCTCGCCGCGTTCGGGCTGGACTACGTGTCGGTTTCCGCCCGTAACCCCGGTGTCGTCTACGCCTCGATCAGCGGCTACGGCCAGCACGGCCCGTTTCGCTCACGCATGGCTTATGCGCCGACGATCCAGGCTGAGACGGGAATTACCGCCACCACGGCTGATCATTTCGAGCGGACGGACAGGTTGCGCAGCGACTCCCTCTCCCATGCCGACGTGTACTCGGGCCTGCACGCCGCCATCGCCATCCTGGCTTGCCTCACCGAGCGTGAGCGCACCGGCCAGGGCCAGTACATCGACGTGGCCATGGCCGCCGTGATGATCTCCGTTAACGAGCGGGTGCACGTCGACCTTTCGGATGCCGAGCTCGGCGCCGAGCGGCCCATCCTCGGCGCGACTGACGGCCCGTTCTTCACCGGACCCCGCGGTGAACGGTTCGCGAGTCCGATGAGTCTGGTCGGCAGCATGTCCTTCCCCTTCTACCTGGCCGCTATGCGCCGGCCAGATCTCGGCCAGGATCCGCGATTCCGCTCACCCGAGCTGCGCCTTCGCAACCTGGAGGCGCTGCACCGCATCATCCAGGATTGGATCTGGACCTTTAGCGACATGGAGTCACTCGACGCCCAGCTGGATGAGGCCAAGATCGCTACCGGGCAGGTCCGCAGCGTCAAGGAGTTCGCGGACAGCCAGTGGACCAGGCAGTGGCATGCGGTACGGACCGTGTCCGACCGGTCGGGCGGCGAGATCAAGATCCCTGGCCGCCCGTGGCACTTCGCGGACCAGCCCACGGCCGACGGAGGCCAGCTGCCGGCCCGGCAGGGCGAGCACAACGCCGAGATACTCAAGGAACTCGGGTTCAGCGCCGCCCAGATCGAGGCGTTCGAAGCCTCCGGAGCGCTGGTCCAGCCGAGCAGGAACGATACCTCCAGCTCGGGCCCGGCGCCTGCCGCGAGCGCCTAGGCGCTGGCGTCCGCTGCAAACTGAGACAGGAGCGGTTCCCGTAAGGCGTTAAGACTGGGTGAGCGGTCATCCAGTTCTCGGACGCACGGTGACAGGATCACGATACTGATCGAACGCGCAAGGAGGGCTAACCGATGACTGACGCGGCGGCAGGCGACTCTGGACCGGTCTTCCGGCTGGTTTATCACAGTCGCAGCCGGATCTCGGCTACTGAGCGCAAGTATCAGCTGGGCGAGATTTTCAGCGTGGCCCGCTCGACCAACAAGAAGATCGGTGTCACCGGCGCCATGTTGATCACTGATGATGAGTTCGTCCAGACTCTGGAGGGTTCGGAGCCGGTGGTGCGCGAGCTCTACGCAAAAATTTTCCGGGACAAACGGCATGAACACGTCACGCTGCTCGAGGCTGGGGATGTTCCCGAGCGGGTGTTCGGCAAGTGGGCCATGGCCAGGGTGGCCGCTGATGGCGAGCCGGATATCCCGCTGCTCACCAATGTGGACAAAGGCGGGATCAGCCCGGCGCAGCCTCGGCCCACCACCGAAGCGCAGGATACTGTCCTCGGCTTTATGCGCCAGGCGCTGCACCAGGCCGCCCCGTCCGTCGCTGAGTGACGACCGAAAGGTTAGCTGCCGTCGGGGAGCAACACGAGCTTGCCATGGCCAGAAGCGAGGCCGCGATGGCGAGGAGCGGACCTTTTGGCGGTGAATCCGGCGGCCCCGGTTGCCGGGAGAGATCAGGCTCGCCGTTCCGCATTCCGGTCAGTTGCCCGGTGCATTCAGGGGCAAACACCTCACCGCGCGCGCATGTTCTTGTCTGCGAGAGTAGTGGGTTATCCCAGCCGGAGAGGGGGCGGCCGCCAGGAAAGCAGCGTGATCACGGGAGTGGTGCGTGTGGCTGGCGGTGTGGCTCGTGCTGATGTGTCCCGGGGCTTTGGGGCACGATGGTCCGTTGTGCCGGCCGGCGTCGGCACGGTGGGACTTCGTGCCGACGTACGAGCCGGCGGCGCCCAGGGCCGGGGTGGCCAGGACGGGACCTGAGGGGCCTGCGGGGTCTGCGGGGCGGGAGAGCCGGGTAGGCCGGACTCGGGGGCTGGCTGGGCTGGGCTCGGGGGGTGCGCTTCCCGGTTCGCCTTGTGGGGCATCATGGTCATGGCGATATCTGGAGGCGATGGTTCATGACCGCCGAGACAATGCGCGACCTGCTCCAACCCCTTATCGGCGAGGACGGCTCTATTTCTATGCTCATTACCCGGGTCGGGCCGGTCGCTTTCTCCATGGCCGACCACAAGAAGCTGACCGGCGTGCACATTCTTCCAGACGGTCTGGTCCGCCTCGAGCGCGATCGCGGCTGGGCCGTGTTCGACCCGGCCGAGGTCGTGGCGGTGGTGTGGAACGACGACTCAGGGTCCCAGCCAGGTCAGTTCCTGTAACCACGACCATCCCGCATTGTGACGCGCCATTACCGGCGAGAACTATCCGCTAGGACGAGGGTGATCGCCTCGGCGACCCGCTCGGGTCGTTCCTGCGGAATCAGGCGGAAAGGGCCCGCAGCACAGGATCGTCCACGGTTTGTCCCTTCTGGTCGTGCGGGCTCAGCAGGCTGGCAATGCGCGCATGGCGTGCGCGAAGGCCTCGGCTCGGTCGCGGTAGTCACGGAACTGACCGAAGCTGGGCGCGGCCGGTGACAGCAGGACCACACCGTCCGGCCTGGCCCACTGGTACCCAGCGGTCACGGCGGCGGCTAGATCGGGGCAGTCGGTGACGTCCGCGTGGCCGGCCAGCCGCACCACGGCGGCATGGATCCGGGGGCCGCTGTCGGGCAGGGTGAGCAGGTGGGTGGGCGCCGGGCGGGCCACCAGGCCGGCCGCCAGCGGCGCGTAGTCGATACCGCGGTCATGGCCGCCCACGATCAGCGCGATCCGACGGCCGGGAAAGGCGTCGAGGGCGGCCAGGGTGGGCAGCACGTTGGTGGACAGGCTGTCGTCGACGAAGGTGACACCGCCGACCGTGCCGATGGACGTGAGCCGGCTGGCCAGCGGCTGGTAGCCGCGGGCCGCGGCGCGCAGCCGGGTGTCGTCGGCGGCACCGGGCACGCCCATCGCCACCAGGCTGCGGCGGGCGATGAGGGCGTTACGCCGGTTGTGCCGGCCGGGCAGCCCGAGCGGGTCCATCCAGTCCGCGCCGGGTTCGCCGGCCGCCGACACCCACTCCACTCGCGGCCCGAGCAGCGCCGCCCGGTCGGCGAGCAGGTCGCTGTCGGCGTTGGCCACGGTTAGTTCGGCGCCGGGCTGGGAACACGCGGACAGCTTGTCCCGGTAATACTGCTCCACGCCGCCGTGCCAGTCCAGGTGATCCGGGTGCAGCGAGGTCACCGCGACCACGGGCGGTGAGTACGGCAGGTCGGTGGCCTGGTAGCTGGACACCTCGATGACCCAGTAGTCGACCTCGCCCGCCTGCTCGGGGTCATAGGGCGACACCCCGATGTTCCCCCCGACCAGGCACCGGTAGCCCAGCTGAGTCAGCAGGTGCCCGGCGATGGAGGAGGTGGTGCTTTTGCCCTTGGTGCCGGTCACGCACAGCACCCGGCGCAGGTCGGCTTGGGCGAGCCACAAGCCCAGGCCGCCCACCACCGGGATGCCCAGCCCGGACAGGCGGGCCACCTCGGGCCGGTACCGGCTCAGGCCCGGCGTCTTCACCACCACGTCGCACCGTTCCAGGGCGGCGAGCCCGCCCTCGCCGGTCGCCAGGATCGGCTGGCCGTCGGGGCCGCCCGGCGGGTGGCCGTCGGGCCGGCGGGTGGTCGTCGACCAGGACGGGCTCGACGCCCAGCGACGCCAGCTTGCGCAGGTTGGCGTGGCCCTCGCGGCCCAGGCCCCAGACCCCGACCCGGGCTCCGGCCAGGTCGGACCAGGAGAGTTTGGATCGCGGGCTGGTCATCGGTATCCGGCCGGGATGAAGGTCGCGGCGACCGGCGTGAGCATGGCGTCGGCGTCCGCCGCGGACGGCGCGTCCGGCCAGCCGGTCACCTCGGCCGCCAGTTCCTGGAGCAGCGCGCTGTCGGACCGGTCGGCCCGGCGCGCAGCCAGCAGGACCGCGGCCCGGCACTCGCTGACCTCGCCGACGCACTCGAACGGCTTGGCGCCCGCGCCAAGCAGCGCCCGGAACTTCCCGGCCAGCGCACGATCCGCCAGCGGTTCGCCGGTCACCGCGAAGATCCGCCGCAGCGCCTCGGCCGGCAGGAAGGGCGCCAGGATCAGGTCGATGAAGCAGCACTTGTCGCACTGGCCACACCAATGATCAAGCCGGCGGGTCCGGTCACTGTAAAAAGCTTTATTACAACTACGGAACGAACCGTGGTACTGCTCCAGGGCCGCGAATTCTCGCCCGACCCACAGCTCGGTCCGGTCTCTCAGCCAGGAGAAGTACTCCGGCATCGACGGCGCGGCGGCCGCCAGTACCTCGCGGAAGGCCGCTTCGAACACGTCGCTCTTGGAAAACTGGTGATTCACCGGATGCCCCTGGTACTCAATCGTCGGAACCGACGCCGACCACTCGTTGGACATCACCACCGCGTCCCGGTCCTCGAGCACCGCGGCCAGCACCGCGATCGCGGACAAGATACCGGTCACGGGGACGTGGCCGTTGAGGAAGCCGAGCTCGGCGGAGCGGAGCAGCTGGGGGTCGATCTCGCGTTCGGCTCGTACGACAGGCAGACCGGTGACCGCGGCGGGCGCCTCGATCGCGGCGAACCGGTCGCCGGGACGGTTCACGATGAACAGGGCCGAATCCGCCCGCCGCCGCACTCGCTCCAGCACCACTATCGAGTCGATCCCGCCGCCGAACGGCACCAGCGCGCGCCGCTGGCCGCCCGCCTCCGGGGCGCCCGGCTCCGGGGTGACTGGCTCGGGGGCCTGGCCTCGGCGGGCCTCGATCCGCAGTGACGTCAGGTCAAGCTGGTTGCGGTAGGCGAACTCCCCCAGGCCCTGCAGGTAGAACTCGCGGAGAAAGGACAGCTCGACCGTGGTGAGCGTGGTCCGGCCGAGATCGATCACCGGAGGCGCGGCGGTCTTGTAGTAGGACACGCCGGCCAGCAGGAACACCAGGCGGGCCGCTGCCCGGGCCGCCTCGGTGTGCCAGCGCGGGCCGGACGGCAACGCGAAGTGTTCCGCGAACTCCCGCCCGTCCAGCTCGTACCTGCAGGTCAGTGAGCCACTCTCGGCGTCCGCGGAATAGGACTGGTAACGGAACACCCGACCACGAGGGAATGGTTGCGGCAACCTACTCAAAAGATTGTGCACGTTGTGACAACCATTCCCGGCCGGATTGGCGGGATTCACCGGTGACCTCCAGTTGGCAGGCGGGCGATCAAGGCGAGGCGGCCGCACGGGCGAGCGGCGCGATCGCTAAAGAAGTGACCTGCGGGACCGGCTGGGTCCGTGGGGCCGGTGGCGATGTCCGTGACGTAGATCTGGTCGGCCGGGACGCCGGCCTCGGTGAGCACGAAGCGGTTCGCTGACCACAGGTCCAGCCGCCAGCGGCCGGGGGCTGAGTCCGGCTGGAGGAACGGGACGGAGCCGGCCGGGGAGACGGGCGCGCCGGCCGGGGCGACAGGCGCGCCGGCCGGGGCGACAGGCGCGAAGGCCGGGGCGACAGGCGCGAAGGCCTGGGAGACGGCCTGATGGACGTCGGGGCCGACCTGGTAGCGGGCGGGGGCGATGGCCGGGCCGAGGCACGCGATCACGTCGGCGGGGCGGGACCCTAGAGTCCGCATGGCCGCGACGGCCGCGGTGCAAACCCGGGCGACGGTGCCACGCCAGCCAGCGTGCACGCAGGCCAGCACGCCGGCCACCGGGTCATGCAGGACGACAGGCACGCAGTCGGCGGTCAGGATCGCCAGCACCAGACCGGGGGTGCTTGTCACCAGGGCATCCGTGGCCGGGATGGCGTCCTGGCCGGAGAACGCGCCGCTCCCGGCGTCGGCCTGGCCGACAATCCGGACGCCAGCTCCGTGCACCTGGCCGGCGAAGACGAAACCGGCCAGCCGGGCGCCGAATCCGGCCGCCAGCCGGCGCCGGTTCGCCAGCACGGCCGCCGGATCGTCGCCCACGCTCAGGCTCAGGTTCAGCGAGGTGTACGGCCCGGACGACACCCCGCCGGACCGGGTCGTGACCGCCGCCTGCGCACCCGACGCGTCCAGTGCGGGCCAGGTCAGCAACCCCAGGGCGCCGGCCTCGCGGAGCACGGCGAAGCCGGCGGGCATCGTGCTAGCGGGCCGCGGGTGGGCGTGGGAGGTCATCGGGTGAGAGCTTAGCGGGGTCCCGGGCCAGTTGGTCCGGGGCGCTGGCCTGGCCGCTGACGGCTCAGCCGGGGGCAGCTCCTGGGTCATCGCCAGCGGCCGCGGGCTTCGGCTCGCGGCGGTGTTCCGGCACCTGGCTGGCTAGGGCCCCGGTGATCGCCTGCCGGATCCACCAGGTGGCGTACGTGGCGAAATTGCCGCCCATGGTGTGGTCGAACTTCTCCACCGCCCGGATCAGGCCCAGGTTGCCCTCCTGGATCAGGTCCAGGAAGGTCAGGCCGCGCCCGGTGTACCGCTTAGCCAGCGATACCACCAGCCGCAGGTTCGCCTCGAGCAGGCAGTTCTTGGCCTCGGCGCCGTCTGCGGCGATCTGCACCAGATCGGTCCGCGCGCCGCCGGTCAGCGTACGCCCGGCCTCGGCCAGCCTCTGCTCGGCGGCACGGCCGGCCCTGATCCGGGCGGTCAGCTGCATCTCTTGCTCCCCGCCGAGCCGGGGCACCTTGCTGATGTGCTTCAGGTAGTCCCGGACCGGGTCCGCGTCCGGGACGGCGGCCTGGCCAGCCCGGCCGGAGGATCGTCGGCGTCATGGTCCGTGTGCTGGCCGAGCCAGGCCAGGTAACGGGCACGCCCGGCGTCAGCGTCGTAACCGGCGGCATGCCGCTCCGCGAGATACTCGCCGAGCTGCGGGTAAAAATCGGCCACGAACAAGCTCTCACGCTCGTGATGTGGGCTCGCGCCTGTGGTCATGACGAGGCTCCTTTCCCGCTGTCCTGGGCAAACGGGTAATACCTGGCCAGCCCGGCCACCAGCTTGCCCCGCGCGGTATGCAGCTGAGCGTGCACCGTGCCCTCCGCCAGGCCCAGCTCGGCGGCGATCTCCGCGGCTGTCATCCGGTCCCGCCACCGCATGAGCGCGATCTTTCTCTGCCGCGGCGGCAAGTCCTCGATGATCTCCCGCGCTCGCTCCAGCGCGATCGCGTTCAGCGCCTCGGCCGCGGTGTCGGCCGCGGTGGGCTGGTACCTGGCCTGGATGGCGGGCGCCCGGAGGCGGAAGGCCTCCTTGCGCCGGTAATCGCTGATGTCCTTGTGCACCAGCGTGCCGAGCAGCCAGGCTCGTTGCCGGCCGCGGTCGTGCCCGCGCAGTGTCGCCCACGCTCTCGCGGCCGCTTCGAACGTGTCCTGAACCAGGTCCGCGGCGAGTTCACGGTCGCCGCGGGTCCGCACGCACGCGTGCCCGAACAGCCAGCGGTCGTGCGCGGCGAAGAAACCGCCGAGTTCGGCGGCGTGCCGCGGCGGGATCGGGTCCCCGCCGCTCCCGCTCATGCCGCACCCGCGCAAGGGCCGGCTCGAGCTGGTCCGCGGCCAGAGTTCGATGAGCGTGTCACATCTATGTAGTCGCGTGGCGGCGGCAAAACCTTTAGTGCGGGCGACGCTCAGGATCCGGCGCGGGCGAAGGACTCGGCGCCGCGCAGGGCGCGCAGCAGGTTACCGCCCGCCAGGGCGGCGCAGTCGGGTTCGGTCCAGCCACGGGCCAGCAGCTCGGCGAACAGGGCCGGGTAGGTTGAGACGTCCTCCAGGCCGACCGTGACGTCTGGGGTGCCGTCGAAGTCGCCGCCCAGGCCGACGTGCTCCGACGCCCGCCACCTTGCGGACGTGATCGACATGATCCGCGACCTGGGCCAGCGTCGCCTGCGGGAGCGGACGGGCACGTTCCCATTCGTCCTTGATGCTGAACAGCTGGGCGAAATCCTTCGGGTCCAGGCCGCGGCGCGCGGCCTCGGCCTTCAGGCCCGCGGTCCAGTCGGCGCACTCCTGGGAGACAAAGCCAGGCACGAACGTGACCATGCAGACGCCGCCGTTGTCCGCGAGGCGGGCGAGCACGTCGTCGGGGACGTTGCGCGGGGTGTCACAGACCGCCTTGGCGCTGGAGTGCGAGAAAATCACCGGCGCGGCGGCGATGTCGAGGGTGGCGCGCATCGTGTCCGGGGACACGTGCGACAAGTCCACCAGCATGCCGATGCGCTGCATCTCCCGGACCACGTCGCGGCCGAAATCGGTCAGGCCGCCGGCCTGCACGTCGTCGGTGGCGGCGTCGGCCCAGCCGACGTTGGCGTTGTGGGTCAGCGTCATGTACCTGACGCCCAGCGTGTACAGCATCCGGAGCACGCCCAGCGACCCGGCGATGGCGTGGCCGCCTTCGGCGCCGAGCAGCGAGGCCACCCGGCCCGCGGCAAAGATCCGGTCCACGTCGTCCGCGGTCAGCGCGAGCTCGAGCGCACCCGGGTAGCAGGCGATCATCCGGCGGGTCACGTCGATCTGCTCGAGCACGGCGGTGACCGCGCCGTCCCCGGCCAGCGTGGCCGGCACGAAGACGGACCAGAACTGCGCGCCCACACCCCCGGCTGCGAGCCTGGGCAGGTCGGTGTGCAGCCCCGGCACGGAGGCGGCTAGGTCGACGTCGCCCGGCCCGGCCGGGGTCTGGCTGGGTGCGAGGAGGCGGACCTGGTTCGCGTCGCCGGCCGCCCGGTCCCGCAGCGCCCACGGCAGGTCGTTGTGCCCGTCGATCAGCGGGCACCGGCGGAGCAGGTCTCGCGCCTGCTGGGTCAGATCACTCATCCGGCCAGCCTATGCCGGCCGGTGTCCCCCGTTGTTCCCTAGGACTTACGGCGACGGGGTCCCAGACGGCGCATGCGGAGGTAGGCGAGCAGCGCGAAGACCGCTCCGAGGGCGATCAGCAAGCCCATGTCGTGCAGCCAGTTCCCGGCCGACTGCTTCCAGAGCGGGTCGGAGCTGCCGGGCGCCACCACGCCGATGACGTTGAGGTTCACCGTCGAGGCCACGGCGCCGAACCCCCAGCGCGACGGAGAGATATAGGCCAGCTGCTGGAGTCCCGGCTTGCCGACCAGGGACACTACGCCGCCGGACAAGATGACCTGGACCATGGTCAGCAGCACCAGGAAGGGCATCGCCTTCTCCGACGTGCTGACCATCGCCGAGACGAGCAGGCCCAGGCACATCGAGGCGAGCGAGAGTACCGCGATGCCGACGAGGATCTCGAGCATCGGGACGCCGATAAAAGCACCCTTGGCCGGCATCTTCTGGCCGGCCAGCCCGATCAGCACGAGCAGCGCCGACTGCACGATGCTGATGACCCCGAGCACGATGAGCTTGGAGAACAAGTAGGCGCCGGACGAGAGCCCGGCCGCTCGTTCCCTGACGTAGATGGTGCGTTCCTTGACCAGTTCCCGCACCGAGCTCGCGGCTCCGGACAGGCAGGCGCAGATGGTCAGCATCAGCAGTACTTCTTCTGCGTTCTGATTGCTGCCCGGCGCGCCGGCCAGGCCCTGCTTGCCTCCGACGAAATGGATCAGGGCGCCGAGGACGATGGGCAGCAGCCCCATGAAGACCAGGTAACCGCGGTCCGACGAGATCACCCGCACGTACCGGCGGGTCAGCGTGGTCATCTGCCTGAGCGCACCGCGCCGCTGCGGCGGCGGCGTAGCGGGCAGGGACAGCTCGTTCGGCTGCGGCGCTGACCTCGGGCGCTGTCCCAGGACGTACTGCGCGTGGGCCGGCGAGGCGGCGAACTCCGCGGCCCAGTCGCGGTCGGGATAGGCCTCGAACGCCTGGAACACCTCGGCCCAGCCGGGCAGGCCGAAGTAGGCAAGCCCTTCGTCGGGCGGCCCGTAGAAGGCGATCCTGCCGCCGGGGACCAGCACGAGCAGCCGGTCACAGGTGTCCAGGTTGGCCACGCTGTGCGTGACGACGATGACCGTCCGGCCGTCGTGGGCCAGGTCGCGCATCTGCTCCATGACCGACTTGTCCAGACCCGGGTCCAGGCCCGAGGTCGGCTCGTCCAGGAAAAGCAGCGACGGCTTGGTCAGTAGCTCCTGAGCGACGTTGACCCGCTTGAGCTGGCCGCCGGACAACCGATCCGCCCGGGTGTTGGAGTGCTTGGTCAGGCCGAGCTCACCCATCACCTCGTCGACCCGGACGTCCCGTTCGGCCGCCTTGGTGTCCGCGGGGAAGCGGAGCTCGGCGGAGTACTGCAGCGCCCGGCGGGCGGTCAGCTGCGTGTGCAGCACGCTCTCCTGCGGGACCAGGCCGATGCGGTACCGCAGCTCGGCGTAGTCCTGGTACAGGTCCCTGTTGTCGTACAGCACGGTGCCCGTGGTCGCGGGACGCATGCCGGTCAGCGCGCCGAGCAGCGTCGACTTGCCGGCGCCGCTGGGTCCGATGACGCCGAGCAGGCACTTCTCCGGGATCGGGAACGTCACGTGGTCGAGCAGCACCTTGCCGCCTGACACCTTCACCACCAGGTCCTGAGCGGTGAAGGTCACCTGCCCGTCGTCGACGAACTGCCTGAGCTCGCCGTCCTTGAGCCGGAAGGTGGAGTGCCCGATGCTGACCAGGTCCTGCTCGGTCAGCAGCTTGGAGGCGACCCGCTGGCCGTTGACAAAGATGCCGTTGTGGCTGTTCATGTCAACGATCTCGTAGCTTCCGGTGGGCGACTTGCGCAATTGCGCGTGGTGCCGGGAAACGTCGAGGTCGGACAGGACCAGGTCATTGTCGGGCGTACGGCCGATGGTCATCGCCTTGGCCGGCAGCGGCATCCGGGCCGTGGGGCGGCGGTCCACGCTCGGCAGCATCGACGGTTTAACCGGGGCGTCGGCCGATGGCGCCGGGGTGGCGGCCGGGCGGGGCGGGGCCGCGGACGGGCGGGCGGAGAAATCCGGAGCGGGTTCGCGGACCGGAGGGGGCGGAGCGGGCGGAGCGTAGGGAGGCCGGCCTGGGGGCGGCTTTCGGGACAGCGGGGGGCGGGGCGCTCGGCGGAGGTGCAGGGGTCGAGGGGGACGGGGCTGCGCTGACGGCTGGCTGGGGCATGCAGCGCAGGATCGGGCCATCCTCCGGATGCCCTAGGTGCACCACGCAATCGTGGTTGATATCGACCCGGTCGACCCGCTGGCTGCTGAGGAAAGTCCCATTAGTGCTGCCAAGATCTTCTAGGACCCAGGCGTCCCCTTCCACCCGCAGGATCCCGTGCCGCCACGAAACCCGCGAGTCGGTCATGACGATGTCCGACTGCGGGTCCCGGCCAATACGGTACGTAGTGCCGACCTGGAACTGGTGCACCGAGCGCCGGGTCCGCACGACGAGATCGGGTACCGGGGAAGGACCGCTCGCGGGCCCGCTGACCTGGGGTGGCGCGGCCTGGGCGAGCCCGGCTGGCGCGAGCCCGGCGTGGGCAGCGCCGGCCTGTGGCGGCTGCCGGTCAGACCAGTCG
Source organism: uncultured Actinomycetes bacterium (assembly GCA_963730825.1). Classification (GTDB taxonomy): domain Bacteria; phylum Actinomycetota; class Actinomycetes; order Streptosporangiales; family Streptosporangiaceae; genus Palsa-504. The sequence continues at coordinate 168,651 of CAVSTQ010000024.1, forward strand.
AAACGCTCGGGTGGCATGTTTACAAAGTGTAGGGCCGATGCCCCGAAACAGGAATCTGGAGAACCATTCAGGTTGACCGCGCGTTTTGACATATTGAGGAGCGGACACCCTGATACTGGAGCGTCCGGCAGTTCGCCCGAATACCTGGGCCAGCCTACGCTGAACCCGGCTTGTAACTCAACGCTATCCCCCGTAACTAAATGAGAGCTCAGGGGTCGGAATGTCTATCGTTGAAACGAATCGTGGGGTTGCGGCGGCTACGCCCGGACTGCGGGTGGTCCAGCCATGAGTTCCGATCCGACCAGGCCTAACCCCGAGTGGTGGCAGGCACAGAATCCTCAAGCAGCTCAGGGATACGACGGGCCTCAGGAGACGCAACGGTTTCCGGTCGGGCAAGGGTGGGACCAGGGATATCCGGAGGGTTCGGGGGGCGGGCGGCGCGCCCGGAGGGCCCAGCGGCCGCCTCGGTACCGCAGGCGGCGCCGGAGGTGGCCGTTCGTCAGCCTGATCGTGATCGTGCTGCTCCTCGTGGCCGCGGACCGGGTCGCCAACGCGTACACAGAAGACCAGATGGCCAGCCAGGTGCAGTCCTCGCTGGCCCTGTCAGGCAAGCCGCAGGTGACCATCCAGGGCTTCCCCTTCCTGACCCAGCTGGCCGCCCGTGACTTTCGTACCGTCGATATCAACGCGAGCAACGAGACCGCGGGCACGGCCGGCCAGCTCGAGATCAAAAGCCTGACCGCCACCCTGCACGGGATGCACATCCACGGGCTCAAGAGCGCGACGGTGGACCAGTTCAGCGCCTCGGCGTTGGTCACGTTTACCGCGCTGGCCAAGGCAGGCGGCATCCCGCAGGGCATCCAGCTGTCCGCGGACGGCCCGAACCGGGTCAAGGCCGACATCAGCATCGGCCCCCTCAGCGACACGGCGGTCGCCCAGGTCACCCAGACGGGTGCGAGCCAGGTCAACATCAAGATCATCGACGCCGGCGGGATACCGCTCTCACTCCTGGGCTCGGCGACGAACTTCAACATCACGATCCCGAAGCTCCCGGCCGGGGTGTCGATCCAGAGCGTCAGCGTCACCCAGCAGGGGCTCCTGATCATCGCCAGCGGCCACAACACCACCCTGAGCCAGTAACCGGGGCCTGACAGCCCCGCTCGGCTCTCTTTACCTCACCCGGCGCCCTGCGCTCCCGCCCCGCCGGGGCACGTAGCCGCCCGTGCCGGCAGCGCCGGCACAGGGGTTCATCGTCCGGCTGGCTCCGGGCCACGCCAGCACCATCCGCACCGCCAGGTGCAGATCCCCGGGAACGGGCAGAACCACAGCAATGCCAGCAGCGCAGGCGGGCGGAGCCGCCCGTTCTGGTGACGTTAACGGGTTTGTCGCTTAGCGCGATCTGCACCAGATCCAGGTGGCTAACGCCTTGGCGGCTATGAACTGCGCCCTGAGTGAACTATTGTCAACTGAGAGTTACACAGTTAATACTGACAGTAATGACACAGGATGCGGAGGCCGATATGCCAGGTGCGCCCTTTCCCGCCGCCGACCCGCGGGGTTGGCGAGGCGCAGCCTTCCCGGCGTCCGCGGCGCTCCAGGGGCCCGCCGGGGGTGGAGGCGGGGTGGCCAGGCCTGTGACCGCAGGGGGTGGAGGCGGGGTGGCGGCGGCCGCGGTGGACGGCGGGCGGCGCGGGGACGGCGTCCGCTACCCGGCGTTTTGCCCGGCGGGCGGATGAGGTACCTGTGGCCCGCAGGTTCATCAGGGACGCGCTCGGTGACCACCCGTCCTCGCTGGACGCCGAACTGCTGGCCTGTGAGCTGGTGACGAATGCGGTCCAGCATGCGACCGACGCCGCCGGGGTGACGGTCGCGGTGATCCGCTCCGGTGCGGTGGTGCACGTGGACGTCATCGACGACGGGCAGGGCGGCCTCCCGTACTGGCGCGACGCCGACGGGCACGACGAAGGCGGACGCGGCTTCCATCTGGTCAACGAGATCGCGCAGCGCTGGGGCTTCCTGCGGGAGCGGGACGGCACCTGCGTGTGGTTCGAGCTCGACCCGCCGTAGCCCGGCGCATCAGTACCCGGCGCGTGACCTGGGGCCGGGCGGCCGCGATAGGCTCACGCTGATGCCAGCAACGTGTGTTTTCTGCGCCATCATCAGCGGCGAGCTGAAGGCGGTGACCGTGCTCGAGACGGAACGGCTGATCGCCTTCCTCGACCACCGGCCGCTGTTTCACGGTCACACGCTGCTCGCGCCCAAGCAGCATGTCCGCCTGCTGAGCGACCTGCCCGCCGACTGGGGGCCTGAGTTCTTCGCCACGGCGCAGCAGCTCGAGCGCGCGGTCGAGGACGGTCTCGGCGCGGACGGCTCGATGATCCTGGTCAACAACGTGGTCAGCCAGTCGGTCCCGCACCTGCACCTGCACGTGATCCCGCGGAACCGCAAGGACGGGCTGCGGTTGTGGCTGGGCCCGCGGCATCCCTACGACGCGGACCACCCGGCCGAGGCGTTCGCGGCCAAGATCCGGGCCGCGCTGCCTGACTCGCTACGGGACTGACCGCCCGGCTCAGGCTTCTGTTATACGCTGAGTAACCATATCCGTTTTCTCGCAGCTATAAAAAGGGCTCCGAGCGGCACGGATGAAGAGATGGTCTGCGCCTTGACCGGAGCCCCGCGTCACATCAGTCACAGATCTTTACTGGAACTACGTCACTCGCGTACAAAAGGTAGTATTAGCCACAAAGGTGAGTCATCGGAACTCCCGTCTGAACGTGCCGTCGTTGACTCATAATTGACACGAGCACAGCCTGCGATGGCATCAGGAGACACCACGTGACATCCGGCATGTCGGCAAAGGGCGGTGCTCTCGGGGCTAGCGTCCCCGAGAGCGGTGTCCTGTCGAACCGTGCCCCGACCCCTCGGACTCCGAGGACCGCGGGCAACGGGACCAAGCGAAGCCGTGCCGCCAAGGCCAACGTGAACTCCCAGGAGGCCGGGATCGCAGACACCCCCGAGGGCCCGGTCCGGCGTATCGCCGCGGAGGGCTCGCACCCGGCCCTGGCCGCCTCTGTCCGGACCATCATTCTCGGGATCGACTACGACGGCCGGATCGTGCAGCACGACAGGAACGCGCCGCAGATCCTGGCCCGGGAGCCGGAGGAACTGCTTGGCGCGCAGCTGAGCGACCTGACCGCGGGCGTACCCCAGGGGGCCCAGGGGGATGACGCCGCCCCGGCCGGCCGGGTCACGGACGGCGCGGCCGCGGTCAGCGGACTGCTCGAGGCGATCCGCTCCGATCGCGAGGGTAGCGCGATGCTGACCATCGACACCCGCGGCGGGTACCGGGCCGAGGCCGTGGTGACCGTGCACCCGATGCGCGCGGGCGGGACCAACCTGGCCGCGCTGGCGCTGCTGCGGATCCCGGCGCCGAGGGCCGAGAGGTTCGTCGACCCCGCCCTGATGCGCAGGCAGATGCTCGACGACACCTTTACCAGGATCGGCGACTCGCTCGATATCGATCACCTGGCCCGCGAGCTGATCGACGCACTCGTCCCGCATTTCTGCAACGCCGGTGACCTGCTTTTGCTCGAGAGCCTGATCGGCGACGACGAGCTCCCCTCGCACGGACCCGACGGGTCCCTCCCGCTGCGGCGGATCGCGCTGCAGCACGACCGGAAGGATCCCGCCTGGGAGGCGGCCTTCCCCACCGGGGAGATCCTGCGTTACCCGGCGACCTCGCCGTACTTCCGGTGCATGGACACCGGCGCGCCGGTGCTCGAGACCACCATCAGCCAGGATCAGGCGGGCAAGATCGCCAAGGCGTGGCGGCGCAAGCCGGTGGGCAAGCTGCTTTCCGGCGCCTCCATGCTGATGCTGCCGCTCATCGCGCGGGGCACCATGCTGGGCTTCTTCGCCTGCACCCGGCAGGAGGGGTTCCGGAGGTTCGACGCGTACGACGTCGAGATCGGGATGGACTTCGCCTCCCGCGCCGCCGTCTTCATCGACAACGCGCGCCGGTACAGCCGGGAGCACGCGACCGCGCTGACCTTGCAGCGCAGCATGCTGCCGACCGGGCTGTCCTACCCTTCCTCGGTCGAGGTGAAGCACCGCTACCTGCCGGGAAGCAAGCTCATCGAGGTGGGCGGTGACTGGTACGAGTCGATCGCGCTGCCCGGCGGCCGGGTCGCGCTGGTGGTCGGCGACGTGGCCGGGCACGGTGTGCGCGCCGCCGTCACCATGGGCCGGCTGCGGACCGCCATCCACACCCTGGCCATGCTCGAGCTGGCGCCGGCCGAGTCGCTGCAACAGCTCGACGAGCTCATGCACACCCTCGGCGAACGCGAGCCGCACTTCGCCACCTGCGCGTACGCCGTCTACGACGCGGTGAGCGGCGAGTGCGAGATCGCCGTGGCCGGGCACCTGCCGCCGCTGCTCGTACACCCGGACGGCAGCAACGAGTACCTCGACGTGCCGCCCGCGCCGCCGCTGGGCATCGGCGACGGCGAGGTGGAGAGCCGGACGTTCACCATCGAGGACGGCAGCCTGTTCGTCCTGTACACCGACGGCCTGGTGGAGAACAAGGGCCGGGACATCAGCGACGGGCTGGCCCGGCTGACGTCCATCTTTGGCCCGGGCTCGCCCGAGCGGCCGCTTGAGGACCTGTGCAAGGCCAGCCTGGACGGGGTGTACTCCGATCATCAGCGCGACGACATCGCGGTCCTCATTGCCCGGCTCGGGCGGCTGTCACCGGATTGCTACGCCTCATGGACGTTCGCGCCCAAGCTGACCTCGGTGCGCGAGGCCCGTGCGGTGCTGACCGAGCCGATGAAGCGCTGGAATCTGGAAGACCTGATCCCGACGACCGAGCTGCTCGTCTCCGAGCTGGTGACGAACGCGGTCAAGTACTCGCGCGGCGACGTCACGCTCCGGCTGGTCAACGAGAAGGCGCTGGTCTGCGAGGTGCTGGATTCCTCCGGCGCGCTGCCGAGGCTGCGCCAGGCCAGCAGCGACGACGAGAACGGCCGCGGCCTGCAGGTGGTCCGCCAGCTCGCGCAGCGCTGGGGCGCCCGCCGGACCGCGACCGGCAAGGTCGTCTGGTGCGAGCAGCCGCTGCCGGGGCCGGCTTTACCGACGACTTCCCGCCGCTGCACTAAGACGGCCACGCCGTTACCGCAGCGAAGAACCGCCGATATCCATCGGGCCCGAGCCTTGCCTGGCCACCGGGACCATGTGAGCCAGCGGCACGCTGGCCGTGTGTACCTTGTTCCGGCCGGTTTGCTTGGCGTGGTACAAAGCCGCGTCGGCCGCGGTGAGCAGATCGGTCAGTTCGGTGCCCGCGTCGCCGAGTGAGGCCACGCCGATGGAGACCGTGAGCCTGATCCGGTAGGTGTCCTCGTCCACCGGGATCGGCATCGCGGCGATGCCGGCACGCAGCCGCTCCGCGATCACGACGGCATCCGCCTCGTCGGTCTGCGGCAGCAGGACGACGAACTCCTCGCCACCGAACCGTCCGGTCAGGTCGTAACCGCGCAGCTGCTCGCGCAGCGCGTCGCTGAGCGCGCGCAGGGCCTTGTCGCCGACTAGGTGACCGTAGGTATCGTTCACCGCCTTGAAGTGATCGATATCGATCAGCGCCACCGACAACGGGCTGAGCGTCCTGACCGCCCGGGAGATCTCCGCGGCCGCCTCGCTTTCCCAGGTGGCCGCGTTGAGCAGGCCGGTCTTGGCGTCGATCCGGGTCTTGGCCAGGAGCTGTGCGTGCATCATGAACCGCCGGGCCAGCAGCACGGTGGGTACGGCGAAGACCGCGAGCACCGGGTTGACGGCCACCACCACGGTGACCAGGATGCCCAGGTCGACCTGCGCGAAGTCAGCCTTTAGCGCCTCACGGTTGAACTCCATGTCCGCCAGCCGCGCGGCCGGGTCGGTCAGCTTGATGGCCACGACGATGAGTGAGTGGTGACCGAACCAGCCGACGATCTCACTCATCGCCACCGCTACCACCCAGGTCAGCGCATGACTGCCGGTGCCGATGACGGTGCCGGCGAAGACGGCGGGCACCGCCCGGAACGTCAGTGACGCCGCACCGTAGGCCAGGCCGAGGGCCCCGGCGGTGAAGACCCGCCGGTAGACAAGCCCCCGGTGCACGCGCCACTGGGTGATCATGAGCAGCGGGATCGGCGCCAGCATGGCGTAGCCGGGCGGGAGCAGGATCGCGATCGGGAGCACCCACACGGTCAGGAAGTCCCGCACGATGGCACCCTGGCCGTAAGCGATCCGCGACGTCGCCGCGACCGAGACCAGGCCGCAGCCCACCAGCAGACCGAACTTCACCACGTCCGCCACGTGCCAGGTCATCTGGGACGCGACCAGGCCGAGCATGACCAGTGCGATCAGCGGGACAGCCGCCACGTAGCCGCGGAGCAGCGGGGGAAGCTCCCACCAGGTCCAATTCTGGACAGCCGCGCTCGCCCGCAGGCGGCGAGTAATGGACGAGGCTGGCATACTCCACCGTTTCAGATGGGGCGCGACGGGTCTCGGGCCTAGTCGACAGCCCACCGTAAAGAACTACATTCGCATAGCTACCTTAACCCATCTATACGCATTCTGTTAGCTATTGGTACAGGTTTGAGGACATCGACGCGGCCAGGAAGAGCTAAATGTGATTGACACGTCGTGATTACCGGGCGTGTTTTCCGCCGGGTACGTCATTCCGATGACATTGACCCGCCGAGAGGAGGAGCGGTCCATGAGTTCTACCTGGGGCTAAGCTTTCGTTATCCAAAAACGACGACAATGACCACGACGCCCATGGACGGCTCCGCGGCCGAGCCGTCCCGGGGCGCCGGGTCGTTGCCGTCCGGTCGGGGTTACTCCACGGTGACGCTCTTGGCCAGGTTGCGGGGCTTGTCGATGTCCCGGTCCAGGGCGGCGGCGAGATGGTAGGCGAAGAGCTGCAGCGGGACGTTCAGCAGCAGGGGGTCGAGTTCTGGTTCGCCGCCGGGCACCCGGATCACCGCGTCGGCCAGGCCCGCGGGCAGGTCGGCGCTAGTCACCGCGATGACCGGGCCGCTGCGGGCCTTGATCTGCTCGATCGTGGAGATGTTCTTGGCCAGCAGCTCGTCGGCCGGGACGACGACCACACTCGGCATGGAGCTGTTGATCAGGGCAAGCGGGCCGTGCTTGAGCTCGGCCGCCTGGTAAGCCTCGGCGTGAACGTAGGAGACCTCCTTGAGCTTCTGGGCCCCCTCGCGGGCCACCGGCCAGCCCCGGACCCGGCCGATGAAGAACATGTGCTCGGCCCCGGCGAACTCGCGGGCGATCTTGGCGATGTGATCCTCGGCCGCCAGCACCTGCTCGATCTGGTCGGGCAGCGCGCGCAGGCCGTTCACGATCCGCTGACCGGACGCCGAGGACAGGTCACGCACCCGGCCGAGCAGCAGGGCGAACAGGGCGAACGAGGCCGCCATGTTGGTCAGGGCCTTGGTGGACGCGACCGCGATCTCGGGGCCCGCGTGCAGGAAGACGCCGCGGCCGCACTCCCGGCCGATCGCGCTGCCCACCACGTTGACCGCCCCGATGACCTGGCCGCCCTTGCGGTGCAGTTCCTGTACCGCCATCAGCGTGTCCAGCGTCTCGCCGGACTGGCTGACCGCCACGTACAGCGTGTCCGGATCCACCACCGGGTTGCGGTACCTGAACTCGGAAGGCCGGCTCGGCGTCGGACGGTATCCGGGCCAGCTCCTCGGTCAGCATCGCGCCCATCTGGCCGGCGTAGTAGGCGGAGCCGCAGCCCAGGAACTTCACCTGCCTAATCGACCTGAGCTCCCGCGCGTCCAGGTTGATCCCGCCCAGCCGGGCGGTGGAGAACCGCTCGTCGAGCCGTCCGCGCAAGGCCCGGCGCAGCGCCTCCGGCTGCTCGTGGATCTCCTTGCGCATGAAGTCCTTGTACGGGCCGAGCTCGTAGTCGCCAGCTTCGGTCTCCACGGTGGTGGGTACCTTGCGGTCGGCGGCGCTGCGCCGGTCCCGGTCGTCGAGCGATGCCGTCGTATAGTCCGCGGCGTGCACGGTGGCGATCTCCGCGTCGTCCAGGTACACCACCTGCTTGGTGTAGCGGACCAGCGCGGCGATATCGGAGGCGATGAACATCTCGGCCTCGCCGATGCCCAGCACGATGGGGCTGCCGTTGCGGGCCACCACGAGCTCGTTCGGGCGCCTGATGTCCAGGACCACCAGGCCGTAGGTGCCCTCCACATGCCGCAGCGCCCGGCGGACCGCGTCCTCCAGGCTGCCCGGGCCCTCGTCCGCCTCGGCGGCGATCAGGTGCGCCAGCGCTTCGGTGTCCGTGTCGCTGACCAGCTTGACCCCCCGGGCCGTCAAGACGTCCCTGAGCTGCTCGGCGTTCTCGATGATCCCGTTGTGCACGACGGCGATGTTGCCCTTGGTGTCCATATGCGGGTGGGCGTTGACCTCGTTGGGCTCACCGTGGGTGGCCCATCGGGTGTGGCCGATGCCGACCGTGGCCCTGGTCCGGTCGCTGACCCGGTCCCGCAGGTCCTGGACCCGGCCCGCGGTCTTGGTGACCTGCAACTTGTTCCGGTAGATGACGGCCAGTCCGGCCGAGTCGTAGCCGCGGTACTCCAGGCTCCGCAGGCCCTCGAGGATGACAGGGACGGCGTCCCTGCGGCCGATGTATCCCACGATTCCGCACACGTGAAAGGTCTCCCGTCGGTTGCGCTTACCCGCTATCCGTGCACTCCGCTACCCGTGAACTCCGCTATCCGTAGACGACGCGCCGGAGCTGCCGCTCGGACAGCCGGGGCGCGGCGAACCTGCGCTGCTCGATCTCGGCCGCGATCAGCGGCCAGATCTCATCGTTTGTGCGCTGGCGTTCCCGCAGCTCGGCGTGGCGCCTGCGAATGAACTCCTCGATCGTTTCGTTGAAGTACGTCGTCACGTCGGCGATGACCCGGACCGCAGTAGGCTGCGGCAACCCGGTCGAGGCCGCCAGGTAGCGGACGAGATCCTGCGGGACAGGGCTGACGGGTTCGGGCATGACTACTTTTTACTGGCCCCCGACGATATGAGCAAGAATCCTGCCCGGAATCGGGCAGGATTCTTGACTATTTGTCATCCGTATCGAGCATAGCGGCTCTTTCGGACCCGTGACTCCGATTCGGTGGCAATATGTATTCTTACATGCACTCTAGGTAGTTTACTAGACGTCCGCGCAGGCCAGAGCTACGGACTGGGAACCCGGTCCGCCGAGGTGATCATGTGGGTCTTGTTGCGGCCGGTTTCCTTGGCGTAGTACAGGGCCGCGTCGGCGGCGGTGAGCATGTCGGTGAGCTCGCGGCTGTCACCGTCCAGGGCGGAGACACCGACCGAGATAGTGAGCTTGACGCACGGCCCGGACTCATCCGCGTCGTTGACCGGGATGGACAGCGCGGCGACATGCGCGCGGAGCCGCTCGGCGACGCTCAGCGCGTCGGCGTCACGGGCGTGCGGCAGCAGGATCACGAACTCCTCACCGCCAAAACGGCCGGCCAGGTCATAGATTCGCAGCTGGCTGCGCAGCCCGTCGGTCACCGCCCGGAGCGCCTTGTCCCCGACCAGGTGCCCGTAGGTGTCGTTGACCATCTTGAAGTGGTCGATGTCGACCAGCGCCAGGGCGAGCGGGGTGTCCGTCCGCAGCGCCCGGGCGATCTCGACCGTCGCTTCCCGTTCCCAGGTGGACGCGTTGAGCAGGCCGGTCTTGGTGTCGATCCGGGACTGGGCGAGCAGCTGCGCGTGCATCATGAACCGCCGGACCATGAGCCACATGGGCACCGCGAAGACCGCGAGCGCGGGCGTGACCGCCACCACCACCGTGATCAGCACGCCCAGGTTGAACTCGGTCAGGTCGGCCTGCAGGGCCTCCCGGCTCAGCTCCTGGTCCGCCAGCCGGACGGTGGGATCGGAGACCTTGACCGCGATCACGATGATGGCGTTGTGCCCCCGGCCGCCCATGATCTCGCACAGGGCGACGACCAGGGCCCAGGTGAACGCGTGCATCCCGGTGCCGATGGAGGCGCCCGCGATGGAAGCGGGAAACGCCCGGAAGACCAGGGACGCCGCGCCGTAGGCCAGCCCCATGGCGCCGGCCGTGAAGGCCCGGCGGTACACGACGCCCTTGTGAATTCGCCACTGGGTGAGGACAAGCAGCGGGATGGGCGTCACCATCGCGTACACCGGCGGCAGCAAGATCGCTATCGGCAGCACCCAGGCGGTGATGAAGTCGCGCACAAGCGCGCCCTGAGCGTAGGCGGTCCGCGGCGTCGCCGCCACCGAGATCAGGCCACAGCCGAGCAGCAGCAGGAACTTCACCAGGTCCGCGGTGCTCCAGGACGTCCGGGACGCGGCGAACCCGATAAGCACCACGGCCAGCAGCGGAACGGCGCCGACATAGCAGCGCAGCACCACGGGGAGCCGCCACCAGGCCCAGTCCCAGAAGGCGGCGTGCGCCAGCAGCCGGCGCGTGACGGACGAGGCTTCCATACTCCACCGTTCCGGATGGGACTGGACAAACTCCTGTCTAGTCGGCAGCTCACCGTAAAGGACTAGCTCCGTATAGCTACCTTAACCCATCTATGGCCATCTTGGGCACTATTGCCGCCGATTCGCTTACATCGTCCAACAAAGAGGCGCTAAATGGTCTTTAACGAGCCACGATTACCCGGAGTGCTGACCACACCGGGTGGCTTTCGTACCGTTATTTCCCGCAGCGGAAGGAGGCGTCCTGGCGATGCGCGTCATCTGGGGCTGAAACCCAAGCACATCCAGACAGGGAGCGGAGAGAGGAATTCGCAATGCGAGACACCTGGACTTGAGGCAACTCAGCGGCCGCTGTGATTTGATTCGCGCAGCGGCACCGTACGTGCCGTCGCGGCGCCGGCCGGGCGCCGGCCCGCGGCATGACGGCCGCCTGGCGGTGACACCTGACGCCATTTGAGCGTCAGCACCACGGCGATGACGGTACCGATACCACCGCCGACCGCGACGACCACCGCCGGGCTGAACACCAGCGCCGCGGCGCTTGCGGCCACGAAAGCGGTGCCCTGGCCGACGATTACCCCCATGTTGGCCAGGCCGAAGGCCTGAGCCCGCCGTTCGTTCGGCACCCTTACGACGAAGGCGGTGTTGGCCGCGAGCTGGTAAACACCAAACGCGGCCGAGACGGAAAAGATCACTAGGGAGACCACGAGACCGGGGTGGAGGGCCGTGAGGACCAGTGTGGCGCAGGTAAGCACGGCGAGCGGCCCCATCCACTCGGTCCGCTGGCGGGGGCGGACGAACTTGGTGAACAGCGGCGTGGCGATCGTGGTGCTGAACGCGGTGGACGCCAGCACCAGGACGATCGCGATAGACCCGCCGCCGAGGTTGGTCGCGTAGCGCGCGGCGACGCCCTCGGGAATCGTGTAGAACGCCACCAGCCAGCCGAAAAGCAGCAGGGTGCGGCGCCCCTGGTCACCAAAGACCAGGCGGAACCCGTCCCGCAGCTGCGCCAGCGGGGACGGCCGGGCCGACTCGGATCTGGCCGCGGGCCTGGACCGGATCCCTAGCCCGATTAACAAGCCGGACAGCGCGAACGTCCCGGCGTCGACGGCCAGCGAGGGTCGCACTCCGATAAAGATCACCGCCACCCCCGCACCCACCGCGCCGACCACCTGGCAGGCCAGGAACGTGGTCTGGATCACCGCCGTACCAAGCGCGTAGCGCTCGCCCTTCAAGATGTCGGGAGTGATGGAGGCGCGGGCCGATTCGAACGGCGCCGCGAACATCATGGTCGCGAACAACAGCCCGACCAGGGCCTGCCACGGCATGCGGGGAATCAGCATGGCCGCCACCAGGACCACCCGGACCACGTCGCAGACGACCATGACCGTACGGCGCGGCCGCCGGTCCGCCAGGTCGGCCAGGAACAAGCCGCCGATCACCCAGGGCAGGTAGCCGGCCGCGTAGGTCACGCCGGTGTACAGCGAGTTATGGGTCCGGTCCCAGACCAGCAAGACCAGCGCGACCAGGGCCAGCCGATCGCCGGCTACGGATAGTACTTCGGAGAGCCACAGGGCCCGGAATTCGCGAACCGCGAACACGTCACGGAATGTGGCCCGCGGCGGCACAGCACCTTCCACTGTGACCTTTCTGTCCCGACCCCGTACTCCGCCGTCCGTATGGTCACTCACTTTCATCATGACCCACCGCAGGTGTATACCGCAACAAGTAGTGCGGAATCGGTCACCCATGGTTGGATAACGATAAAGAGTAGCGACGAAACCGAGCGGCCGGGCCGGCCGGAGTGGGAGCTGGGGACCAGGTGAGCCATCCGCTGCCGCCGCTCGTCGCGGAGCGGCTGCGGGCCCTGCGCGAGCGCCCGGTCGCACCGGTCGAGAAGGGCTGCGGCCAGGCGGTCGCCGGCCGGTCGGCCGCCGAGCTGGCCGCCATCCGGCCGCCGCTGCACGCGGCAGGCTTCACCTACCCGCTGCTCACCCTGCGCGAGAGCGCGCTTGAGGGCAACCTCGCGGCGATGGCCGCCTACTGCGCGCAGGCGGGCGTGGCGCTCGCCCCGCACGGCAAGACCGCCATGTCCCCCGAACTTGCCGCCCGCCAGCTGGCCCACGGCGCCTGGGGCATCACGGTGGCCACCATCGGGCAGCTGCGCACCTACCGGGCGTTCGGCTTTCCGCGCTTGCTGCTGGCCAACGAACTCGTGGACGAGGCGGGCATCGGCTGGCTGGCGGCCGAGCTGGCCGCCGACCCCGGCTTGCAGGCCTACTGCTACGTCGACAGCGCCGAGGGCGTGGCCATCCTGGACCGGGTGCTCAGCCGCGGCCCGGCCGGGCGCAGGCTCGGTGTCCTGGTGGAGCTGGGCTTCCCCGGCGGCCGGACCGGCTGCCGGACCGACGCGGGCGCGCTCGCGGTGGCGCGGGCGGCGGCCGCGACCGGCACCCTCAGGCTGGCCGGCCTGGCCGGGTACGAGGGCGGCATCGGCGGCCAGAAGGAGGCGGGCGGACCGGCCCGGACGCTCGAGCTGGTCGCCGCGTTCTGCCGCAGGCTCCGGGCACTGGCCGGCCCGCTGCGGGCGCAGGGGGCACCCGGCGGGGAGTTCATCGTGACCGCGGGCGGCAGCGCGTTCTTCGACGTGGTGGCGCGCGAGCTGACCACGGGCGGACCTGCGCGGGATCACGCCGATCCTGCGCAGCGGCGCCTACCTCACCCACGATCACGGCCTGTACGCGGCGATCTCCCCGGCCACCAGGGGATCGGCGCCCGCGCCCGGGCTGCGGCCCGCGCTCGAGCTGTGGGCGCAGGTGCTGTCCCGGCCCGAGCCGGGGCTGGCGCTGCTCGGCGCGGGCCGGCGCGACGCCGGCTTCGACTCCGGGCTGCCGGTACCGCTGCGCGTCATCCGGGGTAGTGGCGGAAACGGAATATCCGAATCCGGACTAACCGGAAGTGAGGTGTCCGAGCTCAACGATCAGCACGCTTACCTGCGGCTTGGGCCGGACTCGGGGCTCGCGCCCGGGGACCTGGTCAGCCTGGGCATCTCGCACCCCTGCACGACGCTGGACAAGTGGCGGGTGATCCCGGTGGTAAACGACGACGACCTGGTGACCGATATGGTGCACGCCTTTTTCTAACCCGTTTTCGCGGGCGGCCGGGCCCAGGCCTTTATCGGCCCCCCGGGTTTTACTTATCAAGATAGGGTCAGGCACGGCCGTTCGGATGAAATAATTAATGCCGAACGGGCCGTGGTTCTCCCTTAAGCCAGGCAGAATCCGCCCTGGGGGGCTGATAAGCCGCTACCCTCACGCACCTACCCGAGCGGGAGCACACCATGTCTGATCCATCGTTGGTCCAACTTTCCGGCAGCACCCGGGCGCCGCTGGCGGGCGCCACCGGCCGGCCCGCTGGACACCTCCGAGCGAGCCGAGCTGACCCTGGTGCTGCGCCGCCGAGCCGCCCTGCCGGCTGGCCTGGTGGCCGGGCCCACGGTCCTGACCAGCGGTGAACTGGCGGAACAGTACGGCGCCGACCCGGCCGACATCGAGCTCGTCCGGCAGACGCTCACCGGTCTTGGCCTCGAGGTCACCGCCGTGCACCCGGCGTCGCGCCGGGTCAAGGTGGCGGGCACCCTGGGCGAGCTGTCCGGGGTGTTCGGCGTGACGCTGCAGCAGGTCACGAGTACCGGGCCAGGTGGCCAGGTGGTCACGCACCGCTACCGCGAGGGGGCACTCTACCTTCCGGCCGCGCTGGCCGGAGTCGTGCTCGCCGTGCTCGGCCTGGACACCAGGCCGCAGTTCCGGGCGCACTTCCGGACCGCCGACGCGGGCTCCGCCGCCGCCGCGCCGGGCACCTCGTACCCGCCGAACCAGGTGGCCGATCTCTACGGCTTCCCGGCGGGCACCACCGGGGCCGGCCAGACGATCGCGGTGATCGAGCTCGGCGGCGGCTTCTCGGCCAGCGACCTGAGCACCTACTTCGGCGGGCTGAACATCGCGGTCCCGTCGATCACCTCGGTCGGCGTGGACGGCGCGGCCAACGCGCCGGGTTCCGATCCGAGCGGGGCCGACATGGAGGTGAACCTGGACATCGACGTGATCGGCGCGGCCGCGCCCGGCGCGGCGCAGGTGGTGTACTTCGCGCCGAACAATGGCGACCAGGGCTTTGTCGACGCGGTCTCCGAGGCCGCGCACGCCAGCCCGGTGCCGGTGGCCATCTCGATCAGCTGGGGCCAGTCCGAGGACTCCTGGACCGCGCAGGGACGTTCGGCCATGGACGCGGCGCTGGCCGACGCGGCCGTGCTCGGCATCACCGTCTGCGCGGCCTCGGGCGACAACGGCAGCGGCGACGCCGTCACCGACGGCCAGGCGCACGTCGACTTCCCCGCCTCGAGCCCGCATGCGCTCGGCTGCGGCGGCACCAAGCTGCTCGCCTCCGCAGGCACGATCAGCTCCGAGGTGGTCTGGAACGAGATAGCCACCAAACACGGCGCCGGCGGCGGCGGGGTCAGCGACCAGTTCGCGCTGCCGTCCTGGCAGGCCACCGCCGGAGTGCCCGGCCCAGGCCAACGGCTCCGCAGGCGGCGGGCGCGGCGTGCCCGACGTGGCGGGCAACGCCGACCCGGAGACCGGCTACCAGGTCTACGCCGGCGGCCAGGCCCAGGTGGTGGGGGGCACCAGCGCGGTCGCTCCGCTGTGGGCGGCGCTGATCAGCCGGCTCGCGGAGGCGACCGGCCAGCGGTTCGGGCTGATCCAGCCGGTTCTGTACGCGGGCGTGACGCCAGGCGTCGACGTGGCGGGTTTCCGAGACGTCACCAGCGGCAACAACGGCGCCTACGCGGCCGGTCCCGGCTGGGACGCCTGCACCGGCCTGGGTAGCCCGGACGGCGCGGGCCTGCTCAAGCGACTGGCAGGGCTGGAACCTCTGAATCGTGATTTGACACCGCCAACTGATGGTCACATACTTTTGGTAGTTGACTTTCATTTAGCGGTGACTACCGAAGGGATGTGGGTGTCATGGTGGATACCTCGGCGCGTAAGTGGTGGGCGCTGGTCGCTATCGCGGCCAGCGTGCTTGTCGTCGGGCTCGACCTGACCGTGCTGAACCTGGCGCTCCCCACGATCGCCACCGACCTGCACGCCTCGACCAGCGACCTGCAGTGGATCTCGGACGCCTACAGCCTGGTGCTGGCGGCCGCGATGCTGCCCGCCGGGCTGCTCGGCGACCGGCTCGGCCGCAAGAAGGTGCTGCTGGCCGCGCTGGTGCTGTTTGGCGCCAGCTCGGCGGCGTGCGCGTACGCGGGCGGCACCGGTGAGCTGATCGCCGCTCGCGCCGTGCTCGGCATCGGCGCGGCGGCGATCTTCCCGCTCTCGCTGTCGGTGATCCCGGTCTTGTTCGCGCCGGCAGGAGCGGCAGAAGGCGATCGCGCTGATGGCGTCGGCCACCTTCATCAGCTTCCCGATCGGCCCGATCGTCGGCGGGTACCTGCTCGACAACTTCTGGTGGGGTTCGGTCTTCCTGATCAACGTGCCGGTGGTGGCGATGGCGCTGATCGCGGTGGTCGTTCCTGCTGCCGGAGTCGCGCAGCCAGCAGCGGCCGCGGCTCGACCTGCCCGGCGTGATCTTGTCGAGCGCGGGGCTGGCCGGGCTGACGTACGGCTGCATCCGGGCCGGGCAGAACGGCTGGACCGACCCGGGCGCGCTGGCCGCGATCGCGGCCGGGGTGGTGGTGCTGGTGATCCTGGTGGCCTGGGAGCGCGGCGGCGCCGGGCGGCGTGGTGCCCGGCCGCTGATCGAGCTCAGCCTGTTCCGGTCGGCCGGGTTCACCTGGGGCACCGCGCTGGCCACGCTGGTCTCGTTCGCCATGTTCGGCATCTTCTTCGCGATGCCGCTGTACTTCCAGGAGGTGCGCGGGGTCAACGCGATGGGCAGCGGACTGCGGCTGCTGCCCATGATCGGCGGCATGGTCATCGGCATGATCGGCGGCACCAGGCTGGCCTCGCCGCGCCGGGACGCCGGGACTGGCGCGCCGGGGGGACCGGGCGGGGCCGGGGGCCGCCGGGCCTGGCCGCGGGGACCAGTGTCAAGGGGCTGGTCGCGGTGGGATTCACGGTCATGGCCGTGGCGCTCGGGGTCGGCGCGACCACCAAGAGCGGCAGCGGCACCGGGTTCGCGGCGACCTGGTTCGCGGTGTTCGGCCTCGGGCTCGGGCTGGCCATGCCGCAGACGATGAACGCGGCGCTTTCCGCCCTCTCGGCTGAGCGCAGCGGCTCCGGTTCCGCGCTGATCTCGGCGTTGCGGCAGGTCGGCGCCACCATCGGGGTCGCGGTGCTGGGCACGGTGCTCAACACGGCGTACCGCGGCCGGCTGGACGTGACCGGTCTGCCCGCCGCCGTCGCGACGGCGGCCAAGAGCAGCGTGGTGGAAGGGGTGGGCGTCGCCCACCGGCTCGACTCGGCGGCGCTGCTGGGCTCGGCGCGCGGCGCGTTCGTCGTCGGGATGGACACGATGCTCTGGGTCTGCGCCGGCATCGCGCTGGTCAGCGCCGTTCTCGCGGTCCTTTACCTGCCGCGCCGGGCAGACGGGGCGCCAGCCGGCGACACGGCACCGCAGACAGCCGGTGAATCCGGCCCGGAGCGGGCAGAATCGCAGGTGTGACAGACATGCCAGCGCCCGGGACGGCCGCGCCAGGGGGGCTGCGCGAGCGGAAGAAGGCCAGGACCCGTGCTTCGCTGCGGGAGCACGCGCTGCGGCTGTTCCGCGAGCAGGGTTACCAGGCCACCACCGTGGAGCAGATCGCGGCGGCGGCCGAGGTGTCGCCCAGCACGTTCTTTCGTTACTTCCCGACCAAGGAAGACCTCGTCCTGCAGGACGACATGGACACCCGGATGATCGAGGCGCTCGAGCGGCAGCCGCCCGGGCTCGCGCCGCTGCCGGCCGTGCGCGCCGCCGTGACCGAGACGTACACCTCCTACACCGCGGCCGACTTGGACCTGATGCAGCAGAACATGACCCTGACCCTGACCGTGCCCGAGATCAGGGCCCGGGCGCTTGACGAGTTCGCCCGCACCATCGGGGTGATGAGCGAAGCCCTGGCCAAACGCTCCGGGCGACCGGCCGACGACCTGGCCGTCCGCACGGTCGCCGGCGCGATCATCGGCGTCATCATGTCGATCACGCTGCCGTGGCACGGCTGGTCTGACCGGCAGAATGTCGAGGACATGTTCGTCCGCATCGACCGCGCTCTGGCCGTGCTCGAAGCCGGCCTTTCCCTTTAGCTCTCGCGGGTACTGATGCAAAGGAGGCGGGGCCGGTGGCGAAGATGACGCCTGAGCAGGAAGCTGCATACGCGCTACGCTGGGGGATCGCCCCCAGCGGCCTGCCGCCGGAGGCGCAGCTGGCTTATGCCCGGCGTCCCCATCCCGGGTGAACCGAATTCCCGGCGACTGACCGTCGGCGGCCCCTACCGGTACCTGCGCAACCCCCTCTATGTCGCCTCGGTGGTGGCTATCAGCGGGCAGGCCCTGCTGCTCAGCAGGCCGATGCTGCTGATCTACGCGGCCGCGTTCCTGGCCATTACCTTCTTCCTCGTTCACTGGATCGAGGACCCAGCTCTCGCCCGCCGCTTCGGCCAGCAGTTTGAGGACTACCGCAACCAGGTACCCGGCTGGTGGCCCCGCCTGTCACGCCGCCCGCCCTGACGTCGCACTTGAGAACGCCTAGCCTCGGGCTTTCGCGGTGGGCCCCGTCCCTGTGCCGGCGCCAAAGTTATCGTGGAGGATTCCGGAGGCGGGTCGTGGCGGGGGGCGGTTTAGCTGCAGGTCGGGGGGCGGGTCGGCATAATGAGGCTGGACAGGACAGGGTGAGCCGGAAGTCTGGTCGGCACAGATCACGCTCGGGAGCCTGCCATGTACCGCAGGCGTTCTCTCCTCCGCGCTAGCCTCGCACTGGCGCAGGGAAGTGCTGCGCACCAGCTTGTGGTTCGTGCCCGCCCTCGAGGTGGCGGGCGCGATCGTGCTGTTCGCCGGCACGCTGGTCGCGGACCGGGCTAACTACCGCGGCGACTTCGCCGTCCCGGGCTGGGTGATAAGCGGCAGCGCGGACGCGGCCAGGCAGATCCTGACCGCTATCGCGGCCGCCATCATCACCGTGGTCGGGGTGGTTTTCTCGATCATCCTGGTCACGCTGACCCTGGCCTCGACCCAGTTCGGGCCGCGGATGCTGGGGAACTTCATCCGCGACCGGGGTACCCAGGTGACGCTGGGCACGTTCGTGGCGACGTTCGTCTACGCGGTGCTGGTGCTGGCCTCGATCGGGGCCGGGTCGCACGGGGACTTCGTACCGCACATCAGCGTGACCGTGACGCTCGGCCTGATGGTCGCCGACCTGGCCGTGCTCATCTACTTCATCCACCACACGGCCGTCTCGATCCAGCTGCCCCAGGTCATCGCCAGCATCGCCGCCGACCTGACCGAGGCCATCGCCGAGCAGGGCAGCGGGAACTCAGAACCGCACGCCAAACGCGGCCCGACCGCGATCGAGCTGGTGACCAAGGCCGAACGGGAAGGCGGTGTCCTGCTCGCCCCGGACAGCGGCTACGTGCAGTTCATCAAGCACCAGAACCTGGTCAAGCTGGCCACCTCGGCCGACGCGGTGATCAACCTTGAGCACCGCCCCGGCCATTTCGTGGTGCGCGGGCACCGGTTCGCCACGGTGTGGCCGCCCGAGGCGGCGCCGCGGGTACGGCAGGCCCTGGGCGGCGCGCACATCGTCGGGCCGCACCGGACCTTGACCCAGGACGTGTCCTTTGGCATCGACCAGCTGGTGGAAATCGCCACCCGGGCCCTGTCCGCCGCGATCAACGACACCTTTACGGCCTTGACCTGCATCGACTGGCTCGGGGAGAACCTGTGCAAGATCGTGACCGGGTGGCATCCGGCTCGGGTGCACCGGGACCGCCAGGGCTTCATCCGGGTCATCGCGCCCGAGCCGGCCTACGACCGGCTGGTCCAGCGGTCCTTTGAGAAGATCAGGCAGAACAGCCTGGGCATGCCCGCCGTGATGATCCGGCAGCTGGACGCGCTGGCCCGGATCATGGCCGAGACGACAAGCTCCGGGCAGCGCCGGGTGCTGCTCGACCAGGCGGCCATGATCGACCGGGCCTGCGAGCGGTCGGTACCGGAAGCAGCCGACCGGGCCGACGTGCGGCGGCGCTACGAGGCCATCTTGACCCTGGAGGCTCAGCTGACCGCCGGGACCTCCGGCCGGGGGTAGCCACCGTGACCGGCCCCCGGCTCCGGATCTTGTAGACTCGCTGTCCGGACACGAGGGCCGGATCGGGTGGGCGCGGGCACGGGAGCCAGGGAGAAGCGAGAGGCCGCATGACGAAACCCCTGGACACGACCAAACCCAACATCGCCCGCATGTACGACTACTGGCTCGGCGGCAAGGACAACATTAGTCAAGTGGTTTCGCGCTGGCCGTACAATGGCCGCACAGTGACCATACAGGCAGCTCACGGCATTTATTCGAATACCGGGTCGCTCACTGTGCGGGATTTATATTATACCTGTATGTGTCTTTATGTCCGATTTTTCGGACGGGCGTTCCTGACTCTGACCTGACTCCGCTGCCTGGTGCTGGCTGCCTGGCCTGGGGTTTTCCCGTGCTGTTCCTGGCTTTCGGGCGGGCTGGCCTTTCGTGCCGGGGTGCGGGGGCGCGGTTGGCCGGGGTCTTGCCGGCCATGCCGGGGCCCTCGGCGTGGCCGGGGTGGTTGTGAGGGTGCGGGCGCGGACGCGCCATGGTCCGGGCGGGCTGTCCTTCCCGTCACCGTCGGCCACCCGTAGGGGTGCGGGCCGGGTCTGGCCTGTCAGGCCCGGTCTTGGCTTGACGGGCCGGGGCCGGTCTGCTCGGCTCGTCCTGGCCGGCGGGGACGGGAAGGACCAGCCATCTCACCTCAGCCACCATCAGGGCGGGGGCCTGGCGGGGCCTGTGCCGTCTCCCCTCACCCGAGGTCCCGCCGGAGGCATCAGGTCTGGTCAGCGGCCGGGCGGGGGCGCGAGGTCGCTGCGCCCGGTCGCCAGGAACCACAGGGCGGCTCCGGTGACGATGGCGGGGGCGGCGGGCTGGCCGGGAATGGACCGCAGCACGATCAGGGAGACGGCGGCGGCGATGAGTCCCCGGATGACGAGGCGGAGCGGCCTGCCGTGGCGGATGCGCTCGGGGATCATCAGCACGGCGTAGATCCGCTGGAGGGGCGGGACGGGCCGGGGGCCTGGTCCGGGTCCGGGGACGGCGGGCAGCGGCGCGGTAGCGTCGGGCTGGCCGTCCGGGTTGCCTGGGCTGCCGGGTCCGGTGAGGTCGGCGTAGGCCTCGCTGCGGCCCCAGGGGGTGCGGAGCTGGGCGTAGGCGGCGGTGGCGGCGGTGTACCGGGGGATGTCGCCGCCGTCGGGCCGGTCGGGGTGGGTGGCGGCGGCGATGGCCCGCCAGGCGGCGCGGACGGTTTCGTCGTCCAGGTCGGGGCGGGCGGGCAGGCCGAGGGCGGCGAACGGGTCGGGGGTCATGGGGCGGCTCCGGGTCCGAAGACGTCATCGAGGCTGAGCGGGCCGGGGTCGGGGCCGGGGGCGGTTGCGCGGCGGGGCGCGGGCACGCGGCGGCGGCGGGCCGATGGGGCGCGGGCGGGGAGCAGGGTGAGCGGGGAGGGACGCGGCCGGGCGACCTGCACGAAGGTGGCGGCGCCGTGGGAGATGTAGCAGGCTTGCCCGACTTTGAGGCGGCGGATCAGGTCGGGGTCCGCGATCCAGGTGCGCTGTTCGCGGGTGGTGCCTTCATCGCCCCAGGCGGTGCCGATGAGCTTGTGGGCGGTGGCCAGCACCCGGCGGGTCCCGGCCAGTTCCACCACGGGTTCGGGGTAGGGGGTGTGCATCAGCCAGATCCCGCCGTCGGCGGTGGCCGCGATGCGGTACCGCTCGTCGTCGTCGGCGCCGAGTCCTTGCCAGGACTGGGCGGAGACCTGCACGCCGATGCCGAGGGACCGGCCGCGTTCGTAGAGGTTGGAGATCGGGACGCGGCGGGATACGGCGCTGTAGTCATCGGCGGCGAGCAGGATGGCGCGGGGTTCGGCGTGGGGCCGGTGGCGGCGTGGGCGGCGAGTTCGGTCAGGGCCATGGCCTGCGCTTCGGCGACCGAGGGTTCGCGGGTGCCTTCCAGGATGAAGTACCAGGCGTCGGCGTCGGTGAGGTGGCCGGGGCCGTCCAGCGCGGGCCCGAGGCGGCCCAGCAGGGTGGACATGCGCAGGGCGATGTCGGGGATGTGCCGGGCGGCGGCCCGGATGGCCGACGTTTCGGCGGGGTGGTAGCCGTCGTCCCACGCGCCCAGCAGCCAGCGCTCGTCCAGGCGTTGCAGGAAGTCGGCGGTGCTGGCCGGGGGCCCGGCGGGGGCGGTGCAGGCCAGGGTGAGGATGGCCTGGAGGATGTCGGCGTAGTAGGCGGCGTTGCCCTGCCCGGTGTCGGTCATCTGCCAGAGCAGGACGGCCAGGTCGGGGCCGGGATGTCCCACAGGGACAGGCGGGCCTCATCGGGCCAGATCGCGACCCGGCGGGCACCTGCGCCGTGGAGCAGGCGGCGGGTCCGGTTGGCTTTGGTGCGGGCGTCGGGTCCGCCTTTGCAGTCCAGCACGATCAGCAGCGGGCGCGGTCCGCCGGTTTCGGCGGCGGCCCGGGCGGCGGTGTACCACCCGGCCCACAGCCGGATCATCAGGTTCGTTTTCCCGCATCCGGTCGCGCCGATGATCACCATGTGCCGGGCGCACGCGGCGAACGGGATGGTGAACACGGGGTGCCAGCGGTGCCCGATGGCGCGGATGGTGCCGCCGACGGGGATGCGGCGGCCCGCGCCGAGGAGGGGGACGGCGCCGGGCGCGCTGACGCGGCCGGTGGCGGCGCGGACCTGCCGTTTCCACTGGCGGGCGTCGAAGGTGAACGGCGCGGAGGCCATCCGGCCGCCGATCCCGCTGGTGATGGCGTAGATCCGCCACGCCCACAATGCGGCGGCCAGCGCGAACCCGGCCGGGATGGTGACCGGGAGGAGCATCAGGAATGTCCGCCAGGCCAGCCCGGCGCCAGGTGGTGCCAGCCGTGGGCCCAGTCCCGGACGGGGGTCAGCGCGAGGGCCCGCCAGCCGTGCTGGCGGGCGGCGGCGGCGAGCAGGTAGACGGCGGTGACGGCCAGGGTCCCGGCGGCGGTGCGGCGCAGCCGCGCGGGCGGCCAGCCTCGCAGCCACGCGGCGGCGTACCCGATGGCGGTCATCAGGGTCAGCGGCCACACGGCGACCGCGAGGGCGGCCAGCAGCAGCCACCCGGCCGCCTTGAAGGCCTTGCGGATCAGCCACAAGGCGATGGTGAGTTTGAGCCAGGACCAGACGGTCATGGCCAGGCCTCCGGGGTGAACGCGGACGGGGGCAGCGCCCGGATGGTGATCCTGGCCTTCTGACCTGCGGGAATAGCGTCCGCGGAACGGGTGACCACGGGCCGGGCGGCGGGCGCGGTCAGGTAGATCACCTGCGCGTACCGCGCCGGCCCGGTCAGCAGGCCGCCCATGATCCGGGCCGTCCGGGCGGCCGGCTTGGGGGTCAGCTCGACTTCCAGGGCCCAGACCTGCCCCGGATAGGGGCAGGCGTGGGTGGAGGGCCAGTGGATCTCGGCGTCGGGCAGGTGCCCGGCGGCACCGAGCCCGAGCCGGGCGGCGCGCAAGCGGCGCTCGGAATGCCACCACGGGCGCCCGGCGGTCCAGGCCGGGGAGGCCTGGAGCCAGAGGCGGGCGGCGAGGACGGCGCGGATGTGCGCCAGGCGCGCCAGCGCCGGGCGGGTCGCGGGGTAGCCGAGCCCGGCGGCGGTCATGCCCGCCGGGGTCAGCCAGCACCACGCGGGGCCGGGTCCCAGCCGCCCGGTGGCGGCGTACCCGGCCTTGCGCCACCGCGCGGTGATCCCGCGCAGCCGGGCCGGCTGCGCGCCCAGCGCGGCGGCCAGCAGGTCATAGGGGGCGCCGAAATGCTCGGCGCACAAGATCAGGCCGTCGATGTCCCGCTGCCCGAGCCGCACCGCGCCGTAATCGGCGCGGCGCGGCGGCCCGGTCGCGGCGGGTGGGTGTGATCCTGTCCTTGTCCGGTTTCCAGCATCATCCCGCTTCAGTCCCACTAACCATCATTGCCCCGTGTGCCCGTTTGCATACGGTTAGTGACTGATTCTGCCCGGCGGGACACCGGCCGGCAGCACCCAGCACCGGCCGTAACACCACCGTTAGAACTCCGGGCAGGCGGGCCGCACGGGCGGGCGGCCGGGGGTGTCATCACTGCCGGCTCCGCCAGCAGCGATGAATCGGGATACCGGATCACCGGGAGTGCGGGCGGGTGCGGCGGCCGGAGGCCACGGGCGCGGCAAGGCCCAGTGGCTGGCCAGCACGGCGGCGGGGGCGGTGCTTGGCCAGGCTCTGGGGCGGGTTGATCCACGTCACGATATGCGGCAACCCCCGAGGTAGGCAGTTCGCGACCCGGAGAGAGCGCGGCGTGGCCTAGCTCGGGGGTTGCCCTTCCCGCTGTTCCAGTTCAGCGGGGTCTAGCGGCCGACGTTGGGACGTACCCGTGTCCGTCAACCCGGTAGATGATGCCCAGCTCTACTACCGGCCGAGGTAGCGGCCGAGATCTCGTTCTTCGTGACCTGGGTACTCGAACAGATGGCCGTCCATCATGGCGGCGTCATCGGTGGCCAGCCCGCAACCGCACATCCGGACACCACGGCAGGTCAGCTCGGTGTCGATGGCGCTCATGTGCGAGAGGATCGGCACGCGGACCGGTGAGTCCGGCCGGGCCAGCGCCGAGGCTTGCCGCTAGCTCTCGCCTCGCGCGGTCTAGCTCGGCGTCCGTCAGGCCGGCGACGTTATGGTTGCGCATCACCGCTCCCGGTCGTCGGCCAGGGCGCACGGCGTGCAGCCGGCTGTCAACTCTTCACCCACTGTGCTCGGCGATCTTTTTCGCGTACTAATCGCTCTGCTCGGCTAGCACCACGTCAAGCCTGCGGCGTAGCTCGGTTTGCACCGGGGCATCGGGTGCGATGCCCTTGACCGCGTTTTCAAGCTCGCGCCGGTAGCGGGTTAGCTCCGATGTCGTTAGCTGGTGGACGGGATACTTCGGCTCTGCGGTTCTGCGGTTCGGTAGGCATAGGGTGATCCTTCGGCATCTAGCAACATGATCTCGCTAGCAACGTTGTCAGGCCAGTGACAGACTTAGCTATGTGCCATAACCCGATGTCACGATCGAGCACACTAGCGGAGAGGGTGTCACTTGACACCACGTGAAAAGCTCGCAGCGGAGTTGCGCGCGGCGAGGTTGGCCGCCGGTTTCACAAGTCATGACGCACTGGCCGCCGC
Organism: uncultured Actinomycetes bacterium; assembly: GCA_963730825.1. GTDB lineage: Bacteria > Actinomycetota > Actinomycetes > Streptosporangiales > Streptosporangiaceae > Palsa-504. The sequence continues at coordinate 193,612 of CAVSTQ010000024.1, forward strand.
GATGGCGGTTGACAGGACTCTCGTAACCAAAGCCGAGAGCCCGACTCAGCGCGTCCCCAGTGACGACGTGCTTACGGCATGGGCTGAGCACACGGGACAAGAGCCCTGAACGATGGGTGGTCATGGCGGAGGTTTGCCGTACGGCTGCTGACGGCGTTCCGGGCTGGTTCGAGGATTACCTTCGCGCTGAGGGTGTGGCGTCGGTCCTTCGGTTCTGGTCGCCCATCATCTTGCCCGCGCTGTTCCATACGGCTGCCTACGCCCGTGCGCTCCTGCTAGCGGCTCAGACGGATACCAGCGCTGCAGCACATTGACCCCCTGGTCGGCAGCGAAGCTAGAGCGCCAGACGATCCTGGATCGCCCCGACCCACCGGAAGTAATCGCGCTGATCGATGAACCTGCGCTCCACCGGCTGATAGGTTCACCAGAGACCACGAACGAACAGCTAGCACGCATCGCTGAACTTGTCCGAACGTCCGATACATCTACAGTTCAGGTAGTGCCGACCGACATCAGGGGCTACGGCTGGTCTTTCAGGAGCCATGAACATAGCGGTTGGTGACGGCCGCTGACACACTCCACACCGACGCCATACCGGAAGGTCACACCACTGACTCAGCCTCAGCAGGTACGGCAAGCCCCGGTAGCATTCGAGCGTGTACGCGGGCTAGCGCCATGCCGCGCGCCCTGTCTCGTGCAACTCATTCTGGAAGTAGTGAACGAACGATGGAAGCAACAGTAGATCGAGGCTGGCGCAAGTCCAGCTATTCAGGCAACGGCGGCCAGTGCGTCGAAGTTGCCGACGACGACAACCACGTGCTCGTCCGCGACACCAAGGACCACGGCTGGCCCGACGCTCGCGGTTCAGCCACGACTGCATGGCGTCGGCTTACTCAATCAGGTTAAGATCCGACAGCTTCGTTAGCTGGCTTCTGCCGGTGCCTGCAAGGGGCCACTCCCGTGTCTGAAATTTGGGAGTGCCCCTTTGCGCCGTGTCCGGGGAGTAGGCAGTCGCAGCGGGCACGGCGCGGTAGCGGGGCAGGTGCCACGTGTCAGGCGGGGCTCTGCGCTGGTTCCTCGGTCATTGGTGCGGCGGTGACTGGGGCTTGCGCTTTCCATGGTCAACGGTGCGGCCGGGGACCCGTTGGTGCTTTGCTGTTTCCTCGGTCATTGGAGCGGACCGTTACCGGTTTTTGTCTTTTTGGGGAGGCGGGATAGGGGGTCTGGCGGGAAACCGGGAACCGGGCCGGCTTGTGGGCGCTCGGGGGGGTTCCGGGTTTCCCCCCAGCGCGTTTTCGAATATTTTCTTTTCCTCCTGCCTGTTTACTCGTGTAGTAGAGCTGTAGTGTTCCTGACCTCGCTATCTCTGCTATTGTGAGGGAGTGAGGTCAGGAACACGGAGGCGGCGCGGAGCGAGCGCGTTATGCGCAGGCAGGAGGGTGCGCCGTGACTGAAGGCACGGCGCACAGCACCCGCACGCCCGTGGGCGCTGGTCTGTACGGGCAGTATGCGGCATCTGTGCTGGACACTGGTAAGGGGGTGGCCGGGCTGGTGGCGTAGGCGCACCAACCGTGACCCCCCTCAATAGCGCCGCACGCCCAGTGCGGCGCGCTGTGTCGAACCGGGTACAGGTCATTTAGCAGCTCAGGTACCGCTCGATAAGATTATTGAGCGGCAGAACCGGTCACGCGTGTGGGTAACCGGGCCGACCAGAGAATGGCTTTCTACAGAACCGCTGTGCTTGACGCGGTCGTATTACTGCGCAAAGCGCCTTGGCGTTCCCCGCAAGGAAGAAGGTAGCGTCCCGCCTAGGGCACCATGTCCTGGATTATCCCTTAGTGCTGACGCGCAGGTTTCCGGCGGGCGGAATACTGCTGGGCAGCGTCGCGCGCCGCCAGGTGTGCAACGCGACCAGGCGGCGGCTGACCGGCTTTATCGTCGTTCCATGGTCATTCTTCCGGCCTGACCTCCCGTTCCTCGCTGCTGACTGGGCTGTGATCGCCCTGGCGGCGCTGGTCGCTGGCTGAAGCCTCCGGTTCCTGGCTGCTGCTGGCTACCGGCCTGGTCCATCGGGCGTTCATACATCGCGCCGATGCGCTGCTCGGCGTTGGCGCTGGCGTGGATGTAGAACCGTAGCGTCGTCTCGATGCTGTCGTGCCCTAGGACTTGGGAGATGTTCGCCAGCTCGCGGGGGTTGGCGTCCAGGGCCTCGCTGGCGAACTGGTGGCGCAGGGAGTGGGTGTGCACGCCGCTGATCCCGAGGTAGTCCAGCATCCGGCCGAACCGGTTTCCGGCGGTGCTGTAGGGCATGTACCGGGTGCCGCTCGGGCCGGGGCACAGCGGGCCGTCCTGGCAGCTCCGCCACCATGTCCCACACCATGTCAGGTACGGGGACGTCCCGGAAGTCTCCGGCCTTGCGGTGCTTAAACGGCTCTAGCTCCCGGCCGTTCTCGCTGGCCTGCCAGCACAGGTGCAGGTAGCGGGTCCCGTCGGCGCGCTGTCTTGAAATCGGCCTTACGCACTCCCAGGGCCTCCCTGATCCGCAGTCCCATGGTGCGCTGGAGCCACGGGGCAATGCCCAGGCCGGGAATGACGCGGGTACGCGGAGCGGCCGTGCCGGTCGGTGCCGGCTGACGGTGAGGCCGTCTGCCAGCATCCGCACCGTGTCATCGGAGACGAACGCCACCAGGCCCGTGTTCTGCCGCTCGTACTGCTCGGCGGTCACGATGCGGGGGGCTAGCTCGATGCCGGTCAGCGTGTGCCGGGGAAGGATGCCCCTCCGCACGCACTCATCCAGGGTGCCGGTGATGATGCGGCGGATGTTGCCCCGGTAGTCGTCGCTGTAGCTGCCGAGCGTCTTGTTCAGCAGGGCCTTGACCTCAGCGTCCATCCTGGCCACGTCAAGCACGCTGCTTGCCCTGGAGCACCTTGCTCACGGCGGGGTTGGCGAAGTTGCTGCGGTAGGTGGCCTTGCTCTTGGCGTTGGCCTTCGCCATGCCCTCGATGTAGATGTCGCACAGGGGCAGGAACGCGACGATCCCGGCGCGGGGGTCAATGAACATCGCGCCTTGGGTCTGCTTGCCCGTCGATAGCGTGAGCTGGAATGTCTGGGCCTCGGTGAGCGTGCCGAAGGACTGCTCACGCTGCCGGGAGTTCACCGAATAGCGGACGGTCCACTTGTGGGGGCAGTCTGGGACCTGGCGGGCCTCGCACGTGTGCTGGCACGTCCCGCCTGCGCACAACTTGTTGCTGTCGGGCTTGTGGTTCGTGCGGTCGCACTTCTTGAAGATCGTGGCTTGTACGAGGGTATTGTGTGCTGTGCTGGCCCTGTGCGGCATTTCCGGGCTCCTGACTTTTGCCTGACTCTAGACTATCAAACAGGTCTATGACCTGCACTAATATCCATTATTCGGCAAAGACAACTTCGAAGCCGACCGCAAGGCGGCCGAGGCGGTCCGGGAACAGCGCCCCGACGTGGCGGACCATGCGCTGGATAACAAGAGGTTCCTGACCCGCGCCGTGACCTACGTCGCCGGCCGCGGTGTCAGGCAGTTCCTGGACATCGGCTCGGGGCTGCCCACCTCCCCGGCCCGGACGGGGAGCCAGTCGCCCTGGCTCGCCACGCATGAGGCGGCCGGGGCCGCGATCGCGGACCCGGTGGTGGCCTACGTTGACTACGATCCGGTGGCCGTGCTGCATTCCCAGGCGCTGCTGGCCGGGGGCAGTCACCGGGTCGTCGCGGTCGGCGGGGACATGCGCGACCCCGCGGTCGATCCTCGCCCACCCCGAGATCAGCGCCGCCGGTTTTGACCCGAACGCTCCCGCCTGCGTCATCCTCGCCTGCGTCCTGCACTTCGTGGATCCCGCGACGGCGCGCGGCATCGTGACCACCCTGGCCGAGGCGCTGGCCCCCGGGTCGTACCTGGTCATATCGGTGGGATTCGCCCGGGGTCAGGGCGGTGAGGAGTTCGCCCGCACCTACAACGCGCAGGGCGGTGCCCGTATCTACCCGCAGACCTGGGAGCAGATCACGGCCTTGTTCGACGGGCTCGAGCTGGTACCGCCCGGTCTGGTGGACAGCGCGGCCTGGCGGGCGGAATGGCTGGATACGGTGCAGCCGGACCGGGCCAGCATGATCGTGGGCGGGGTCGGGCGCCTGCCGTAGGCCAGCGGCGGGCATTTTTTTTCCTGGCCGGTCGGAAACGGCATGGCCCCGTTCGTGGAGCTACTGACGGGGCGCCAACGGGGGCCCCACCGACATGGAGGCAGCTATGAAGTACGTCATCTTGATCGCGAACACCGAGGCGGCCCAGAACTTGTCACCGACCGAGCAGCAGGCCTGGTACGCCGACATCATGGCCTGGTACGAGAAGGGCGGCGGCGGGTCCGGCCGGCTGGCCGACAGCGGGCACCAGCTGGCCGCCGCCTCCGAGGGCAAGACCGTGCGGGCCAGCGGCGTCACCGACGGCCCGTTCATGGAGACCAAGGAGGCCCTGGGCGGGTACTCGGTGCTGGAGACCGACACCCTCGACGAGGCCGTGGACATCGCCAGGACCTGGCCCGGCGTGGACCAGGGCTGGATCACGATCGAGGTACGGCCGACCCTGGCGATGTGACCCGCACAGCGTCACTCGCTACAGGGACAGCCGGCGGGTGAGCAGCTCGCGTTCGGCCGGGTTGGCGGCCAGCGCGAGCGCTCGCTCGCGGGCGGCCCGGGCCTCCTCCTCGCGTCCGAGCCCGGTCAGCAGCCCGGCCCGCAGCGCGTGGAAGAGCCGGTAGGAATCCAGCTCGCCGGCCAGCGGCGTGATCTCGGCCAGCGCCGCTTCCGGGCCGAGCACGTAGCGGGTGGCCACGGCCCGGTTCAGCCGCACCACCGGGGACGGCGCCAGCATCTGCAGCCGGTCATAGAGCAGCCGGATCTGGGCCCAGTCGGTACGTTCGTAATCCGGGGCTTGCGCGTGCAGCGCGGCGATGGCCGCCTGGACCTGATAGGGGCCTGCCTCCCGGATGGCCAGCGCCCGGTCGAGCAGCGTGACCGCCTCGCTGATCAGCGCCTGGTCCCAGCGGGTCCGGTCCTGCTCGGCCAGCCGGACCAGCCGGCCCCAGCCGTCGAACCTGGTCGCCGCGCGGGATTCGTGCAGCAAGAGCAGCGCGAGCAGGCCGAGCACCTCGGGTTCGCGCGGCATCAGCCGGTGCAGCAGCCGGGTCAGCGTGACGGCCTGGGCGGCCAGGTCACGCCGGGCCGGCTCGCGCCCCGCGCTGGCCAGGTAGCCCTCGTTGAAGACCAGGTAGACCACGGTGAGCACCTCGCTCAGCCGGCCGGCCAGCTGGTCAGGATCGGGGGTCCGCGACGTCGGCGCGGGCGGCGCTCAGCGCCTTGCGCGCCCGCAGCAGCCGCTGGCCCATGGTGGCCTCGCTGGTCAGGAAGGCGGCGGCGATCTGGTCGGTGGTCAGGCCGCACACGGCCCGCAGCGTGAGCGCGATCTGGGCCTCGCGCGTCAGCGCGGGATGGCAGCAGGCGAAGACCATGCCGAGCAGTTCGTCGTCGGCCGCCTCGGGGTCGGAGAACTGGTCGCTGGCGGTGACCGCGAGCAGGGCCAGCTTCTGCTGCCCGGCCCGGTCCCGGCGCAACCGGTCCAGGGCCTTGCGGCGGGCCGTGGTGGCCAGCCAGCCCGCCGGGTTGGGCGGCGGCGAGCCGTCCCGCCAGTGCCCGATCGCCTCGACAAACGCTTCCTGCACAGCCTCTTCGGCCAGCCCCACGTCGCCGAGCCGCGCGGCCAGCGCGGCCCGGATGCTCCTGGCCTCGGCCCGGTAGATCCGCTCGAGCTCGGCTGCGTCCATCTGGTCCGGCCCGGAATCCACCGCGTTCGGCTCAGGCGCCGCTGAACCGGGGCGGCCGCTTGGCGGCGAACGCCGCCAGGCCCTCGGCGAAATCGCCGGAGTCGGCCATCTCCCGCTGTATCCCGGCCTCAAACTCGAGCTGGGCGTCCATCCGGTCGTACATCCACTGATTCAGCTGCCGCTTGATCCCCGCGTAGGCCCGGGTGGCCCCGGCGGCCATCCGGTCCAGCAGCTCGCCGGTCCTGGCGCCGAACTCCGCGTCCGGCCAGGCCTGGTTGATCAGCCCCCAGTCCACGGCCTTGCGGGCGTCCAGCCGCTCGCCCAGCATGGCCAGCTCGGCGGCCCGGGCGAAGCCGACCCGGGCGGGCACGAACAGCGACGAACCGCCGTCCGGGACCAGGCCGATGTTGACGAAGGCCAGGGAGAAGTAGGCCGACTCGGCGGCGACCACGATGTCGCACGCCAGCGCGAGCGACAGGCCGATCCCGGCCGCCGGGCCGTTCACCGCGGCGATGACCGGCTTGGGCATCCGCCGGACGCCGGTGATCAGCGGGTGGTACCGCTCAGTCAAGATCTTGTGCACGTCGACCGGGCCGCCGCCGGACAGCTCGGCGGTCTCCTTCAGGTCCGCGCCGCTGGAGAAGGCGCGCCCGGCGCCGGTGACCGCGACCGCGCGGATCTCCGGGTTGTCTGTGACCTCCCGGATCGCCGCCAGCAGGTCGACGGAGAACTGCTGGCTCCAGGCGTTCATCCGCTCGGGCCGGTTCAGCTCGATCGTCGCACCCGGCCCCCGGCGGTACAGGTTGACCGTCTCATACTGGCGGTAAAGCTCATTGTCACTCACGCCGGCCATGCTAGCGGCTGATCGATCGGAGAGAATACGGTCATGCCAGCCAAGGACTCAGATCAGGCGCCACGGAAGCTGCCCAGGAAGTCCCGGCTGCACGATCCCGTGCACACCGACATCCCGGAGGCGCCGTGGCATGTGGTGGAAAGCGACGACAAGCGGTCCGCCCGGATCACATGACGCCCACCTGCTAGCGCAGCCACGGCGTTAATGCCGCCCGGCGACTAAAGCGGAAAATCATCTTTAATCCGGTTATGCGGACACGTGAAACGCCGTAATCGATGGGTAAACTTGATTGGATACCCCGGCGGCGGGTATGGTGATTGCCGCTATACTGCATCCGGCACCCGGCCATAAGACCAGAGTCTGGCCAGTTCACAGCCTTCCGCCGGGATCCTTTTAGCCGCGTGGGCGCCTGACCTGAGGTCGGGCGATTGCTCATTTAAAATGCCTAAGCGCCGCCCGGCCTGCCGGCGCCGACCAGAATAGTTGTGAATAGCCAGCGCCGGCGATAACGGCAGGCGCGGCGGAAAGAAAGTGCAAAGCGTCATGTTCCCAGCCAAGCATGCACCCGGTCGCCGGGGAACTCCTCCGCCGCTGGATCTTCGACCGCCTGCCGTAGCCCCGGCCTGAGCCCGCCCGCCGCGTCCCGCCCGCCGCGTCCGCCGGGGACAGCCCCCTTCCTGACCATGCCCCCGCTCCCCCGCGTAGCGAGGAGCGTTTTCGTGCACCGCGAAGTAACTGCGAAATAACGACGGGGATATTCCGATTTGCGCAACAGCTTGTATTTGGTTGACTACAATCAACCGTGTCCTCGGCGGGAGCTGCCCATGATCATTCCGGCCTCGACGCACGTCGGTCGGCTTAGCCTCGAATCGCGCCACATGCCCGCGGCCAAGGGCGGCGGCGGAGACATCCATGACGCGATGACGACGCCGTTCGGCATCCGGCTGCTCATCGGTGACGTCATGGGGACCGGGGAGCCCGCGCACCAAACCGGCCTGGCCGTGCTTAACGCGTGGCGCGAGCTGGCCTGGACCGAGCCTGCCCTGCCGGACATCGCGGTCCGGCTGCACACGCTGATCGCCGGCTCCGACCATCCGGAACGGTTCGTCACCGCGCTGCTGGTGAACTTCCCGGCCAGCCGGGACCCGGCCACCGGCTCGGTCAGCTGGTCACAGGCGGAGCTGGTCTGCTGCGGGCACCCGCCGCCGCTGGTGCTGCGGGACGGGTCGGCGGCGTTCATCGAGCCGTACCCGGCGCCGCCGCTCGGGTTGCTCGACCTGACCGGCGGCGGGTGCCAGGAGAGCACGTTCTGCGTCGACGCGGGCGATCAGTGGCTGCTGTACACCGACGGCGTGTCGGAGGCCAGGGACGCGGCCGGCCGGTTCTTCCCGCTGGCCGACCGGGCGGCGCAGGCACGGCCGCCGGTCTCCGCCGCGCCGGGGGCAGCCCGGCCGCATCTGCTCGACGAGCTGGTGAAGAGCCTGACCGACCATGTCGGCGGCCGGGTGACGGACGACGTCCTGCTGCTGCTCGCCTCGATGAGCTGAGCTACCCGCAGGCCGGCCGCAGTTGGGGCATTGTTATCACCAGCCCCCCGGCGGCCGGTCCGCCAGGCATGAAACTATGCCGGGGGGAAAGTACGAGGCGAGGAGGCAGGACATGGCGGTGCCACCGCTGCCTGAGCGGAAGGCGTGGCAGGCGCTGAAGCGGCATTATGCACGACGTCGCTGGCCAGCACCTGCGCGAGCTGTTCGCTGCGGATCCCGGCCGCGGCGAACGGCTGACCGCGGAGGCGACCGGGCTCTTCCTCGACTACTCCAAGAACCGCGTCACCGACGAGACCATGCGACTGCTGGTGGCGCTGGCCGCAGAGATCGGGCGTGGCGGAACGCCGCGACGCGATGTTCCGCGGCGAGCACATCAACGTCTCGGAGAACCGCGCGGTGCTGCACGTCGCGCTGCGGATGCCGGCCGGCGAGCACCTGGACGTGGACGGCACCGACGTCGTGGCGCGAGGTGCACGAGGTGCTCGGCCGGATGGCCGACTTCGCCCGCCGGGTCCGGTCGGGCGAGTGGAAGGGCTACACCGGCAAGCCGATCAGGAACGTGGTCAACGTCGGGATCGGCGGGTCCGACCTCGGCCCGGTGATGGCGTACGAGGCGCTGCGGCACTACGCCACCCGCGACATCACGTTCCGGTTCGTGTCCAACGTGGACTCCACCGACTTCGCCGAGGCCACCCGCGACCTGGACGCCGCCGAGACGCTGTTCATCATCTCCTCCAAGACGTTCGGCACGCTGGAGACGCTGACCAACGCCACCTCCGCGCGCGACTGGATCACCGGCGAGCTCGGCAGCGAGGACGCGGTGGCCAAGCACTTCGTCGCGGTGTCCACCAACGCCGAGCGGGTGGCCAAGTTCGGCATCGATACGGCCAACATGTTCGGCTTCTGGGACTGGGTCGGCGGCCGGTACTCGATGGAATCGGCCATCGGGCTGTCCACCATGGTGGCGATCGGGCCGGAGCAGTTCGGCGAGTTGCTGGCCGGATCACACGAGATGGACGAGCACTTCCGCACCGCGCCGCTGGAGCAGAACCTGCCGGTGCTGATGGGCCTGCTGGCCGCTGTGGTACCGCGACTTCTTCGGCGCCAGACCTTCGGCGTGATGCCGTACGAGCAGTACCTCAAGCGGTTCCCCGCGTACCTGCAGCAGCTCACCATGGAGTCCAACGGCAAGCACGTCACGCTGACCGGCGAGCACGTCGGCTACGACACGGGCGCGGTGTTCTGGGGCGAGCCGGGCACCAACGGGCAGCACAGCTTCTACCAGCTCATCCACCAGGGCACCACGATCATCCCGGTCGACCTGATCGGCTTCGGCAAGACGCTCAACCCGATCCGGGACCACCACGACATCCTGTCTTCCAACGTGTTCGCGCAGGCGCAGGCGCTTGCGTTCGGAAAAACAGAAGAAGAGGTACGGGCCGAGGGCACGCCGGAAAACGTGGTACCGCACCGGGTGATGGAAGGCAACCGGCCCTCCAACGTGCTGCTCGCCGAGATCCTCACCCCGCGCATCCTCGGCGCGCTGATCGCGCTGTACGAGCACAGCGTGTTCACCCAGGGGACGATCTGGGACATCGACTCGTTCGACCAGTGGGGCGTGGAACTCGGCAAGGTGCTCGCCGTCAAGATCATTCCCGAGCTGACGAGCGCAGGCCGAGCCCGCCCTGGACCACGACTCCTCGACCAACAACCTCATCCGCAGGTACCGCGCGCTCAAGAGCTAGGTAAGGACGAACCAGTTATGCCAACTGATACGCCGATGCAGCTCGGGATGATCGGGCTCGGCCGGATGGGCGCCAACCTCGTCCGCCGGCTGATGCGCGACGGCCACCGCTGCGTGGCCTACGACGTCAACGCCGACGCGGTCAAGGCGCTGGAGGCCGACGGCGCTCAGGGCGCCGACAGCCTGGCCGACTTCGTCGGCAAGCTGGAGACGCCGCGGGCCATCTGGATCATGGTGCCGGCCGGCATCGTGTCCAAGACCCTGGACGAGCTGCGTCCGCTGCTGGCGGCGGGCGACATCCTCATCGACGGCGGGAACTCCTACTACCGGGACGACATCACCCGGGCCAAGGACCTCAAGAGCGCGGGCATCCACTACGTCGACGTCGGCACCAGCGGCGGCGTGTGGGGCCTGGACCGCGGCTACTGCCTGATGATCGGCGGCGAGGACGAGGCGGTCCAGCGGCTGAACCCGCTCTTCCTGACCATCGCGCCCGGCAAGGGCACCGCCGAGCCCACCTCGGGCCTGCAGCCCGGCGGCACCGCCGAGCAGGGTTACCTGCACTGCGGCCCGAACGGCGCCGGGCACTTCGTCAAGATGGTGCACAACGGGATCGAGTACGGCATGATGGCCGCGATCGCCGAGGGCCTGTCGATCATCAAGCACGCCGACGTGGGCAAGCACACAGGCGCAGTTCGACGCGGAGACCGCGCCGCTGCGCAACCCCGAGGACTACCAGTACACGATCGACGTGGGCGAGGTGGCCGAGGTGTGGCGGCGCGGCTCGGTGATCAGCTCCTGGCTGGTCGACCTGACCGCCGCCGCCTTCGCCAAGTCGCCGGACCTGGACGACTTCAGCGGCCGGGTGTCGGACTCCGGCGAGGGCCGGTGGACGGTGCTGGCCGCGGTGGACGAGGGCGTGCCCGCCTCGGTCATCGCCGCCTCGCTGTACGAGCGGTTCGAGTCCAGGGACATGGGCGCGTTCACCGGGAAGATCCTGTCCGCGATGCGCTCGGAGTTCGGCGGCCACGCGGAGAAGAAGGCCTGAGTCCGTCAGATGAGCACAGCAACGGATCGCCACGGCCGGAGAACCACGTCATCGTGCTGTTCGGCGCCACCGGCGACCTGGCCAAGCGCAAGCTGCTGCCCGGGCTGTTCCACCTGCACGCGGCCGGGCTGCTGCCGAAGGAGCTACCGGATCATCGGATCCTCGCCGCCGACGTTCGCGCTGACCGAGGAGCAGTTCCGCCAGCGCGCCGAGCAGGCCTGCGCCGACTTCTGCATCACCAAGCCGACGGATCCGTCCTGGCCGGCTTTCGCCGAGCGGCTGTCGTTCGCGGCGGCCGAACCAGGGCAACAGCGCGGACCTGGAGACGGCGATCCAGCAGGCGGAGAAGGAGATCGGCGGTCGCCCCGGCGGCTGTTCCACCTGGCCGTGCCGCCGGTCGCGTTCACCTCGGTGGTCGGCATGCTCGGCGACGCGGGCCTGGTGAACAGCCTGCGCCCGGGTGATCATCGAGAAGCCGTTCGGCACCGACCTGGCCTCGGCCCGCGCGCTGAACCAGGCGGTGCTCGCGGTCTTCGACGAGTCGCAGGTCTTCCGCATCGACCACTTCCTGGGCAAGGAATCGGTCGACAACATCCTGGCGTTCCGGTTCGCGAACGGCCTGTTCGAGCCGATCTGGAACCGCCAGCAACATCCGCTACGTCCAGATCGACGTGCCGGAGACGCTGTCCATCGAGGGCCGGGCCGAGTTCTACGACGCGACCGGCGCCTACCGGGACATGGTCGTCACCCACCTGTTCCAGGTGCTGGGGTTCGTGGCCATGGAGCCGCCGGTGTCGCTGTCCGCCAAGCACCTGCGGGACGAGAAGGAGAAGGTGTTCGAGGCGCTGCGGCCGATCGACCCCAAGCACGTGGTCCGCGGCCAGTACCGAGGGGTACCGTTCGAGCCGGGCGTGCAAGCCGGATTCGGACACCGAGACCATGGTGGCGATGCAAGGTCGAGGTGGAGAACTGGCGCTGGCACGGCGTCCCGTTCTACCTGCGCTCGGGTAAGTCGATGGGCGCCGCGCCGGCAGGTCGTGACGCTCGGCTTCCACGAGCCGCCGCTGCGCATGTTCCAGGCGCACCGCAGCGACATCCCGGCCGGCCGGGTGAACGAGATCGTCATCGACTTCGCCGACCCCGGCTCGATCAGCACCGAGTTCCTGGCCAAGGTGCCCGGTCCCGAGATGAGCCTGGGCAGCGCGAAGATGGTGTTCAGCTACAAGGACTCGTTCGCCACCGCCAACGCGCTCGAGGGCTACGAGCGGCTCATCCTGCTGGCCATGATCGGCGACCAGTCGCTGTTCACCAGCTCCGACGGGATCGAGCGGCTGTGGGAGATCTCCGAGCCGCTGCTGGAGAACCCGCCGCCGGCCGAGCCCTATGACGCGGGTCGTGGGGCCCGCCGTCGGTGGACAAGCTGATCGCGCCGTACCGCTGGCACCTGCCGCAGGCCAAGGCGCAGACGGTCATGTAGGTCCCGGTGTCCGATCCGGCGCGGGCGGCCGGGCATCAAGCGGGCCTGGGCACCGTGCTGCGGGGTGGGGGCGGATCGGCTGCACCGGGTTCGGCGGGCCGCCGGCGCCGTCGCGCTGCTGCGGCGGCTGTGCGTGCAGCGGGAGGGCTGGCTGGACGCGGCCGAGTTCGAGGACGCGATCGCCACCTGCAACCTGCTCCCCGGGCCGGCCTCCACCGAACTGGCCATCTTCTGCGCCTGGCGGGTCAGCGGCCGCCTCGGCGCGATGATCGGCGGCCTGGCGTTTATCGTGCCCGGGCTGATCGCCATCTTGCTGCTCTCGGCGCTGTTCCTGGCCGGCGCGCCGCCGCTGTGGGTGCGGGGCGCCGGGGCGGGCGCGGGCGCCGCGGTGGCCGCGGTCGCGCTCCAGGCCGGTCAGACGCTGCTGACCCCGAGCTGGAAACGGGCGGCCGGCCGGGCCGTATCCGGGGGACGGGCCGCTCGGGTGCGGTGGGTGTGTTACCTGATGGCGGGCGGGTGCGCGGCGGCGACCAACGGGCCGTGGCTGGTGCTCGTGCTGCTCGGCTGTGGCGGGCCGCGAACTGGCGCTGCGCTCGGCTCGGGCAGGCGGCGGGCCGCGCCAGGCGCTCGGGCTGCTGCTCCCGGCGGTGCTGCGGGGGGCGGTGCTGCGGGGGGCGGTGTTTCCGGCGGTGGGGGCGGGGTTGCTCGGCTCGGTCGGCTGGGTGGCGGTCAAGGTGGGGGCGCTGTAGCGCTTCGGCGGGGGTTTCGTGATCATCCCGCTGATGCAGGCCGACGCGGCGCAGTCGTTCCTGGACGGCGCGGGTCCGGCCGCCATCGGCGCCATCTTCGGCGCGGCCGTCCAGCTCACCCGGGCGTTGCACCTGGGCTGGCAGTTCGCGGTGCTCGGCGGGGCGATCGCGGTGCTGTTCGCGCTGCGGCGCGGGGTGGTGCTGACCTTGCTCGCGGCGGCCGCCGCCGGAGTCATCGTCGTGCTCGCGGGCGGCCCGGTGCCACCATAGGCAAGGGCTGAATGCGCTGATAATGTGTGGTCGCCACAACCTACACATTAGATTGTGCAGGTTGCCACAACCATACAATTTTGCCTTGGGGCTTGCGGGGCTTGTGGTGTGGGCGGGCACTCGCGGGGAAGATGTGGCTGGCTAGGGGGCGGGGGTGGGTGGTTGCGGCGGGCGGGGGGAAGGCGGGCGGAGTAGCGGCGGGCGGGGGGAAGGCGGCGGATTCGATGCCGGCGGCGCGGAGGCGGGCGACGTTCCGGGCGTCCAGGGCGGCGTAGGCGCGGAGCTCGCCGGGATACGGCTCGCGCTCGCCGGTGGCCGGGCGGCCGGCGGCCAGCGCGGCCGGGTCGACGGCGACCCGGTAGACGCGGGTCGCGTTGCCCTCCAGGACCGGGCACCACTGGCCCAGCCGGACCTGCAGCGACACCGTGGCCGTGCCGCCGGCGTTGCGGATGACGACGGGGCGTTCCGGGTCGATCCGGCCTAGGCGCGAGTAGACCGCCCGGGCGGCGGCCATGCCGGAGCCACACGAAGCGGTCAGTCCGGCCGCCCGCTCGAACGTGCGGACGAAGATTTCGGCGGGGCCCAGCGGGAGCAGGACCGAGAGGTTGGCCCCCACCGGGAACACGTCCCGGCGGGCGGTGATCCGCTCCCCCATCGCGATCAGGCCGGGCTCGGTGTAGGCGTCGACGGGGGCGACCAGGTGCGGGTTCGGAATGGTCACGGCGGTGAATTCCAGCGCCGGGTCGAGCTCGGGCAGCCGGGCGCCGATGAGCGGATTCCGGCCGGCCACCACGGGTGCGGCCGGGTGGAAGTCGACCGCCGGGTGCTCGAGGCTGATCTGCCGGACGCCCTCCGGCGTGGTCGCGCCGCGGCGCACCGTGTACTCACGCTGGCCACTGCGCACGGTGGCCACGTCGGCCCCGCGCAGGTCCAGGATGACCCGGCCCAGGCAACGCATGCCGTTCCCGCAGAACTCGGCGGGTGAGCCATCCGGGTTGAAGAACCAGGCCTGCGGTACCCGCGGGCCTGCGTCGTAAAAATAGACGCCGTCCGCGCCGAGCGGGCCGTTCCGGTCGCACAGGTGCCGGACAAAGGCGTGCAGGTCCGACTGGCCGGCGAAGTCGCGCGGCCGCATGGCGGCCACGAAGATGTCGTTCTTCGAGCCGTGCGCGTTCAAGATCTCGACCATCGCGCCCACCCTATCCGCACCGCGGGGGCGGCCCGGGCCGCCGGGGTCTCAGGTGCTAAAGGCGTCCGGCCACGATCCGGCGGTCGCGCCGAGCAGGGCGCTGCCGCCGCCGGTGCCGAACGCCGGGTAGGTGGAGAACCGCATGCCGTCAGCGTAGTTCCGCAGCGCCACCCGGGACCGGTCGAGCATGTTCGTGGGCAAGTCGCCGACGGCGAACCAGCGCACATCGGGCGAGCTGTACTCGCCTTCCCAGCCCGACACGGTCAGGAAGAAGACGATCCGCCCGCTACCGGACACGTCCTGCATGACGTGCGCCAGCGACACGTTCCCGGCCCTGATCACCACGCCCGCCTCGGCCGCCGCGACGCGAACCGCCGTCTCGACGATCGTCTCCCGGTCGGCGAGCTGACCGGTGGGCGGCTCGTACGCGCCGTCGCCGTAGCCGGTGTTGGCCCGTTCCCGCAACAGGATACGTCCGTTCCTGATCAGCAAAAGGATGACATCCACGACGACCCTGCGACGTTGAGATACGTCGACAGCGATCGTGGCGTCGCCCGCTCTGCTCATAGTGACCGCCTCGCCGCGCGCCCCTGCCCACCCCAGTCCTGGGCCCCTACCCGGCGCATATCCGACTCCGCTGCGCACTGCCCAGGAATGAGAACGGTACCCCCGGCCCGCTGTGGATCGCCATGTGCACAAGATCCGCGAACCTGTGGACGGGCGGCCGGAAAAGACGGGCGGGTTGTGGACACGGTGACGCGTGAGCCTTGCCCGGCAGGCGAGGGGGCTGTGGAGAACCAAAGCCACTTGTGGACGAGCCGACCCGAGAATAGGTGAAAAAACGGCCGAGAAAAGGGTTCGGCCGGTTACTCAAAGTGACCGCCCGAGAAGAGGAGTCAGGCTTCGTCACGGTGACGGCGGCGCAGCGACCACAGCTGGGCGCCGCGTTCGACTTCCAGGGCCGCGGCCCAGGGCAGCCGGGGCGGGCCCAGCTCGGTTCGCAGGCTGGCGGTGGCTTTCCTGGCTAGCTCCGGGTCCCGGGCCACCCGGCGGGCAAGCTCGGCCGCCCGGGCCTGCACCTGCTCGGACGGCAGGGCCTGCCAGGCCAGGCCGAGCTGCACCGCCCGCAGCCCGGATATCTCCTCGCCGAACAAGCCGGCCGCGGCGGCGGTCTCGGCGCCGGCGCGTCCCGCGAGCAGCGCGAAGTGGCCGCCGCCCGGGTGCAGGCCGATCCGGAGGAAGCCGCTGATCAGCCGGGCGTCCTCGGCGACGATGCGCAGGTCGGTGGCGAGCATCAGGTTGATCCCGGCGCCGACCGCGGCACCGCGGACCGCGGCGATGGCCGGCATCTCGAGCTGGCCCACCCGGGTGAAGGCCCGGTAGACGCCGCCGAGGGCGGCGTACCTGTGCTCTTCGGCCGGGTCGCGGCCCAGCTCCGCCAGCTGCCCCCGGTCGGCGCCCGAGCAGAACGTGCCGCCGGCCCCGCTGATCACCACCGCCCCGACGGACCGGTCGCGGTCCGCCGCCTCGCACGCCTGGACGAACTCCCCGGCCAGCTCGTTGGTCAGTGCGTTCCTGGTCGCGGGCGCGTTTAGCGTGATGAACGCGACGCCTTCCGTTATCTCAAAGTCGATCATGGTCGCAGTATCTCCCGTTAGCCACGTTCGCGAATCACCACTAACATGCCTGGTACCGGTCTGCGCTGCACGTGCAGGACGGTCCCGGCCGCGCCGCCGGCGCAGGCCGTCCGGGCAACGTGGGAGGCCAGCGGACGTGGTCGCGCAGCACGCCGGAGCGCCGCCGCCCGCGCCGATGCTGCTGTCCGGGATCGTGCCGCCGCTCGCGGAGTCCTTCTACCAGCGTCCGGAAACCGGGCTCGCGCTGCGCAGCGGTTTGTACCCCGGCGACACCGTGGTGCTGACCCAGGCCGAACCGACCGCGTCCGGGCCGCCGGCCAAGGCGGCACCGGCAAGACGCAGCTCGCCGTGTCCTATGCCTACGCACTGTGGAGCATCCGCGCCGTCGAGGTCCTGGTCTGGGTCGACGCGGCCAACCGGGAATCGATCATTACCGGCTTCGCGGCCGCGGCGCAGGCGGTCGGCGCGGGGTCGGCGGCCGAGGCGGCCACGGCGGCCGATCCGGCCGCTGACCGGTTCGCCGCCTGGATGGCGAGCACCAAACGTCCCTGGGCGCTGGTTCTCGATGACCTGAACGACCCAGCTGACCTGGAGAACCTCTGGCCGCGCGGGGCCGGCCGGGCAGGTCGTGATCACCACCCGGCTGGCCGGGGACGGGCTCGACGCGCTGACCCGCGCGCTGGGGCCGCTGGGGTCGCCGGGGTCGCTGGGGTCCGGGCCACCGCACCTGCGGATCGCGCCGGTGGGCGGGTTCAGCCCACGCGAGACCCTGTCCTACCTCAGCGCCCGGCTGACCAGCTATCCCGAGCAGCGGCTCGAGGCGCTGGACCTGGGCGAGGACCTCGACGGCCTGCCGCTCGGCCTGGCCCAGGCGGCGGCCGTGATGAGGCTGACCGGGCTGAGCTGCCGGGAGTACCGGGCGCAGTTCGCCGAGCGGCGCGAGCACATGTCGGGCGGGCCGGCGGCCGGGGTCTCGGCGGCCGTGCTGGCCACCTGGTCGCTGGCCGCGGAGTGCGCCCACCGGCTGGCGCCCGCGGGGCTGGCCTGGCCGGCCCTGGCGCTGGCCGCCCGGCTCGATGCCCACGGGATCCCCGCGGCCGTGCTGACCAGCCCGGCGGCCTGCAGCTACATCACCGGCCGGCCGAGTACCGGCGACGACGCCGATCAGGAACTGGTCCGGGCCACGATCTCCAACCTGGCCCGGGCCGGCCTGGTCAGCCTGGACCCGGCGAGTCCGGCCCGCACGGTGCGGATCCACCGGTGCGTGCAGGCCGCGGTGCGCGCCTACCTGCCGGCGCAGGACGGTGAGGCCGCCACCCTGGCCGCCGCCGACGCGCTGGTCCAGGCGTGGCCGGACGCCGGGCCGCGCTGGAGCAGGCCGCGCTGGAGCAGGCCCTGCGCGACTGCGCCGCGGCGCTGCGCGGGGTCGACGGCGGGCCGCTGTGGCCGGGGCAGGCTCATCCGGTCCTGTTCCGCGCGGGTCTGAGCCTGCACGACAGCGGGCTGGCCGGGTCGGCCATCAGCTACTGGCAGGCCATACTGGCCACCAGCTCCCGGTTGTTCGGCCGCGGGCACGCCGACGCGGTGGCGGCCAGGAACCGGCTCGCCGCCGCCTACGAAGCCAGCGGCCGGACCGGCGACGCCATCGCCGTGTTCGCCGGCGCCCTGACCGCGGCCGAACGCCGGCTCGGCCGCGAGCACCCGGACACGATCGCCGCGCGCGGGCAGCTGGCCCACGCCTACGCCAGCGCCGGCCGTCCGGCCGAGGCGGCCACGCTGTACGAGCAGGTGATCGTGGGGGCCGGGCGGCAGTTCGGGCTTGGGCATCCGGTCACGCTGACCGCGCGGGCTTAGCTGGCGCAGGCCTACCTGGCGGCCGGCCGGGACGCGGAGTCGGCCGCCACCTACCGCAGGCTGCTGACAGACGCGGAAAGAATCCTGGGCTTGCAGCACCCGCTGACCAGGTCGATACGTGAGAATCTAGACCATGGCACCCCATCGGTATGACTTTGTCATCGTCGGCGGCGGATCTGCGGGCAGCGCCCTGGCCAACCGGCTGTCCGCCGACCCGGGCACCCGGGTTCTCGTGCTGGAAGCGGGGCGGCCCGACTACCTGTGGGACCCGTTCATCCACATGCCCGCGGCGCTGACGTTTCCCATCGGCAGCCGGTTCTACGACTGGAAGTACGAAAGCGAGCCGGAACCGCACCTGAACGGGCGGCGCATCTACCACGCGCGGGGCAAGGTTCTCGGCGGTTCGAGCAGCATCAACGGGATGATCTTCCAGCGCGGTAACCCGCTGGACTACGAACGCTGGGCCGCCGACGACGGCATGGGCGACTGGGACTACGCGCACTGCCTGCCGTACTTCAAGCGGATGGAGAACTGCCTGGCCGCCGCCGCCGACGATCCGTTCCGCGGCCACCACGGGCCGCTGGTGCTCGAACGCGGCCCGGCCGACGGGCCGCTGTTTCGGGCCTTCTTCGCCGCCGCGCGCCAGGCCGGCTACCACCTGACCGACGACGTGAACGGCTACCGGCAGGAGGGTTTCGCCGCCTTCGACCGGAACATCCACCGCGGCCGCCGGCTGTCCGCGGCCCGCGCCTACCTGTATCCGGTGCTGAGCCGCCCGAACCTGACCGTGGTCACCCGGGCCTTCGCCACCAAGATCATCTTTGCCGGGAAGACCGCGGTCGGCGTCGAGTTCCGGCATCAGGGCAGGACCAAGCGGGTCAGGTCCGCCGAGCTCATCTTGTCCGGCGGGGCGATCAACTCCCCGCAGCTGCTCCAGCTCTCCGGTGTCGGCAACGCCGCCGAGCTCGGCGCCCTCGGCATCGACGTGGTGGCCGACCGGCCGGGCGTGGGCGAGAACCTGCAGGACCACCTGGAGGTGTACGTCCAGTACGGCGCCAAGCTGCCGGTCTCGGTCGCGCCCGCGCTGAAGTGGCGCAACCGGCCCATGGTCGGAGCTAAATGGCTCTTCGGCCGGACCGGGCCCGGGGCCACCAACCACTTCGAGGGCGGTGGCTTCGCCTGCAGCAACGACGAGGTGCGCTACCCCAACCTGATGTTCCACTTCCTGCCGATCGCGATCCGCTACGACGGTTCGTCGCCCGCGGGCGGGCACGGCTACCAGGTGCACATCGGCCCGATGTACTCCGACGCCCGCGGCACCTGCAAGATCACCTCGACCGACCCGGCGGTGCACCCGGCGCTGCGGTTCAACTACCTGTCCACCCCGACCGACCAGCGTGAGTGGGTGGAGGCGATCAGGATCGCCAGGCAGATCCTGACCCAGCCCGCCTTTGACGACTACAACGCGGGCGAGCTATCCCCGGGTCCCTCGGTACAGACGGAGGAGGAGATCCTGGCCTGGGTGGCCCGGGACGCCGAGACCGCGCTGCACCCGTCCTGCACGGCCAAGATGGGCACCGATCCGATGGCGGTGACCGACCCGGATTCGCTCCGGGTGCACGACACCCTCGGGCTGCGGGTGGTGGACGCCTCCGTCATGCCGTACGTGACCAACGGCAACATTTACGCTCCCGTGATGATGCTGGCGGAGAAGGCCGCCGACCTCATCTGCGGCAATACGCCGCTGGCGGCTGAGCCCGCCGAATTTTACCGGCGCGGGCAAGCAGCTGGCGGGCCGCGGTGAAACGCAGGTCCGTTCGGAATTAATAATCTTTTACCCAGCTACCGGAGCACGGATTTTTCCGTAGATACCTAGACAGGCTGGCCGGCCTCTCACCATGATCGGACTGGACCGGTAACGACAAGGCGCCGGTCCAGGAGCGAGGAGGGTATGACCACACCCCACCATCTGATGGGAAGTCTCGGTGACGGCGCCGCCAGCGATCCGCTGCCCGAGGCGGTCGGATTGGTCCGGGAGGCGGCCGGCGCGGGGCACCGGCTGAAGATCCTCGGCGGTCTCGGCGTCCGGGTGCTTTGCCCGGACTTCCCGCCCCGGCTGCGCGCGGACTCCGACATCAACCTGGCCTGCCTGGGCAAGACCCGCCGTGGTGTCGCCGACTATCTCGAACGCGTGGGCTGCGTGCCCGATCGCCGGTTCAACGACCTGAACGGGGACCGGCAGCTGTCCTTCACCGCCCCGTCCGGGCGGCCCGTCGACGTCATGGTGGGCCGGCTGGCGATGTGCCACACGCTGGATTTCCGCCCCTCGTTCGGCTCGGCGTCGCAGGTACTCGACCCGGCGGACCTGCTGCTTTCCAAGCTGCAGATCGTCGAGCTCAACGGCAAGGACGCGCACGACATCTTCCACCTGCTGTCCGGGCTGCGGGTCGGCCGGGATGCCACCCGCCCGGCCATCGACCCCGACCGGATCGGCGCCGTGGTCGCGGCGGACTGGGGCTGGTGGCGGACCGTGACGGGCAACCTGGCCAAGCTGCCCGACCTGCTGTCCTCCCAGCCGCAGCTGGCCCCGCCCTACCCGCGATTCGACGTGCTGACCCAGGCCAAGCAGCTGCTCCAGGTCGCCGAGACGGTACCCAAGAGCGTGAAGTGGAAGCTGCGAGCCAACGTGGGCGACCGGGTTCGCTGGTACGAGCAGCCGGACGTTCAGGATCGCCGGGGTCTTTCCTAGCCGGGGCTTAGGCTGGGCCCATGGATCTTCCTGTCAACCCGCCGGTGGCACCGATGCTGGCCAAGGCCATCGACGCCATCCCGAGCGGGGACTACATCTTCGAGCCGAAATGGGACGGCTTCCGGTCGATCGTGTTCCGCGACGGCGACGAGGTCGAGATCGGCAGCCGGAACGAGCGCCCGATGACGCGCTACTTCCCCGAGCTGGTGGCCGCGGTCAAGGCCGAGCTGCCGGAGCGGTGCGTCATCGACGGGGAGATCGTGATCCCCGACGCCGCGGGCAGGCGGCTCGACTTCGACTCGCTGCAACTGCGCATCCACCCGGCGGCCAGCCGGGTCGAGCTGCTCGCCACCTCCACGCCCGCGCATTTCATCGCGTTCGACCTGCTCGCGCTGGGAGACCGCGACTATATGGAGCGGCCGTTCGCCGAGCGCAGGACCGCGCTTGAGGGCGCGCTGGCCGCGGCCGGCCCGTCGGTGCACCTGACCCCGACGACCAGGGACTCCGGCGTCGCGGCCGGCTGGTTCAGCCAGTTCGAGGGCGCGGGCCTGGACGGTCTTATCGCCAAGCCGGCCGACGGGGTCTACGAGCCGGACAAGCGGGTGATGAAGAAGATCAAGCACGAGCGCACCGCGGACTGCGTGGTGGCCGGCTACCGGGTGCACAAGAGCGGCCCGGATCGCATCGGGTCGGTCCTGCTCGGGCTGCACAAAGACGACGGGAAGCTGGCCAGCGTCGGGGTGATCGGCGCTTTCCCGATGGAGAAACGGATCGAGCTTTTCGCCGAGCTGCAGCCGCTGGTCACCACCTTTGAGGGGCACCCGTGGAACTGGGCCGAGCACGAGGCCGGCCAGCGGACACCGCGGGCGGCCATGGCCAGCCGGTGGAACGCCGACAAGGACCTGTCGTTTATCCCGCTGCGCCCGGAACGGGTGGTCGAAGTCCGCTACGACCACATGGAGGGCGTGCGGTTCAGGCACACCGCGCAGTTCGTCCGCTGGCGGCCGGACCGCGAGCCGGCCTCGTGCACCTACGCCCAGCTGGAGGAGCCGGTCAGCTTTAACCTGGCGGAGATTCTGGGTGCTCACCATGGCTGAGAAGAAGATGATCCTGGAGCTGGCCGGCCGCGAGGTCGCGATCAGCAACCCGGGCAAGGTGTTCTTCCCGCGCACCGGGCACACCAAGCTGGACATGGTGCGCTACTACCTGGCCGTGGCGCCGGGCGCGCTGGGCGGCGCGGGCGGCCGGCCGATGGCGCTCAAGCGGTTCGTGAACGGGGCCTCCAAAGAGGCGTTCTTCCAGAAGCGGGCGCCGGAGAAGCGGCCGGACTGGGTGCAGACCGTCGAACTCCGCTTCCCCTCCGGCCGCACCGCCGACGAGGTGGTGGTGGCCGACGAGGCCGCGCTGGCCTGGGTGGTCAACCTCGGCTGCATCGACCTGAACCCGCATCCGGTGCGGTCCGCCGACCTGGACCACCCGGACGAGCTCCGGGTCGACCTGGACCCGGTCCCCGGGGTGCAGTGGCCGCAGATCAGGGATGTGGCTGTGGTGGCCGCCGGTGTGCTGTCTGACTACGGGCTGACCGGGTGGCCAAAGACGTCCGGGTCCCGCGGCATCCACATCTACGCCCGGATCGTGCCGCAGTGGTCGTTTGGCGAGGTCCGCCGCGCGGCGGTGGCGGTGGCGCGGGAGATCGAGCGGCGGGCCCCGGAGCTGGCCACCTCCAAGTGGTGGAAGGAAGAGCGGCACGGCGTCTTCGTCGACTACAACCAGAACGCCAAGGACCGCACGGTGGCGTCCGCCTACTCGATCAGGCCGGTGCCGGACGCCCGGGTCTCCACCCCGCTGACCTGGGCGGAGGTACCGACCTGCGATCCGGCCGCGTACACCATCGACACGGTGCCCGGGCGTTTCGCGGCCGGCGGCGACCCGTGGGCGGCCATGGACGAGGCGGCCGGGTCGCTGGACGGGCTGCTCGAGCTGGCGGCCAGGGACGAGGCGGCGGGCCTGCCCGACGCGCCGTGGCCGCCGCACTACGACAAGCAGGAGGGTGAGGCGCCCCGGGTCCAGCCGTCCAAACGCGTGAGTGCGGGGTCTTCGGGGTCTTCGGGGTCTTCGGGTCGGCGGCAGAGCACGAAGCCGCTGATCGAGGTCGCCCGGGCGGCGAGTGAGGAGGAGGCGAGGGCCGGGCTTGACCGCTGGAAGGAGCGGCACCCGGCGGTCTGGCCGAAGCTGGAGCCGGCCGACGTGCTGGTCGACAAGATGCGCGGGCGCAGCTCGGTGTGGTACCGGATCCGGCTCAACCTGGAGCACGTGCCCGAGGCCGAACGGCCAGGCGCCGAACCGCTCGAGGTCGACTACGACCCGTGGGCCGGGTCCGGGGGTCCTAACTGACGTCCACCCAGTCCAGGGTGCGCTGGACGGCCTTGCGCCAGCCCGCGTAGCCGTCGGCGCGGCGCGGCGCCGCCCAGGACGGCGACCAGCGCCTGGACTCGTGCCAGTTGGCCCGCAGCTCATCGGTGTCCCGCCAGAAGCCGGTGGCCAGGCCGGCCGCGTAGGCGGCGCCGAGCGCGGTCGTCTCGGCCACCACCGGCCGGCTGACCGGCACGCCGAGGATGTCCGCCTGCAACTGCATGCACAGGTCGTTGGCGGTCACCCCGCCGTCCACCTTGAGCACTTCCAGGCGGACGCCCGAATCTTGCTCCATCGCCTCCACCACGTCCCTGGTCTGGTAGCCGATCGACTCCAGGGTGGCGCGGGCCAGGTGCGCGCTGGTGTGGTAGCGGGAGAGCCCGACGATGGCACCGCGCGCGTCGGCCCGCCAGTACGGCGCGAACAGCCCGGAGAACGCGGGCACGAAGTAAGCGCCGCCGGTGTCGGTGACCTGCGCCGCCAGCGTCTCGCTCTGCGCCGCGCCGGTGATGATGCCGAGCTGGTCACGCAGCCACTGGACCGCGGCGCCGGTCACCGCGATCGACCCTTCCAGGGCGAAGACGGCGGGGTCGGCGCCAAACTTGAAGCACACGGTGGTCAGCAGCCCGGCCTGGGAGCGGACCAGCTCGGTGCCCGTGTTCAGCAGCAGGAAGTTGCCCGTGCCGTAGGTGTTCTTGGCCTCACCGGGGGCAAAGCAGACCTGCCCGACGGTGGCGGCCTGCTGATCGCCCAGGGCGGCGGTGATCGGCAGTTCTCCCCCGAACGGGCCTCGCGGTGCGGTCATCCCGTAAGGCTCGGGCGTCGAGGACGGCAAGATCCGCGGCAGCATGGCGGGCGGCACGGTGAAGAAGCCGAGCAGTTCGGGGTCCCAGTCCAGGGTCTGCAGGTCCATCAGCATGGTGCGGCTGGCGTTGGTCACGTCGGTGACGTGGACGCCGCCCGAGGCCCCGCCGGTGAGGTTCCACAGCAGCCAGGTGTCGACGGTGCCGAACAGGGCGTCCCCCCGCTCGGCGTCCGCGCGCAGGCCGTCGACGTGGTCGAGCATCCAGGCCAGCTTGCCGCCGGAGAAGTAGGTGGCGGGCGGCAGGCCGGTCTTGTGCCTGATCACCTCGCCGCGGCCGTCCCTGGTCAGGGCGGCGGCGATCCGGTCGGTCCTGGTGTCCTGCCACACGATCGCGTTGCCGTAGGGGCGCCCGGTGCGCCGGTTCCACACCACCGTGGTCTCCCGCTGGTTGGTCAGGCCGAGCGCGGCGAGATCGGTGACCTGGAGGTTCTGCGAGTTCAGCACGGTCATGATGACCGCGCTCGTCCGTTCCCAGATCTCGATCGGGTTGTGCTCCACCCAGCCGGGCCTGGGCAGCACCTGGGTGTGCTCGAGCTGATGCCTGGCCACCTCCGCACCGGAGTGGTCGAAGACCATGAACCGCGTGCTCGTGGTGCCCTGGTCCACCGCTCCGACGAAATCGGCCACCGTTGCTCAACTCGCAATCCTGGAGTAAATGCCTGTTCACCGGCAGGTTAATGTTTACAGGTAGGTTGACGATGTACATACTCTAGAACGTGGGGGAGGCAGCCTGATGACGAGTAACGGGGTACTCGACGCTCGCGACCGAGACGCGGTGCTCGGCCGGCTGGCGGCGGAGCGGTTCGACGTACTCGTCATCGGCGGCGGCATCACCGGGGCCGGGGCCGCGCTCGACGCCGCGTCCCGTGGCCTGCGGGTCGCCCTGGTGGAAACGCGGGACCTGGCCTCGGGCACCTCGAGCCGGTCGAGCAAGCTCGTCCACGGCGGCCTGCGGTACCTGGAGCAGCTCGACTTCAAGCTGGTCTTCGAGGCGTTGCGGGAACGCGACCTGCTGGTCTCCAAGCTCGCTCCGCACCTGGTCAAGCCGGTGTCGTTCCTCTACCCGCTGTACAAGAAGGTGGTCGAGCGGCCCTACGTCGGAGCGGGCCTGGTGCTGTACGACGCGATGGAGGGAACCCGCAGGCCGGTGCCGCACCACCGGCACCTGTCCGCCCGCAGCGCGCTCAAGCGTGCCCCCGCGCTGTGCCCCGACCGGCTGGCCGGCGCCATGCTCTACTACGACGCCCAGGTGGACGACGCGCGGCACACGCTCACCGTGGCTCGCACCGCGGCCGCGCACAGCGCCGTGATCGCCACCAGGGTCAGCGCGATCGCGTTGCTGCGCGACGCCGACGGGGTCCGGGTGACCGGCGCGCGCGTGCGCGACGAGGAGTCCGGACGTGAGGTCACGGTGACGGCGGAGGCCGTGGTGGTCTGCGCCGGGGTGTGGACCGACCTGGTGCACGAGCTGGCCGGCGTGCAGGCCGGCTACCGGGTCCGGATGTCCAAGGGCGTGCACATCGTGGTGCCGCGGGAGGCGGTCCAGGCGGACACCGGGATGATCGCGCGGACCGACAAGAGCGTGCTGTTCTTTATCCCGTGGGCGCAGCGCTGGATCATCGGCACCACCGACACCGACTTCTCCGGCGACCGGGACGAGCCCGGCGCGACCTCAGCCGACGTCGAGTACATCCTGTCCGCCGCGAACCGGGTGCTGGCCCGCCCGCTCACCCGGTCCGACGTCATCGCCGTCTACGCCGGGCTGCGGCCGCTGGTGACCGCCGTCGAAGGCCACGGGTCCAAGCCCACCACCAAGATATCCAGGGAACACGTGGTCGACTCACCCGTACCCGGCCTGACCAGCATCGCGGGCGGCAAGTTCACCACCTACCGGCTGATGGCCAGGGACGTGGTGGACGCCGCGGTGGCGGACTTCGGCCGCGACGTGCCGGCCTCGGTCACCGATCAGGTGCCCTTGCTCGGCGCGGACGGCCTGGCCGCGGTCCAGCCCGCGGCGGGCAGGCTGGCCGAGGACTACGGGGTCAGCCGCGACTGCGTGACCCATCTGCTCGGCCGGTACGGCACCCTCGCCGAGGAAGTGCTCGCGCTGACCAGGACCGATCCCGGGCTGGCCCGGCCGCTGGCCGACGGGCCACCCGTACCTGCGCGCCGAAGTCGTCTACGCGGTCAGCCACGAGGACGCGCTGCACGTGGACGACGTGCTGGTGCGGCGGACCCGGCTGTTCATCGAGTCGGCCGACTCCGGTACCACCGCCGCGGCCGACGTGAGCGCGATCATGGGCCGCCTGCTCGGCTGGAACCGCCGGAGGCGGGCCAGCGAGGTGCGCCGTTACCTGGAGTTTGTCGCGGCCGAGCAGACGGTGGTCGCGATGGAACCGGACGCGGTCCCCGAGCCAGCGCTGGCCGCGAGCGCGCTGGCCGCGAGCGCCGCCGCGGGATGAGCGAGAAAGCCCGGCGGCTGCTGACGTTCCGGCTCGACCAGGAGCAACGGCAGCGGCTCAAGGCCAGGCTGGCCCGGGAGGGCCAGACGATGTCCGAGGTCGTGACCCGCGGCCTGCGTCAGTACGTGCAGCGTCCGCAGGAGTCCGGCCAGGGTTCGGACGCGCTGGTGCTGCCCGACCGCGTCGCGGCCACCCTGCGCGAGCTCCGCTCGACCGGGCGCAGCGAGCTGCTGTCCGCGACGCTGGCGGCGTTGCACGAGGCGGGCTGGCCGCTGCGCCCGCTCGCCGAGGCCCTCGGCATCAGCAGGCAGGCGGTCCAGCGCCGGGTGCGCCGGGCGGCCGCGGCGCTCCGCGAGCACGTGACCCACTGTGAACCGCCACCGCCGTTCCCGCACCGGCGGATGGCCAGCCCGGCGGGCTTGCGGCCGCACCTGACGGTCAAGATCGACCACGCGCTGCGCGCGTCCGCGCATCGCGCGGCGGCCGCGGAGGGCCGGTCGCTCACCCAGGTGGTCGAGGCCATCGTGGACCGCTACCTCGCCCGCGGCCTGGCGGACGCCGACGGGGAAGCCTACGAGCGGCGCAGGACGAGGATCATGCGCCACGCTTCCACCGCGTCGACGGGCAGGTCGGCGTCGAAGTCCCCGTAGCTGGCCAGCACGGTGAGCCCGCCCGCCAGCCGGATCGCGGCGATCATCTCGGTCGCGGTCCAGAACCGGTTCGGCACCACGTCGGTGACCGTCCGCACCGTCCCGCCTCGCTTGTGGTAGGTCACGCTGACGTGTTCCGCGGTGATCTGGGTGACCGGGTCGATCCGGTCGTGCGCCCCCCAGCGGACACTGACCATCCCGTCGCCGACCTCGGTGCTCCACTCACTGTTGGTGCGGTGCTCGACGGCCAGGAAGTCCGCCGGGTGCGCGAGCTCCATGATGTACAGGCCGCCGGAGCCCAGCTGGCGCGCGACGCAGCCGAGATGCGCCAGCATGTCGTCCAGGGTGAACAGGTGGCACAGCGAGTTGAGCATGGTGATGGCGAGGTCGACCTGACCGGGCAGGTGAAAGTCCCGCATGTCCGCCTCGACCACCGTCAGCGGTATCCCGGCCGCCGCGGCCAGCTCCCGGGCCCGCCCGCACATGGCCGGATTGAGGTCAAGGGCGGTGGACTGCAGCCCGCGCCGCGCTAGTTCACGAGCGTGCTCGGCGGGCCCGGCCGCCATCTCCAGAACCGACCGCGGTGGCCCGGCATCGGCACCCCGGTGCCGGCCGGCCCAGCGCAGCACGGCGTCCACCTCGGCCGGGACATTACGGTAAGCGCACGCGGCCTGGTAGAACTCGGGCTCGTCATAGATTCCTGGCACCCGACCATGATGCCCGAACGGCGGCCGCCGCGGGCATCATGCCTTGTGCAAAGTAACGTGCACTAGCCTCACGCATCGGCCTGCGGCAGACTGTCCGCATGATGACAGAGAGCCAGGCGCTAGAAACCCTGACGCGCGAGGACCCGGAGGCAGCCGGCGACGCGAAGGCTGCCCTCGCCTGGCTGACGGGCGACGAGGGCATGGAGACGATCTCGCTGCTGCGTCTGCAGGAGTTCCTCTGGTACGCCCTGCCGGTTAAATGGCCGATGTCCACGCCGGGCCGGGTCGCAGTGGCCAGGGCGCTCGGCCGCCTGTTCATGCTGGCCGGCCTGGAACGTTACGCCGGAGTTTGTTCCTCGGCGGGCACCGAGCGGATCATCACCGCCTACGCGGACGGGCACGAGGAAGGCATCGCCGCCTACACCGAGGCCATCGAGGAGTCACACGCGGCGCCACCGGACACCGAGTTGCTCGCCTGGGGTTCGGTCATGGGCACGCAGGAGCGTGCCGCCTACGACGCCTGCGCGGCCGCGATCGAGCTGGCTTTCGCCGCGGGCGAGCTGAGCGTGGGCGCGCGCGGCTGGCGCACCAAGCGCGCGGACATCGTCAACCGCTGGCTGACCGGGCGTCCTGAGATCACGCTTTCCGCCCCGGCCGACCCGGACGAGGACCCGGCCCAGGCGGGCGACGGCGTGCCTGGCACCGACACCTGGCTGGGGCGCATCAGCGCCGAACGCATCGACGCGTGGGCGCACGGACGCCCGGGTGAGCGGTCGCGGCTGGCCCGCGGGCTTATCCCGCGCCTGCTCGAACCGCCCGCGCTGCCTGAGGACCCGCTGCCCACGCTGCACTGGCTGCTCAGCCATGCGGACGAAGGCCTGCGCCTGACGGCCCGTCACTACATCGCGCCTGCCGTGGTCACCGAGGCGGTCGATACGTTCGGCTGGCGAGAGCAGCTGGTGGGGACACTGCGCCAGGAACTCGACGTGTTCCCGCTGCACACCCTGCGCGGAATGGCGCAAAGCGAGATGGGGGCGATCAGGCGCAGCCGGACCAGCCTGGTGCTGACCAAGACGGGCAAGCTGATGACCGCGGACCCGGCCGCCAGGTGGCACATCGGCACGGCCGCGCTGATCGGGCCGGACGACGGGCCGCAGCCGGACTTCTCCGTCGCGGTGCGCGAGGCCGCGCTGCTGATCATCTTGACCAACGGGCCGACCGGATACGACGAGCTGACCAGGGTCCTCACCGATATCCACCGGGTGGAAGGGTGGGCGTCGGCAGGCCCCAGGGGCTCAGCGGGTGCCGGGGTCGCCGGGGTCTCGGCCAGCCTGGCCAGCGCCGTGCGCACCGAGCTCTACACGCTCAGGCACCGGCTGTGGGCGCTGCATCTGCTCGGCACCGAGCGCGGTTTCACCGCACCGCTGTCCCTCACCGACACCGGGGTGGCCGCCGCCCTGTCCGCCCTGCTGGCCCGGGCCTTGCGGCCGCGGCACCACCTAGGCCTGGGATAACCAGCGCAGCGGAAAGTAGCCGGTGTAGTTCTCGGCCAGCGAGGTCGCGGCCGCCCGGGAGGAGACGACGTAGCGCAACTGGGCCAGCTGCAACTGCTCCCCGAACAGGTCGGCGTGCGGGTCCACGTGCAGCATCGAGGTCATCCACCAGGAAAAGTGGGTGGCCCGCCAGACCCGCCTCAGGCAGCTGTCCGAGTACGCGTCGGCGAGCTCGGCCTGGCCATCCCTGAGCAGGCTGGTGAGCGCCGTCGCCAGCACAGCCACGTCGGCCAGCGCCAGGTTGAGGCCCTTGGCGCCGGTAGGAGGCACAATGTGAGCGGCGTCACCGGCCAGGAACAGCCGCCGGTAGGCCATCGGCGAGGCGACGAAGCTGCGCATCGGCGAGACGGCCTTCTCCGTGATGGGGCCTTCCTTCAGCTCCCATCCCGGCACGCCCAGCCGGTCCTGCAGCTCGCTCCAGATCCTGCCGTCGGGCCACCGCTCGATATCCTCGTCGGCGGGAACCTGCAGGTAGAGCCGGCTTACCTGCGGCGTGCGCATGCTGTGCAGAGCGAATCCGCGGTGATGACGAGCGTAGATGAGCTCGTCGGTGGCCGGCGGCACGGTGGCCAGGATGCCGAGCCAGGAGTACGGGTACGTGCGTTCGGCCACCGTCAGCAGGCCGGCCGGCATCGCGTCGCGGCAGATGCCGTGGAAGCCGTCGCAGCCGG
>CAVSTQ010000025.1:0-68938 GCA_963730825.1 uncultured Actinomycetes bacterium
GCCGCCTGCGGTTGGGCACGCCGAACCGGGGCAGGAATGCGGCACACCGCAGCTCGCTGCGGCAACGTCAAGACCAGGAAGATGGGAGATGACATGGCGACGATCGCGATCTTCGGAGGGACCGGCTACGCGGGCAGCGCGATCAGGGACGAGGCGCTGCGGCGCGGGCACACCGTCATCTCGGTCAGCCGGTCAGAAGCCGAGCTCGCGGGTACCCCTGGCTTCATCTCACGGGCGGGCAACCTGCACGATCATGCCGTGGTCGACCACATGGCGGTCGAAGCGGACGTCCTCGTCGTGGCCACCCGGGCCGCCCAGCAGGACGGCGTGCGGCTGGCCGACGCGGTCACGATGCTGGCCAAGGCGGCGTCCGAGCACGGCACCAGGCTCGGCTTCGTCGGCGGGGCCGGCTCGCTGCAGGTCACCGAGGGCGGTCCGCGGGTGGTGGACCTGCCGGCGTTTCCCGACGAGCACAAGGGCGAGGCGCTCGGCCAGGCCGACGTGCTGGCCGCGCTCCGGGAAACGACCGCCGACGTGGACTGGTTCTACCTGAGCCCGGCGGCCTCCTTCGGGGCCCACGCCCCGGGTGAGGCGACCGGCCGCTACCGCCTCGGCGGCGACGTCCTGCTGGCCGACGCCGACGGCAACTCGAACATCTCAGGCGCCGACTACGCCAAGGCCTTCGTGGACGAGATCGAGCACCCGGAGCACCGCAGGCAGCGCTTCAGCGTGGCCTACTAATCCGGGCCTCGCCGGGCTAACCCGGGCCTCGGCGCGGGACCGGCAGGCCGAGGTCGCCCACGGTGTCCGGGCGGTGCAGGATCGCGGTGCCGAGCTCGTTGACCCGCACGGCGACGAGGCCGTCGTAGCGCGACAGCCAGGCCAGGTCAGCGGTTCCCCACAGATCGCGGTAATCGTCCCGCGCGCCGGCCGGGTCGGTGTAGGCCACGTCCAGGGCACCCAGGGTAGCCGCGTACTCGAACAGCAGGCAGAGCGCGTACCGGCCGGCCAGCACGTTCCAGGCCGCAGGGCCGGCGTGACCGAGTGATCCGTGGTAGGGGTCGGTGAGGTAGAGCCGCCACAGCGCCCGCAGGCTGCTGGCCACCACGAGCGGGCGGCGCTGGGTGGCCAGGATGCCGAGCAGGACGTCGACGTCGGTCCAGGCACTGGGCTCGATGGCGACCAGGCCCGCCGCCACCGCGGCGCGCCGCCTCGGTACGGAGGTCAGGGTGGACGGCCTGCGCTGGCCCTTGATGGCCTCGACCCGGGTCAGCTCGTCGTGCGAAACGCTGGCCAGCCACCTGTCCCACAACGCGCCGAGGGTCTGGTAGGACGGCTGGGCCAGCGCCGCCCGGCCGCGGGCGGTCAGTTCGAGCCTGGGTCCGGCCAGCTGAGCCAGACCGCCGGCCTGCAGCAGCAGGGGCCACGCGAACGCCGCGATCGGCTCGCTGGTACCGCGATGATCTGCCGGGTAGTAGTCCCCGGCGACAAGAACGTCCTCGACCAGCCGGACCGTCGCGGCCAGCGGGCGCCTGGTGGCCGCGCCGTAACGCACCTGACGGTCAGCGGTCAGCTCGAGGACGGCGACGAGGTTGGACAGCGCGTCGGGCGCGGTGCAGCGGAGTAGAACCGGGCCGGACCTGACGGTCTCCCCGGCCTGGTCGTACCCGGTCTGGTCATACCCGGCCAGCTCACCGGCGACGCCGATCGTGCCCTCGGCCACCAGCAAACTTTAGCGGTTCACGGGCCGATCGCGAAGTGGCCTCGCCGGGCAGCATGGCAAGAAAAGCGGTATGGGACCGTAATCGGTATGCGCGTGACCGGGGCGCGCGATTTACTGACCACGTGGGGGCCTGGTGCGCAGCCCGTCGAACGCCATGGCGCAGATCGCGTCCGCGAGCGGCCGCGTGTCCGCGCGGTGGGCGGGGCGGTACCACTCGACGACGGAATTGACCAGCCCGAAAAGCAGCCGGGCGGTGATCATCGCGTCGGCGTCTGGCTGGATGTCACCGTCGGCCACCGCCTGAGCCACCAGTTCGGCGACGAACCGGTCAAAGGCACGCCGCTGGTCCAGCGCGGCCCGCTCGACATCGGTGTTGCCGCGCACCCGCAGGAGCAGGGTGACGTACGGTGACTCGGCTTCGAGCACGTCCACGCTCCGCCGGACCAGGTACTCCAGCCGCTCGATGGCCGGGGCGGGCAGCACCCGCGCCCGGCCCGTCGCCGTCGCCAGGCCGGCCAGGGCCCGGTCCAGGGCCAGCCGGAGCAGTTCTTCTTTGCCGGCGACGTGATGGTAAATCGCCGACTTGGCGATGCCGAGCCGGTCCGCCAGGTCACGCATGCTGGTGCGGTCATAACCCCGCTCGTTGAAGAGCTCGACCGCCACCGCGAGCACCGACGCCAGGTCATGGCCTGGGCGCCCGCGGCGCGGCGCGGCCACCGCAGGGTGCTGCGGCTCCGGCCCGGGAACCGGGGGCGCGATCACGAGACCGGATCCGCCGGGTCCTGGGCCAGCTGATGGCTCCGGCCGCGGAATTCAGCGATGACCTCATCACCGCGGCGCACGGTCACGTCGTAGAGCCCGGACCGCCCGAACCGGGTGCGCATGACGGCCTCGGCCTCCAGGACGTCCCCGGCCCGGGCCGGGGCGACGAAGACGATGTCGGCCGACGCGGCGACGGTCACCGGCCCGTAGCTGTTGCACGCGCAGGCGAACGCCGTGTCGGCCAGCATGAAAATCAGGCCGCCGTGCGCTATGGCGTGCCCGTTCACCATGTCAGCGCGCACCGTCATCCGGGTCACGGCCCGCCCGTCGCCGAGGTCGAGCAGCTCGATACCCAGGGCGCGGGAGGCCGCGTCCCTCGTCATCATCGCCTGGGAGCCGGGAGTATGCGGCACGGGCATCTCCTCCTGTATTATTGACCGAACGTCCGGTAAATAATACCGTACGCCTTAGCACGCCGGAGGGATGGTGGCGATGACTGCGCTCCCCGACGAGGTGACGGACGG
The DNA here is from genome assembly GCA_963730825.1 of uncultured Actinomycetes bacterium. Classification (GTDB taxonomy): domain Bacteria; phylum Actinomycetota; class Actinomycetes; order Streptosporangiales; family Streptosporangiaceae; genus Palsa-504. Next base: position 3,010 of record CAVSTQ010000025.1, read on the forward strand.
CCTGGCCGCCCACTTCGACGACACACTCGGCCGCGACCGGCGGATCGAGCCGCGGGACTGGATGCCGGACGCCTACCGGGCGACGATGATCCGGCAGATCGCGCAGCACGCGCATTCGGAGATCATCGGGATGCAGCCGGAGGGCAACTGGATCACCCGGGCCCCTTCGCTGCGCCGCAAGGCGATCCTGATCGCCAAGGTGCAGGACGAGGCGGGTCACGGCATGTACCTGTACTCGGCCGCCGAGACGCTCGGCGCCGATCGCGCCGACCTGACCGGCAAGCTGATCAGCGGACGGCAGAAGTACTCCTCGATCTTCAACTACCCGACGCTGACCTATGCGGACGTCGGCGTGATCGGCTGGCTGGTGGACGGCGCCGCCATCTGCAACCAGGTGCCGTTGTGCCGCTCCTCCTACGGCCCCTACGCGCGGGCCATGGTGCGCATCTGCAAGGAGGAGTCCTTCCACCAGCGGCAGGGCTACGAGCTGCTGATGACGATGATGCGCGGCACCGCGGGTCAGCGCGCGATGGTGCAGGACGCCACGGACCGGTTCTGGTGGCCCTCCCTGATGATGTTCGGGCCGCCGGATGCCCAGTCGCCGAACACCGCGCAGTCGATGGCCTGGGGCATCAAGCGTCACACCAACGACGAGCTGCGCCAGCGGTTCGTCGACATGACCGTGCCGCAGGCCGCCAAGCTCGGTGTCACGCTGCCCGATCCCGGCCTGAGGTGGAACGCCGAGCGCGGGCACTATGACTTCGGCGCGGTGGACTGGGACGAGTTCATGGCCGTGGTCAAGGGCAACGGGCCGTGCAACGCCCAGCGGGTCGCGCGCCGCCAGAGCGCCCACGACGACGGGGCCTGGGTGCGCGAGGCCGCCTCCGCGCACGCCGCTAAGCAGGACGCCGCCTGATGGCCGGACCTCAAGCGCGCTCGGGCTGGCCGCTGTACGAGGTGTTCCTGCGCGGCAAGCGGGGCCTGAATCACGTGCACGTCGGGTCGCTGCACGCGGCCGACCCGGAGATGGCCCTGCACCACGCCCGTGACCTGTACACCCGCCGGAACGAAGGGGTCAGCATCTGGGTCGTCGCGTCCACCGACATCACGGCGTCGAGCCCGGACGAGAAAGACCCGTTCTTCGCGCCGTCCGGCGATAAGGTCTACCGGCACCCCACGTTCTACGAGATTCCCGACGATGTCCCGCACATGTAGGCCAGGCCCATGACCGACGACGAGTTCACCGTCTACAAAGGCCTGGCGGCCGACGCCGAGGACCACCGCTGGGCGTTCGGCACCGGGTTCACCGATCCGCTTGAGGGCATCGACACCTCGGTTCCCGACGGCGTGGACTCCGCCGCGCTGGCCACCTACTGCCTGATGCTCGGCGACGATGCGCTGGTCTACTCGCACCGGCTGCAGCAGTGGATGACGCGCATGCCCGAGCTTGAGGAGGAGACGGCGCTGGCCAACATCGCCCTGGACCTGCTCGGGCAGGCGCGCATGCTGCTCGCCCGGGCCGGCCGGGCTGAGGGTGCGGGCCGGGGTGAAGATCAGCTCGCCTTCTTCCGTGACGAAAACGAGTTCCGCAACGTACGGCTGGCCGAGACCGTCGACGCGGACTTCGCCGAGCTGACCGGCCGGCTGCTGATCTTCTCGGCCTGGCGGCTTGCGCTGTTCGGCCAGCTGGCCGGGTCGGCCGACCCGGTGCTCGCGGCCATCGCGGCCAAGGGCGTCAAGGAACTCAGCTACCACCGGGAGTACGCGGCCGAGTGGGTGGTCAGGCTTGGTGACGGCACCGCGCTGTCGCACACCAAGATGCAGGCCGCCCTTGATGCTCTCTGGCCGCTGGTCGGCGAACTGTTCCGCACCGACGCGGTGATCGCGATGCTGCCTGGCGTGGCGGCTGACCCGGCGACGCTGCGCGGCGAGGTCGAGGAGGTCCTGAGCACCGTGCTGGCGGCGGCGGCCCTTGACCGCCCGGACCGCGCGCCGATGGCCGCGGTGGCCGGGAAGGCCGGCCGCGACGGCGTGCACACGGAGGCGTTCGGATATCTGCTGGCCGAGCTGCAAAGCGTGGCCCGGGCCCACCCGGGTGCGACATGGTGACGGCTGCGCGGACCGGCCTGGCGGCGGCGCGGGAGGTCGCCGCCTGCGTCCCCGACCCGGAGCTGCCGATGGTGACCCTGGCCGACCTGGGCATCCTGCGGGACGTCAGGGCCGAGGACGGCCAGCTGGTGGTGACGATCACGCCGACCTACTCGGGCTGTCCCGCGGTCGCCGAGATCGCGCGCGACCTCAGGCACCGCCTCACCGAGGCGGGTTTCGGCCCGGTCACCGTCCGGACCGCGCTGGCTCCCGCCTGGACCAGCGACTGGATCACCCCGGCGGGCCGGGCGAAGCTGGCGGCGGCCGGCATCGCCCCGCCGCACCCCGCCCGGCCTGGCCCGGTCCCGCTCGTCCTGGGCCCCGCCCGTGGCCGGCCCGTGCCGTGCCCGCGGTGCGGCTCCCCCGGCACGACCAGGACCGCCGCGTTCGGTGCCACCGCGTGCAAGGCGCTGTACCGCTGCGATGCCTGCCGTGAGCCGTTCGAGTACATAAAGGACATCTGATGGCTGTGGAGTCACGCTCGGCCCCATCCCGGACCGAGTTCTATCCGCTCACCGTCGCGCGGGTGGATGCGCTGACCGACGATTCGGCCGCGGTGACCTTCGAGGTGCCGACCGGGCTGGCGCAGACGTTCGCGTTCACCCCGGGGCAGTCGCTGACCGTCCGCCGCGGCGGCGAACGCCGCTCCTACTCGATCTGCGCGGCCAGCGGGCGCCCACCGCGGATCGGCGTGCGGGAGGTAGCGGGCGGCGCGGTGTCGGGCTGGCTGGTGCACGACGTCCGGGCCGGGGACGTGATCGAAGCACAGGCCCCGTCCGGCTCCTTCACCCCCGACCTGGACCAGCCCGGGCATCACGCCCTGATCGCCGCGGGCAGCGGGATCACCCCCGTGCTCTCCATCGCCGCCTCGGTGCTCGCCGCGCACCGCGACTCGTCCGTCACCTTGTTCTACGGCAACCGGCGCAGCGACTCGGTGATGTTCGCCGACGAGATCGCCGACCTCAAGGACTCCTACCCGGCCCGGATCTGCCTGGTCCACGTGCTCAGCCGCGAGCCGACCGAAGTCGAGCTGTTCAACGGCCGGCTCGATGCCGCCAAGCTGCGCTCGCTGCTGCCGGTCACGGTGGACGTGGCCGGGGTGGATCACTGGTGGCTGTGCGGGCCGTTCGCCATGGTGGCGGACGCGATCGACGTGCTGGCCGAGCTGGGCGTGCCGCGTGGCCGCATCCACCGTGAGCTGTTCTACGTCGAAGACGAGCCGCCGCCCGTCGCCGGGCATGCCGAGGCACCCGTCGGTCCCGGCGCCGAGGTGACCGTCCTGCTCGACGGCCGCGCCAGCACCACCACCGTCCCGCTGGACACCGCGATCCTGGACGGGGTCCAGCGGGTCAGGCCCGATCTGCCGTTCGCCTGCAAGGGCGGCGTCTGCGGCACCTGCCGCGCCCTGCTGGTCAAGGGTGAGGTCACCATGCGGCGCAACTACGCTCTGGAGCCCGAGGAGATCGAGGCTGGGTACGTGCTCACCTGCCAGGCTCGGCCCGTGTCCGAGGTGATCACGGTTGACTACGATGCCTAGCGACACCGATGCCAGCCACTGAGGAGTCCGGGACATGCGCCACGACACGTCGCCATCGGCCGACCTCGATCCCATCGAGCGGGCGTCGGTCGATGAGCTGCGCACGCTGCAGTTGGAGCGGCTGCGCTGGACGCTGCGGCACGCCTACGCCAACGTGCCGCACTACCGCGCGGCCTTCGACGCGGCCGGGGTCCATCCGGAGGACTGCCGGGACCTGGCCGACCTGGCCAAGTACCCGCTGACCACCAAGGCCGACCTGCGCGAGAATTACCCGTTTGGCATGTTCGCGGTCCCGCGCGAGCAGGTGGTGCGGATCCACGCTTCGTCCGGCACCACCGGCCGGGCCACCGTTGTCGGCTACACCCGTGATGATATCGAGGCGTGGAGCGCGGTGATGGCCCGTTCGATCCGGGCCGCGGGCGGCCGTCCCGGCCACATCTTGCATAACGCCTACGGGTACGGGCTGTTCACCGGCGGACTCGGCGCCCACTACGGCGCGGAGAAACTCGGCTGCACCGTAGTGCCCGTTTCCGGCGGCATGACCGAACGGCAGGTCACGCTGATCCGGGACTTCCGCCCGGACATCATCATGGTCACCCCGTCGTACATGCTCGCGATCGTCGACGAGATGGAACGGCAGGGCGATGACCCGGCGGCCTCGTCGCTGCGGTTCGGCATCTTCGGTGCCGAACCATGGACGAACGAGATGCGCGCCGAGATGGAAACCAGGCTCGGGCTCGACGCCACCGACATCTACGGCCTGTCCGAGGTGATGGGACCGGGGGTAGCGCAGGAGTGCGTGGAGACCAAGGACGGCCTGCACATCTGGGAGGACCACTTCTACCCCGAGGTGATCGACCCGGTGACCGGTGACGTGCTGCCAGAAGGCGCCGAGGGCGAGCTCGTGTTCACCTCGCTGACCAAGCAGGCCATGCCGGTCATCCGCTACCGGACCCGGGACCTGACCCGGCTGCTGCCCGGGACCGCGCGCACCATGCGGCGGATGCAGAAGATCACCGGCCGCACCGACGACATGATCATCCTGCGCGGGGTCAACCTGTTCCCGACCCAGATCGAAGAACTCATCATGGGCATCCCGGCCCTGTCCCCGCACTTCCAGCTGCACCTGAGCCGGGATGGCCGGATGGATGAGCTGACCGTCCACGTCGAGCGCCGTACCGGGGTGGCCGACGCCGACGCGGCGTCGGCCGGACTCCGGCTGTCAGCCCTGGTCAAGAACATGATCGGGGTTAGTGTCACGACCAGCGTCCTCGCGCCAGACTCGGTCGAGCGCTCCATGGGCAAGATGCGCCGCATCGTCGATCAGCGCGCGCGCTGACGCACCTCCTACGGGCGGAACCGGGTGCCTGTCACCTTTTCCGCGATCCCGGCGCGGTCCAGGTAAGGGGTGATCCCGCCGAGGTGGAAGGGCCAGCCGGCGCCGAGGATCATGCACAGGTCGATGTCCTCGGCGGCCGCCACGACGCCTTCGTCGAGCATCAGCCTGATCTCCTCGGCCAGCGCCTCGAGCGCGCGTTCGCGCACCTGCTCCGGGGTGGACGGGTGATCGCCTCCGGCCAGGATGGCCGCGACCTGCTCGTCGACGGCAAAGCCGGGTCCGTAGATCGCCGTGTGGCCCGCCGCTACCAGGGCGCGGAGCTTGGGCGAGGTGGCGAACCGGTCGGGGTAGGCCGCGTGCAGCGTCTCCCCGACGTGCAGCGCGACGGCGGGACCCACCAGCTGGAGCAGCAGGAACGGCGGCATGGGCAGGCCGAGGGGGTCGGCGGCGTGCTCGGCCACCTCGAACGGTGTGCCGGCATCGACGCAGCCGATGACCTCGCCGAGGAACCTGGTCAGCAGCCGGTTGACCACGAAGGCCGGCGAGTCCTTGACCAGCACGCAGTTCTTCTTCAGCGTCTTGCCGACGGCCAGCGCCGTGGCCACCGCGGCGTCGTCGGTGCTGGCCCCGTGGACCACCTCGACCAGCGGCAGCACCGCGACCGGGTTGAAGAAGTGGAAGCCGACCACGCGCTCGGGATGGGCCAGGCCGGCCGCCATCTCGGTCACCGACAGCGAGGAGGTATTGGTGGCCAGCACGCAGTCCGGCCGGACGACCGCCTCGACCTCGGCGAAGACCTGCTGCTTGACCGAGATCTCCTCAAATACCGCCTCGATCACGAAGTCGGCGTCGGCGAATGCGTCTTTGGTCAGCGATCCGCTGACCAGCCCGGTCAGCCGGGCGGCGGCGTCCGCGCTGATCCGGGCGCGAGCGGCCAGCTTGGCGATCTCGGCGTGCACATGGCCGACTCCGGCCGCCAGCCTGGCCTGGTCCAGGTCGGTCAGCACCACAGGTACTTCCAGCCGCCGGGCGAACAGCAGCGCGATCTGCGCGGCCATCAGGCCCGCGCCGACCACGCCCACCTTGGTCACCGGCCGTGCCAGCGACGCCTCCGGCGCCCCCGCGGCCTTCCTGGCCCGCTTCTGGGTGAGGTCGAACGCGTACAGGCCGGCCTGCAGCTCGTCGCTGAGCATCAGGTCCGCGAGGGCGGAGTCCTCGGCGGCGAACCCTTCGTCCCGGCTGCGGTCGCGGGCCGCGGCCACCAAGTCGATGGCCAGGTAAGGGGCAGGAGCGGCACCGTGCAGCTTGCCGTCAGCGAAGAACCGCGCCCCGGCGATCGCGGCGTCCCAGTTTTCCTCGACCGGGGCCCGGGTCACCGAGAGCTCGCCGCTCAGCACGCGCCCGGCCCAGCGCAGCGACTCGGCGAGGAAATCGGCCGGGGAGAACATGGCATCCGCGATCCCCAGCGTCAGGGCGTCGGGTCCGCGCAGCATGCGGTTCTGGCTGAGCGGGTTCTCCACGATCACCTTGAGCGCCTGGGCCGGCCCGATCAGGCGCGGCAGCAGGTACGTACCGCCCCAGCCCGGCAGCAGGCCGAGGAAGCACTCGGGAAAGGCCACCGCGGAGACCCCGGAGGAGATCGTCCGGTAGGTGCAGTGCAGTGCGAGCTCGAGGCCGCCGCCGAGCGCGGCGCCGTTGACGAACGCGAACGACGGCACGCCAAGCTCGCCGAGCCGGCGGAAGACGGCGTGTCCGAGCCTGGCGACGGCCAGCGCCTCGTCCCGGGCGCGGATCAGCGGGACTCCGGTCAGGTCGGCGCCCACCGCGAAAATGAACGGCTTGCCTGTCACCCCGACCGCGACGATGTCGGACCGGCCGGCCACCGAGTCCAGCGCGTCCCGCAGCGAGAGCAGGCCGGCCGGGCCGAACGTGTTCGGACGGGTGTGATCGTGCCCGTTGTCCAAGGTGATGAGCGCCATCGTGCCCGCACCCGCGGGTAGCTGGACGTCGCGCACGAACGCCTGGGTGACCACCTCGCCGGGGAACAGCGAGGCGAGGTCGGTGGCGTCGAGGCCGGAGCCGTTCGGATTATTGTGCATCGAGGTTCTCCCACAGGACGGTGCCACCCATGCCCAGCCCGACGCACATCGTGGTCAGGCCATAGCGGGCGCCCGGCTGGCCGGTGAACTGGCGGGCCAGCTGGATCATCAGCCGCACCCCGGAACTGGCGAGCGGGTGCCCGAGCGCGATCGCGCCACCCCAGGGGTTCACCCGCGGGTCGTCGTCGGCCACCTTGAAGTGGTCGAGGAAGGCGAGCACCTGGACGGCGAACGCCTCGTTGATCTCGATCAGGGAGATGTCGTCGATGGTCAGGTCGTTACGGGCGAGCAGGGTCTCGGTCGCGGGCACCGGCCCGACCCCCATCACCTCGGGGTCCACCCCGGCGAAGGAGAAATCGACCAGCCGCATCCTGGCCTCCAGGCCCAGCTCGGCGGCCACGTCCTGGGCCGCGATCAGGCAGCCGGTGGCGCCGTCGTTCAGCCCGGCGGAATTCCCCGCGGTGACCCGGCCGTGCGGCCGGAACGGGGTCTTGAGCGCGGCCAGCGCCTCGATGGTCGTATCGGGACGCGGCGGCTCGTCGGCGGTGGCCAGACCCCATCCCTTCTCCGCACTGCGCACCGCGACCGGGACCAGGTCGGGCTGGAGCTGGCCCGCCGCGTAAGCCGCGGCGACCTTGCGCTGGCTGGCCAGTGCGTAGGCGTCGGCCCGGGCCCGGGTGATGGCCGGGAAGCGGTCGTGCAGGTTCTCCGCCGTGGCGCCCATCGACAGGGCGGACGGATCTACCAGCCGCTCGGCGATGAACCTGGGGTTAGGGTCGACGCCGGAGCCCATCGGATGGTGACCCATGTGCTCGACGCCGCCGGCCACCGCCACGTCGGTGGCGCCGAACGCGATCGCCGACGCGGTGGTGGTCACTGCGGTCATCGCCCCGGCGCACATCCGGTCGATGGCGTAGCCGGGCACCGACTTCGGCAGCCCGGCCAGGATCGCGGCGCTGCGCCCGATGGTCAGGCCCTGGTCACCGGTCTGGGTGGTGGCGGCCACCGCGACCTCGCCGATCCGCTCGGGCGGCAGCGCCGGGTTGCGCCTGAGCAGCTCGCGGATCACGCTGACGATCATGTCGTCGGCTCTGGTCTCGGCGAACAGGCCGTTCGGGCCGGCCTTGCCGAAGGGGGTGCGAACGCCGTCCACAAAGACGACATCGCGTGCGGTACGGGGCACGATGAGCCTCCCTCTGCGCCGTCTGGCGACGAGCTAACGTCAATGCTACTCGTCAGTAACCAACGCTCGGGCCGGGAGGGCTGTTCCGGCGACCGGCCCAGCAGGCCGACCAGCTGGTCGCCCGGGCTGGCCGGGTGCGGAACTTCGACCGGGGCGGCGAACAGGCCCTCGTGGCCGGCGATGAGCAGCGGGCACAGCCTGAGCAGCCGGGCCGCGAGCGGCGCCGGGATCGGGCCGCGGCCACCGCGGGCCACCGCCACGTCCCAGCCGTGCACGGCGACCTCGACAGCTCCGGTGCAGGCCACGATGCCGGCCGGCACCGGCAGGCCCCCCACCGCGACGAACGGGCCGCATTCGTACGCGGCGCACAACAGCTCCGCGGCCCGGTCCCTGAAGATCTCCACTGGATCACCGGGGTCGCGGCCCGCTCGGGCCGCGCGGGCCGCCAGGTCGAGCCGCCCGGTGCCCAGGCCCACCGTCAGGTCGGCCATCGACCCGCTGAGGTGAGCGAGCAGGGCGCGCAGGTCCCACTGCTCGCACGGGGTGGGCCGGGACATCTCCCCCGGCGTCAGCGAGCCGCACACGCCGAGGGCATAACGGATCGCGCCGGCCAGCAGCGCGACCGCGCCGGGGTGCGGATCCGTCATGCCAATACAGACCGGCCAGGCGCACGATTCTCAGCGGCCTTTACGGAGGAAGGCACGCAGCTGGGCCAGCGGCCAGGTGTTGATCACGTCGGCGGGGGTGAGCCAGCCGCGCTGCGCGGTGCCGACGCCGTAGGGCATGTTGCCGAGGTCAGAGACCGAATGCGCGTCGCTGTCGATGGCGAACTTCACCCCCGCGTCCCTGGCCGCGCGGATATGGTCCGCGGGCAGGTCGAGCCGCTGCGGCGAGGCGTTGACCTCCAGCGCGGTCCCGGTCCGGGCGCAGGCCCTGAACAACTCACCGAAGTCCACGTCGACCGGCGGCCGCCGGCCCATCCGCCTGGTGGTGGGGTGGCCGATGACGTTCACGTACGGGTTCTCGCACGCGACGATGAAGCGCCTGGTCATCTCCGCCCGCGGCTGGTCGAAGTGGGAATGCACCGAGGCAACGCACAGGTCGAAGCCGGCCAGGCCCTGTCCATCCAGTCCGGCTGAATCCCAGTCCACCGAGCCGTCCGGCGCGATGTTCAGCTCGGTGCCGTGCAGCAACTCGATGTCCGCCGCGAGCGCCCGGACCCGGTCCCGTTGCGCCAGCATCTTCTCATCGGTCATCCGCTGCATGATCAGGTTCGGCGCATGGTCGGTGATCGCGTAGTACTCATATCCGCGCCGCTCCGCCGCGGTCACCATGTCCTCCAGGCTGGCTACGCCGTCGGTCAGGTTGGTGTGCGTGTGCAGGTCCCCGCGAAGGTCATTTTCCTGAACGAGCCGTGGTATCTGCCCGGCGGCCGCGGCCTCGATCTCACCGCGGTCCTCGCGCATCGGGGGCGGTACCCAGGCCAGGCCGAGCCGCGCGTACACCTCCTCCTCGGTGCGCGAGACGATCAGGTCCCCCGTCTCCACCTCGAACAGCCCGTGCTCGGACAGCCGGAGCTTACGGCGCACCGCGATCTGGCGTACCGCGACGTTGTGCGCCTGCGAGCCGGTGAAGTACTGCAGGGCCGCCCCCCAGGCGTCGAGCTGCACCACCCGCAGGTCGACCTGCAGCCCGGCGAGGGTCCGGATCGAGGTCTTGGTCGGGCCGCTGGCGATCACGGCGGCCACGTCGGGCTGAGCCACGAACGCCGCCATCAGCGGGGCCGAATCATCGGCCGCGGCCAGGATGTCGACGTCCCCGATCGTCTCCCGCATCCGCCGCAGCGAGCCCGCGTGCGCGCAGCGCTGGCAGCCGGGCACGGCGGACAGTCTGGCCACCATCGTCGCCGCCGTCCGGCTCGCCATGTCGAGCAGGACCCGTTCGCGTCCCTGCCGGTACACCTCGATGCCGCTGGCGATCCGTTCCCCGCTCTTGGCCCCGAATCCGGCCAGCCCGTCCAGCCGGCCCGCCGCGATCGCCGCCGCGAGATCCTCGACCGAGGTCACGCCGAGGTCCCGGTTGAGCTGCAGCGCGCGTTTGGGTCCCAGGCCAGGCACCCGGGTCAGCTCAAGCACCCCGGGTGGTATCCGGGCCCGCAGCTCCTCGAGCGCCCCGATGACGCCGGTGGCGCGATATTCGGCGATCTTGGCCGCGATCGAGGCGCCGACGCCGGGAATGGCCCGCAGCTCCTTGACCTCCAGCGGCCCGATGTCGTCACCCCAGCCGCGGACGCTTCGGGCCGCCTTCTCGTAGTTCCTGGCCCGGAACACATCGCCGCCGGTGATCTGGGTCAGCTCCGCGTACTCCCGCAGCAGCCCCGCGACTTCCTCGTTGAGCCAGGCCATCTCGTTCAGGCGTGACAGGACAGGGGGCGGCCACCGTTGTAGGCCACCATCTCGCCGAGGACTCCGGGCAGGTCGACCGCGGCCCCCCGCTCGGCCCCGTCCAGCTCAAGGTAGGCGCGGTGCAGGTTACCCACGATCCGTTCGGAATCGAGAAGGTCTTTGAACGCCCCTAGGTCGGTGGCGCGGGCGGCCTCGAGCGGCGACAGGCCCGCGGCCTTGGCCTGCCGCGCGGTCTGCTGCACGAACCGCAGGTAGGCCAGCATGTCGTCGATGACCTCGGGTCCGCAGACCGGCCCGTGACCAGGCACCAGCGTCCGGGCGCCGAGCGGGCGGAGCACCGTTTCCAGCGCCTCGATCCAGCCGCTCACCGAGCCCTGCAGCGCGAACGGGGTGCCGCCGTTGAAGAGCAGGTCGCCGGTGAAAACCACGGAGCGTTCCGGAACATGGACGATCGAATCGTTCGTGGTGTGCGCCGGGGTGCCCACATAGCGGACGTCGCAGCGCAGGTCGTCCGACCATAGCGTGACGCCCTCGGTGTAGGTCAGGAACGGGGGCGCGGGCTCCAGGGCACCCCAGTCCACCTCGGACCAGATCCCGGGCGGCGGCGGCATGGGGGTGGCCTGGATGGCCGCACGGCACAGTTCATGGCCGACGATGGTGGCGCCGGTCATCAGGTAGTTGCCGTGCGTGTGGTCGCCGTGATGGTGGGTGTTGACCAGCGTGCGGACCGGCTGACCGGTGACCGCCTTGACGGCGTCCAGATACGCGCGGGTGCGCCGCTCGGTGGAGGTGGCGTCGATACTGATCACGCCGGTGCGGCCGGCCAGGAAGCCGGTGTTGTTGAGGTACCAGCTGCCGTCAGGCTGCAGGTAGGCGTAGACGTCCTCGCTCACCTGGCTGATTTCGCCCAGGCTCATCGTCGTGCTCCTTTGTCCGGGACGGCAGCAGCAGCGCTAGCGCGGCCAGCATCCCGAAGACCGCCAGCCCGGCGAGAACATAGGCGTTACCCAAGATCAGCGCCAGTCCGTGCCAGTGGTACTCCCGGAACCAGGGCTGGTCGCCGTACTTGTCGTAGTAGTACGGGTTGGTGTTCTTCGGGATCCAGATCAAGCCGAGTGAGTCGTTGCCGAGATTGACCGCGCGGGTGAACAAGCTGGCCGGCCACGCGCCGAACCACGCCACCAGCCCCACCGCCACGAGAGCGCAGGCGCCAGCCAGGACGCGGGCTCCCCGGCGCCACCCCTGCACGGCGTAGTGCCCGGCCACCACCGCGCCCGGCGCGATCCACACCCAGTGGTGATCCCAGCTGATCGGCGAGTCGAGCAGCCCGGTCAGCGCCGCCATCAGCAGCCCGGGCACGGGGTGGCCCTTCCGGTCGAGCAGGCCCGCGGCGATCACGCCGGCCAGCCCGACCACGATCGCCGCGGCGATCCAGGCCGGCTTGGCGCCGTTGATGCTGCCGCCCAGCCGGGTGACGATGCCGTCGAGTGACTGGTTGCCCGCCCAGCCGGTGAAACCCGTCCGGCCGCCCTGGACGAACAGTCCGTCGAACCACCACTTGCCCGAGTCGCTCGGCAGGATGACAAAGCCGAGCACGACCGTGCAGGCGAAACCGGCGCAGGCCATCGCGGCCTGGCGGAACTTCCCGGCCACGAGCAGGTACGGGATGAAGATCAGCGGGACCAGCTTGATGCCGGCCGCGACGCCGGTGCCGAACCCCTTCCACCAGCGGCTGTGCTCGGTGTCCGGCTGGCACAGGTCCCACAGGATCAACGCCATCAGGACCAGGTTGACCTGGCCGAGGTACATCGTTCGCAGCACGGGTTCGGTCCAGAACACGGCGCCCGCGCCAAGCAAGGTGGCACCAAGCCTGACCTTGCCCCGCCGGTAGCCGAGCCCGCCGAGGGTGACCCACAGCGCCGCCAGCAGCGCGAGCATGTCCGCCGCCACGGCCAGGTACTGGGACAGCCACCACGGCACGAAGGAGACCAGCGCGAAGGTGATGGCCGCGAACGGGGTGTAGGTGAACGGCAGGTGCAGGTTGCCGTATCCGGCCCAGTCGTAGAGCGGGGACGCCAGGTGCGGGTTGTACAGCGGGCTGACATGGCGGACGATGAGGCCGCCGGAGCGGTAGACGGCCAGGTCCACCGGGTTCAGGGTGAAGTTCTTCGGGTGGATGACCATGTAGACGACGTAGCCGCCGAGGGCCACGGCGAACGCGAGTAGACCCGCCAGGAGCAGCCGGTGGCCCGGCGTCTTGGTTTCCCCGGCGGGCGCTGGCTGGCGGGTGAGGACCGATCTCACTTCGCCAACCTTAGCGGTTCCCGCTAGGCTTCCGTTCTCGGAGGTGGGGATGTCAGAGGTTAAGACGGCTATCAGGCCATCGTCGGCGGCCGGGCTCAGGCGGCTGAGAATGGCCAGCTTTGGCGCGGTGACCATGCTGATCATCCAGTTCATCCTGGGCATCGTCTACAACCTGTACGGGACGGCGCCGACCGCGGCTAAATCCGTCGGGCTGTTCTCGAGCCCGGTACTCGCGCTGCACGTCGTCATGAGCCTGCTGCTGCTCATCGCCGCGGTGATGCTGCTGGTCCGGGCGATCGGCGCGCGGCACAGGCTGACGATCACGCTCTCGGCCGTCGGGCTTGTCGGGATCGTGGCGGCCGCGTTCGCCGGGCTGGCGTTTACGGGCAACGGCGCCACCGGGTCCTCGCTCGGCATGGCCATCGCGTTCGCGGTCTCGCTGGCGTGCTACGTCACCATCATCCTCGTCCTGACCCCCTCGACTACCTGATGTAGGCGGGCCGCTTATTAGGAGCGGGTGGCGTGGCGTTTGGCGGCACGTTTGGAGCGTGCGGGGTTGTCGGGAGCGGCCGCAGCGGGCTGGGGGGCGGCGGACTTGGCCGCCGTCACCAGGGCTTCGAACAGGCGCGGGTCATCGCCGTCTTCCGGGTTCCACTGCACGCCAAGGACGAACCTGTGGCCCGGCAGCTCGATCGCCTCCACCACCTGGTCCGGAGTCCACGCCACCGGGGTGAGGCCGTTACCGAGCCTGTCGATGGCCTGGTTGTGGGCGGCTGGTACCGCGACGGATTCGCCTACCAGCCGGCCGAGCTTGCTCGAGGCGCTGGCCTGGATGTTGTGGGTGGTCATCTTGACCGGGTCGGGCCGGTGACTCTGGTTGCCCAGGCGGTCAGGCAGATACTGGATCAGGGTCCCGCCACGGGCCACGTTCAGGATGTGCATGCCGCGGCAGATCCCCAGCAAGGGCAGATCGGCGTCGATCGCCGCCCGCGTCAAAATCAGCTCGAACCGGTCCCGGCGGTGGTCAGGCAGATCAGTCTGCTGGTGCGGCGCCTCGTCGTACAGCGAGGGGTCGACATCCCGGCCGCCACCAAGCAGCAGGCCGTTGAGCCCGGCGATCAGCACGGGTACCGAACTCGCGGGTACCGGCGGCAATATCACCGGCGTTCCCCCGGCGCGCTCGACGGCTCGCGTATAGCTCACCGGCGAGACGACAGCCTCGCGAATCCAGTTGCCCCACCGAGCGGCCTCAAGCTCGCCGGTGATGCCGATTATCGGCAGGCCCATCCGTCCTCCTGCGCATAAAGATTCCCAACCCCATAATGGTCCATCACGCCCGCGTCAGGCCTGCTCACCGGGAAATCCGCTCCGCACGCTAACCCGGCGCTCTGACCGTTAACCCGACTTGCCGGGAATCGATTGTAACGTTCTGCAGCGGGTACGACACTGTGAGTGTGATGCTGCCAGCAGGTGACGAACCGGCGAAGCAAACCGAAACCCTTCCGGCGCTGAGCGATAGTGGCGATGCCGTCCGAAATCCTGCACAGGTCTCATTCTGGCTGCTCGAACCGGCCGCTGATGCGGCAATGACATACTTCTACGGTCAAGTCTTTGCCATAGACACGGTGCAGCTCCTTTCGCTCCGCAGCGGCTACACCTTCCGCCAGCCGGGCACCCAGGTGCCGTCCTGGGTCACCGTGTAGTCCCCGAACAGGGCCGGCGCCTCGGCCCGCATGAGTTCGCCGATCTTGCCGAACACCAGGCGGATCTCCTCCTCGGCCCCGGGGTCGGTCCGGGCCTCGATGGTGTGCCGCAGGGTGCGGATGTTCGCCGTCCAGACCAGCCCGGTGGCCACCCCCTCGGGCGCGAACCGGCGCATGAACGAGGTCTTGTGCTTCTTGTCGTGCATCTTGGCCTCGTCGCCGTCCAGCCCGAAATGCCCGGCCATCCACTGCTGGAACTGCTCGAGCTCGGTCAGCAAGGCGGTCGCCCGCTTCATCAGCTCGGCGTCTTGCTGGGCCCAGTCCGGGAACCAGAACGGCAGCTCGTCGAGCCGGACGTAGCGCAGCGACTCCTGCGAGACCGCGGTCCCCGGCCGGTGCCTGACGATCTCGTGGGTGAAGACGCGTGACACGCTGTGCAGCACGAACGTAAAGCTGACGTGCTCGAGCACCGAGCCATGCTGCTGCTTCAGGATGTTCTGCAGGTACACGTCCTGGTCGTCGCGGACCTTCCGGACGTTGGGGTTGAGTCCTGGCTCCCAGGATCGGTAGCACATCTTCCCCGCGAACTCCGCGAGGTCTTGCGCATCGTGACCGAGCTGGTCGCGGTCGAACCGCTCCAGCCAGCGCTCGCCGCCCACCTCGCGCAGGTACGCGGCCATCGCGTCGTAGTCGACCTTGGGCCGGGCCACCAGGAAAACCTCGGGTTCGACGCTCCTCATAGCTCAGCACAATAACAGCGACGCGACCTTCTCCCTGGCACGGCACAGGTCAAGGACGTTGCCGATGATCTGGTGGCCGGACCGGCCGGACGCGGTCAGGATCGACTCGGGATGGAACTGCACGGCCCAGCGCCCGGCCTGCTCGTCCTCGATCGCCATCACCACGCTGCCCGCGTCCTGCGGCCCGGCCAGCGTCGCGGTGACACGGAAGCCGCCACGAACCTCGGCGGGACGCGCGTACAGGCTGTGATACCGCCCGGCGGTGAACTCGGCGGGCAGCCCGGCCAGCAGCGCGCCGCCGGACACCCGGACCAGCCCGGGCTTGCCGTCAGCCGGCTCCGGCAGCAGCGACAGCGCTCCGCCCGCGTGCTCCACCATGGCCTGCAGGCCCAGGCAGACGCCGAAGACCGGCAGCCCGCGCGCGTACACCTCGTCGAGCAGCGCGGCGCAGCCGAAGTCGCCGGGCCGTCCAGGCCCGGGCGAGAGCACGACGAGATCCGGTGGTAGGAGTCGAGCAGCGCGGGCGGGAACCCGAACCGCAGCGTCGTCACCTCGGCGCCACGCTGGCGGAAGTAGTCGGCGAGCGTGTGCACGAACGAGTCCTGATGGTCCACCAGGAGCACCCTGGGCACCGGGCCGCCGCCGGTCTCCGGCGGCACCCAGGATGGTTCCGGCCGCCAGCACGGTGCCGTCCGTGGCCATGACGGGGTCGGGGGCCACGGCGCCCTGGGCCAGCCTGCTGGCCTCCTCCAGGGTCTCGAGCAGGGCCCGCGCCTTGATCTGGGTCTCCTTCTCCTCGGCCGCGGGCACCGAGTCGTACAGCAGCGTCGCCCCGGCGCGGACGGCCGCGATCCCGCCGGTGATGTGGGCGGTGCGCAGCGTGAGCCCGGTGTTCATCGAGCCGTCAAAGCCGACCTTGCCGACGGCGCCGCCATACCAGCGGCGCGGGGTCTCTTCGTGGTCCTCGATGAACTGCATGGCCCAGGTCTTCGGCGCACCGGTGACGGTGACCGCCCACATGTGGGTCAGCAGCGCGTCCAGCGCGTCGAACCCCGGCCGCAGCCGGCCTTCGATGTGATCGACGGTGTGGATGAGGCGGCTGTACATCTCGATCTGGCGGCGGCCGATCACCCGCACCGAGCCGGGCACGCAGATCCGGGACTTGTCGTTGCGGTCCACGTCCGTGCACATGGTCAGCTCGGATTCCTCCTTGGCCGAGCCGAGCAGCGTGGCGATGTTCGCGGCGTCTTCGAGCGGGCCCTCGCCCCGGGCGATCGTGCCGGCGATCGGGCAGGTCTCCACCCGGTCCCCGGTGACCCGGACGTACATCTCGGGCGACGCGCCGACGAGATACTCCCCCTCCCCCAGGTTGTACAGGAACTCATAGGGAGCGGGATTGCGCTGCCGCAGCAGCTCGTAGAACACGGCCGGCGACGCGCACCGGCCGTAGAAGACGTGCCCGGGGGTGACCTCGAACAGGTCACCGCAGGCGAACCGCTCCCGGGCCTGCGCCACGACCCGCGCATAGGTTCCCGGCCGCGGTGGTGCGGGCAGGTCTTCCGGCCGAACGAGCGGTGGTGCTTGCCCCGCCACCGTGCTCGCGGTCCGGCGGTCGAGCCCGGCCGTCGAGACGCCCCCGACCTCGAAATCGTAGGAGTACCTGACCGCCTCCTCGCGCATCCGGTCGAGCACCCAGATCTCGTCCGGCAGGTGCAGCACCAGGTCACGCTGGGTGGCCGGACGCTCCTGACGCAGCCGCACCGGCTCGAACTGGAACGCCAGGTCATAGCCGAAGGCCCCGTAGAGCCCGAGGTGCGGATCGGAGCAGCCGAACGCCGCCGCGATCTCTCGCACCGCGGTGAACACCGTCGGCCTGCGGCTCCGGTCCTCCTCGGTGTACTCCTGGCCCGCTTCGGCGATGAGCACGCTGATTTCTGTATCCCCGGGGGGAGCGATTTCCTCGGAGGGAGCGGCCCGGAGCAGGGCGGCCCGGATCACCGGCAGCAGCACCCGGCCCCGGTCGTTCAGCGCGCGGGCCGTGACCTGCCGGCCCGCCGCGATGATCTCCGCGCACGGGTCGGCGTAGGCCATGTGCCAGCGGCTATAGCGACCCGGGTACTCCATGCCCGAGCTCATCACGCCGCCGCGGCGCTCGTCCACCAGGGCCGCGATCCGGCCGAGCTCGGCGGGGTCGAAGGGCGTGGCGGTGCGGGTGACCCGTACGCCGCCGCGGGTGAGTAGTTCGCTGGGCTGGGAGTCCACGATGGCCCCTAGGTTCGTGGCCCCGGCCGGCGGCGGGAAAACAAAAGCGGCCGCCGGTCCCGGGGCGGTCGCTTGTTTGCCTGGCTGTGTCGCGAAACAGCTTGGGTCAGCACGCCGCCTGAAGGCGGCGCCACCATTGCAGGCGGGCTGTTCGGGTCACGGGCCACAGCGTAGCGGATCGTCCTGACGTCCGCTACTTCGCGGCGGCCGGTTCAGAACTCGAATCCGCCGGAGCGCCCGTTGCGGTCGGCGAGCAGGCCGGCCAGGGTGGAGACCGCGATCTCGGGCGGGGTGCGCGAGCCGATGTTGAGGCCGATCGGGCGGTGCACCCGGGCGATCTCCCCGGCCGGGACACCGAGCCCGGTGAGCATCTCCACGTGCGGCCCGACATGGTGCGGATTACCCATCAGCCCGATCCACCTGGCCTTGGTGGCCAGCGCGTCCCTGAGCATGACGCCGAGCTCGGGCCGGTGATGGTCGGTGACGACGAGGTCCGCGGAGTCGTCGAGATCGTCGGGCACCGCGGCCAGCAGCGGGAACCCGAGGGCGGCGGCACCCGCCGCGCGCGCCTGGTCCGGCTCGAGCAGCAGGCCGCGAAACCCCAGGTCGGCCCCGTATCTGAGCAGGTAGCCTGCCACCGGCGAGGCAAAGACCGCGACCAGCGTCCGTCCTGGCGCCGCGCGGCCCCCGGCCGGGGCGACCGCTCCGTGCGCTACGGCGCAGGCCGGGTCTTCGGAGTGCGTGTGCTCAGTCATGACAGCTATCCTCCCGCGCCTCGGCCGGCACCGCCACCGGCCCCCACCCGGCCGGTATGTTGGCTGGCGTGATCTCCCGTGACGATATCCGCGGCAGCTACGAAACGATCCGGCCCTACATCCGGCGCACCCCGGTCATCCGGGCCGATCTCAGCGACCTCGACCCGCGGCGCGGCCCTGCCGGTGGCGGCGCTCAAGCTGGAGCAGCTGCAATGCGCCGGGTCGTTCAAGGCCCGCGGCGCGTTCGCGAACCTGCTGCTGCGCGACGTTCCGGCCGCGGGCGTGGTCGCGGCCTCGGGCGGCAACCACGGCGTGGCCGTCGCCTACGCCGCGCACCGGCGAGGCGTGCCGGCCAAGATCTTCGTGCCGACCGTCTCCAACCCGGCCAAGATAGATCGGATCCGCTCGCTGGGCGCCGACCTGGTGGTGACCGGAGAGCGCTACGCCGACGCCCTGGACGCCGCCCAGGCCTGGGTGGCGACCTCGGGCGCGATGAACGTGCACGCTTTCGACCAGCGGGAGACCCTGCTCGGCCAGGGCACCGTGGGCCTCGAGCTGGCCGGGCAGATCGGTGACCTGGATACGGTGCTTGTCCCGGTCGGCGGCGGCGGCCTGATCGCGGGCATCGCCGCCTACTTCGCGGGCACCGTGCGGGTCATCGGGGTCGAACCGGACGGCGCGCCCACGCTCAGCTACGCCCGGGCGCAGGGCCGGCCCGCCGATGCCCCGACCGGAAGCGTCGCGGCCGACGCCCTGGCCCCGCGGCGCGTCGGTGAGCTGGTATTTCCTATTACCCAGAGCTACGTCGAGGACGTCGTGCTCGTGGACGACAGCTCGATCCTGGCGGCCCAGCAGGCGCTGTGGCAGGCGCTGCGGATCGCCGCCGAGCCCGCCGCCTCAACCCCGATCGCGGCCCTGCTCGCCGGCGCCTATAAACCCGCTCCCGGCGAGTGCGTCGCCGTCGTGATCAGCGGCGCCAACATGTCGCCCGCAACGCTGGGCTAGTGCGCCATCCGCCTGCCCGGCCGTCGCCGCCGCCGGTGATGCGGAAGACTGGGAGCTGTGCGCTTCGTCTTCACGCCTCCCGCCGACCACGCGGCCGGCCTGCTGTCGCTGCCATGGTCAGAACCGCTGGCGGAGTGGAGCGACGACCGGCTCGTCGAGATCCGCCAGCGGGGCATCTCACGGCACGTGGTGCGGTTCGTCTACGACGACGGCGTCCTTTACGCGCTCAAGGAGCTGAGCGAGCGGCTGGCCCGGCGTGAGTACCGGCTGCTCCGGGCCCTGGCCGAGCTGAACATTCCCGCGGTCGAGGTGGTCGGTATCGCGGTGGACCTCAGCGAGGCGACCATAGGCCAGGACAACGCGGACGCGATCCTGGTCACCAAGTTCCTCAGCTACGCCACCACGTACCGCGCGGTGTTCTCGCATCCGCGCGGCATGGCGCCCACCGACGGTCTCCTCGACGCGCTGGTGGAACTGCTGGTCCGGCTGCACCTGTCCGGGTTCTTCTGGGGTGACTGCTCGCTGTCCAACACGCTGTTCCGGCACGACGCCGGCAAGCTGGAGGCGTACCTGGTCGACGCGGAGACCAGCGAGCAGCATCCCGTCCTGTCCGACGGGCAGCGCGGGTGGGACGTCGACCTGGCCACCGAGCGGATCTACGGCGAGCTGCTCGACCTGCAGGCGGGCGAGATGCTGCCCGCCGAGGTCGAGCCGCTCGACATCGCCGACGAGCTCCGCCGGCGCTATGAGTCCCTGTGGCAGGAGCTGACCCGGGAGGAGATCCTGCGCCCGGAGGAGCAGCGGTACCGGATCGCGGAGCGCCTGCACCGGCTTAACGAGCTTGGCTTCGACGCCGACGAGGTGGAGCTGATCAGCACCGGCCAGGGTAACAAGCTCAGGCTGCGGACCCGGGTCGCGGAAAGCGGGCACGATTCCCGGCAGCTGTTCCTGCGCACAGGGATCGACGCGGGCGAGCACCAGGCGCGGCGACTGCTCAACGACATCGCCGGATTCCGGGCCTGGCTGGAGCAGAAACAAGGGCGGCCGGTCTCCGAGGTGGTCGCGGCCAACCGCTGGCTGGAAGAGGTGTACGACCCGGTCATCGCCGCGATCCCCGAGGGCCTGCGCGGCCGGCTGCCGCCCGCCGAGATCTTCCACGAGGTTCTCGAGCACCGCTGGTACATGTCGGAGGCGGCGGGCCGCGACGTCGGCACCACCGCCGCCACCCGGGCCTATGTCGAGCAGGTGCTGCCCGCCGCACCCGAGCCCATGGAGAGCGGCGAAGCGCTGGAGCCGCTAGGCCACGGCGACCCGCTTGAGTTCTAGCGGTCAGTCCTGGGCGGGATGGGCCCGGATGAAGTCGGCGATCACCGTGCCCAGCCGCTCGCCCGCGTCCTCTTGCAGGAAGTGGCCAGCGCCGGTGAGCACCGGATGGTCGATGCCGGCCGCCCCTGGCACGGTCCGCTTGAGCACCGGCGCCATCGACCGCGGTGATCGGATCGCGATCGCTAAACGCCACCAGGAACGGCTTGGACCAGGTGGCCAGGCGCCGCCAGGCCGCCCGGTTAGCCTCCGTGGCCGGGTCGTCCGGGGATGTCGGCACCAGCTCAGGCATGGCCCGGACCGCCGCCGCGAAGCTCGGGTCGGGGAACGGCGCCTCATAGGCGGCGATGACCGCCGGCGAAAGCGGCGTCTGGCAGCCGGACTGCACCAGCCGCGACACGCTCAGCGTGGACGCGGTCCGGACGACCTCACGGAAGCGCAGCCAGACCTCGGGCATCGGGTCGTCCCCGGTGGGCAGCCCGGTGTTGGCCGCGACCACCCGGGCGAACCGGTCCGGATGTTCCGCCACCAGGCGCAAGCCGATCAGGCCGCCCCAGTCCTGCCCGACGATGGTCAGGCCGCGCAGGTCAAGATGATCAAACGCGAGCGCCCGGATCCACTCCACGTGACGCGCGAAGCTGTGATCGCCGATGTCGGCTGGCTTGTCCGACCGGCCGAACCCGGCCAGGTCCGGGGCGATCGCATGCAGCCCGGCGTCCGCGAGCACGGGCATCACCTTGCGGTACAGGAACGACCAGCTCGGCTCGCCGTGCAGCAGCAGCACCGGCTCGCCGTCGGCAGGACCTGCTTCGGTGAAGGCCAGCCGCAGGTCACCGATCTGGGCGTAGCGGGGAGGGTAGCCGAAGTCCGGCAGGTCAGCGAACCGGTCGTCGGGGGTGCGTAGCGCCTTCATCCGGCCATGCTGTCACGACCCGGCCCCCCCGACGCAAGCTGGCCAGCCGCGGCGGTGCGGCTGGCCAGTATCTTGCTGCGCTCTTACGGTACGACGGTAGGCAGGGACCAGCGCTGGTTGGAGCTGTCCTTGCAGGTGTACACGATGAGCTGGGTGCCGTTCTTAGTGGAGTACGCCGGGTCGTCGAGGCAGAGCTTGTAACCCTTGGCGTTCAGCACGTACTCGCCGTTGGACAGGTGGGTCCACAGCTCGTTCAGCGCGCCGTTGCAGGTCCAGAGGATCTGCTTGGCCCGCAGGCCGCCCCAGGCCTGGTCGTTCAGGCACTTGCCGTTGTGGACGAGCTCACCGCTATGGTAGGTCCACAGCTGGGCCTTGTCGCCGTTACACGTCCAGATCTGGACCTTGGCGTCGTTGGCGGAGCTGTTGTTCGTGTCATCCAGGCACTTGCCGTCGTAGCCCTTGACTGGCGAGCCGGTCACCGGGCTCGGGGTGAGGTGACGGTGACGGGCTGGCCCCGGTGGTGTACGTCATGGCGACGCTGAGCGTGTTGGTGCTGTCGCTGGTGGGCAGGCTGATAGTGGCGGACACCGTGCAGGAGGCCGGGTTGGTGACCGGTAGCGTCACGCTGACGGTGTCGGGGGTTTCCGAACTCGACCCGCCCGTGTCTGCCGTCGTGGCGCCGTTGAGCGTGCAGCTGGCGTTCCAGTTCACGGTGGCCACCCCGTTGACGGTGCCCCGGGCGGTGACCGTGACCGAGGTCGGTGCGGTGATCGTCTCGGTGACGGTGCAGGTGGCGGTGGCGCCTGACCCGTTGCAGAAGCCGGCCACGTTCGCATGGGCGGCCGGCATGACGGCGGTGAGCGTGCCGGCCGTGAGCAGGCCGGTCACCACCCCGTAAACGGCGGTACGCCGAGATCTCTGCATCAGCCTTGCCTCTCACATTGCATCATCCGTTAGCCCCATTGATGACGCACCAGCGTCCGCACTGGTATACACCAGGTTCCCCCGCACGCGAGCCAACACGGAGATATACACCGGATAAGCTAATTCCGGGGCCGGAAGACGATTTACCCCTGTTTCGTCAATTCGGCATATAGATCGGCAGTTTGGGCGGCAATGGTGGTCCAGCTGAATTCGGCCACCGCGCGCTTGCGTCCCGCCTGTCCCATGGCGTCCGCCCGGTCGGGATCAGCCAGCAGCGTGTTGAGCGCGCGGGCCAGCTCGGCCGGATCGTCCGGCGGAACGAGCAGGCCCGTCTCGCCGTCAGCCACGACCTCAGGGATGCCGCCGGTCCTGGACCCGGCCACCGCCGTCCCGCACGCCATCGCCTCCAGGTTCACGATGCCGAGCGGCTCGTAGACCGACGGGCAGGCGAACACGGTGGCGTGCGTGAGCAGCTGGATGACCTCGGGCTTGCTGAGCATCTCCGGTATCCAGATCACGCCGGAGCGCATCGCCTGGAGCGCGTCGACGAGCTGGGTCACCTCGGCCAGCAGCTCGGGCGTATCGGGCGCCCCGGCGCACAGCACAAGCTGCGCCGCGCCGATCAGCCGGCTCGCCGCCCGCAGCAGCACCGGCACGCCCTTCTGCCGGGTGATCCGGCCGACGAAGATCACGTACGGGCGGGTCAGGTCGACGCCGAAACGCTCGAGGACATCGGTGCCGGGATCAGGCGCGTACTCCACGGTGTCTATCCCGTTGCGTATCACCCGGATCCGTTCGGCCTCGATCTCGGGGTAAGCGGCGATGATATCGGCCCGCATCCCGGCGGAGACGGCCACCACGGCGGCGGCGGAGCTGGCCGCCTCCCGCTCGCACCAGGACGAGATCGCGTAGCCGCCGCCCAGCTGCTCGGCCTTCCACGGCCGCAGCGCCTCCAGGGAGTGCATCGTCATGACGTGCGGGATGCCGTGGAGCATGGCCGCCAGGTGACCGGCCATGTTCGCGTACCAGGTGTGCGAGTGGACCAGCTGCGCGGTCCCGACCGCGGCGGCCATGGACAGGTCGGTGGACATCACCCGGAGCGCCTGGTTGGCGTCGGCGAGGTGTTCCCAGGGCCGGTGCGCGACCGCGCCCGGGCGGTCCGCGCCCTCGCAGTGCACGGTGAGGTCGACCAGAGGTGCCAGCTCGCGGGCCAGGTAGGTGACGTGCACGCCCGCGCCGCCGTACACCTCGGGCGGGTACTCGCGGGTCAGCAGCGCGACGCGGAGCCTGCCGGTTCCCGGCTCCGGGGTCACGGGACGACCTCCTGGCCCTTGCCGACCACGGTGATGCCGCCGGCCGAGACGACGAACCCGCGCGCCTTGTCGCGTTCCTTGTCCACGCCGACCTGCGCCCATTCGGGCACGATGACGTTCTTGTCGATGATCGCGTCCCGGACCACCGCGTGACGGCCGACCTTGGTGTTGTGCAGCAGCACCGACCGCTCCACCGTGGCCCAGCTGTTCACCCGCACCCCGGGCGAGAGCACGGACTGGCGGACCAGGCCGCCGGAGACGACCACGCCGTTGCTGACCAGGCTGTTGATCGCGCGCCCGGTCCGGTCCCCGGCGTCGTGCACGAACTTGGCGGGCGGCAGCGACGGCACCGCGGTCAGGATCGGCCAGCGCTCGTTGTACAGGTTGAAGACCGGCTCCACCGCGCACAGGTCCATGTGGGCGTCGAAGTAGGCGTCGAGGGAACCGACATCACGCCAGTAGCCGGCGTCCCGCTCCGTCGCGCCCGGCACCTTGTTGAGGGTGAAGTCGTACGCCTGCGCGCTGCCGTTCCGCACCAGCATCGGAACGATGTTGCCGCCCATGTCGTGGCGGCTGGAATCGTCGGCCGCGTCCTTGCGCAGCGCGTCGACGAGCACGCCGGTGTCGAAGACGTAGTTCCCCATCGAGGAGTAGCACATGTCGGGGTTGCCGGGCATGGGCGGCGGGTCGGCGGGCTTCTCCAGGAACGCGTCCATCGTCCGGCCGTCCGGGCCGACGCTGACGATGCCGAAGGCGGAGGCCTCGCTCCTGCGGCACCGGGATGGCCGCCACCGTCACCCCGGCCCCGTGGGCCACGTGGTGGTCGATCATCTGCTGCGGGTCCATCCGGTACACGTGGTCGGCGCCGACCACCATCACGATGTCCGGCTGCTCGTCGTTGATCAGGTTCATCGACTGGAAGATCGCGTCCGCCGAGCCGGTGTACCAGTGCGGCCCGAGCCGCTGCTGCGCCGGGACCGGCGTCACGTAGTTGCCGAGCAGGGCGCTCATCCGCCAGGTGGTGGTGATGTGCCGGTCCAGGCTGTGGCTCTTGTACTGGGTGAGCACGCACATCTTCCTGATGCCGCCGTTGGCCAGGTTCGACAGCGCGAAGTCGATCAGCCGGTACAGGCCGCCGAACGGGACCGCGGGCTTGGCCCGGTCCGCGGTCAGCGGGCTCAGGCGGGTGCCCGCCCCGCCTGCGAGCACGATTCCCAGGACTGACGGCTGCGTCATGACGGGCCCTCCTCGGACGGTTGCGGCTTAAGATCCATGCTCCCGCGAATCGGGCCGCGACGGGGAAGGGCTCGCCCGGTCGTATACGAATCTTCAGCCTTCCGGCCGTCCGGGCGGGTCGGGTTCGCGGGGCCGTGGCCCGCCACGCCTCCCGGACGAGGACCTGCAGCGCGCCCGCCGCCGGGATGGACAGCAGCGCCGCGACGAACCCGCCGAACAGCCCGTCGACCAGGCTGCCCAGCGAGGCCCCGACCAGGACCGAGATCAGCACGAGCAGCGGGCTGATCCGGACCGTCTTGCTCATGATGACCGGGTTCAGGATGTGGTTCTCGACCTGGGTGTAGACGAGGAAGACCACCGCGGTGGCGATGCCCGCGGTGAGGGAGTGGGTAAACGCGAACAGCACGGTCGGTATGCCGGCCAGGGCCCCGCCGATCATGGGCAGGAAGTCCACCAGGGCCACCCACAGGCCCCACAGGAGCGGGTACGGCACGCCGAGGACCAGCAGCGTCACGAACACCACTAGGCCGGCGATGAGCGAGGTCAGCAGGTTGCCGAGCATGTACCCGGTGACGGCCCGGTTCACGTCGGCGGCGACCCTGGTGGCTTCGGTGGCCCGGCGCGGCCGCATCTGGCCGAGGAGGGCGCGCCGCATCTTCGGCGCCTCGAGCAGCAGCAGCAGGACCAGGATGAAGATCGTGACCAGCTCGATCACCAGGGACAAGGCGCCCGCCCCGATGCTCAGGGCCGGCTTGCTGAGCGCCTGGCCGTAGCTCACCAGCTTGGGCGAATTCCGCTGGACCCAGTTCTGGACGTGGTACTTGCTGCACCAGGTGGCCGATCCAGCCCTTGCCGTGCTCGGCGCTGGCCACGTAGCTGGGCAGCTGGTTGGCCAGGTGGGTGATCCCGTTGACCAGCGGGTAGCCGAACGCCACGGCCAGGCCGAGGAAGACCACCAGCGCCAGCACGGTGACGATGCCGACCGCGACCCCGCGCCGGGCGCACCAGCTGGCGCTGGATGGCGACCACGATCGGGTTGAGCAGCACCGCGACGAACCCGGACACCAGCACCATCAGCACGATGTCGCGGATCCGGTAGATCAGCTGGCCGGCCAGGTAGGTGGCCGCGACCACCGCGACCGTGACCAAGATCGTGCGCAGCGGGACGTGCCGCACGCTCGGCGGCCGCCACAGCCGGGCCAGCCTGCCTCCGGGTGGCTGAAGCTCCTCGGGCCGGATCTCACCGGGCGCGCGCTGGCCGGGCGGGTACTCACCGGGCGGGACGTCGGTCACGTGAACCTCCACCTGACCAGCATGCCAGGTTCTCCCGGTTTCGGACGTCAGCCGCCACCGTGGCCTTCCTGGCTGACCCGTGCATGACTGCCCGCCTGCGGCCCGGTAAAACCTGCCGGACCGCGGGGGTCACTGCACGACGGACCAGACGAAGGTGGCCGTGCCCGAGACCCCCGCCGGGTCCGTCGCCGTCACCGTCACCGTGTAGGTCCCGAGCGGTGCTGGACGACCGGAGAACGTGCCGTTCGCCGC
Source organism: uncultured Actinomycetes bacterium (assembly GCA_963730825.1). GTDB lineage: Bacteria > Actinomycetota > Actinomycetes > Streptosporangiales > Streptosporangiaceae > Palsa-504. The sequence continues at coordinate 29,744 of CAVSTQ010000025.1, forward strand.
GATCGCTGATGCCGGGCGGCAGCCCGGTCGCGGTGTAGGTGAGGGTCTGCGGCGTGGTTGGAGTCCACGGCCCTGCATCGGCGAACGACACCGCCGCGCCCTTCGGGCTGCTGTAGCCGAAGGGGTTCACGACGCCGACCGTCTCCGCGCCCGGCACGCCCGAGTTCGGCGTGACGTTCGCGCTGACCGCGGTGTTGGCCAGCGAGACGCCCGGCGCCCGAGGCGCCCGCGGCGACCTGCCCGGTCAGCGTGTGGGCCAGGCTGACGTCGAGCCGGTCAGCGGCAGGTTGTTCGACGCGTCGCCGACCTTGATCGAGTAGGCGCCCGGCCTGGGCCTCCCACTGGTTGTCGCGCGGCGGACCACGAGGCCAGGTCGTGGATGGTCAGCGGGAAGGCTGACGGTCGCGCTCTGCCCCGGGTTGAGCGTGACGCGCTGGAAGCCCTTCAGCTGGTCCGGCGGGTCCTGGCTGGCGGCCGGGTCGCCGACGTACATCTGCGCCACGTCCGCACCGGCCACCGAGCCGGTGTTGGTGACCGTCGCGGTCACCGTGGCCTGCCGTTGGCGTTGAAGGCGCCGACGGCCAGGTTGGAGAAGGAGAACTTCGTGTAGGACAGGCCGAACCCGAACGGGAAGGCCGGGCGTGATGTTCTGCGACTGGTACCAGCGGTAGCCGATGTCCACGCCCTCGCTGTAGGTCGACGCCGGTCGGCGGTGCCGGGCCACTGCGCGGTGGTCTGCGCCGGGACCTGGCTCAGCGCTGGCCGGGAAGGTGACAGGCAGCTTGCCGGACGGGTCGACCGTGCCGAAGATCAGCGCGGCCATCGCCGCGCCGGTCTCCTGGCCGCCGTACCAGTTCTCGAACACGCCGGCCACAGAGTTCAGCCACGGCATGACCACCGGCGAACCGCTGTTGATCACCACGATGGTGTTCGGGTTGGCCGCGGCCACGTCCGCGATCATCGTCTCGTCGCGTGCTGGACAGGTCGAGCGTCTTCAGGTCGCTCTCCTCGCCCTCCGGCGCGCTGACGTAGATGATCGCGTAGGTGGCGGCCTGTGGCCGCGGCCACCGCCTGCGGGATGTTCGGCGGTGCCGTTGTCGTCGCCGGGGGTGTAGGTCACCTTGATGTTCGGCCCGACCGCGTTCTGGATGCCGGTCATCGGCCAGACCGTGTTCGAGCTGTCGACCCCGCCACTGCCGCCGCCGGCGAGCTCGACCGCCGGCGCCGCCGTCGGTGCCGATCACCGCGATGGACTTCGCAGTGCCCGGATTCGGGTTCAGCGGCAGCAGGCCGTTGTTCTTCAGCAGGACCGTGCCCTCCTCGCCGAGCTGCAGCGCCGTCTGCTGGTGCGCCGCGGTGGTGACGGTGGCGGACAGCGAGCCGGTCGCCGGGTTGTCGAACATGCCGAAGGCGAACATCTGGGTCAGGATCCTGGGCCACGATGCGAGTTGAGCGTCGCCTGGCTCGAGCGTGCCCGCGGCCAGCGCGTCGCCCAGGTTGGTCGCGTAGGAGTTGAACGGCATCGCGATGTCCATGCCGCCGTCGGCGTCGGCGACCGCGGGACCGGCGGCGCCCCAGTCGGAGGTGACGAAGCCGCCGTAGTTCGCCTGCGTGGTCCAGGCCGTTGCGCAGCATCGGCGGCGCTCGCGCAGGACGAGGCGCCGTTGACCACGGCGTAGGAGCACATCAACGAGGCCGGTGCGGACTGCGCGATGGCAGCCTGGAACGGAGCCAGATACAGCTCCTGCATCGCCTGCTGGCTGACGGTTTCGTTGTTGCCGCCGTTCGGATACTGCTCCTGGTCGTAGGCGGCGACGTGCTTGACCATCGGCCATCACGCCCTGGCTCTGCAAGCCCTTCACCTCGGCCGAGGTGATCTGGCCCGCCAGGTAGGGGTCCTCGCCGTAGGTCTCGTAGGTCCGGCCCCAGCGCGGGTCGCGCACCAGGTTGGTCGTCGGGCCGAGCGAGATGTTCGACGCCCTTGCCGGCGAACTCGGCGCCCTTGGCGGTGCCCTCCTGCTGGATCAGCGCCGGGTCCCAGGTCGCGGCGGCGGATTCGCCGTCGGGGAAGGCCGTCACGCCGCCGTTGCCGTCGCCGACCCCGGACGGGCCGTCCTCCATGTTCATCTGCGTGATGCACAGGTTGGGGATGCCCGGGACGTGGCCGATGTAGTTCGAGGTGCCGTCGCCGGCGACCAGCGTCAGCTCCTCGGACTGGTCCATGGTGTTGAGCACCTGCTGAACCCGCTGGGCGACCGGCGCGGTGGAGCCGACCCACGGGCAGACGCCGTTGCCGCCGTTGCCGTTGCCGCCGGTGACCGGCGGGGTGGTGGTCAGGCCGTAGACGTCGAGCTCGAAGATCGAGTAGCCCCACTGGGTGGCCCGCGCCGTGCCGTACATGCGGACGTAGCGGTCGGTGGCGGAGACCGGGAACGTCTGGTGGCCGCCGGTGCCGGTGGTCGTGGAGTAGACGGTGGTCCAGGTCGCGTTGTCGTTGGAGACCTGGATCTGGAACGCGGAGGCGTACGCGGTCTCCCACAGGATGCCGATGCTGCAGATCTGCTGCTGGGCGCCGAGGTCGACCTCGAGCCACTGCGGGTCGCTCGACGCGCTCGCCCAGCGGGTGCCCGGGTCGCCGTCGGTGGCTGCGGAGGCCGGGTTGTCGGTGGCCGAATACATCGAAGAGGCCGTGGTCGGCTGGTCCATCGCGAGGTCCTGCGTGCCGCAGTACTGGCCGCCGGCCGCCGCCCCCGCCCCCGCCGCCCGAGCCCTGGGCGAAGGCCAGGTAGTGGAAGTTCCAGCCGTTGGAGTCCTGTTCACGGTCAGCGTCTGCGCGCCGGCCGGCAAGCGTGATGCTGGCGGTGACGGTGGTCCAGGTCTGGTAGCCGCCGGTGTTCGGCACGGCGACCGGGCCGGTCAAGTTGGTGCCGGCGGAGTTGGCGATGTGCAGCGCGTCGGAGACCCCGTAGGGCGAGGCCACCCGGAAGCTGACCGTGTAGACGCCCGGCGGTGGCGACTTGACGGTGTAGTCGAACCACTGTCCGGCGGTGGTCCAGCCCATGTCGTAGGCGCCGCCGGCCGCGCCCGTGTCCTGGGTGTCCGCGGTGTTCTCCAGGTCGACCCCGTCCGAGCGGTAGCCGTTGGCGGAGCCGTTGGCGGAAGTGACGCTGTAGGCGACGCCCTGCCCGCCGGTGTCGTAGTTCGCCATCTGGACCGTGCCGGGCACGGCGGCGGGCGTCCCGCCGAACGGCTTGTCACCGCCGCCGCCTCCGCCGCCGCCGCCGGAGTCAGCGGGAAGGTCAGGAAGTGGAAGTTCCAGCCGTTCGAGTCCTGGTCGACGGTCAGCGTCTGGGTGCCGGCCGGCAGGGTGACGCTGGCGGTCGACGGTGGTCCAGGTCTCGTAGCCGCCGGTGTTCGGCACGGCGACCGGGCCGGTCAGGTTGGTGCCCGAGGAGTTCGCGATGTGCAGCGCGTCGGTGATCCCGTACGGCGAGGACAGCCGGAGGGCGACGCTGTAGGTGCCCGCCGTGGCGACGTTGACGGTGTAGTCGAACCACTGCCCGGGCGTGGTCCAGCCCATGTCGTAGGCGCCGCCGGCCACGCCCGTGTCCTGGGTGTCGGCGGTGTTCTCCAGGTCGACCCCGTCCGAGCGGTAGCCGTTCGCGGAGCCGTTGGCGGAGGTGACGCTGTAGGCGACGCCCTGGCCGCCGGTGTCGTAGTTCGCGGCCTGCACGGTGCCAGGCACCGCCGCCGGGGTGCCCCCGTAGGGGGCTTCTGTAGCACCGTAGGCCGCGTGTTGCGTCCCGTTCACCAGCGTCAGGGCGGCCAGGACCGCGACGGCCAGGGCCGCGCGGCCCCTGCGGCCCTGCCGTGACCAGGACCGGGCCAGTCGCGGGAGGTGAACTGATCCCATAGCGGACTCCAAATTCAGACCTTATATTAAGTCATATATATTCCCGCTCTTTCGGTTCGTCAAGGGCCTCAGGGGGCATTGAGGTTCGCCACCAGGCAGAATGAGCTTCATGTCATTTACCGATGCCGACCTGGCCCGGCTACTGATCGCGCTGGCCACCTTGCTGCTGGCCGCGCACGGCACCGGCGCTCTCTTCCGCAAGTTCAAGCAACCGCCCGCTATCGGCGAGATCGCCGGCGGCATCCTGCTGGGCCCGTCGGCGCTGGGAGCGGCCTTCCCGTCCGTCCAGCACTGGATCTTCCCGGCGACCGGCTCGTCGGCCGCCGCGCTGGGAGCGGTCTACCAGATCGGCCTGTTGCTGCTGATGTTCGCCGCCGGGACAGAAACGCGCCGGCTTTTGCAGCGCGATGCCATCCGGCCCATCGGGCTCATCGCGGCCTTTGGTCTGGTCATACCCTTCGCCGCGGGACTGGGGCTGGTGGCGGCCCTGGGCGTCCGCAGTTTTGTCGGTACCGCGGGCAGCCATTCGGCGCTTGTTCTCGTCTTCGGCATGGCCGTGGCCGTGACGAGCATCCCGGTGATCAGCCGGATCATGCATGACGTCGGCCTGCTCGGCACGCGCTTCTCCCGGATCGTGCTGTCGGTCGCGGTGATCGAGGACATCGTGCTGTACGTCGTCCTGGCGGTTGCGGTCGGGCTTGTCTCCGAACCTGGCCACAAGGCGTTCGGGCTGCCGGCCGCGCTCAGCATCCGCACCATCTGGCAGAACAGCGCCTACCACACGCTCGTGGCCGTCCTCTTCCTGACTCTGGCGCTCACGTTCGGGAGCCGCGCCTACAAGGCGCTGGCCGGCATGCGGGCCAACTCGCTGGCCCGGCGGAGCCCGGTCGCGTTCCAGCTGATGTGGATGCTCGCCCTGTCGGCGGCCGCACTGGCACTCGGCCTGGTCCCGCTGTACGGCGCATTCGTGGCAGGCATCAGCGTGGCCGTAGCCACCGAGGGCGAGATCGTGGCGGAGCGCAATGCCCTGGCCGGTGTCTCGTTCGGCTTCTTCATCCCGGTTTACTTCGCCATCATCGGGATCCAGCTCGACCTGATCCACCATTTCGACGTGCTGTTCCTCCTCGGCTTCCTGGCCTTCGCCTGCGTCGCCAAGGCCGCGAGCGTGTACCTGGGCGCCCGCCTGTCCGGCGAGGACACGTTCATGTCGAAGAGCCTGGCGATCGCGATGAACGCCCGCGGCGGCCCGGGAATCGTGCTGGCCTCGACCGCCTACGCGGCAGGCATCGTCAACGAGACGTTCTTCGTGAGCCTGGTCATGCTCTCTATCCTGACCTCGCTGGCCGCCGGGTCGTGGCTGGAGCGTGCCGCAGACAGGCTGGCCGGCCACGGAGGCGATCCGGAACTTCAGAGCCCGCAGGTCCGCGGCGAGCGCGGACTGACCGGCCTGAGGACCGGACCGTTGCTGGCGGCCCGGAGGCATAATCTGGCCGGGCTTGGACATGTGACCTGGTATGGACGGTCAGAGTGAGTACTCAGCAGAAGCGCGGTCTGAACCCGTTGGCGCGGGGCTGGCCCCGCCGGACGGACTGGACGAGCTGGAAACCAATGAGGTCCCCGATGCGCTGATCTCGGAATTCGCCTCACTGACCACGCCGTACTGCTGGGTCATCACCGAGGATGCGATGGCCGGCTATGACGGGGCCGAGCCGTCCGCAGTCGGCAAGTCCGGGCCCGGCCAGGCCATCGCCGGGGACGTGGCCGAGGCCCTGAGCGCCGGGCGGTTCTTCCGGCTGGTCGACGGTAAGGGCTCCGAACTCGCCATCGGGCGGCTGTACGACCCGAGCGGGGAGAACGAGCTCGCGCCGCTGGAGAACTTCGGGCGGCAGAACCTGGGCGCGCTGAACATCGAGTTCCGCGCCGAAGGCAACTGGCGGGCGGCCTGATCTATGGCTGCAGCGGCGCTGGCAATATCGCGGATGGGCCCGGCGCCGGTGTGGCGCGCTGCCGACGGCGACCTGGTCGCGGGCGAGGTGTGCGCGCGGCTCAGGCCCGATAACCGCTGGTTCTTGTACTTCGACACCTGGCGCGCCGACGCCTGGCCGCCGCTCGCCGATGCCGTGGCCCGCGATCTCGGCCGTGACCTCTACGTCACCCTGGAGGACGCCGAGTACGAAGCGCTGGATGCCTGCGCGGAGGCCGGATTCGCCGTGCACCGGCGGGAGAGCTTCTACCGGATCCCGGCCGACCCTGCGGTGACCGGGCTGGCCGGGGCCGTGCTGCCGGCCGGGCTCGGCGTCCTTTCCGCCGCCGACGCCGACATCACCCGGCTGCGGCAGCTTGACGACGCGCTGCGGCAAGACGTTCCTGGCTGCCAGGGCTGGCGGTGGGACGCCGGGCAGTTCCGCGCCGAGACGTTCAACTCGTTCTTCGATCCCGCCACCTGCCTGGTCGCGGTCGACCGGGCCAGCGGACAGTACGCCGGGCTCGTGCGGATCTGGCGCACCCGGGCCGGCGCGCGGCTCGGGCTGATCGCGGTGCTCGCTCAGTACCGGCGGCGCGGGGTCGCCAGGGCGCTGCTCGGCCAGGCGTTCGCCGTGCTCGCCGGCCGGGGGGCCACGAGCGTCACCGGCGAGGTCGACGACACCAACGTCGCGTCCGTCTCGTTGCTGACCGGACTTGGCGCGCGACGGTACGGCGGCAGCGTGGAGCTGATCAGGCGATCACCTGGCCGGTAGGCATCGACCTCGGCTAGGACAGGATCTCGACGTACCCGTCCGTGCCATGCACCCGGATCCGCTGCCCGTCGCGAATCAGCCGGGTGGCATGCTCCACCCCCACGACGGCCGGCAAGCCGTACTCCCGCGCGATCACCGCGCCATGGGTCATCAGGCCCCCCACCTCCGTCACCAGGCCCTTGATCGCGACGAACGCAGGCGTCCAGCTGGGGTCGGTGTAGGCGGTGACCAGGATGTCGCCCGCTTCGAGATCGGCCTTGGCCATGTCGCCGATGACGCGAGCCCGCCCCTCGACCGTGCCGGCCGAAACAGGGAGGCCGGTCAGCGCGCCGGCCGGGACATCGGCCCTTCGGTACGTTCCGGCGACAGCCTCGCCGTCCGAGGTGAGCACCCGGGGCGGCGTGAGCGCCTGGTATGACCGGTAAGCGTCCTCGCGCTGACGGATGAGCTGGTCATTCACCTGGTTCGTGCGCACGACATCGTGGAGTTCGCAGAACGTGAGGTAGAAGATGTCTTCCCGGTCGCGAAGTACGCGGGCTGGCCCGAGGCGGCCAGCTTCGGTCAGCAAGGCCTGCTTGTAAACGAAGTAGCGACTGACCATGTGGTATTTCGGATACTCCCGGTACCCGGTGAAGGTCCGGATCCGGTCGATCATCTGCTTAGCCTGGCCGGCCTTCTGCTCCCCGTCCGGCAGGGCCCGCAAGCGCGTCAGCAGTTCCTGTTCCTTCGCCCGGGCATTCCGCCGGCCTTGCTCGAAGCGCCGCTGGCCTGCGCCAGGCTCGAAGTTCTTGACGTTGCCGAGGATCATGGGCACGAGCGTGGTGGGCCGTTCGGTCCAGCGCGGCTTGGTGATGTCGATCTCGCCGACGCAGCGCATCCCGTACTTGTCCAGGTAGGCACCGATGGCGTCGCGGGCTTCGCGCCCGCCTTCAAGCGCGGGGAGCTCGTCCAGGAAGTTTTCGTCCTTGACGCCACGCAGGAAGGCCACTACGTCTGGATGCGGGCGGACCGCGTCCGCGACGTCCAGGAGGGCCAGGCCCATTTCCGAGGTGACGTTGCCGGGCGCCGACTGCGCGAGCGTGTCGGCCGCGTTCTTCTCGCCCAGCCAGTCCTGCAGCTGCTCGTTGAGCCACCAGGTGGCCTGCATCCCCGCCATGAGCACCTGGAAGCTTTGCGGATCGAACAGGATCCGTCTTAGCTCCTGAAGGTCCGCCAGGATAAAGTCGAGCAGCTCCGGCCCGGACTTCGCCCGGATGTCGCGCTGCAACGCGGTCAGAGAGGACTGGCTGCGCTCGACCAGCGCGGCGACGATGGCCGGATCGGTCTCGATCGGGATGGGCGCGTCGTCCATCGTGGCCTCGTACCGGCCAGGGCCCTGGTCCGGGCCCTGGTCCGGGAGGGCCGGGATGAAATCGCCGCGATCAAAGACGGCCTGCAGCGCATCCCCGATCAGCGAGTCAGATCGCCCCAGGAGCGTGAGCAGGGCGGCGCGACTCGCGGGCGCACCCAGCGCCTCGGTGACGTCGACGAACAGTCTCCCGCCGGCCTCCGCCATGGGCCGTTTGGTCGTCAGCTGCCACACCGACAGCCCCAGTGGCTTCATCGGGTCGGTCATCATCTGCTGGTGGCCGACGGAGATGTAGACGTGGTTCCCTTGGTCGCTGGTGGCGGGGATGGGGAACAGCGTGGTGATCGGCCGGCTCTGGACAATCTGGAACCCGTCGTCCACCAGGCACCATTCGATGTCCTGGGGGTGGCCGAAGTGCGCTTCGATCCGCCGGCCCAGCTGAGCGAGCCGTACGATCTGCGCATCGGTCAGGGCCGGCTGCTCCAGAAGGCCTGGCTCGATCGCCACTCGCCGCGTTCCGCCTGCGGGGCAGGCCTGGATGGCGAGCCGTTTCGCGGCGACCGTCCTGGCGACAACGATCCCGTCCCGTACCTGGTAGGCGTCCGCGTTCACCAGGCCGGATACCAGGGCCTCACCCAGGCCGAAGCTGGCCTCGATGGAGACAATCTTCCGGTTGGAGGTGACCGGGTCGGCCGTGAAGAGGATGCCCGCCGCTTGCGGGAAGAGCATCTGCTGGACGACCACGGCCATCTGGACCTTCCGGTGGTCGACGCCGTTCCGCAGGCGGTAGGTCACCGCCCGCTCGGTGAACAGCGAGGCCCAGCATCGGCTGACGTGCTGAAGGATCGAGGCCAGCCCCACGACGTTCAGGTACGTGTCCTGCTGGCCTGCGAAGGAGGCCGTCGGCAAGTCCTCCGCCGTCGCGCTGGATCGCACGGCGTAGGCCGCTTGCCCGCCAAGCCTGCTGACCGAGCGGGTGATCGCCGCCGCCAGATCGTCAGGGATGGCGGTCCCCTCAAGGGTCCGGCGGATCTCCGCGCTGAGCGTGCGGATCGCGTGCCTGTCCTCGGGGTCCAGGCCCGACAGCCGATCGAGCTGAGCGTCGATCCCGGGCACTGTGGCCATGATCCGCCGGAAGGCGTCCGTCGTCACGCAGAAGCCAGCCGGCCCGTCAATGCCTTCGATCCGCGAAAGCTCCCCCAGGTTCGCGCCCTTGCCGCCGGCCAGCGCGACCTGGGTCCCGCTGGTCTCTTCGAGGCCTAGCACGTAATGCCCGGTCATCACGATCCCTTCCTGCCTCGCACCAGTCATTCGTACCCCGGCCTGCGATTATGCGGCACGACCCGGGGCTTGCGGCAAGCCCCCGGGTGCGCTATAGATTAAGAGTGGCAAGGAACTGGATTTCCTTGCCCTTGTTTATGCGCCCGCTGTGGACGGAGCGCGGCCGATCCCTCCGGCGGCCTGACCTCCACCGCGATGTCTCTGCCCAGGCCCGGCACTGCTTGACGCGGCGCTGCTTGAGGCGGCGCTGCTTGAGGCGGCGCGGGAACTGCCGAGTGACCTGCTATATAGCCGAGACGCATTCACACGGACAACACTTTCACTACTAGTAACACCTGACTCAGCAATGTCGGCGGACATAACGGACAGTACCCGTGCAAATCATGCCTTGACGACTCAAACAACTCGCGTAATAATCAAACCATCAAGCGTTTTTAGCTTATTGTCATGAGCGATTTACCGCGGTCCATAATTGCACTGTTATCCTGCCGGGAACGTTGCTATGGGAAGGAACCGATGGCTGCGGTACCTCGCGTTCTTTTGGTTATTCCCGGGATTCTGGCGGGAATTTTCGTGCCCGCCGTCATCGTGCACTCGCCCAAGCCGGCTCCGTCGAATACCGTCGGCATGGTCAACATGGATTTCACGAAGGACGTCGTCTACCTGCACCGCGGCCAGCGCCTCACGTTCGTTGACAGCTCGCACAATATCCACGACATCGGGCCAGGTAATAACGGGCAGATCACCAGCCCGGTGCGCGGCGAGCCGCTGACCGGCTTCCAGCTGCTTGAAACGAACTCCGAGTACACCACCGGCCCGTGGCTGACGCCGGGCACGTTCTACGTGACCTGCGGGATCCACCCGACGATGAACCTCACGGTCGTGGTCTTCAAGTGATCGCGGCCCGCCCCCATGAGCCCTCTTCGCCACCATTCGTCCGAGCATTCGGAGAGGAGGAAACTATGTCGTCCCTCAAGCACCTGCGTTATGTCCTGGGTTCGCTTAGCGCTGTCATGTTCAGCGTCGCGACGTCTCAGAGCGTGTAAGCGCTAAGGCCGGTGAGGTTCGTGCGAGCCGACGCAATCCGATCGCGGGCGGCGTCGGCTCGCACACCCAGAGCCGCGTGTACCGAGGTTGTCGCACTGAGATGGAACGGAACGGCTATGTTCGAAACTGGAGTACGGCAGTTCCGGCTGGCGCTTGGCATGACTCAGGGGCGGCGGCTTGATCCGGGCAACATCGTCCGGCTCGTCGACGACGTGCTCGCCACCATCGCCGAGTTCGGCGAGCCGGGCACGGACGCGGGCCAGATCGTCGACGGGCCGATGTCCGACCCCGGGGCCCGGCTCGACCTCGCCAACCGCAGCCTGCGCCGTACTGCGCGCAGGCTCGCCGCTCAGTCACCGTTTTACGCGCGCCGCTTCACCTCGGCGAACGTCGACCCGGCCAAGATCGACGTGGCGGGGCTGCGGGCGATCCCGGTCACGGTCAAGGCGGACCTGATGGAACGGCCGGGAGATTTCCGCTGCACCGACGTCCCGGCTTTCCTGGCCACCCGCACCACCGGCACCACGGGGCGCCCCGCGGAGGTGTGGCTGTCGCGCTATGAGATGGAGCTGTGGCCCGCGCTCGGCGCACTGGCCTCGGTGCTGCGAGGCGAGCTGGGGCCCGGCGATGTCATGCAGGTGAACCTGAGCTCGCGCGGCGCCGTGGCCATGCACACGTCCGCCACCGGCTGCCGCCTGGTCGGGGCCGGGTGCCGTCCGCTCGGCATCGTGCCGCCGGAGGTAGCGCTGGACAGCCTGGCCGACGGGGGCGCCACGATCCTGCTGACCGTCCCCAGCTATCTCGCCGAGCTTGTGGCGGCGGCCCGGCGGGCCGGCCTGGGCGCCGGCGACTTCCGGCTGCGCCGCGTCGTGGTCGGTGGTGAGGTGCTGTCCGCGAGCCTGGCGCGGGCGGCCACCGCGACGTTCGGCGTCCCGAGGATCGATGACCCCTACAGCATGACCGAGGTCGTCCCGGTCAGCGGGCGTACCTGCAGCCAGGCGCACCAGCACCACGACCTCAACCTGGGGCTCACCGAACTGGTCGACCTGGACACGGGTGAGCCCGCCGCCCCCGGGGCGCTCGGCACGCTTGTGATCACCCCGTACTTTCCTTACCGGGACTGCACGCCGGTGTTCCGCTACGACACCCGCGACCTCGCCCGGTGCCTGCCCGACGGGCCGCTGCGCTGCGAGCTGGCCGGCGTCCCGGCGACCAGCCAGATCCTGGGCAAGGCGGACCAGCTGCTGCGCCTGCCGCGGCGAGGTCGTCACGCCCCGCCAGCTCATCGAGGCGATCGAGTCGCTACCCGCCGAGCCCTGGCCCGCGCGCTACCGCGCCAACATCTGCGACGGTACCGGGCGTGACGGCCGGATCCGGCTCACCCTGCCGGCCAGCGCGATCGCCGGTTACAGCGAGGCCGAGGCCGGGCGTCACTTCGCGGCCGCCGGGCTGGACGTAGACCTGGAGATCGTCGGCGACGACCAGGCGGCCTCGCTACGCCGCACGCGCAGCGACATGCACGAAACCACCTTTGGTAGCCAGCACGCACTCGTCGGAGCGTGACATGACCGTGCCCATTTTCCCGATACCCCAGTGGGAACAGTCCCTCACCTTGTTCGGCATCATCATGACCGGCACCGTCGTCATCGCCGCGGGCGCGCTGGCTTACTTCCGCCATGTGCGCATGGACCGCCCGCCGGTGGGGACGTTCAACGCTCGCGACGTCGTGATCTTGCTGATCTTCATCGGCGTCCTGCCGTTCGTCTACGGCTGGCTGCCGGACACGCTGGTTACGTGCCTGCTGGCGATCACGTTCTCCTCTGCCCTGTACATCGGCTACCGGCCCCTGCTCGGCTCGGCGGGGATCTGGCTGGGGATCGGCTTGCTGTTCGGCTTGAACATCTGGTCGAGCCATCACCTCATGGGCACCATCCCTGGATGGCAGCTGTGGTACACCGAGCAGAGCGTCGTGGTGGGGCTTAGCGCGATCGCCGTGTGCAACATGTACTTGCAGGGCGGGATGAAGCTGCGGCACGTCGCATGGCTGGCGCTCGGACTCGCCGGGTACGACATCCTCTTCGCTTCGTACTATCCGCTGACCGGCAAGCTCCTCGCGCGCTACGTCACGCACCCGCTCACTCCCGTGGTGGGCATGCGATTCGGCGGGGTGGACTACGCCGTCGGCCTCGGCGACCTGCTCGTCTACTCCCTGTTCTTCGTGGCCGCGTACAAGGCGTACGGCGCGCAGGCGGCCAAGATAGCGGCCGTCGTCGTCGCGGTCATGGGCGGCTTCGCGACGGCGTTCATCCCGTTCATCTTCAACCTCACCAACTCCAACCTTGACATACTCATCCCCGCGCAGTCGGTGTTCGGGCCCGTCGCCTTCCTCACCTACCTGTGGATGAAACGGCACTATGGCCGGGAACGCACGATGGCGGAGTACCTGGCTAGCCAGGACGGCACGGCCGCCGCGCCCAGGGTGGAGCAGGCCCCGGCACCGCAGCCCGCGTCCATCTGAGCCGAGCCTGTCCGCGGGCCGGAGCAGACAGGCGGGCGGCAGCGGTGCCGGCGATCCGGCGAGAACGTTACTGAGCGAACGGGTTGAGCACCTGCACTCCGGCCAGCTCATAGTCCTTGACGTTGCGGGTGACCACAGTCATGCCGTGCGCCTGGGCGGTGGCCGCGATGAGGGCATCGATCACCGGCAGGGGTTGCGCATACTGCTGGCGTCCCCAGGCCGCAGCGACCGGGAGGGTGACCGGGAGAACCCGGTCCTCGAAACCGGCCTCCACATCCCGGAGCCAGCGCTCGAGCGCTGAAGCCTGCAGCTCATTTCCCCGCCCGCGCACTCTCGCGATCCCCCGCTCGATCTCGCCCAGGGTTAGCACGGAGACGTGCAGCCGGCCCGGCGGGGTGCCCGCGATCCAGCCGATTACGCTCGCCGACGGTTGCCGCTTGCGTGTCTCCGACAGCACGTTGGTGTCGAGTAGATAGGTCACGTGCCTACCTCAAGATCGACCGCACGTCCAAAGTCGGCCGTGCGCTCGGCCTCAATCTCCGCGAAGACACCAGCGGCAGCGTCGGACTTCGGGCCGCCGAGCAGGATGCCTGCAAGGTTTACCGAGGGCTGGGTCAGCCTGCGGTACTCGCCGATATCCACCACTACCGCCACATCCTCACCGTGCCGGGTGATGACCTGCGGCCCGTCGCTTACCACCGCACGGATCATCTCGCTGAAGCGCTGCTTGGCGTCCTGGATCTGCCAGTGGCCCGGAGTCGGTGAGGTCACGAGCATCTCCCATATCTGTCTAGGCTTGTCTAGACAGAATACCGTCAGGCCGCTGGGCAGGGGGACAGGGGGCATATCCCCGTAGCGTGCGCATGATGGCGTGCCACCGCCGGGTGACGGTTTCCCCGACCCGCTGGACGCCGCCCTAATGGCAGCCCGCACCGGCTGGGCCCGCGACGACGCGGCCACCACCGCCAGCACCCTGAAAGCAGCCCTGGCCCAGGCCCGGCACCTCCACTACTGCTAGCAGGTAACCCTCGCCCGGCGGGCGGCTGGCTCCGTAGGTGTCCGCACCTGACCCGGCGTCGTCACCGAGAGGCGCGCAGCGGAGTCCAGGGCCTCGGTAGCGGAGGGTTCGGGGGCCTTGGTGGCGGAGGGTTCGGGGGCCTTGGTGGCGGAGGGTTCGGGGGCCTTGGTGGCGGAGCAGGGCAGCCGCGGTGACGCGGTGGTGCGTGAGGCTGGCGGTGCGGCTCGTGCTGGTGTGTCCCGGGGCTGGCCGGGCATGGTGGTCCGTTGTGCCGGCGCTAGCCGGCATCGTGGAACTTCGTGCCGACTGCGGGCAGGCCGGGGTGGCGGCCCGGTGCAGCCGGGACGGGGGACCGAGGGGCGTGCGGGGCGGGAAGAACCTGGTGGGGCCGGCCCGCGGGCTGGGCCGGCCGGAGGCGTCCCGGCTCACACCGAGGCAACATTGGTTGACGGCGCATTAACTTGCGCCGCAGCCCATCATCCCATGGTCAGGACGAACGGACGCGTGGTGCTCAGGCGCATGCTACGTGGACGCCTGGCCGGGCCATAAAAGAACAGTATTAGTGAGACTGGATTACATTCCTGCCACGATATCGCGGCTAGGCAAATTACTTGACTAAGGACAGTTCGCCGTAATTAAATCGGGGCGCGAGTGCCCCGTGCCCTTGATCATTAACAGCCTCAGGTCAGCAACAGGGCGGCGGTTGACAGCGTGATTCCGGCCACGGCCAGGCAGGCGCCGGTCAGCGTGAAGCGCAACAAGGGGATCCTCACTCCGGATGCCAGGCACCGCTCGAACCACAACAGCGTGGCCAGCGATGCCCACGGCGTGATGACCGACCCGACGTTCACGCCGATCAGCAGACCCAGCAGCTGGACGTGGTTGCCCGTCGCGACCGCGGCCTCGCCCGCCACGTAGGCCGGGAGGTTGTTCACCACGTTAGCCAGCACGGCCCCCGTGGCCGCCGCCCGGAAGGTCCCCATCGCCCCGTTCGACTGACTGACCAGCGCGGACGTAAGCGGTTGGAGCAGGTGCAGGCTGATCGTCTGCACCACGAAGAACAGGCCCGTGACGAAGACCGGTAGCCGCCAGGGGATAAGCGACCAGCGCAGGGCGGACCGTCGGCGGAGCGCGAACGCGAGGACAGTCATGGCCGCCGCAATCGTGGACGCGACCTCAAGCTGCACGCCCCCGAGGATCGCCCCGATGAAGAACAGGCAGGCCAGGGTCGTGATGCGCAACAGCCACCAGTCGGCAGGCCGATACGGCGGGGGCGGCTCGTAGCGGTCAGCTCCCCGCTGGCTTCGCCGCCAGTAAAATACCCATAGCAAGGCGGCGGTAACGAGCAGCGATGCGGCCTGGGCCACGCTCATCCGGGCCGCGAAGGTCGCGAACGACAGCTTGATCCGGCCCGCCGCGAGCAGGTTCGTCAGGTTGGAGACCGGCAGCAGCAGCGACGCGGTGTTCGCCAGCCATACGGTGCACAGAACCAGCGGCAGCGCCGGGACGTGATCGGTCTCCTCGCCCACCCGCAACTTACCGGCGAGCGCGAGCATGACCGGCGTGAGCAGCACCGCGGTCGTGTCCAAGTTAAGGATGATCGTGGTGAGCGCCGCGAACGCCACGCACGCGGCGAAAAGCCGGCCGAAATGGCCCCGGGCCGTGATCGCCAGCCACGTCGCGACCAGGTCGAACAGGCCCGCCTCCGCCGTCAGGTCCGCCACGATCAAGATCGTGGCGAGGAACAGCAGGATCGGCAGGATCCGGCCCATCGTGGCGGACGCGTCCGCCGTTGGAAGCAGGCCGCTGGCGAGAAAGATCAGCCCGACCGCCAGGAATCCTATTGCCACCCAGTCGAGTGCGCTCAGCGCGGTCATGAAGCCAAACCGCTTCATGACGCCGCGACGCCCGCCAAGAGCCGAGGTGATGTACCGCCAAGCAGCGGCCCTGTTGGCTGGCACACGCGGGCTACTCTATCGCGTGCGCACATCACGCGCGGAGTCATCGCTAATATCTACCAGTCTCGCGGCATCAATACTGTCCGTCTTTTTTAACCTCCCTATTCGTCGATTTAAACCTGATCATTCATAGATAAAGACGGCCGCACTTCAGCCGCACCTTTGACGTGTTATCCGGCCGACCTCGACGAGCGCATCACGACCATGTTCGCGACCTTGGCCGCGCTGGCCCTGGCCGACGCGCAGCGGGCTGAGCAGATGCGCGCGGCGGTCATCAACCGGGATCTCATCGGACAGGCCAAGGGCATCTTGATGGAACGCCACCGGGTCACCGCCGATTGCGGCTTTCGCGCTGCTGGCCGGGCAGGCGCGAAGACCCTAATCCGCTTGGCCCCGCGTCTCCTGCGCCGGCGGCAAGTCGCGGTAGCGGACGGGATGGTCTTCGTGACGGTCAAGAAAATACTCGTTGAGAGCCTGGGCGATGAGGTTGTGCTGGTAATCGTCCGGGTTGAGCAAGCCAAGCGCGTACGCCTCGACCTCGAGTTCGGCGGCGTCGCCGCCGACCGCGTAGTACCTGATCCACAACTCGGCGGCCGACAACCCAGACCGCTGCCAGCCGTCGAACAGACTGAGGTTCGCGTGTTGCGTGCTCATCAGGGCAGTTCCTGCCCGGGGAGCCGGCCTGGGCTGGCCAGGACCTCGCGGGCCACGTCCAGGATGCTGCGCCCCTCGCGCGCGGATCGCTGGGCGAGATAGGTGAAGGCTTCGGTATCGCTGAGATTGCCGGCCTGGGCCACGACGGCGCGGGCCCGGGCCAGCAGCGCACGCCCGGCGGCAGCGTCACGGCCGGGAGCCGCCCCCTGAGCCGCCGCGGTACCGCGGATAAGCAGGGCGGTGACGGCCCGGCTGACCAGCAGGGCTCGCGCCGTGACAACCGGGGTCCGGAAGACGGCCGGGACCGCCGCGTAGAAATTGATCCCGGCGGCCGGCTCAGCTCCCGGCAGCGGAACCGACAGCACGCCGGCCACGCCGTACTTGCCGGCCTGCTCGGCCCATCCCGGCAGTGACCCGCCGAGAGCGGCGGGATCATCGGTGATGCGCATCCGCCCACGCCGGATCGCCGTCAGGCAGGGCCCGCGTCCGGCGGCGTACTGCACGCGGTCCAGAGCCACGGCGGCTTCGCCGGCGTAGGCCGGGGTGCGGCAACGGTCCGCGTCGATCTCGGTGATACTGCACCCCACGACCTCGCCGGCGATCAGCAGGCCACCCGTCACCGCCGCGCGTAACAGCCTCCCGGGGTCTGAGCCTGCGGTATCCGCGGCCAGCGAGCGAAGCACCTCCGCCAGCGCCTCCTGGTTATGCGCGCGGTCCGGCACCCTGCTGGCTGTCCCCGCGTTCGCCACTTCTGTCTCCTCCCGCTTGGCTCAGCCGTACTTGCAGACCCTCGCCCGGTGAGGCGCGATGCGTTCCACCGCTCCCGTGCGGGCAGGGTTTTTATCTTAAAACCTCACCGCGGGCTTATCACCCGGCCAGCTGACTCGCCTGGATCATCAGGACGGCGACCGCACGGTCGGCCTCACGACCCCAGGATGGCCGTCCCCGCAATGACCGGATCCGGATCGGGTCAGCCGACGTAACGCCGGGCGGACGAGGTGCGCCGTGGCTCCTCGAGCAGCTGGATCTGCGCCTCGACTTCCGGCGGTACCGGCAGGCTCTCCCGCAGCACCCAGGGCAGGCCGCGCAGGGCGGCGAAGAAAGCGCGCGCGGACGTCGCGTCGCGGGGCACAGTGCGAGCTAGCTCGACGGTCCGCCGCAGGGCGGATCGGGCGGCCGGCGCAGCCAGGTGAACCAGAGTGTGTTCCTGATGCCCAGCAGGCGGCGCAGGGTCGCGTCGCGGGCCGGTGACGCCTGATGGTGAACGGTCGCCCCGGACAGGTAACACAGCCAGTAGCGGGCGGTGACGAGGTCCGCGCAGAGCAGCTCCTCCTCACCGCCCAGCCACAGCCGGGGCGAGAAGCCGCCCGCGGCGCGGAAGGCGTCGGCTCGGAGCACAGACGCCCCTGCCATGATGCTGAGCAGCGCGGGCCCCGGAAGTCCCGGGCGGCCGGCGAGCGGCGAGTGGGCGAGCTCGGGGACAATGGGGTCGTCTTCGCCGGACGGCTCCACGACGATCCTGGCGGTGACCGCCGCGACGTCCGGGTGCGCGTCGAGCGTGTCCGCGGCCAGGGCGAGTGAACCCGGTTCCCACCAGGTATCGTCGTCGCAGAACGCCACGTACGGGGTCGTGACCTGGCGCAGCGCTACGTTGCGGCCGACCGCGCCGAGGTTGCGCCGGGCTGCGATCAGCGCGGCATCCGGGTACCGGTACCGGACATAGGCCGCGGACCCGTCGTCAGACCCGTTGTCCACCACGATGAGCGCGGGCTTTTCTGGCAGCGCGGCGAGATGGTCTAGGGTGCGGGTCAGTTCCGTGCGCCGGTTGCGGGTGATCAGCACGACCGTGATCCGGGTATCCGGCCTACTTGCCCGCGCAGCGGGCCGGGGCGGTTCAGGCAACGCTACCCTCCAGCAGCCGGATGTCGGCTTCCACGTGGGCCGGCAGCCGCCCCCGCAGCAGCAGGGCGGCCGGCAGCCTGAGCATCGTTTCGGCCAGCGCGCGGCCCGCGGCCGGGTCGCGGGCCGCGGCGCGAGCCAGCCGGACGGTGTCGCCCGCGGCCCGCGGCAGGGGCCGTCGAAGCCAGGCGACCAGGATCCGGTTACGGGTCTCCGTGCGGCGGCGCCGGCCCGCGTCGCGAACCGCCGACGGCCAGTGATGGGCGATGACATCGGGCCGGTAGCTGATCGTCCAGCCTTTCGCCGCCAGGTCGTAGGCGAGCAGCTCCTCCTCCCCGCCGATGAACATCAGGCGGGAGTACCCGCCTGCCGCGAGGTAGGCATCTCTCCTGGCTACGGCGGCGCAGCCGAGGAAACCGAGTACGCGCGAGCCCGCCAGGGCGTCCCGGGACAGCGGGCTGGCCGCCATCACCGCGTTGAGGGGATCCGGCGCGGCCTCCGGCCCCACCATCGTGGCCGCGGCCACGATGGCGGTGCGCGGGCTGGCATCCAGGACCGCCACGGCCTTGGACAAGGCGCCCGGTTCCCACCAGGAGTCATCGTCGCTCAGCGCCACGTAGGGTGTTCCCGCCCGGCGCACGCCGACGTTGCGCGCGCAGGCGCCCCGGTTGCGTCGCAGGGTAATCAGATCGACGCGGGGGAATGAGCGCCGCACCGCCTGGGCGGTGCCGTCTTGCGACCCGTTGTCGACCACGATGATCCCCGGACGTTCCGGCAGCGCGCTCAGGCGCTCGAGGGTGGCGCACAGCTCGGGTCGGCGATTGCGGGTGGCGATCACCGCGGTCACGGTTGCGGTCGGCATGCGGCTGCGCTGCCCGGCCGCGCCCGCCCAAACACGCCGTTTGCCCAGGCAAGCCCCGGGTAGCCCCGCCTGCTGCGACGGACCGCAACCACCAGGCAAGGACCCGATGACCGACGCACGGACCGACCTCGCTGCTACGCCGCCAGACTACGTTGTCGTCATCCCCACCCTGGGACGCGCCAGCCTGCAAGTCTGCCTGGACGCGCTCGCGGAGGCCCGCGGTCCGCTGCCGCGGCAGGTCGTGCTGGTCGACGACCGACGTGACACCCCGGATCCGCTGCCCGCCCGCGTCCCGGCCGTCTTCGCCGATCGCGCCGTCACCGTGACCCTGGAGGGGCGCGGACCCGCGGCAGCACGTAACGCTGGCTGGCGTGCGGCTGAGCCGGCCGAATGGGTGGCCTTTCTCGACGACGACGTGCGGGTCGGTCTCCGCTGGCGAGAGCAGCTCGCGGCCGACCTGACCGGGCATCCCGCGCGCGTGGCCGGGGTCCAGGGGAGGATCGAGGTGCCGCTGCCATCCGGTTGGCGGCCCACCGACTGGGAGCGCGGCACCGCCGGCCTGGCCACCGCCCGGTGGATCACCGCCGACATGGCCTACCGGCGCCAGGCGCTGATCGCCGCGGGCGGGTTCGACGAGAGGTTCCCGCGGGCGTTCCGCGAAGACGCCGACCTCGCGCTTCGCTTGCTCGACCAGGGCTGGGAACTGCGGCAGGGGGACCGCACGACCACCCACCCGGTCCGGCCCGCGTCCCGCTGGGCCAGCCTGAAGGCCCAGGCGGGCAACGCCGACGACGTCGCTGATGAGCCGGCTGCACGGCCGGGGCTGGCACCGGCGGGCCGGAGCCGCGCCCGGGCGCAGGCGCGGCCACTGGGTCACCAGCGCCTTGCTGGCGTCAGCCGCACTGGCGTCGGGTGCCAGCAGGTGACGTCCGGCCCGCGGCGGGCCGGACTGCGCCGGGCGGCCTGGCGGCCGCTGGCGGCTGGCTGGCCAGTACGGCCGAGTTCACCGCGGCCCGGGTGCTTCCCGGGCCGCGGACCAGGCCGAGATCGTCACCATGGCGGCTGACCAGCGCCCTCATCCCTCCGCTGGCCGTCGGCCATTGGCTGCGGGGACAGGTCCGGTACCGGCGGGTAACGCCATGGCCGCCGCGGCCCGCGGCGGTGCTGTTCGACCGGGACGGCACCCTGATCGCGGACGTGCCCTACAACGGCGATCCCGGGCTGGTGGATGCCATGCCCGGGGCGGCGGAGGCCGTCGCCCAGCCTGCGGTCGGCCGGCGTCCGCCTCGGCGTCGTCAGCAACCAGTCAGGCGTCGGGCGCGGGCTGATCACCGCGCCCAGGTGGACGCGGTGAACCAGCGGGTAGAGGAGCTGCTCGGGCCGTTCGGCGCTGGGCCGTTTGTCCCCACGACGCGGCCGACGGCTGTGCGTGCCGCAAGCCCTCGCCGTACCTGGTTCAGCAGGCTGCCGCCGGGCTGGGCGTGGATGCGGCGGACTGCGTGGTGATCGGTGACATCGGGTCAGATGTCGCCGCTGCGCACGCGGCGGGAGCCCGGGCCATCGTGGTCCCCACGCCCGCGACCAGGGCCGCCGAGACCGCGGGCGTACCAACCGCGTGGGGGCTGGCCGAGGCGGTCGCCGCCGTCCTCGACGGGCGGCCGCTTCCACACTGGACATGAGGTAAGCGCGCACAGCGTGCCGCGCCGGGCTCGGTTGCGGCGGCTAGCCGCTCATCGCTCCAGTCAATTACTCCCTGTAATTGAATGAGCTAAGTGGGCCAAGATCGATGTTATGAGCGGTAGTCTCCTGGGCCCGTGCGGAGGCTGTTTTTAGAAGGTTCGTTTGACTGGCCCACGCTCGGGTAGCGCCGCGCTCTGCAATTGAATGTCAGGGATCGCGATGAGGGGGCGCCCGGAGTGCTGCAACGTACGTCTGCATGGACCAGAGCGGTGATCACCGGAGGGGCTGGCTTTCTCGGCACTCTCCTGTGCCGGCGCCTGCTCGCCGCCGGGACGCAGGTGGTGTGTGTCGACAACTTCCTGACCAGCTCGCCGGGGAACATTGAGGGACTGCGGGCCGAGCCCGGGTTCGTCCTGCACGAAGCCAACGTGGCGGAGGGACTGGACATCGACGGCGACGTCGACCTGATCGTCCACCTGGCGTCACCCGCGTCACCGGTCGACTACCAGCGCTATCCACTCGCCACCTTGGACGCGGGCAGCCGCGGCACCAGGAACGCTCTTCAGCTGGCGGCGCGGACCCGCGCCCGGTTCGTGCTCGCCTCTACCTCGGAGGTATACGGAGACCCGGCGGTGAGCCCGCAGGCCGAGGATTACTGGGGCAATGTCAACCCGGTCGGGCCGCGCAGTGTGTACGACGAGTCCAAGCGGTTCGCCGAAGCCATCACGGCCGCCTACCGCCGGGCCGGCCGCGCGGACACCGGCATCGCCCGGATCTTCAACACCTACGGGCCGGGCATGCGGCCGGGTGACGGCCGGGTCGTGCCCACGTTCGCCTGCCAGGCACTGCTCGGCCTGCCGCTGACCGTGGCCGGGGACGGCAGCCAGACCCGGTCGCTGTGCCATGTGAACGACACTGTCCGCGGCATCCTCGCTGTTGCGGCCAGCGGCCTGGGCGGGCCGGTCAACATCGGCAATCCGGAGGAGGCGACGGTTTTGCGTATCGCCGAGCGGATCATCGGGTTGTCCGGGTCCTGTTCCGGGATCGAGCACATCCCCCTGCCGGAAGACGACCCGCTGGTCAGGTGCCCTGACATCACCCTGGCCGCCAACGCGCTTGGCTGGCAGCCGGAAATCTCCTGGCGCGAGGGCCTGTCCGAGACCCTGGACTGGTTCTCCGCCCAGATTCAAGCCGGAGCACTCGACACCGCCGCATTCGAGGCCAGCGCGGCCAGCCCCGTGAGCAAAGGACGGTGCGGGCCTGATGAGGGTACTAGGTATCAACGCGATCTTCCACGATCCCGCGGCCGCTCTGGTCGTGGACGGCCAGGTCATCGCCGCGGCCGAAGAAGAGCGGTTCTCCCGCCGCAAGCACGGCAAACGCCCGGTCCCGTTCTCGGCCTGGGAGCTGCCGGAGAAGGCGGCGGCCTGGTGCCTGGAGTCCGCCGGGCTGACGCCGGCTGACCTGGACGTCGTCGCCTACTCCTACGATCCCTCGCTCTGTCGGCCGGCCGACTCGCTCGGCCTCGACGATCCGTTCGACTACCTGCGTATCAGTTACGCCGAACAGGCTCCGCAGTTCCTGGCCGAGGCGCTACCGGGCCTCGACCCGGCCACCGTCCGTTACGTCCGCCACCACGAGGCCCATGCCGCCTCGGCCGGCCTGGCGGCCCCGTTCGGCGACGCGAGCGTGCTGGTCCTCGACGGACGCGGCGAAACCACCTCCCATCTGGCCGGGCACTATACCGACGGCAAGCTCGAGGTCCTCGCCAGCCAGCCGCTGCCGCACTCGGTGGGGCTGTTCTACGAGCAGGTGACCTCTCACCTGGGTTTCCTGCACTCCAGCGACGAGTACAAGGTGATGGCGCTGGCTTCCTACGGAACGCCGCGGTTCGCGTCCGAACTGGCCCGCCTGGTGTATGCCGACGGCGCAGGCGGCTTCCGCACCGAACCAGTCGACTGGGACCGGCTGGTCAAGCGGCGCATACCCGGCGAGCCACTGAGCGGCGAGCACGCGGACCTGGCGGCCAGCGTGCAGCGGGTAACCGAGGAACTCCTGCTCGAGCTGGCCCGATGGCTGCACGGCCAGACCGGAGCCCGCAACCTCACTATGGCAGGCGGAGTCGCGCTGAACTGCGTGGCCAACTCCCGGTTGCATCACGAGGGTCCCTTCGACCGCATCTGGGTCCAGCCGGCCGCCGGCGACGCGGGGACGGCGCTGGGCGCCGCGCTGAGCCTGGCCCGCTCGGCCGGCCAGACCACCGAGCCGATGCCGGACGCGTACCTGGGCCGCGGCTGGACCGACAGCGAACTGGAGGCCTGGCTCAAGACCGCGCGCTGGCCCTACGAGCGCCCGGCCAGCGTGGCCCAGGCGGTCGCGGCCGAGCTGGCCGCTGACGGCATCGTGGCCTGGTTCCAGGGACGCAGCGAATACGGTCCCCGGGCGCTCGGCAGCCGGTCCCTGCTCGCCCATCCGGGCCGGAAGGAGAACCTCGAGCGGCTGAACGCGGTCAAGGGCCGCGAGGAGTTCCGCCCGGTCGCTCCCATGGTGCTGGCCGAAAGGGCGGCGGCGATCTTCCACGGCCCGCTGCCCAGCCCCTACATGCTGTTCGTGCACACCGTGGATCCGGCCTGGCGGGAGAAGATCCCGGCCGTGGTGCACGTGGACGGCACCGCGCGGGTGCAGACCGTCGACCGGGCCGGGCAGCCGCTGCTGGCCGAGATGCTGGAGAGCTTCGCCGCGCTCACCGGGCTGCCGGTGGTCGTGAACACCAGCCTGAACACCGCCGGGCGCCCGATGGTGGACGACCCCCGCGACGCGCTGGAGTGCTTCGGCTCCGCGCCGGTAGACGTGCTCGCCCTGGGCCCGTTCCTGGTCCGCCGCCCGGAGACCGCGCCGTGAAGGTGCTGGTGGTCCGCCCGGACGGGATGGGCGACGTGCTGCTCACCGGTCCAGCGATCCGAGCCATCGCGGCGAGCGGAGCGGAGGTGACCTTCCTGGCCGGGCCGCACGGGAGCAGCGCGGCCGCCCTGCTGCCGGGGGTGAGCCGGGTCCTGGAGTGGCGGGCCCCGTGGATAGATCCCGAGCCGGGCGCGTTCGATCCCGGCCAGGTGCGGTCTCTGGTCGAGCAGGTCCGCCAGCTGAGTCCGGCCGTCGCGCTGGTGTTCACCTCTTTCCATCAGTCGCCGCTGCCGACGGCGCTCGCCCTGCGCCTGGCGGGCGTGTCCCGGATCGCCGCGATCAGCGCGGATTACCCGGGGTCACTGCTCGACGTCCGGCATCCCCCGACCGGGGACATTCCTGAAGCTGAGCGGAACCTCATCCTGGCCCGGGCGGCCGGCTTCGAGCTGCCACCGGGGGATACCGGCCGGCTGGCCGTCACGCCGACCCGGCCGGAAAGCCGGGGGCTGACCGGCGACGGTCCCTACCTGGTCCTGCACGCCAGCGCGTCCGTCCCGGCCCGGGCTCCTTCCGCGGCGAGGACGGCGGCGATCGGCGCTGCGCTGGCCGCCGCCGGTCACCGGCTGGTGGTGACCGGCTCCCCCGCCGAATCCGCGCTCACCGGCAGGATCTGCCAGGCGGCGGCCGCAGGCCCGGGCCCCGGCCCGGTGGACCTGGGCGGACGGACCAGCCTGCCGCAGCTGGCCGCGGTGCTGGCGGGCGCGGACGTCGTGGTCGCCCCGAACACCGGCGCGGCGCACCTGGCGGCCGCGGTCGGCACCCCGGTGGTCAGCCTGTTCGCGCCGGTCGTGCCGGCCGCCCGGTGGGCACCGTACGGCGTGCCCGCGATCGTGCTCGGCCGCCAGGATGCTCCGTGCGCGGACACCAGGGCCCGGGTCTGCCCGGTGCCCGGCCACCCGTGCCTGGACCTGATCGATCCGGCCGACGTGATAGCCGCGGTCGCCGAACTGGCCGGCCTGCCGGCCGGCCAGCCGGTCCCCGCTGAGGTGAGCCGATGAGGATCCTGATCTGGCACCTGCACGGGTCCTGGATGACCAGTTTCGTGCAGGGCCCGCACGACTACCTGGTGCCCGTGACCGCGGACCGCGGGCCGTTCGGCCTGGGCCGGGCCCGCACCTGGGACTGGCCCGCCAGCGTGGTGGAGGTGACGCCGGAGCAGCTGCGCGGCACGCCGGTCGACGTGGTCGTCCTGCAGCGGCCGGAAGAGCTGGCGCTGGCCGCCCGGTGGCTGGGCCGGGCACCGGGACGGGACCTGCCGGCCGTCTACCTCGAACACGACGCGCCCGCCGGCCCGGCCGCGGGCACGCCGCACCCGATGGCCGGGGCCGACGGCATCATGATCGTGCACGTCACCCAGTTCAACGCCGTGTACTGGGACTGCGGCCGCGCCCCGGTCACGGTGATCGAGCACGGCATCCCCGATCCGGGAGCCCGGTGGACCGGTGAGATACCCCGGGCCGCGGTGGTCGTCAACGATCCGCTGTCCCGGGGGCGCACGGTGGGCGCCGACCTGCTGCCCGGCTTCGCCCGGCACGCATCCCTCGACGTGTTCGGCATGCGCGTGACCGGTTTCGGCCGGGCGCAGGGAATGACGGCCGGGCAGTGCCGCGAGTACGAGGACCTGCCGCAAGCCCGGCTGCACGAGCAACTGCCACGGCGGCGGGTATACCTGCACCCGTTCCGCTGGACGTCGCTCGGCCTGTCCCTGATCGAGGCCATGTTTCTCGGCCTGCCGGTGGTGGTGCTCGCCGCCACCGAAGCGCCGCGGGCGGTCCCGCCGGCTGCCGGGGCGGTCTCCACCGACTTGACCGAGCTGCACGCCGCCGCGGGTCGCTTCATCCGTGACCCGGCGGCCGCCCGGGCCGCCGGGCACGCCGCCCGCGAGGCCGCGGGCGCGAGGTACGGGCTCAAACGGTTCCTCCTCGAGTGGGACCAGGTTCTGCAGGAGGTGGGCGGATGAGAATCGCCATGGTGTCCGAGCACGCCGATCCGGCGGCGGCACTGGGCGAGACCGACGCGGGCGGCCAGAACGTGCACGTCGGCTCGCTGTCGGCGGCACTCGCGGAACGCGGTCATTCCGTGACCGTCTACACCCGGCTCACCGACCCGAAGGCCCCGCGCAGCGCGCAGCTCAGCCCGGGGGTGACCGTCCGGCGCCTGCCCGCCGGGCCGGTCGTGCCGCTGCCCAAGGACGAGCTGCTCCCGTACATGCCCGAGCTCGGCGACCGGCTCGCCCGGCGGTGGCAGCGAGACACGCCCGATGTCATCCACGCTCACTTCTGGATGTCGGGTCTGGCCGCGCTAGCCGGCGCCGCCAGGCTGCCGGTTCCCGTCCTGCAGACCTTCCACGCTCTGGGCGTGGTCAAGGCCCGGCACCAGGGCGCCGCCGACCCGAGTCCGGCGAACCGCGTCGAGCTCGAACGTCACATCGCCCAGTCCTGCCATCAGGTCATCGCTACCTGCCGCGACGAGGCCGGCGAACTGATCAGGGCCGGTGTCTCCGCCGCCCAGATCTCGGTCGTGCCGTGCGGCGTGGACACCAGCGTGTTCACCCCGGACGGCCCGGTCGCGCCGCGTACCGGCAGGCCACGGCTGCTGACCCTGGGCCGCCTCGTCGAGCGGAAAGGCGTGGCGACCGTCCTCGCCGCCCTGGCCCGGCTGCCCGACGTGGAACTGGTGGTGGCGGGCGGCCCCGCCCGCTGTGACCTGGAGAGCAGTGACGACTACCGCCTGCTGCGCGAAGCCGCGGGGCGGCACGGCGTGCTGGACCGGGTTACCTTCGCCGGCGGCGTCGCCCGGGCCGATGTGCCTGCCCTCATCCGCTCCGCGGACGTGGTGGTCTGCGCGCCGTGGTACGAGCCGTTCGGCATCGTGGCACTTGAGGCGATGGCCTGCGGCGTGCCTGTGGTGGCGAGCGCGGTCGGCGGCCTGGCCGACTCCATCGTGGACCAGCAGACCGGCTGGCTAGTGCCCGCCCGCGACCCGGCCGCCCTGGCCAGCGCGCTGGGTCACCTGCTGGACGACCCGGCCAAGCGGGGTGTGCTCGGCATCGTGGGCGCGGCCAGAGCCCGCCGCCGGTATTCGTGGCGGGGCGTCGCGGCCCAGACCGAGGCGGTCTACCTGCGGCTGGTCGCGGACACGCGGCCTGGCGGGCTGCTCCTCCCCGCGGGCCGCACTGTGGCGGCGGGTGCCCGATGAGCGCCCCGGCCGAGGTCACCCGGTCCGAGCTCAGTATTCACATCGACAACCTGAACCAAGCGCTGCTAAGCCCCGAAACGAGACTGGAGACCGCCCGGCAGTGGGGCAGGCAGCTGGCGGTCCCGTTGCTGGCGGGCAACCGACTGCTGGCCGCCGGAAACGGCGGCAGCGCGGCTGAGGCTCAGCACCTGACGGCCGAGCTGGTCGGGCGGTACATGGCCGACCGGCCGCCGCTGTCCGCCATCGCGCTGCACGCGGACACCTCCAGCCTCACCGCTATCGGCAACGACTACGGCGCGGCCGAGGCCTACGCACGGCAAGTCGCGGCCCACGGGCGGCCCGGAGATGTCGTCCTGCTGCTGTCGGCCAGCGGCCGCAGCCGGAACGTACTGGCGGCCGCCGAGCGGGGCCGGTCGCTCGGCCTGACGGTATGGGCGATGACCGGCCCGGCCCCCAATCCGCTGGCGGCACTGGCCGACGATGCCATCTGCGTGGCCGGGACAGATACCGCGATCGTGCAGGAGGTTCACCTGGTCGCCATTCACGCGCTATGTGACGCGCTCGACGCGGAGATCCTGGCGGTGACAAGCCATGAGCAGCTCTGACCCGCTGGTCGTCGTGGGTGACGCTCTCCTCGACTGCGACCTGGACGGCCAGGTCAGCCGCCTCTCCCCGGACGCGCCCGTCCCGGTGCTGGAAGACGCCGTCCCGGCGTGGCGGCCGGGCGGAGCCGCCCTGGCGGCCCTGCTCGCCGCCGCCGGGGAGATCCCGGTCATCTTGGTCGCGCCGCTCGGTGACGACGAGGCCAGCGCCACCGTCCGCGCACTCCTCGGGCCCCACATGACGGTGGTCAGCCTGCCGCTGACGGGTTCGCTGGCGGAGAAGTCCCGGTTCCGGGCCGGCGGGCGCACGCTGCTGCGCGCCGACCGGGGCGGCGGATCGGCCGGGCCTGCCGGCGCCGAGGCGGCCGAGGCGCTCGCTGCGGCGGGGGCCATCCTGGTCTCGGACTACGGCCGCGGCAGCACCTCCGGCGAACGCATCCGCGACCTGCTGAGCCGCCAGGCCGGCCGGATACCGCTGGTCTGGGACCCGCATCCCAGGGGGACCAGCCCGGTACCGCGCACCCGGCTGGTCACACCGAACTACGCCGAGGCGGTCGCGGCGGCCGGCCAGCCTGCCGCCCCGGACCACGAGCTGCTCCGGTCGGCCACCGCCGCGGCCGGGCAGCTTAGCCGGTCCTGGGAAGCGAACGCCGTGGTGGTCACGCTGGGAGAACACGGGGCGGTTCTGGTCCAGGGCGACGCCGTCCCGCTGGTGGTACCGGCGCGGCGGCTGGCCGTCCCCGACCCCTGCGGGGCGGGTGACCGCTTCGCCGCCGCGGCGGCGGCGGCGCTCCGCCAGGGTGCCCTGACCTCCGAGGCGGTGACGACCGCGACCGCGGCGGCGTCGGACTATCTGGCGGCGGGCGGGGCCAGGCTGTACTCGTCTCCTTCCAGAACCGGCGCCGTGCCCCTGCCGCCGCGGCCCGGCACCGTCAGGGCGGCCGGCAGGCATCCGGCTGAGGACCCGGCCGAGCTGGCCCGCCGGATCCAGGCGGCCGGCGGGAGCGTGGTCGCGACCGGCGGCTGCTTCGACCTGCTGCATGCGGGTCACGTGAGCCTGCTGCAGGCGGCCCGGTCGCTCGGCGACTGCCTGATCGTCTGCCTTAACTCAGACGACTCGGTACGCAGGCTGAAGGGGGCGGAGCGCCCGCTGACCCACGAAGCCGACCGGGTCACCATCCTGGCCGCGCTGGGCTGCGTGGACGCGGTCACCGTATTCGATGAGGACACGCCGTGCGCCGTCCTCGACCGGGTACGGCCCGATATCTGGGTTAAGGGCGGCGACTACGACGGCCGAGACCTGCCGGAGGCGGCGCTACTCAAGAACTGGGGCGGGGTGGCCGTCACCGTTCCGTACCTGAGCGGCCGGTCCACCACGCGGCTGCACCAGGCTCGCTTGGACGGGGCCAGCCTGGACCGGGCCGCCCGAGCCTGACCATGGCACCGAGCATCCTGATTCTCCGCGCCCTGGGCCTCGGCGATTTCCTCACCGGAGTGCCGGCCTACCGCGCCGTACGCCGGGCTTTCCCCAGCCACCGGCTGGTGCTCGCTGCCCCTGCGGCCCTGGCGCCCCTGGTGCCGCTGGCCTGCGCCATTGACGAGTTCCTGCCGACGGGGGAACTGCAGCCCGTGGCATGGCCCGGCTCGCCCCCTGACATCGCCATCGACCTGCACGGACGCGGCCCAGCCAGCCATCGGCTGGTCGCCGCGCTGCGTCCCCGGCGGCTGATTGTGTTCGGCGGCGAGCACGCAGGCGGCTTCGCCGGGCCGATCTGGCGGCCCGGCGAGCACGAGGTGAGCCGGTGGTGCCGGCTGTGCCGCGAATCGGGCATTCCCGCTGATCCGGGCGACCTGCTGCTGACGCCGCCCCCGCAGGCGGCGCCCGCCTTCACCCTGCTGCACCCCGGCGCCGCAGCAGCGGGCCGCCGCTGGCCGCCGGACCGGTTCGCGGCCGTCGCGCGACGGCTCACGGCTGACGGCCATGTGGTCCGAATCACCGGATCGGCCGCCGAACACGACCTGGCGTCGCGGGTGGCGCAGCAGGCGGGGCTGCCACCGCAGAGTGTCCTGGCCGGCCAGACCTCACTGGACGCTCTGGCCTCCTTCACCGCGTCGGCTCGGCTGGTCATCTCGGGCGACACCGGCATGTCGCACCTGGCTTCCGCTTTCGGACGCCCGTCGGTGACCCTATTCGGCCCGGTCCCGCCGTCAGAATGGGGTCCGCCCCGGCACCTGCGGCACCAGGTGCTCTGGGCGGGCGCACCCGGGTACCGCGGCGACCCGCACTCGACGTGCGTCGATCCGGCGCTTCACGCGATCACGGTTGACGCTGTCTGCCAGGCCGCGGCGGCCGCCGTGCGGCCCGGAGGAAACCCGTCAGGAGCGGCTGTCGCCGATGACGGAAGACCCAGCGCCGTCCCCGGTGACGACGATGAGGAGCACCAGTGAGCACGCAGGCGCAGCGCGTCCTCGTAACCGGCTGGCCAAGTTTCCTCCACGGTGAGGCCACCGCTGGCGATGTTCTCGCCATGCAAGCCGTTGCCACCCAGCTCGGCACGGCTGGCGTGCCGCACGAGATTGCGTGGAGCCCCGTCTTCAGGCCCGGGCAGCTGACGCTCGACGACGCGGACCCGGCTCGCTATTCGCACCTTGTCTTCGCGTGCGGCCCCCTGAGCGGCCTTCCGGTCGAAGCGCTGCACGAGCGGTTCGCTGGCTGCCGGAGGGTGGCCATCGGCGTCTCGGTGATCGATCCGGCCGATCCAGCCGCCGCCGGTTTCCACGCGATCTTGGCCCGGGACAGCCCCGGGCAACCGCCCACGGGCGATCTCGCGGCGGTTCCACGTCCGCCGCTGAAGCCGGTGGCCGGGGTCATCCAGGTCAGCGAGCAACGCGAGTACCCCGGTCGCGGACGGCACCAGGCCGTTTCGCAGAGCCTGGCTGCCTGGCTGCCTGGCTGCGGCTGCGCCCTGCTCCCGCTGGAAACCAGGCTCGACTCCCGCGACTGGCGGCTGTGCGGCACGCCTGCCGAGCTGGAGTCCATTATCAGCCGGCTCGACCTCGTCATCACCATGCGGATGCACGGACTTGTGCTGGCACTGAAACACGGCGTGCCCGCGCTGGCCGTGGACCCGGTAGCGGGCGGTGCCAAGGTGACCGCCCAGTCCAGGGCACTGCGGTGGCCGGCGGTGCTGACGCCTGGTCCCGCGGGCGCGCTGGACGCCGGGGCCCTGGACCGATGGCACGGCTGGTGCCTGTCGGAGGCGGGCAGGCGCGCGGCCCGGCGCGCGGCCCAGTCGCCGCCCCGCTCCGCGCTGGACGGCCTGATGGGCGCACTCGGAATCGGCTTCAGCACGCGTCGCTGAGCTGGCTCCGCAGGTGGGCGAGAGCCCGGGCCAGCAGCCGGGAGACGTGCATCTGCGAGATGCCCAGCCGAGCCCCTATCTCCTCCTGGCTGAGGTTGCCGTAGAAGCGGAGCACGAGAATACGCTGCTCCCGTACGGGCAGCTCGTCCCAGTGCCGGGTGACCGCCTCCATGCTGAGCGCATGGTCGATCCCGGAGTCTTCCTCGCCGAGGAACTCGCCCGAGCTCGGCCGGATCGTCCCGGCTGCCGGACACGGGCGCGTTCAGGGAGAGCGCACTGAACACCTCCCCGGCCTGCCGGGCCTCGTAGATCTCATCGGTGGTGACGCCGAGCCGGGCGGCCAGCTCGCTTTCCCCCGGCCTGCGGCCGAGTTCCTGGGTTAGCTCCTCCTCCGCGCCGCGCATCTGCAAGAGCAGCTCCTGGGCGGAGCGGCCGACGTTGAGCTGCCACCTCTTGTCACGGAAGTGCCGCTTGATCTCACCGGTAATACAGGGCACGGCGTAGGCGCGCAGGCCGTTCCCGAACGCCGGGTTGTAGTTATTGATCGCCTTCAGCAGCCCGAGATAGCCGACCTGCATCAGGTCCTCGACCGGCTCGGGACTGTTCTGGTAATGCCTGACGCACGCCCGGACCAGTCCGCTGTACCGCTCCACCAGTACCTCGCAGGCGGCAGCGCGCTCGTCGCTGCCGACTGGCCAGGCACGGCAGCGGCCGAGCAGCTCGTCATCGGTCGGTTCATGCTCCGCCCAGCACGCAGTGACCTCACTGCCGCCTCGACGAGATCCGACGGTTACTTCCCGGCCGGGCCGGCCGGCCCACCGCTCAAGAGTCATGACAGATCCTGTCCCGGATTCGGATGCAGGAGCCGCTTTCTGACTCACTCGTCTTCGCTTGTCGCGGCCGGACTGGCAGGGCACACCAGTAGCCTGGCCGGGTGTCGCGTTGTGCCGCCAGCGGCACAGACCGCCGACGCCAATGGATCGTATACCCCGGCCGCGTCCGAGTACACGGGCGGGCCGTGCTCTCTTCGATGCAGACCGCTGGCCGCCGGGATGATGGCCAGACGCGCCTACTGGCCGACCGGGTTCCTACCCGGAGTACCAGCCTCCTGGCTGGCTGGGCACGGAGTAAAGTTGCCCAGCCCGTTTGGAAACGGGCGGAAAGCCGGCCCTGACGCTGGCCAGGCCCAGGCGACGCTAATCTCTCCCGCTGCCCGCCACGGCCGGGCCGGCGCCCCTGAGCGTGGGTGCGGGTTACCCAAGCCCCTGCCGTTCGGGATCGGATGAACGGGACCGGAACGGGAACGGCCGGCGCCGGCACTATCGCACCGGCTGGTTTAACGGTCATAGCCTGGGTAACGCACGCGCATGGTTAACCTGAACAGCATTCACGCGCACTTAACGGGACCGCCCGGCCGCGCACGCCGCGGACCGGGCCCGCCGGCCTTAGCGCAGCCGGTCTTGGCGCCGTCGCCGGAGTGGCGGCGGCGGCCGGCGTGCTGGCCGGCCGCAAGGTGGTGGCGACGGCCAAGGTGGGCCAGGGTCATCCGCTCAAGCACCGGGTGCTCGACTTGGCCTCGGGTTCGCTTCAGCCGAAGTACCCGATCGCGGCGATGAGCACTTACCTCAACGGCTTCCACATGTACGCCGACGACATGGGGCGGCAGGTGGAGGCGTCTCACTTCTGCATCCACTTGCGGCATGACCTGCACCAGTGCGTGATCTTCGACCGGAACGCGCCGGACGCGCGGCTGATCGGAATCGAGTACATCGTCAGTGAGGAGCGCTTCCGTGCGCTGCCCGAGGACGAGAAACGGCTGTGGCACAGCCACCACTACGAGGTCAAGTCCGGCACGCTGGCCGCCCCCGGGATCCCCGAGCTGGCCGAACGGGCCTACTTCACCGACCTGGTGACGACCTACGGCAAGACGTTCCACACCTGGCAGTACGACCGGGACGACTTTCCTTACGGCATCCCCCAGCTGATGATGGGCCTGACCGCCGACGGGCAGGTCAACCAGGTGCTGGTGACCGAGCGCGACCGGCGCCTGCGCCGGTCCAGCGCGGACCGCCGGCGCAAGCGGGCCGGGATCCCGGACCCGGCGGTGGCGCCGGGGGCCAACTCGTGGGAAAGCGGCCGGACCGTGCAGACCCGCCTGGAGGAGACGGACTTCAAGCGGCCGCCACGGTCATCGCCGGCATCGGCTGGCCGCCGTCGGCCTGCGCCGCAGCCGGGTCCGGCCCGGACCGCTCGCCGACCACGGCGCGTTCGCCATCCCGGCTGAGGTCGACATGACCGCGCTGTTCGCCTCGGACGCGGCCAGCACCGGCTGGACCGCGGCCAACCAGGTCGGCGTGACACCGGGCGACATGGTCGCGGTCTGGGGTTATTTCTACGACCAGGTCAAGCAGCAGCTCCGGGCGTCCGGGCCGTGTTCCGGCCCGGCGAGCTGGCCATCTGGTCGGCGCTGGCGTCGCCTCACCGCCTGGGCTGCTAGCTTGGGTAAGAATGTCGGGGGGTACAGTTCAGGCAGCCCGCTTGCCACCAGAGGAGTGTGTCCCCGTGACGGACAACGAGCGGGAAGCAGGCCCCGGTATCGTCCGGCAACTGGACGAAGTCACGCTGGCGCTGGCCGAACTGATCGCTGTGCTCCGCCGGGAGGAAGACCTCGGCCGGGCGCTGCAGCGCAGCGTGAACCAGGTCATCGGTGCGATTCCTGGGGCTGCCATGGCGAGCGTGAGCGTGCTGCGCGGGGAGTCGGCGGAAACGGTAGCCAGTACCAGCGAGCGGGTCTGGGCGATCGACTCCGACCAGTATGCTGCCGGGGACGGCCCGTGCCTCCAGGCGGCCCGTACCGGGCAGGTCGTTCGGGTCGGCGTGGCTGAGGCACGGGAACGGTGGCCGGCGTTCGCCCGCAGCGCCCGGGCGGCGGGAATCGAGAGCTACCTGTCGGCGCCGCTGACCGTCGACGAGAGGTTCGCCGGCTCGCTGAACCTGTACAGCGAGCAACCACACGGGTTCGGCGACCTGGACGAGGGCCTGCTCCGGCTGTACAGCACGGCGGCGGCGGCAGTGATCGCGAACGCACGGCAGTACGCCGAGGCACGCGACCTAGCCGAGAACCTGCGCCGGGCAATCGAGTCACGGGCGGTGATCGACCAGGCCATCGGCGCACTGATGGCGGCCCGCGGCCTCGACGCCGAAGCGGCCTTCGGGGTGCTGTCCCGCGAGTCGCAGAACACCAACATCAAGCTCCGCGACCTCGCCGCCCGGCTCCTGGAGGCCGCACGCCGACGAGAGACAGACGGTGGGCACCGCCAGGAGCAGGATGATCTCCCGGGTGGAATCTGGCGCGGGACGGGAGCACGGCGCGAGGCCTGAAGGAAGCCCTAGCGCCGACGGGCCGGGCGGCCCGCCCGGTGACGATCGTGCCGGCACGCCCGAGCCGCGGCAAGACAGTGCCGCGGCTCGGGCCCTCGCCGGCATCGTGCTGATCAGCTACGCCCGCGTCCGGGAAGACGGCGTGGGCGCGGCAATTAGGTATGAGCCGACAGCCTGGCTGCCGGCTTCCACCCGGTTACCAGTTTTCGTTCGGGCTGGCTTGCCCGGCGACTCTGCTCTTAGCCTCCTGCGCGTGGCTGGTCACGTCGGATGCCTGCGACTGAGCCTCGTCGGCAACGGTTGACGCCGCGTCAGCGGCGGTGTCCTTGACCGACTGGGCCCGCTGCTGGGCTGATTCGCGCAGTTGCCGCGCGGCGTCCTGCCCGGCCTGGCCGAGCTCCTGCGCCACCGGCTTGCCCTTTTCCACCGCCACGTCCTTGATCTGCGCTGCCGCCTGCTGTTCGGGCGCGGTGGCAGGCAGCAGGGACGACAGCAGCCAGCCTGCGCCGAACGCCACCAGGCCGGCCGCGAGCGGGTTGCCCTGTAGGCGCCGCCTGGCCTGCTGGGGGGCGGAGGCGGCTAGATCCGCGGCCGACGAGGTCTTCGCGGCCAGGGTGTCCTTGGCGGAGGCGGCTGCGTCCCTCGCGGAGCCAGCCGCGGAGCCGACGGTCCCGCCTACGGCGGAGGTCGTATCCGACGTGCTTCCCATGATGGAGTCCTTGAGGCTAGTCACTGCCGATCGGGTCTGCTGGACCCGCCGGTTCACGATCTGCGATGGGCTGATCTTCTCGGCCAGCGCGTCGACGTCCGCGCTCAGGTTCTGCTGGGTCTGTTCGATGCTGCTGCGAATCTGATCTGGATCACTCGTCATGTTCGGCTCCTCGCCGCTGGTTTTAGCGTGCCGGGCAGTTCCCTGACCGTCTCGACGGTCTGCTCGGGCTTCGGGTTGACCTGCTTCATCCGGTCGCGCCCGACCGCGAAGAGCACGGCGCCGATGACCGCCCAGACGCCGGCGACGATCAGCGCGGCCCAGCCTTGGTCCATGAGGTTGGCCAGTCCCCACCACAAGGCGATGGAAGCGAACAGCAGCACCATGTAACCGGCGAAGCCCGCTCCGCCCAGCATCCCGGCCGCTTTGCCCGTCTTGCTGATTTCCTGCTTGACCTCTGCCTTGGCCAGTTCGAGCTCCTGGCGCATCAGCAGAGACAAGTCCTGGGCCACGTGCCCGACCATCTCGCCGACCGAGACATCACTGATATCCCGGCCGGTCTCGCTGGCCGCGCCGTGCACGGGATCCGGTTCCCGTCCCGGCTGGGTCATGGCTATCTCGGCCCTTCGTAGCGTTCCGCCGTCCCCGGCTCAGCCGGGTATGCGGTTTCAGCCGGGTAGGCCGGTTCGGCCGGATAGGCGGTTCGGCCGGATAGGCCGGTTCGGCCGGATAGGCCGGTTCGGCCGGATAGGCCGGTCGGGCGGGTAGACCGGAACGGAAGGATCACCGAGTTCGCCGCCCGGAGGGTAACCCGGCTCAGCCGGGTACGCCGGTACTGCGCTGCCAGGGACATCCGTTACCGCGGGGAAGTCCGAGGCGCTCCCCGGGCCGGAAGCCGCTGCGGTCGTCGCGGGCACAACTGTGACGGCACCGCCGTCGGTGCCGGGCTGATCGTTATCGTTACCGCTGGCGGTCAGGCCGCGGGTCAGGCGCCCGGCCGCTATCCCGGCCACCGCCGCGCCGAGCAGGAACGCACCGGGCCGACGGCGGGCGAAATTCCGTACCTCGTCGAGCAGGTCAGCGGGCTGGCGCTGTTCCAGCCAGGAGGCCGCGCCGTGCAGCCGGCCAGCTGCCTGATGCGCGAACTCGGTGGCGACGCCCGCCTGACTGCCGTTGGCGGCCATCTGACTGAGCTCGTCGGCGACGGAATGCAGCTGCTTCGCCGCCCTCTGCTGCTGGGTCGACGCCTGCTCGCGCGCCTGGCCCTGAGCCTCTGCGAGCAGGTCGCGTGCCTGCCGCCCCGTCTCGGCGGCGACCTGGCGGGCCTGGTCTGTCGCGGTCTGAGCGACCTGGCCGCCCGCCTGGCGGGCATGCTGGCCGACGCCCGCCGCCTCGTCGCGGGCCACGTCAGCGGCCGACGGTTCGGCCGAGAATTCTCCGCTGCCCGGCGTATAGGACTCTGAGTACTGAGACATCCTCAACCTCCCTTCCTTGTCTGTCAATGAGGAGCGCCCGCTACCCGCGCCAGCTCCGGTATAACCTCCCGAACGGCGCTTCTCGCAGCTTCTCATCACGCAGCCGTGTCGGTGGCCTCGTATGCACGCCGGCCGAATCCCACCTGCTCGAAGGACAGCCAGTCAGGGATGGCGCAGACCATGTGCTGCATGAGCACGACGTAATGCTGGAAGGCGCCCTCGGCCGGGCGGTTCTGCGACCTCTCGATTCCCAGCGCGTGCCCGGCAACGCGGTCACCCGGCCGCAGCCGCGTGACGGCCGGGCCGACCTCGACCACCTCTCCGGCAGCGTCTGAACCCACGATGGCCGGGAATGCCAGCCACGGCAGGACGATCCGGGACGCATACCCCGGCAGTCCGTCGACCGGGTTCACGGCCAGGGCCCGCGCCCGGACCACGACCTGACCCGCGCCCGGCGGCGTATAGGGGGCAGGAGACACCCCGAAAATCGACGCGCTGTCTCTGCGGGAACTGGCCCGCGCGGCAGGCGTCAGCCACGGGGCATCTCAGCGTTCATCGGGTCCCACCCCGGATTACCGTCGCTCAGGGCGCGCAGGCCATAACGACGGGCGCGGCCAAGCCGGCTGCCGCGAGATGGTAAGGGTCCGGTTTAAGCGCGAGCCGGCTGGGCAAACGTGCGTCTTCGCACCCGACCCCTGGAGGCGGCCTGATGACGGATGACAAGCTCACCCGAGTGCTCGGCTGGGCTAGCGCGGGGCTCGGCGCCCCGCTCCTGCTCGCGCCGGCCAAGTCGGCGAAGGCGCTCGGGATCGAGAACGGTTCGCGACAGCGAGCGGTCCTGGGCGGCGTGGGAGCACGAGAGCTCGCAGCGGCGGCCGGGCTGCTCGGCCAGCGCAGTCCGCTGTGGCTGTGGAGCCGGGTGGCCGGTGACCTGATGGACCTGGCCTTGCTGGGCCCTGCGCTGACCAGCCCCCGGCGACCGCGCGGACTGAAGGCGGTGCGGCGGGGCGCCAGCTCCGGCCAGAGCCGGACGGCTACCGCCACGGCGGCGGTGGCGCTGATCACCGCCGTCGACGTCTACGCGGCCGCGAGCAGGTCACGGCGTTCCGGGCGGGAGTGGCCGGTGAGCCTGACCGGCGCGGTGACGGTGACCGTGCCGCAGCGGGAGGCCTACGACCGGTGGCGGCAGTTTGACGGGTTGCCGGCTTTCATGGCCCATCTCGACGACGTCGCGGTGACCGGCCCGCGGACCAGCCACTGGCGGGCCACCGCCCCCTTCGGCCGGACCGTCGAGTGGGACGCGCAGATCACCGATGATGTCCCCGGCGAGCGAATCGCCTGGCGGTCCCTCGATGACAGCAAGATCCGCACCGA
The DNA here is from genome assembly GCA_963730825.1 of uncultured Actinomycetes bacterium. Lineage (GTDB taxonomy): Bacteria > Actinomycetota > Actinomycetes > Streptosporangiales > Streptosporangiaceae > Palsa-504. The sequence continues at coordinate 67,722 of CAVSTQ010000025.1, forward strand.
AGGCGACGTGCAGTTCAAGCCCGCGCCGGACGAGCGGGACACCGAGGTACACGTCACGCTGCGGTACGCGGTGCCAGGCGGCAGGCAGGGCCAGGCGCTCGCCCGGTACTTCGGCGAGGATCCGCGGCAGCAGCTCGACGACGACCTGCGCCGGTTCAAGCAGGTACTCGAAACCGGTGAGGTGATCCGCTCGGAGGGCGCGCCGGGCGGGAAACGGGCCCGGCGGGAGTTCCCGCAGCGTCCCGCCCGTCCCCTGACCGCCGACGAGCTCGCGGAGGTGCTCTCGTGAAAGCCAACTGCTGGGTCCGGCCGAACACGGTCCGGGTACAGAACGTCCCCGACCCGCAGATCCTCAACCGCCGCGACGCCATCGTGAAGGTGACCGCGACGGCGATCTGCGGCTCCGACCTGCACCTGCTCGACGGATACGTGCCGACCATGCAGAAGGGCGACGTGCTGGGGCACGAGTTCATGGGCGAGGTCGTCGAGACCGGCCCGGACGTCGACCCGGAAAAGCTGCGGGCCGGCGACCGGGTCGTGGTCCCGTTCCCCATCGCCTGCGGGGCGTGCGCGGCCTGCCGGGCCGAGCTCTACTCGGCCTGCGAGAACACCAACCCCAACGCCGGGCTGGCGGAGAAGTTCTTCGGCCACCCGACCGCCGGCATCTTCGGCTACTCCCACCTGACCGGCGGATTCGCCGGCGGGCAGGCCGAGTACGCCCGCGTCCCGTTCGCCGACGTGAACCCGCTCAAGATTGAGTCCGGGCTCAGCGACGAGCAGGTACTTTTCCTGTCCGACATCCTGCCCACCGGGTACATGGGCGCCGAGATGTGTGACATTCAGCCCGCGGACGTAGTAGCCGTGTGGGGGGCTGGCCCGGTCGGGCAGTTCGCGCTCGACAGTGCCCGGCTGCTCGGGGCCAAGCAGGTCATCGCGATCGACAAGCAGTCCTACCGGCTGGAAATGGCCGAACGCGCTGGTTACACCACGCTGAACTTCACCGAGGTCGACGTCCGGTCGGCGCTGCTCGAGCTCACCGGCGGCCGGGGACCGGACAAGTGCATCGACGCGGTGGGCCTGGAGGGCGACCACGGCAGCGCTCCCGTCCGCGCCTACGACCGGGCCAAGCAGGCGGTCCGGGCGGAAAGCGACCGGCCGTTCGCGCTGCGGCAGGCAATCACGAGCTGCCGCAGCGGCGGCACGGTATCGGTCATCGG
>CAVSTQ010000026.1:0-61206 GCA_963730825.1 uncultured Actinomycetes bacterium
TAGACCTCCCAGCCTGCGAAGTGCGGGCCGCTGATCTCCCACTGTTTCCGCATGCCGTCCGAGGTCAGGACGAACGCTCCTTTGCGCGTGCCGCAAGTACCCGTACACCGCTCACGACTGCTCCCCTCAATCTCATGGCCTGCTGACATCCTGACCGAAGGCAGCCGCCAAAATCATCGCTACGGCGAGAATCGCACCCCTACCGCCAACTTCGCTCAGCTGGAACTTTCCGCGCCACGAGCCGTCCGGCTGAGATCGGCGAGCTCGTCGAGGAGCCCCCGTGCCTGGTCCGCCTGGCGATCGGCGAAGACCGCATGCGCCCGCCGCCCGGCGGCATCACCGTGTACCAAGGCGAGCGCCAGCCTACGCTGCAGCGGCCCCTGGGTGAACCGAACGCTCTGCAGTTTTTCCAGTCTCAGGTAAACGGTGTTCTTGCACACCCGCCCGGTGACCGTTACGGCCATCACCTGGTTGTGCCCGGCGGCGAGGAAGTGGTAGCTCAGCGGCGCCTTGACCCGCGCACGTTTCGGCGGCCTGGTCAGTTCTGGCACGTCGTGCCCCAGGACCAGGCCCACCAGGTGCTGCGCCTCGTCCAGGTAGCCCACCGGGAGCAGGGCCTTGGTCGGCCGCCCGGCCTTGGGCCCGGAGTCCCGGCCCGCCACGCCCGCCACGTCAACCACCACCGGCGCCGCCGAACGGGCGCCACAGCAGCGGCTGGGGTCGAGGTGCACGCCTGGACCCGGCGGAAAGGGATGGTCTCAGCCACCGTGCTCAGCAGTCCCCGGCGGATCCGTATCCCGTCGGGTGAGCTGGCCACGGTAAAGCCGTAGCGGCCCGTCACCTGCTGCCAGGTCCTGGTCACCAGCCCGAGCGCGATCACGCCAAGGGTGGACTCGGCGGCGAGGAAAAGACCGGGAGCGGCCGTGATGGCGACCACCGCGATCACCGCCAGGGCACCAAACCTGGGTGCGGCCCGCAGCAACGTGGCGCCGATCACCCGGCCTACCGGGACGGTGGTCGCCGGGAGTTCGGCGGGCTCTGGCGTAGCCGGGTCGAGGCCGTGCTGGCCCGCCAGCAACGTGGCTCGCAGCCTGGCGGCCTCGCCGACGGTCAGGTAGGCCAGCCGGTCGCCCTCCTTCCCGGCACCGGCCAGCCTGATGTGCCGGGCCGCCAGGCCGAGGACGCGGGCCAGGAACGGCCGCTCCACGTCGACCGCCTGGATCCTGGTCATCGGCAGCTGCCGGGAGTCCCGGCGCAGCAGGCCGGTCTCGATGCGCAGCGTGGCACCGTCCAGTTTCCACCGGGTGACGAGCCACCGGACCAAACCAGTCACCACCAGCCCGGCGGCCACGATCACCTGGTACAGGTAGTGCTTGTAGCTGTCGGCCGTCACCAGGCTCAGGGCGAAGATGCCGACCAAGCCGGACAGCACGCGGCCCGCCGAGATCAGGGAAGACAGCGGATGCAGGCGATGCCAGCCGGCCCCGAGGGGGGGGTGCTCGGCGCTTTCTTCGTGCTCGGCGTCCTCGGTCACAGGCCGGCGGCCCTGGCCTCGCCGAGCATGGCGAGGCGGTCTCGCAGCCGCGCGGCCTCGTCCCGCTCGAGACCGGGTATCCGCGCGTCGCTCGCGGCGGCCGCCGTATGCAGCTGCACCGTGGCCAGCCGGAAAACACGCTCGAACGGTCCCGCCGTGACCTCCACGAACTGCATCCGCCCGTACGGCACGACCGAAACCCGGCGGACCAGCACGCCGCGCGACACGATCAAGTCCTCTTCCCGTTCGCGGTACACCCAGGCCAGGTAGCGGCGGCGCTCGACCCACCCGACAACGCCGGCGGCCACCGCCACGACCGCCGCCGCGGCCGCCCCCGCCGGGGCTCCCACCCAGACCCCGGCCGCCACCCCCGCGATCACGCCGAGGACCGGTCCAGCCGCCGCCACCTGGGTCAGCCGCATCCGCCACAGCCGCGCCGAAGGGACCATCCAGCCGGCCGGTGCATTGACAGCCATGGGTAAACCGTACGGGAACGTGGCCAAGAGGATGGCATGACGAGTCTCTGTCACTATCAAAGAGAAAAGCATTCCAGAGAGCGTATCTACGTAAAAACGCGCCCTTCCAGGTAGCTATTCGACTATGAATTCGATAGAATGGCAAGGCAGCTAACTCTTCCTGATCTTCCGAACGAAGGGTGGTTCATGCCCGAGGAACCCTTCCCCCCGCCCGGGCCCGGCGCCGAGGAGCCCCCGGACCCCGCGCCGCTGCCCGGCCGCGGGAACGGGCCGGATGACGGGTGGGATGGGCTGCCGCCGGGCGGCCCGGAGCAGGGCCTGTTCGTGTGCCTGCCGGCTGAGGCCATGGAGCTGTCGAGGTTCGGCGGTGATGACCAGGGCCCGCCGATGGCGCCGGGCCCGCTGCTGGCCGGGGTGGCCTACGCCGTGGCCGGGGGTGACGGGGCGGGGCTGGCGGGGGTGTCGGAGGATTTCCTGTTCGCGGTGATCTCCGGCGGCCGCCGGCTGGCGTCGTGGGCGACGTGGCTGGAGTTCTCCGCGATGCGGGAACTCGCGCTGCGGCACCCCGCCGCCCCGGCCCGCCCCCGCCCGCCCCGTCCCGCTGACCCCACGCCGTCCCCGGCCCCGGCCCCGGAACAGTCCCCGGCGCAGTCCCGCCCCGGCCCGCCCGGTGACGGGGCCGGAGCAGCTGTCAGCGGATCCGCGGCCCCGGTGACAGCCCGCCCGCCGATGACGGCCGGGTCCGGTTCGGGGAGTTCGTGGCCGATGAGGTGTCGCTGGACCTGCGGCTGAGCTGGCGGGCCGCCGCGGACCGGATCTCCTACGCCTGTGACCTGGCCGGGCGGCTCCCGGTCACCTTCGCGGCGCTGGGCGGCGGGCTGATCGACCCGGTCCACGCCAGGATCATCGCCGAGCAGACCGACATCTTGTCCGCCGCCGATGCCGCCGAAGCGGACCCGGTGCTGGCCGCCGCCGCGCAGTCCAAGACCTACGGTGAGCTCCGTGCCGCCGCCGCCCGGCTGGTCCTGCGCCTGGACCCGGACGCCGCCGAGCGGCGCAAGCAAGCCCGCCGCAAAGAAGCCCATGTCCGGCCGTTCCGAGAGGACTCAGGCAACGCCGGGATGACCGCCAGGGAACTGCCCTCCGATGAGGTCCTGGCGTCCTGGCAGCACGTGGACCAGCGGGCCCGGGACCTGCGCGCCGCCGGGGTCCCCGGGTCCTTGCGCGAGCTGCGCTGCCGCGCCTACCTCGACCTGCTCCAAGAACGCGACAGCCGGGACACGCTACCCAGCGGGCCGGAGCCAGGTCACGGCCAGGGTGACCGGCCGCCCGCACCGCCAGAGGGACCGGCGGGACCGGACCGACCGGACGGGAACGGCGGGAATGGCGGGAACCCGGGACCGGGGACCAGCCCAGGCGGGCGCCCCGGGCCCGGCCCGGGGCCGAGCCTGGCCGCGCTGGTGAATATCACCATCCCGCTGGCCACGCACCTGGGCCTGTCGGGCACGCCAGGGGAGGCGGCCGGGTTCGGGCTGCTGGACGCCCAGACGGCGCGGGACCTGGTCGCAGCGGCCGCCCGGCACCCGCGTACCCGCTGGTGCCTCACCGCGCTGAACTCCGACGGCACCGCCGCCGCCCACGGCTGCGCCCCCGGCCAGCACCCCCCCCCGGCCCGCCCGGACCCGAACCCCCAGGCCCCGAACCCCCAGGCACCCGAACCCCCAGGCATGCCCGGCACCCGGGTCCGGGACTACCTGCGTGGACTGCGCGTCACGCTAGCCCCGATCGCCCGCGGCACCTGCGACCACCGGCACGCCGAGACCGGATACCAGCCCAGCCGCCACCTCAGGCACCTGGTCACCACCCGGTCCGCCCGGTGCACCGCCCCCGGCTGCGGACGCCCCGCCGCCCGCTGCGACCTGGACCACACCACTGCCTGGGACCAGGGCGGCGTAACGTGCGAATGTAACATCTCGCCTCTATGTCGGCACCACCACCGGTGCAAGCAGGCTGAAGGCTGGCACCTGACGCAGCCCGCACCAGGCATCCTGACCTGGCACACCCCCGCCGGCCGGACCTACACCACCACCCCCACCCAGTACCCTCAGTAGAGCACCATCGCCAGTTCGTCACCGCCGCTCTTGCGCGACGGGGACCTCTGGATCGAGGGTGAAACTATGACCCTGTTCCGCAGACGACCGGCCTCGCCGCCCGGACCACTGCAGGCGCACGAGGCGCACCGGCCATGGCATGTGCCTGAGACAGAATTTCCCGGCATCGTGCCGATTAAGACCCTGCCGTTTGGTGCGTCCGATTTGGCCGCCGTCGCCATCATCGGCATGACGGCCTACACCACCGGGTTCGAGTTCTCCGTGGCCCGGCGGATCCGGCCGGGCACCCCCGGCCTCGATCAGGACCCGACGCCAGCGACGCTCAGACGCGACGGGCGGCCGTCCTATCCTTGATGCCGCCCGCCAGAGCATCTCGCTGTGGCCACAGGACCAGCCCGCCTGACCCGCTCCGCAGACAACCGCGACGACGCAGATCAGCTACGGGGCCAGTCCGCGAACCGATCCCGCAGCACGGCGATGTCCTGCGAACTGAGCCCGAAGGGAGCAAATACCCCGTCGCCCCACTGATCCAGCCGCTGGACAGCGTCCGCGAAGTCCCTGTCGGTCAGGCCTGGGTCCAACCGCCGGGCGAAGCCGATCATCTGTTCCATGCTGTAGCGCCCCATGGCCGCCGCCGTGTCCACGTAATCACGCGGCTCGACCCGGCTGGCCAGTGCGCACACTTTTCCGCCGACCACGTCCTCAAGGTCGAGGACCGGGCCGACATCCATGATCACCGGGCGGCAGGCCCGGTCGTAGTAGGCCATCTGCAGCAGCATCTGCTCCCCGTTGGGCGCGGTGACGATCCACTCGGCCAGTCCTTCCCCCATCCCGTAAAAGATGTCCTCGAGACCAGCGGCTTTGTCCCGGCGCTCAGTCCCGAAGCCCGCGTCGCGCAGCGCTGCGTCCACCGCGTCGGCGGCAGCCTCCACGCCACCTTGCTCGTCGCTGAAAACATCGACGTCCTGGGTGGCCCGGTCGATGACACCGTGGGCGATCAAGGCGTTACCACCACCTAGAGCGAATCCATGCGGGCCGGCGGCGCGCAGCGCAATGCTGGCCACCTGGCCATGGAACTTGCTGACCGGCATTACGCGGCCGCGGCCGCCGCAGCCCGCAGGGTCGGGTGCTGGTCCTCCCACGCTTGCCGCACACCTTTGGGCAAGTAGAGGTCCGGCCACAGCGCGATCAGCGTGTCGCTGTCCAGGTAGGTGGTGAGGTCCCCGGGGCGGCTCGCCTCCCGCAGGACGGTCTGGTAGAGCCACATCCGCATGTCCCGGTCACTAAGGTCAAAGGTGTGACCGGGGGCGCTCCAGAACAGCCACAACGGCAACTCGACCGTGCCCTCGGCGGGTCCGCTCAGGTCCGCGAGGTCGGCGATGACCACGGCGCGGCGACCGGGACGTGCCTGGTACCGGGTCCGGGAAGCGTCGCCTTGCATGGTGACCATAGACAGAGACTACACCCTCGGCTCATAAGTGTCGAATATACAGTCGAGAGCACATGCTGCAATCTCAGCTACCCCGTGATGTCCGGCCAGCTGCCCGCCGGATCGCCGCCTCGAGGTTGTCGAGCTCCTGGCTTCGGTGGGCGCGGTGCTGCTGTGTCCACGTTTCGTCGTGCAGGGGATCGACCGTCATGACCACGTGCGTGCGGTCACCAGCGGGCTCCAGGTCGATGGTCGTCAGGTGCTCATACGGCTCCCGGCCGGGCACGAAGTCAATCAGGGACAGGTAGGCCAGGCGGCTCGGCGGTGTCACCTCGGTGAACGTCTTGCGCACCTCGGCCGAGAGCGGATTGCCTGTGTCCCCGGGGAACCGGCTAACCCGGCCGGCTGGCTGATCACAACCGCGCGTAACCGTGCCATCGACCAGCTGCGCCGCCGGCAGGTCCTGGCCGCCAAGACGATGCTGCTCGCCCGTGACCTGCAGGCCGGGCCACCGCCACCGGAGGCCCTGATGGACGACGCCGCCACCATCCCGGACGAGCGGCTGGAGCTGATCTTCACCTGCTGTCACCCGGCGCTCGCCCCCGGGGTGCAGGTGGCGCTCACCCTGCGCAGCGCGGGCGGCCCGGTGAGGCCCGCCGCGCGTACCGTCGCGCGCTCGAGCTCACCCAGACCGAAGCCGAGCACCGCTTCCTTCAAGACCGGCTGGCCGAGACCGCGTCCCCCGGGCCAGGCCAGCCGGCTGAACCGGCAAGGACGCGGCCTAGCCGGCCTGCGGCGTTTCGTGGACGGAGCGTTCGCGCAGATCGGCGAGGTAGCGCGCGGCGGTCACGAAGTCCTTGTCGTCGTGGATCACCACGAGGTCATGGTGCGCAGCGGTGGCGCAGACCAAGAGGTCCACGGCTGACAGCGAACGGTGCGCCCCGTGCCGCAGCAGGCGATACTGTGCCGCCTCTATCCACCGCCAGGCACCCTTGGGCAGTGTTATATCCGGGTACAGCGCATCGAACATCTCCGACATCTGCTCGTACTCGTCGAGAGTGCGGGCTGAGCGGCGAAATTCGACGCGCTGGGGCTGGCATGAGCCGATGACGCCCAGCGAGACGAATTCGGCCCAGGATGCCCGCAATGAGGCACTCCGCAGGATCCGCCACAGGGCGGAGGAGTCGAGCAAGTAGCGGATCATGCGGCTGGATCTTTGCCGGCCGCCCGCCGCTGCTCCCAGTCCTCGTAGTCCCATCCGGCGGCCAGGTTCGCAAAGTGCTCAAGCGCCGCCACCCGGCGATGGCGGGCAGCGAACTCCCGCAGGGCCAGGTTGACCGTGTCTTTCTTGGTTTTTGCCCCAGATAGCCGCATGGCCTCGTTGAGGGCGTCGTCATCGATGTCGATCTGCGTCAGCGCCATCGCATTCTCCAACAGATGATGGATGATGTACATCCATACCATACGCCATCAACAAATCAGTCAGCGGTACGGCCGTGCACGGCGTACGGCCGTACCGTCAGGCGGTACGCGACGCCGAGTCCGCCTGCGCGACGCCGGCCGCCGGCGCGGCATCGTCCCCGCTACCCGCGCCGTCCCCGCTACCCGCGCCGTCCCCGCTACCCGCGCTGGCCGCCGCCTCCCTGAGCTGCTGCAACCGTGCCTTGGACGGGAGCAGGACGATGGCGAGCAGCACGCCGAGGCCAAACAGGCCCGCCGACACGGCGAAGGCCACCGTGTACCCGTGGGTGGCCGCGACCGCCGGGGCGAGCCGCCCGGTGTGATGGGTGACCAGGTAACCGGCCGTGGCGGTGAGCGCGATCGTGCTCAGCGCGGACGTGCCGATCGAGCCGCCCACCTGCTGCATGGTGTTGACCAGTGCCGATGCCACGCCCGAGTCGGCGCGGCTGACGCCGGCCGTGGCCGTGTTGATGGCCGGTGCGATGATCATGCCGAAGCCGAACCCCATGACCAGCAGGGCGGGCAGCACGCCGCCGGCGTAGCTGGAGGTCGTGGTCAGCTGGGTCAGGTAGATCATCGTGCCGCCACCGAGCACCATCCCGATGGTGATGAGCACCCGGGGCCCGAACCGGGGCAGCGTCACGATCGACGAGGTGTTGGAGCTGATCAGGATGCAGCCGAACATGGGCAGGAAGGCCAGCCCGCAGGTGACCGGACTGTAGCCCTTGACCTGCTGGAGGTAGTAGGTCAGGAACAGGAAGACGCTGAAGATCGCGATCCCGGCCACCCCGACGGCGACATAGGCGCCGCCCCGGGTGCGGTCGAGGATGACCCGCAGCGGCAGCAGCGGATGGCTGACCCGCTGCTCGGCCAGGCCAAAGGCGACAAGCAGCGCGACGCCGAGGGCCAGCGAGCCCAGGGTCAGGGCGGCGGTCCAGCCGGCCGTCTCCGCGTGCGAGAAGCCGAAGACCAGGCAGAACAGTCCCGCCGAGGCCAGCAGCGTCCCGGCCCAGTCCATCGGCGGGCGGCTGGCGGGCTTGTTGCCCTGCATGTACATCAGCGCGCCGGCCACGGCGACCGCGGCGAAGATCAGGTTGACGTACAGCGCCCAGCGCCAGGAGAGGTACTCGGTCAGCACCCCGCCGAGGATGAGGCCGACGGCCCCTCCGCCGCCGGCCACCGAGCCGAAGACGCCGAACGCCCGGCCCCGCTCGCGCGGGTCGCGGAAGATGCTGATCAGCGTGCCCAGCGCCGACGGCGCCAGGATCGCGCCAAACACGCCCTGCAGGGTGCGCGCGGCCACCAGCATGCCAAACGAGGTCGCGGCCCCGCCCACGGCGGAGGACAGCGCGAATCCGATCAGGCCCGCGATAAAGACGTGCTTGCGGTTGAACATGTCACCGAGCCGGCCGCCGAGCAGCAGCAGGCTGCCGAAGGCCAGCGCGTAGGCCGTGACCACCCACTGCCGCTCGCTGTTGGGGAAGCCGAGGGAGTGCTGAGCCGACGGGAGGGCGATGTTCACGATGGTGGAGTCGAGGATCACCATCAGCTGGGCGATGGCGACGATAAAGAGGATCAGCCACCGGTGATCGCTGGCCGGCGACTGCTCCTTGACGTGCCGTGCTGTCATCAAAGCTCATTCCTTACGGGTGCGGATGCGCTGGCGACGAGCGGGGACGTCGCTTCGTCCAGGGCATGGAGCAGGCGCGCCATCGTGGCCCGGTCGTCGGCCGCGAGCGCACCGAAGACCTGCTTCATCAGGCGCGCCCGGGTCGCGAAGGCCACGGCCAGCGCGGCTTCTCCCTCGTTCGTAAGCGTGACCAGCAGGGCACGGCGATCGGTCGGATCCGGCTGCCGGGCGGCGAGGCCGTCCCGCTCGAGCGTGTCGACAAGTTCGGTGATCGTCCGGGGCGCGAAGCCGAACCCGGCGGCCAGCACGCTCGGCCGCACCGGGCCGCCGCGCTGCAGCTGGGCCAGGACCTTGGTGCGGGCCAGGGACAGCCCGGACGCGCACATGCCGCCGTCGAAGGCCCGGTGCATCCGGTGATGGACTTCCAGGTAGAGCTCGCCCAGCTGCTCCGGTGACATGGCTGCCTCTCCGTATACCCTCAAAGAGATCCCTCAAAGTGAGGGTCCTCATTAATATACAGGAAGCCAGCCAGGCGGCACCACTCACGGCTTGCCGCGTGATCAGGAACCAGCGTCAGGCGTGCCTGGCGTGCGGGCTGCGGCGCCACGGCCTGCGCCGAGTCCGCCGGGTCAGCGTGGCCACCGGCGACCCGCCGAACCCCTCGTCCTCAGGCTGCACGGCCAGAGCCTGCGGCGGCCTGGTGGGCGGCCGCGGCCGCCTGGGCTCGCGCACGCCCGCTAGCCCCGGCCCGCCGCGGCGACGGGCGAACGGCAGGTGCCGCCAGACCCAGATCAGCCACCGCTTCACCCCGGTCCTAGGCAGTCGCACCATCATCTCATCAAGATATACCGCGTTTACTTCACCCGCTAGTCCTTTCGGAGCCGGACCAGTCCCGCGTGCATGCGCCGCGGCCACAGCGGGCCGCCGTAGATGAACCCGGTGTAGGCCTGCACCAGCGTGGCCCCGGCCCGCAGCCGGGCCCAGGCGTCGTCCGGGGTCTCGATTCCGCCCGCCGCGATCAGCACCAGCCGGTCGTCCGTCGCGGGCCCGCAGCCGGACCAGCACCGCCAGCGCCCGGTCCCGCAGCGGCGGACCGGACAGGCCGCCGGCGCCCACAGCCGCCACGCTCGGCCGGCGGGCTGGCCAGCCCGGCCCGGGAGATGGTCGTGTTGGTCGCGATGATCCCGTCGAGCCCGAGTTCGAGCGCCAGGTCCGCGACCGCGTCCACGTCGGCGTCGGTGAGGTCGGGTGCGATCTTCACCAGCAGCGGCACGCGCCGTCCGGGCGCGGGGACCGCGGCGTCCAGCGCCTGCCGCACCGCCACGAGCACCGGCCGGAGTCGCTCGGCCGCTTGCAGGTCGCGCAGTCCTGGCGTGTTCGGCGAGCTGACGTTGACCACCACGTAGTCGGCGACCGCGGCCACCGCCCGCGCGCTGGCCGCGTAGTCGGCCGCCGCCTCGTCCTCCGGCACCAGCCTTGGTCTTGCCGATGTTGACCCCGACGATCACCCGGCCCCGGCGCCCGCGCAGCCGCGCCGCGGCCGCCGCCGCCCCCTCGTTGTTGAACCCCATCCGGTTCACCAGCGCCCGGTCCGCCGTCAGCCGGAACATCCGCGGCCGGTCGTTACCCGGCTGCGCCCGCGCGGTCACCGTGCCGACCTCCACGAACCCGAACCCCAGCGCGCGCCAGCCCGCGCACCGCCCGCGCGTCCTTGTCGAACCCGGCCGCCAGCCCGAGCGGCCCGGGGAACTCCAGCCCGAGCGCCCGCACCCGCAGCACCGGATCGCGCGGCCCGAGCCAGCGCCCGAGCACCCCCGCCACCCCCGGCACCGCCGCCACCACCCCGAACACCCGGATCAGCCCGAACCCGCCCCGGTGCGCCGCCTCGGCCGGCACCCGCCGCAGCACCACCCGGTAAAGGAACCGGTACATGGCCTCACCCCCGAGCATTATCCCGAACGGCCGGTGGCGCGTGCCCCACCCCGGCTCAGGCGACGAGCTCGGATTCGCCGGTGAAGGCGGCCCACAGGGCGGCGTAGGTGCCGTCGGCGGCGAGCAGTTCGGCGTGCGTGCCGGCCTCGGCGATGCCGCCGGAGTCCAGGACCACGATGCGGTCCGCGCGGGCGGCGGTGGTCAGCCGGTGCGCGACCACGATCGTGGTGCGGGCCGCGGTCAGCTCGCCGATGGCGTGGTTCACCGCCGCCTCGGCGGCCAGGTCGAGCGCGGCGGTGGCCTCGTCGAGCAGCAGGATGGCGGGGTCGGCCAGCTGCGCCCGGGCCAGCGCGATGAGCTGGCGCTGGCCCGCGGACAGGTTGCGGCCGCGTTCGGCGATCTCGTGACCGTAACCGCCGGACAGCCCCATGATCATGTCGTGCGCGCCGGTCGCCCGCGCGGCGGCCTCCACGTCGGCGTCGCTGGCGTCCGGCCTGGCGTACGCGATCGAGTCCCTGACCGTCCCGGCGAACAGGTACGACTCCTGCGGGACGACGCCGAGCCGGTGCCGGTAGCTGGCCAGATCGTAGGCCCGCACGTCGACGCCGTCGACCAGGACCGTCCCGCTGGTCACGTCGTAGAACCGGGCGATGAGCTTGACCAGCGTGGACTTGCCCGCGCCGGTCTGGCCGACCAGGGCGACGGTCTCGCCGGGCTCGATGGTCAGGTTGACGCCGGCCAGCGCGTTGGCGTCGGTGCTGGTGTAACTGAAGTCGACATCGCGCAGCTCGATCCGGCCGCGCAGCCGTCCGACCGGGACCGGCTCGCTGGCCGGCGGGGTGGAGGTGCCCAGCCTGAGCAGGTCGGTGATCCGGCGGAGCCCGACCATGGCCTGCTGGTAACCGTCGAAGACCTGGGAAAGCTGCTGGACCGGGGAGAAGAAGAGGTCGATGTAGAGCAGGTAGGCGATCAGCGCGCCGGCCTTGAGCGTGCCGTTGCGGATCTCGCCGGTGGCCAGGACCAGGACGACCGCGCCCGCGGCGGTGGACAGGGTCTGCACGAACGGGAAGTAGAGCGCGATGTAGCGCTGGGCGCGCAGCCGGGACATCCGGAACGCGTCGCTGAGCGCGGCGAACCGGTCCCGGTTGACCGGCTCGCGGCGGAACGACTGGGTCACCCGCAGCCCGGCCACGTTCTCGGCGAAGTCGGCGTTGACGGCGGCGACCTTCTCCCGCGCTTCGCCGTACGCCTTCGCCGACTTCTTCCTGAACACCAGCGTCGCCACCACGAGCACCGGGAAGATGCACAGCACCGCGAGGCCGAGCTCGAGGTTGATGATGAGCAGCGCGGCGAGCACGCCGAAGAAGGTGAGCACCGAGCTGACCATGGTGATCAGCCCGGTCTGCAGGAACGAGGACAGCGCGTCCACGTCGGTGGTCATCCTGGTCATGATCCGGCCGGACTGCTCGCGTTCGTAGAAGTCCAGGCCGAGACGCTGCAGCTGGGCGAACAGCTTGACCCGCAGGGTGAAGAGCAGCCGCTCGCCGGTACGCCCGACCACCATCGTCTCGTAGATGTTGACGACCCAGTCGGCCAGCACGATGGCCAGCCCGATCAGCGAGACGACCACGATCGCGTGGAAGAACTTGGTCTCCACGCCGTTGTCGATGCCGTTCCTGACCAGCGCGGGCAGCGCCAGCCCGGCCACCGCGTCGAGGCCGTCGAGGATCAGCCCGATGACCAGCGCGACGGCCAGCGGCCGCAGCAGCCTGCGCAGCGAGAAATGCCGGTCCGCGGCCCGCGCCGCGGCCGATTTCCACCTCCGGCACGTCCTTGGCCGGCGGTAGCTCGCCGACCAGGGCGAGCAGCTCGGGTGACGGCGGCAGGCTGGCGAACGTCCCGGTGACGTTGCTCGCGGCGGCGCCGCGGCTGCGCCCCATGGCGCCCCGGCCGCCCCATCCCGGCCATCCCGGGCAGCCCGGTGCTTCCGGCCGCGGCGGCCATCGACTGGCTGCAGGGAGTCGAGCACCTCATCCAGCCGTCTGGCTCCTCGTCCGGGCCGGTGATGAGCTGCCGGTACAGCGGGCAGCGCTCGGTCAGCTCCTCGTGGGTGCCGGTGTCGGCGACCCGGCCCTGATCCAGCACGACGATCCGGTCGGCCAGGTTCAGCGTCGACCGGCGGTGCGCGATGATCAGCGTGGTCCGCCCGCGCATCACCTCGCGCAGCGCGGCGTGGATCTCCGCCTCCAGCCGCGGGTCGATGGCCGAGGTCGCGTCGTCGAGCAGCAGCAGCCGCGGGTCGGTCACCAGCGCCCGGGCCAGCGCCACCCGCTGTCGCTGCCCGCCGGACAGGGTCAGCCCCTGCTCGCCGACCATGGTGTCGTAGCCCTTGGGCAGCCGGGCGATGAATTCGTCGGCCTGAGCCGCCCGGGCGGCGGCGACGATCTGCTCGGCGGTGGCGTCCGGGCGGCCGTAGGCGATGTTGTCGCCCACCGTGGCGGAGAACAGGAAGCTGTCCTCCATGACCAGGCCGATGGCGGCGCGCAGCGAGTCCTGGGTCAGTCCGCCACGTCGTACCCGCCGATGCGGACCGAGCCGCTCTGCGGATCGTAGAAGCGGGGCAGCAGCAGCGCGAGGGTGGATTTGCCTGACCCGGAGGCGCCGACCACGGCGACCGTCTCGCCCGGTTCGACACGCAGGGACAGATCGCGCAGCACCGGCTCGGCCGGCAGGTAACCGAAGTGGACGCCCTCAAAGCTGATCCCGGTCGCCGTCGGCGGCAGCTCGATCGCGCCGGGGGAGTCGGCGATGGCCGGACGCGAGTCGATGATGTCGAACACGCGGATCACGCTGGCCCGCGCTTCCTGGCCGATGGTGACCATCATGGTGAGCATCCGGACCGGACCGGTCATCTGGGCCAGGTAAGCCGAGAACGCGAGGAACGTGCCGAGCGACAGGGAGCCGTGAATGGCGAGCCAGCCGCCAAGCGCGAGCACGCCGACCATGCCCAGGGACGGGGATGGCGGTGAGCGCGGGGTTGTACCTGGCGGTCAGCCGGATCATCCGCAGCCGGGACGCGAACAGCCTTGAGCTCGCCTCTTCCAGCCGCTCTTGCTCCTGCTCCTCCTGCCCGAAGCCCTTGACCACCCGCACCCCGCCGATGGCCTCGTCGACGATGCCGGCCACGTCACCCGACTGCTGCTGCGCATGCCAGCTCGCGGGGAACAGCCTGCGCCTGGACGCGAGCGCGATCACCCACAGCGCCGGGGCGACCGCCACGGTCACGATCGTCAGGACCGGGCGACAGCACCACCATGATGCCGATCGACAAGACGAACAGCGCGAGGTTGCCGAGCGTGATCGGCACCATGGACAGGATGCCCTGCACCATGTTCAGGTCGGAGATGGACCGGCCGACCAGCTGTCCGGTGTAGATCTCGTCCTGGCGCGCGCCGTCCAGCCGGGACAGGGAGCCGAACAGCTCGGTCCGCAGCTCGTGCTGGACGTCGAGGGCAAGCCGTCCGCCGTAGTAGCGGCGCAGGTAGATGCCGCCGAAGTTGATGCCGGCCGCGATCACGAGCAGCTCGGCCAGGGGCCAGATCGACTGCTGGTGGGTCACGATCACGTGGTCGATGATCTGCCGCTGCACCAGGGGTATCGCCGCGGTGGCCACCGTCGCCACCAGGGCCCCGCCCAGCGAGATCAGCACGCTACGCCGGTGCCGCCAGCAGTATTCGATTAGCCGCCGCAGCCATCCGCGGTCCGATCCCCGTGCCCGTGTCCTGTCGTCCTCGACAGCAAAAACCGCCCCACCTCGCCGCTCGTCGTCGCGAAGAAGTTAACAGCCCGTGCGCGCCGTTACATTTCCCTAAGGGCCAGGGGTCAGTTGTATCCGTCACCCGGCGTCCGCGACGGCGGGTAGGTGGGCTCGCGGTATCGCCGCCTGACCACCCGGCGGCGTAGCGCCCGCGTCGAGACCTGCGCTGATCAGCGACCCGATGGCGATACCGAGCACCAGGTTGACCAGGGCGGTGGCGGCCTTCTGGGACGGCCGGAGCCGTGGTGCTGAACGGGAACACCACCGCGATGACCGTGGCCAGCCCGATGATCCAGTTGAAGAACATCCGCGGCCGCGGCGTGGACAGCAGCAGCAGGTGCATGATCGCCGTCGCGAACAAGGCGACCGCGACGGCCGCGAACACGTACCCGACCGTGGACGCGTCACCCCAGGCGCCGTCCCGCTGCGGGGCCAGGATCGGGATGGTGAACAGCCACCGGCATACCAGGATGCCGACCAGCGCGATCAGCGCCGCGACGACCGCGGTCGCGGCCCCGCCGGACCACAGGGTTCTCGCCGTCTACCCGGCGCTGGACCTCGGTCAGGTCCTGGTTCATCACTGCTCATCGGAATTGTCATGGCTCGCCTCATGTTGAACAGCGCGTCTCGCTTTGAAACGGCGCGTCTCACCACAGACTTAACCCCGTATGCCGCGCAACACTGCGGCGCAAACAGCTGAGAGGCAGATGCGTGAGCCAAACGCGCCCGCTCCGCCAGCTAATAGGCCACCGCCACCTGCACCATCGGGTAACCGCTGGCGCCGTTCGGCTCCGGCTGGGCCGCCAGGGCCGGTCTGCGTGTACCCGGTCGCGTCGGTGGCGCGCGCCTCGATCAGGTGGTTTCCGCGGGGCGCGTCCCACGGCCACACCCACTGCCGCCAGGTGTCGATGCCGGGCACCTCGGCCAGCGTGGCCTGCTGCCACGGGCCGCGGTCGACCCGCACGTGCACCGCGTCGATGCCCTTGTGCTGCGCCCAGGCCACGCCGGCGATCGCCGTGCGGCCCGCCTTGAGCTGGTTCGCGCCACTGGGCACGTCGATGCGGCATTCGGTCTTGATCGGCGCCTGCTGGGACCAGCCGCGCTGGGCCCAGTACGCGTAGTTCCCCGCGAACGTGGTCACGTTGATGTCCGTCACCCACTTGGTCGCCGACACGTACCCGTACAGGCCGGGCACCACCATCCGGGCCGGAAAGCCGTGCGCGACCGGTAGCGCGGTGCCGTTCATCGCCACCGCGAGCAGCGCGTCCCGGCCGTCCATGACGGTCTGGACCGGCGTGCCCGAGGTGAACCCGTCCACCGACGTGCACATCAGCTGGTCCGCCCCGGCCCGGATCCCGGCCTCGCGGAGCAGGCTGGACAGCTTGGTGCCCAGCCACAGGGCGTTGCCGATGTACGGACCGCCGACCGGCTCGGACACGCAGCACAAGGTCACGTAGTCCTCGATCAGCGGGCGCTTGATCAGCTCGTCGAAGCTGATCGTCAGCTCCCGTTCGACCATGCCGTGAATCCGCAGCTGCCAGCTGGTGGGATCGACCTGCGGCAAGACGATCGCGGTGTCGACCCGGTAGAAGTCCGCGTTGGACGTGATGAACGGGGAGATGCCCGGTACGTTCAGGTTTACCCCGGCCGCCAGCGCCGCCGGGACCACCGCGGGCTTGGGGATCCGCAGCGCCTTCTGCGCGCTCGCCACGCTGCCCCGCTCGGCCAGCAGCCGCCCGGCCAGCCCGGCCCCGGCCGCGATCCCGGCGGTCGCCGCGCTGGCGGTCAGGAAGCTCCGCCGCCGCGATCCGGCCACTTCTTCTATCCGGCCAGGCTCCCCGCCCGGATCCGCCTCCGCGAGCTGCCGGCCGCCCCGGACGCGGCGGGCAGATCGGGCACGGCGGGCAGGCCGTCGGCCGCCGCCGGACCCGCGCGGTGCGCGCCCGTCCAGCCACGGGGCCTTCGTCCAGGTGCGCGGGTCGCTGCGGACCGCGGTCGGGCTGACCAGCGGGATCAGGATGCGCATCACGGCCACCGCCGCCGCCGTCGCGGCTATGGTCGGCAGCAGGCTGACAAAGCTCGCGGTGGGCCGGGTCGCGGCCGCGGTCAGCCCGATGACCGCGAACACCGCCAGCCCGGCCATGCCGTAGGCCAGCCGCCTGGTGGCCGCCGCGCCGAGTATGGCGGCCAGCAGCGCGATCACCACCAGGATGCCGCCGACCAGGACCTGCTTGTCGTCCGAACCGAAGTTGGTGATGGCGAAGTTCTTCAGCCAGGGCGGGGTGAAGTCGATCTGCAGCTGGCCGACCGCGACCACCGGCGACCCGTCGGCGCCGGTGAAACCGGCCACGAACTGCCCCACCCCCAGCGCGGTGCCCGCGGCCAGCAGGCCGGCGCAGCCCGCCCAGGCGCTCCCGGCGCCGATCCTCGCGACCCGTTCCGCTCCCCGTCATCTTCATGTCCTTTATTCGGTGCGGGCGCGGCGCGGGTTTGCCGGTCGCGGCAATTATTCGCGGCCGGGACGGCCAGGATTGTCCCCGGGCGCCAAACCCTAGCGGTTCCTGCTACGAATATCAGTCGTGACCAGCTGCTAGCCCGGGCGGACGGATCCCGAAGATCCCGAAGACCCCAAGGATCCCGGAGCCTCCCGGCGTCCGGGCGGAAGCCAGCGCACCGGACGTCCGCCGGCCTGGACGCGCAGCTCGAGCTGGTCGCGCGCGGTGAGGTGGCGGCCTTCGACGCCGTGTACGAGCAGGTCGCCTCGTCGGTGTTCGGCGTCGTCCGGCGGGTGATCCGTGATCCGGCCCAGTCCGAGGAGGTCACCCAGGACGTCCTGCTGGACATCTGGCGGAACGCGTCGAAGTTCGACGCCGGGCGGGGCAGCGCGACGGCCTGGGTGATGACGCTGGCGCACCGCCGGGCCGTGGACCGGGTCAGGTCCGTGCAGTAGGAAGCGGAACGCGAGCGCCGGGTGGCCACCTCCGAGGTTCCCTACGACGAGGTGGCCGAGGCCGTCGAGTCGAACTTCGAGCGCGAGCGGGTCCGGCGCTGCCTGGGTTCGCTCACCGAGCTGCAGCGCGAGTCGGTCACCCTGGCTTACTACGGCGGCTATACCTACGGCCAGGTCGCCGGGCTGCTCGGCGTGCCGACGGGAACGATCAAGACCAGGATGCGGGACGCGCTGATCCGGCTGCGGGATTGCCTGGGGGTGTCCTGATGAAGCTGCCTGTTCCCCGGCCGCGCCGCCGTGAACCGCACACCCTGGCCGGCGCGTACGCGATGGACGCGATGGCCGCGCCGGACCGGGTCAGGTTCGAACGGCACCTGGTCCGGTGCTCCGAGTGCGCCCAGGAGATCGCCAGCCTCCGGGAGGCGACCGCGAGGCTGGCCACCGCCACCGCGGTGCCCCCGCCGCCGGAACTCAAGGCGCGGGTCATGGCGGCCGCCGCCATGACCCGCCAGCAGCCGCCCGCTACCACCCCGCGGCTCGGCCGGCCCGCCGCCCGGGTCGGCCTGCCCCGGGCCGCGGACTGGCTGGCCGCGCAGGGCTGGCGGGTTCGCCTGACGGCGGCCGCGGGCGCGGTGGCCGCCGTGGTGGTGCTCGTGGCCGCGGTCCTGTTCGGCACCTCGAACGGCGCCATGCGCCAGCAGCTGCACCAGGCGCAGGCCAGCAGCCAGCAGGTGGCCGCGGTGCTGACCGCGCGGGACGCCACCATGATGACAGGCACGGTGACGGGCGGCGGAACCGTCACGATCGTGCTGGCGCCTTCCATGGGGGAGCTGGTGTTCACCGCGGCCGGGCTGCATGCGCTGCCCGCCTCCCGCGGCTATGAGCTGTGGCTGATCGGCCCGGCCGGGGACCGGCCGGTGGGCATGCTGCCGCTGGGCCGCAGCCAGATGAGCGGCCCGGTCATCGCCTCGGGGCTGCGCTCGGGTGATCACCTCGCCCTGTCCGCCGAACCCGCCGACGGCAGCCGCCGCCCCACCACGCCGATGATGCTGGACCTGGCCCTGTAGCGTGGGCGGCTCGGCGTCCATACCGGCCGGCCCGTTCGTCGTCTGGCTGACCGGGTACGGGCCCGGACGCCAGAGCTGGTCGTGGAGGCCGCCACATGAGGTACATGCTGATTCACTGCATCGACGAAGCCGCCGAGCAGGCCCGCGCGCCGCGGCCGGAGGCCGAGGGGGCGCCGTCGATCGAATCGTGGCTGGAGGAGATGGGGCGCCGGGGCGTGCTGCGCGACGGTGACCGGCTCAGGCACGTCAGCGATGCCACCACCGTGCAGGTCCGTTACCGTGACCTGCTGGTGAGCGACGGGCCGTTCGCCGAGACCAAGGAGCAGATCGCCGGGTACGACGTGATCGACTGCGCCGATCTCGACGAGGCGATCGAGGTGGCGGCCAAGCACCCGACGGCCTGGTACGGCACCATCGAGGTGCGGCCGATCGCGGGCGGTCACTGCGGGGACATCCGCCCTTCCGGCCCGGAGCCCGGCGGCTGACCCGCGCTCGCGTCCGGTGGTCAGCCGCCCGGCGCGCGGCCGCCCGGCGGGATGGTCGCGTCGAGCAGCGCGGTCGAGCCGGCCGGCCGGGTGACCGCATCCTCGGTTCGCTCCCGCAGCCGGTCAAGCGCCTCGCCGTCGCCGAGCGGGACGGTGGCCTCCAGCCGGGTGCTGCCCTGCACCTCGGGCAGGTCCATGACCGCGTCGACCAGGCTCGCCCGGCTGCCGGGGACGGTATGCCCGGACGGGGCGTGCAGCGTGGTCCGCGCGGTCCCCTCGGCGCCCGCGGCGGTGGTCACCTCGGCCGCCGCGATCGTCGTGTCGCCGTCTTTGACTTCGACGTGCCGTGGCGTGGCGTGATTGCTCATGGAAGCCTCCAGGGGTCGCCTATTAACGTACAGACCAGAACGCACCAGCCTTGTCTCCCGGCCTGGGCTTAGCCCCGTTGCCTGCCCGGTACGCACAGCTGCTCTGCTACCGCAGGTCTGGTTATGGCCTTGCCCGGCCCGGTCCGGTCCGAAACGGGTCCGCCGCGGTCTTATCTAACTGACAAAGCAGGCACCGCCGAAGCCCCCTCACCGGCCTCAGCCGGCCCGGCGGTAAGCGCGGACCGCGAGCGGCAGGAACACCGCGAAGATCGCGACCAGGCAGGCCACGCTTTTCCACAGGCTCGCCGCCAGCGGGCCGCCCAGAGCCAGCGCGCGCATGGCGTTGATGACAAAGGTGACCGGCTGGTTGTTGGCGAAGGCCTGCAGCCAGCCCGGCATGGTCGCGATCGGCACGAACGCCGAGGACAGGAACGTGAGCGGGAACAGCCAGGTCAGGCCGAACGCCTGTACCGACTCCTCGTCCCCGATGGCCAACCCGGTATAGGCGGCGATGCAGCAGATGGACAGGCCGAACACGGTAGCCAGCACGACCATGACGATGGCCGCCAGGACGCCGTTGGTGAACCGGAAGCCGACCGCGTACCCCACCGCGACGATGACCAGGATCGTCACGAGCATCCGTCCGGCGTCGGCGACCAGCCGTCCGGCCAGCACCGCCGAGCGAGCCATCGGCATCGACCTCAGCCGGTCGATGACGCCCTTCTTGAGCTCCTGGGCCAGCGAGATGGCCGTTCCGAAGCTGGCGAACGCCGCGGTCTGCCCGATGATCCCCGGCATCAGGAAGTTGACGTAGTTTCCCGGCACGTGAATCGCGCCGCCGAAGACATACCTGAACAACAGGACGAACATCACCGGCTGGATCACGGTGAACATCAGGTAGGCGGGCACCCGTATCCAGACCAGCAGGTTGCGCCGGGTGATGGTGAGGGTGTCGGTTACCGCCCAGCCAAACCGCAGCCGCAGGCTGGGCGGGGCCACCGAGCCGGGCCGCGCGGCTACCGCGGTCATGTCGTGGTCCTTTCCGTTTCTTTCCCGCTTCGTGCGGCCCGGGCCGCGGCGCCGTCCTTGCGGTTCGGTGTCCTCGGCGCTGTGCCCGGTCAGGGCCAGGAACACGTCATCGAGTGAAGGCCGCCGCAACGCCAGGTCGCGGATTTCTATCCCGGCGGCGTCCAGGGCG
This sequence comes from uncultured Actinomycetes bacterium, assembly GCA_963730825.1. Lineage (GTDB taxonomy): Bacteria > Actinomycetota > Actinomycetes > Streptosporangiales > Streptosporangiaceae > Palsa-504. Next base: position 20,459 of record CAVSTQ010000026.1, read on the forward strand.
CGCACCGCGTCGATCAGCGCCTCCGAGCCGCGCCCGCCGACCCCGACGCCGACCACGCCGGTTTCCGGGTCGATGTGCGGCTCTGCGCCCGCTCCCCAGCCCCCGCCATGATCTTGGCGACGGCTGCGGCGGCATCGTTGATCCGCGTCCGGTCCGGCACCGTGAACTCCACCACGTCCCCGCCGACCCTGTCCTTCAGCTGTTCGGCGGTGCCTGCGGCGATGACCAGGCCGTGGTCGATGACGACGATCTCGTCGGCGAGTTCGTCGGCCTCGTCAAGGTACTGAGTGGTCAGCAGGAGCGTGGTCCCGTCGGCCACCAGGGACCTGATGATCTCCCACATGCCCAGCCGCGACCGGGGGTCCAGGCCGCTGGTCGGCTCGTCGAGGAACAGCACCTTGGGCTGGCCGACCAGGCTGGCGGACAGGTCCAGGCGCCGCTTCATGCCACCCGAGTAGCCCTTGGCCGACCGGCCGGCGGCGTCAGCCAGACCGAACTGCTCGAGCAGTTCGGTGGCCCGGCCGCGCGCCCGCGGCCAGCTCAGATGGTAGAGCCGCCCGATGATCTCCAGGTTCTCCCGGCCGGTCAGTTCCTCCTGGATGGCGGCTGACTGCCCGGCCAGCCCGATCGAGCGGCGGACCGCGGCCGCGTCCCGCACCACGTCATAGCCTTCCACCACGGCCCGGCCGCCATCGGGGAGCATCAGCGTGGTCAGGATGCGCACGGCGGTCGTCTTGCCCGCGCCGTTGGGACCGAGCACGCCGAGGACCGTCCCGCGCGGCACCGACAGGTCGATACCGCGCAGCGCCCTGACCTCGCCGAACGATTTGGTCAAGCCCTCCACGAGGATGGCCGGGTCCCCGCCGGCCCCGCTGACCTGTGACATTTAGCCTCCGAAACCCCGCTAGTATCCTCCCGAACCCCGCGCAACGCTCGTGCCATGAAACTACAGCCAACCGGCGGGCCGGCGAACCTAAATAGCGTCCGGCGTCTACGGCATGATTGGCCAGGTTGCGCGGGCAGGCACTGGCGGGCGGCTGCCCGCGATAAGTCCGCATTAACGACAAGGAAAGGGCTAGATCGTGCCTGACGAGACTCGCCACGAGTCCGCTGATCTTGAGGATTACTCGGTGCAAGAGCCGTCGGACTCGCTGACCGGCGATCCGGGCGACCCGGGCGGGGACCCGCTGGACCGGGGCGTGGCCCCGCCGGAGCGCTGGTCGGCCGGGATGAAGTTCGGCGTCACGGCGGATGAGCAGGAGGCGGGGGAATCCCTCGATCAGCTGCTCGCCGAGGAGGAGCCAGATCCCGGCCTTGGACTTCGATGACGAACTGCCAGCAGGCCGACGGCGGCGGCCGGGACGAGGACGAGGACGAGGACGAGGCGGATGAATACGTCGACGGGCTCCTGCTCGACGACGGCCCCGATCCGCGGGCGGGCCGGCTGGTGGCCCAGGACGAGGGCGCCCATCCGGACACCGAGGCCGATCTGGTCGCGCAGGACGCCGGTATCGATGGCGGCGCGGCCAGCGCGGAGGAGGCGGCGGTCCATGTCGTCGGACGACGACACCGACATCCTCCGGCGACTGAAACGGCGCAAATACCTCCAGAGGAACCAGAGAAGTAACGGGCAGAGATCCTGGAGGCGGAGCCTCTAGGCTGGCATGGAGTCGCCATGCCGTGACGGTGAGGAATGAGGGAAGAAGACACATGCTCCCGGTTGCCGAGCTGCACGTTCATATCGAGGGCACGCTTGAGCCCGAGCTCCTGGTCAAGCTCGCGGCGCGAAACGGCACCTGGATGCCGGTGCTCGACGTGGCGGAACTGCGCGCCCAGTACACGTTCGACAGCCTGCGGTCCTTTCTCGACCTGCACTACGGAACCTGCGCGTGCTGAAGATCGAGCCGGACTTCTACGACCTGGCCCGCGCCTACCTGGCCCGGGCCGCGGCCGCGGGGGTGCGCCGGGCCGAGATCTTCTTCGACCCGCAGACCCACCTGGCCAACGGGGTACCGCTTGAAGAGGTCTTCGGCGGGTTGACCGCCGCGCTGGCCGACGGGGCCGGCGAGCACGGCATCTCCGCCGACCTGATCCTGTGCTTCCTGCGTGACCTGGGCCCGGAGGCCGCCGACGCGGTGCTGCGGGCCTCGCTCCCGTTCCGCGACCACTTCATCGGCGTCGGGCTCGACTCGACCGAGCTCGGTCACCCGCCGGCCCTGTTCGCCGGGGTCTACAAGATGGCGGCGGCCGAGGGGCTCCGCCTGGTGGCGCACGCGGGCGAGGAGGGCGGTCCTGACTACGTGCGGGGCGCACTCGACCAGCTCCACGTGGAGCGTGTCGACCACGGGGTGCGGTCCATGGAAGACCCCGAGCTGGTGGCCAGGCTGCGCGCGGAGCAGGTGCCGCTGACCGTGTGCCCGCTGTCGAACGTGGCGCTCCGGGTGGTGCCCGCGCTCGGCCAGCACCCGCTGCCCCGCATGCTGGACGCCGGCCTGCTCGCGACCGTGAACAGCGACGACCCGGCGTACTTCGGCGGGTACGTGGACGACAACCTGGCCGCGGTGCAGCAGGAGTTCGGATTCGGTGACGAGCAGCTGGCCCAGCTGGCGCGCAACTCCTTCGACGCGTCCTTCGCGGCGGAGGCGGACAAGCAGCGGTGGAAGGCCGAGGTCGACTGCCTGGCTGGCCACCCAGGCCACCGCGGCCAGGCAAGCCAGCTAGCTGCCAGTCCTCCGGAGCGGTCAGCATTTCCGGGGTGCTCACCGGTAAATGTCGGTGGCCTTCGCTAGGGTCCGGGCCATGCGATTGCTGCACACTTCGGACTGGCACCTCGGACGGTCGCTGCACCGCGCTGATCTCAGGGCGGCGCAGGCAGCTTTTCTCGATCACCTGGTAGATGTGGTGCGCGCGGAGAGGGTGGACGCGGTGCTGGTCGCCGGGGACATCTATGACCGCGCCATCCCGCCGGTCGACGCCGTCGAGCTGTGCGAGGACGCGCTGCTCCGGCTGCACGGCGCCGGCGCGAGGATCGTGCTGATCAGCGGCAATCACGATTCGGCCAGGCGGCTCGGGTTCGGCAGCGGCCTGCTCGACCAGGCGGGCGTGCACCTGCGCACCCGGCCGAGCGCGCTGGCCCGCCCGGTCCTGCTCGAGGACGCGCACGGGCCGGTGGCCGTATACGGGGTGCCGTACCTGGAGCCAGACGCCGTCCGCGGCGACCTACCCACCCCCAGCGCAGGCGCCCCGGACCCCGGAACCGCCGCGCCGGGGTGCCGCGCGGGCATGCCGGGGTGCTCGGCCATGCGGTCAGGTGTATCCGCGCCGACGCCGACCGGCGCCGGGTGCCCCGCCGCGTGGTCATGGCCCACGGCTGGGTGCCGGGGGAGCGGCCAGCGAGTCCGAGCGTGACATCACCGTCGGCGGGATCGGCCAGGTGTCCGCCGACCTGTTCGGCGGGTTCAGCTATGTGGCCCTCGGCCACCTGCACGGCCAGCAGACGCTCGCCGGGCACCTGCGCTACAGCGGCTCGCCGCTGCCGTACTCGTTCTCCGAGGCCGACCACCACAAGGGCAGCTGGCTGGTCGAGCTGGACGCGAAGCGGGACGGCCAGGGCGCAGCAGATAGCCCGCGCCGGTCTACCGGCGGCTGAGCGTGCTCCGCGGCCGGCTGCCCGACCTGCTCGGCTCGGCCGCGTTCACCGGGTACGAGGACGACTTCGTTTCGGTCACCCTCACCGACCCGAGCCGTCCCGAGGGCGCCATGGACGCCCTGCGGGCCCGGTTCCCGCACGTCCTTGTGCTCACCTTCGAACCCGAGGGTGTCACGCCCGACCAGCGCGGGTACCGGGCCAGGATCGCCGGGCGTGACGACCTGGCCATCGCGGCCGAGTTCGTCACCCACGTCAGGAGCGAGCCGGCCTCCGCGGCCGAGCAGCGGCTGCTCGCCGAGGCGTTCGAGGCCGTCCGGACGGGACGGAGGCTGGACGCCTGATGCGCCCGCACCGGGTCCGCGTCAGCGCGTTCGGCGCGTTCGGCGGTACGGTCGAGGTCGGCTTTGATGACCTGGCTTCCTCCGGCTTGTTCCTGCTGCACGGGGAGACCGGCGCGGGCAAGACGACGCTGCTTGACGCCATCGGGTTCGCCCTGTACGGCCGGGTCCCTGGCGAGCGCGGCAAGGCCAGGCGGCTTCGCTCCGATCACGCGGCGGCGGGCACGCCGACCGAGGTCCAGCTTGAGGCGACCCTGGGCGGCCGGCGGATGCGCATCACCCGTAAGCCGGAGCAGGAACGCCAGAAGCGGCGCGGCCACGGCACCACCACCGAGCAGGCCAAGGTCTTGCTCGAGGAGTTCACCGGGGCCGGCTGGCAAGCCGTCTCCACCCGGGCCGGGGAGGCCGATGACGAAATCAAGGACCTGATGGGGATGTCCGCCGACCAGTTCTTCCAGGTCGTGCTGCTGCCGCAGGGACAGTTCGCGCAGTTCCTGCACGCCGACGCCGTCGATCGGGCCAAGCTGCTGCAAAAGCTGTTCGGCACGGACCGGTTCCGGGCCGTGGAGGACTGGCTGGCCGCCCGGCGCCGCAGCACGGCTCGTGACGTGGAGACCGCCGAGCAGGGTGTCACCACCTTGGCCGCCAAGGTCGCCCAGGTAGCGGCCTTGACCGACGAGCCCGCCCGGCCCGACGCCGCCTGGGCGGCGGACCTGGCTCAGCTCGCCGCTGCCTCCTCAGCCGCCTGTGCCGCTCAGGTCCGCGCCGACCGCGGCCAGCTGGACCAGGCCCAGGACCGCCAGCGCGAGGCCGAACGGCTGGCGGACCGGCAGCGCCGCCGCGCCGACGCGCTGCGAACCCGGGATCAGCTCACCCTGGCCGCCGCCGGTACCGAGGCGCTCAGCCGGGAACTTGACGCCGCCATCCGGGCCGCCGAGGTCACCCCCACCTTGACCGAGGCCGACCGGACCGCCGCCGCGCTGGCCCAGGCCCGCGACGCCGAGGCACGAGCCCGGGCCGCCATAACCCCAGAGGACCCAGAGGACCCGAAGGACCCAGAGGTCACCGCAGCCGAGCTGAGGGCCCGCGGCCAGCAGCACGTCGCCGCGTTCGGCCGGCTGGAAGCGCTGCGGGCCACCGCCGAGCAGGCCGCCGCCGAGGACGAAGCAGGCACGGCCGCCAGGGACGCCGCGGCCGCGCTGGCCGCCCAGCTGGATACGGCCGGGCGGCAGGCCGCCGCCCAGCGCGCGCAACGCCCAGAACTGTGCCGTCAGCGCGAGGCGGCCCGCCGCGCGGGCGAACGGCTGGCCGGCCGTCCAGGCCGCGGCGGAGCGGTACCGGCAGGCGGCCGAGGACATGACCAAACTAGTCCAGGCCCGCACCGACGTGGGCCGGCTGTCCGAGGCGTACGTGACCGCCAAGATAGAACACGCCGAGCTCATGAACGAGGTGGCCAGGCTCCGCCTGGCGCGCATCGACGGGATGCGCGCCGAACTGGCCGCTGCTCTGGTCGACGGCGCCCCGTGCCCGGTCTGCGGCTCGCTCGATCATCCGGAGCTGTGCGAGCTGCAGGGCGAACGGGTGACGCGCGAGCAGGAAGAGGCCGCGGCCGCCGAGGCGGCGGTGGCCTCGGACCAGGCCGAAACGATCGGAGCCCGGCTCGCCGCCGCCGACGTGCTCGTCTCCGACCTGTCCGCCCGGCTCGAGGACGCCGGGTTCGCGGCGGTCGCCGATCTCGCCTCGCTGCGCGCCGAGACCACCAGGCTCACCGCCACCTCGGCCGACCTTCAGGCCGAGGCCGCCGCTCTGGCCGCCATCCGGCTGCCCGATCTTCAGGCCGCGCTCGAGGATCTCGACCAGTCCATCGCCGCGACCGACAAGCGCCTGGTCGAGCTGACCGGACAGCACAGCTACGAGCTGAGCCAGGCCGCCGAGGCCGACCAGCGGGCCGACAGGTACCGCGCCGTCCTGGCCGACCAGCTTGGCGACGCGCCCGATCTGGACTCCGCGCTGGCCCGCGAACGCGCGGCGGCCGACGCGCTGACCGCCGCGGCCGCGGCCGCCGACGCCACCGCCCGCGCTCAGGCCGACGCCGAGCGGGCGGCCGGGCTGGCCGCCCGGGCGGCCGCCGAGGCCGGTTTCGCGGACATCGGCGAAGCCCGCCAGGCCCGCCGGGATACCGGCTGGCGGACCGCGGCCGGCCGGGACATCCTCGACCACGAAGCCAGCACGGCGGCCGTCGCCGAGCTGCTGGCCGACCCCGGACTCGACGTGCCCCTCGATCCCCCGGCCGACGTGACGGGCGCCAAGGTCGAGGTCGAGGCCGCGGCCAAGCAGCACGATGAGGCGGTGGCCGCTCGTGATCGCGCCCACCACAAGGCCGAGCAACTGGCCGGCCTCGCCCCGCAGCTGGCCGCGCGGCTGCGCGAGCTCGAGCCGCTCGCGGACCGGGCCGCCCACGCCCGCAGGCTCGCCGATCTGGCGGCCGGCGGCGGCGCTAACACATTGCACATGACCCTGTCCTCGTTCGTGCTCGCGGCCCGGCTGGAGGAGGTCGCGGCCGCGGCCAGCGAGCGGCTGCTCAAGATGACCTCGGGCCGGTATTCGCTGGTGCACACCGACACGCGCCGCGGCGCCGGCCGGTCCGGGCTCGGCCTGCTTGCCTGCGACACCTGGACCGGGGTGGACCGCGATACCAGCACGCTGTCCGGCGGCGAGACGTTCCTGGCCAGCCTGGCATTGGCCCTCGGCCTGGCCGATGTCGTCACCGCCGAGGCGGGCGGCACCAGGATCGAGACGCTGTTCGTCGACGAGGGCTTTGGCAGCCTGGACGAGGACACCCTGGAAGAGGTGATGACCGTGCTTGATGGCCTGCGCGAAGGCGGCCGGATGGTCGGCATCGTGAGCCACGTCGCCGAGCTCAGGCAGCGCATCCCGGCCCAGATCAGGGTGCACAAGGGCCAGTCCGGCAGTCACCTGACCGTCCGTACCCAGCGCGCCTGAAGAATTTTCCCGCCGAACGGACTGTGGCGCGAGCGCCGCCCGCGTTGGACTCGGGCGGCGGGCAGGCCGCACCATGGGGGAGTGCGCGCGATCTTCGCCCGCCTCCCCATCTGGGGCGGCCTGAGCCCGAGGCGCCGGCTGCTCGTCGCCGTGCTGACCCTGGTGATCGTGGCCGCCGCCGTCACCGGCACGGTGCGCGCGCTGGCGGGCTCGCCGGCCTGGGCCCGATACGGATCGCCCGGGTGACGTGCTGCTCGTCCCCGGTTACGGCGGGAGCATGACCGCGCTGGACGTTCTCGCCGCCCGGATCAGGTCCGCGGGCCGGTCCGCGACCGTGGTTCCGCTGGACGGCGACGGCACCGGGGACCTGCAGGTGCAGGCGAACGTGCTGAACGGCTATGTGAACCACGCGATGGCGGCGGGCTCGGGTCCGGTGACGGTGATCGGCTACTCGGCCGGAGGCGTCGTGGCCTGGCTGTGGGACGTCGACTATGGCGGCGTACGGAAGGCCCAGCAGATCATCACCCTCGGTTCCCCGCTGCATGGCGCTGATCTGGCGGCCCTGGGTCAGGCCTTCGTGCCGGGCGCCTGCCCGGCCGCGTGCCAGGAACTGGTGCCCGGCAGCGCCATGCTGTCCCGGTTGCAGCAGAGCGCCTCGGTCACCCGGCCGCCGTGGCTGTCGCTGTGGACGACCGACGACCAGGTGGTGCAGCCGCCGGACTCGGCCCGGCTGCCCGGCGCGGTGAACGTGCCCCTGCAGTCGATCTGCCCGGGCGTGGCGATCGCGCACGGGCAGTTGCCGACCACTCCGCTCGTGGTCGGTATCGTGCTCCGCGCGCTGCGCGGACACAGCCTGGCCGCGCCCCGGCCCTCGCAGTGCCAGGCCTTGCGCGCTCTCGGCGGTTAAGCCGCCACCCGGTGAATATCCGGGCCGCCATCGTTTTTGCGCCGGCCCCCTTTTGCACCGGGTAAATGCATGAAAACTAAATGATCAGGCGGTGATGTCTTTGGTGGAGAAGTTAGCCCACGCGGCGGCCAGAAATACTACGACATAAACCGCCTGGATGGCGAATCCCCGTTGGATATCTCGCCAGAAGATGGGCTGGCGGAAAAAATCGATCCAGGCGAGCCAGTAACGGGTAGGCAAATAGGGCTGCACGACGGTGGCCGCGTTCAGGGTGACCAGGACCTCGCTGGCCACCAGCGCGGCCAGCGCGCCGAGGGCCGCGCCGAGCGCCGAGTCGGTGATGGTGGACAGGAACAGCGCGATCGCGGCGACGCCGAGCATGGACACGGTGATGAAGGCGATCGCCCCCCCGATTCGCTCGGTCAGCTGGAGCAGGCTCAACGGCGCGCCGGACAGGGAGGTCACAGCGCCACCCACGGCCTGCCCCGCGGTGGGCGCCTGGCCGGACCCGGGGACGAACCCCGGTCCGGCCAGCCCGCCGGAACCGTCGCCCGGCGCCTGGCCGACGGCGGCCGCCCGGGATGGCCCGAGGAGCAGGACCCCGGTCGCGTAGGCCGTCACGGTGACCGCCACGACCACGAGCAAGACATAGGCCGTGACCGAGATGAGCTTGGCCACCAGCAGCCTGGTCCGCCCGACCGGGCGGGCCAGCAGGTACCGCAGCGTGCCCGTGCTGGCCTCGCCCGCGATGGCGTCGCCGGCCACGACCGCGACCGCGACCGGCAGGAAGACCGGCAGGACCAGGGCGAGCGCGGCCGCCGGGTACAGCTCCCCGTTGGCGAGCACGGCGGACAGGAACGCGCTGCCCTGGCCGGGCGGCGGGGTCAGGTGGGTGATCGTGATGAAGATCGCCACCACGAACGGCAGTGCGCAGGTCAGCACGACGCTGACCCAGGTACGCGTCCGCCGCAGCAGCTTGACCAGCTCGACCCCGATCACCGGTACCCCCCGGTCATGAAGGCCCGCCGATATGGTCAGAACCGGTGCCGGTGACCGCGAGCACGATGTCCTCCAACGTGCGCTGCTGCGGGCCGATAGCGCTGACCCGCAGCCCGGCCTGCACCAGCTGCGCGTTGAGCGCGGCCGCGTCGGCCTCGCGGACGAGTAGCTGCGCTCCGTCCCTGTGCTCCACCCGCCCGTCGAGCAACGCGACGGCCCGGTCGGCGTCGGGCGTCTGGACCAGGGTCAGCCCGGTCGGCGTGCGCAGGGTGGCCAGGTCCTCCTGCAGGACCAGGCGCCCGGCGTCCAGCACGCCGATCCTTGTGCACAGCTGCTCGACCTCGGCGAGCAGGTGAGAGGACAGGAAGACGGTCACCCCGGATTCGTTCAGGCCGATGATGAGCTCCCGCAGGTCCCTGATCCCGCGCGGGTCCAGGCCGTTGCCCGGCTCGTCCAGGATAAGCAGCCGCGGACGGCGGATCAGCGCGCCGGCCAGGCCGAGACGCTGGCGCATGCCCAGGGAGTAGGTCTTGACCGGGCGGCGGCCCACCCCGGCCAGCCCGACCTGCTCCAGGGCCTCGTCGATCCGCTGGCGCCGGGTCACCGCGGCCGGCGAACCCGGCCGGCCCGGCCGCGTCGAACAAGGCCAGGTTGGCCCGGCCCGACATGTGCGGGTAGGCGGCGGGCTCCTCGATCAGCGCGCCGATCTGGGGCAGCACCGCCCGCACGTGCCGGGGTATCCGCTGGCCCATCACCTCGATCTGGCCGCTGGTGGCGTAGACCAGGCCGAGCAGCATACGGACCAGGGTGGTCTTGCCCGAGCCATTCGGGCCGAGCAGGCCGTACCTGTCGCCCGCGCGCACGTCGAGGTCGACGGACCGTACGGCGCAGACCGGGCCGTAGCGTTTGGTGAGTTCCCTGGTGATGATCACGGCAAGGCTTCCCGGCCCGCCACCAGCTCGGCCGCGGCTTGTTCGAGCACTCCGGCGCTCACCGTCCCGGCGATCAGGAAGGTGACGTAGAAGCCCGGCGGGCGGACGATGACCGCGTTGATCAGCGGAGCGCCGATGCTGGCCCCCGTTCCGCCCGACAGGCTGACCGGGGTACCGCCCGCGGCCAGCGTGTCCGCCACCAGGTTCCGGCCGCTCTCGCCGCGCACGCCGAGGACGACGAACCTCGCCAGCCCGCTGCCGTAGACGCCGATCGAGTCGAACTGGGTGGTCACCGGGAGCCGGGCGCGGCCGGCCAGCTGGTCCGGCAGCCCCTCCAGACCCAGCTCGTTCAGCGCCCCCGCCAGGTTGTCGGCGCTGGTCACGTCAAAGCCGGTGCCGGGCCCCCGCACCGGGGTCAGGACCCGGGCCTGCGGCTGCCACCGCCCGACGGCAAAGAACTGGCTGTCCAGCGCGGGCGTGCGCGACCCGCGACCAAAGATCTCCACCATCAGCGGGAGCCCGCTGGCCGGTTCGGCCCAGATGTCGACCTGACCGATGGTCGAGGCCGGATCGGCCGGGGTCATCCGCAACCCGGCCGCGCTTTGGCCAGCTACCCGCAACGGGGCGATGACGCTGTACCTCGCGCCCGGCCCGGCCTCGGCCAGCAGCCGGAGCGCCAGCGCGGGCGGGACCAGGTCGGCCGGGCGCGGCAGTCGCAGCGGCGGCTGCCCGAGTACTTCGGTGAGCAGCTCCTGGCCGGACCCCCAGAGGTAGGTACGCGCGCCCAGCTGGTAGGTGTCCTGCTCACCGGCGTCGGACAAGACGTCGACCCGCCACCGGTCCGGCGCGGCCTGCCAGACCCGCATCTTGGTGACCCCGTCGAGCAGCGACGCCAGGTCAGCCAGGCCGGCCAGCGACGGCAGCCCGAACGTCGCGTTGCTTTCCGCGTACCCCGCGTAGGATTCGCCGGCTGAGGCCAGGATGCGCCCGCGGAGCTGGCTCGCGGTCAGCGCGGGCACGCTCACCGGCAGTGCGCTGGCGATGACTGGCAGCCCGCACAACAAGGCTGCGCCGAGGGCCACCACCGCCCACTTGCGCGCCGCGCCGTTCCTCACCAAGATCGGCGCAAAGCGGCTGCTGAACAGACAAGGCGTTCACACGATTCATTACTCCCAGACATCTAATAACGGTACGATAACTACCGGCGTCGGCGGTACATATAGCGGCATCGACAAAAGCGGCCTGTGGCTCTCGTCACGGGACCATCGCACGGTCTAGGATCGAAAACTGTCAGTAACCATCAATAAACCCTGGCGAGACGGCTGTGACCAGACGGGTCGGTAAGCCAGAGGTGGCTAACGGTAGGAATCCCGCATGATTAAAGAGTCTGGTGTGCGAAGTATCGTCGTTGGCGTGGACGGCTCGGCGGAGTCGGTAGCCGCGCTTCAGTGGGCGTGCCGGGAGGCCAGCCTGCGGGCCGGGGAGGTGATCGCCGTGCTCGCCCTGGAGTCGGTCTGTCATCAGGTCGCCAGTTACGCCGTTCCGGCCCCGCGGTCATCCAGCGGAAGCTGGGGCGCGGTCCGGGATGTGCTCCGCCGGTCGGTCAGCGAGGCGGCCGGCCTGTTCCCCGGGGTTCGGGTGCGCACCGAGATCGCCGAGGGGCTGGCGGCGCGCGTGCTGCTCGACCAGGCCGCCGGTGCTGACCTGCTGGTGCTTGGCCGCACGGCGTATGGCCCGGACCCGTACCGGGCCGCGGGGCCGGTGATCCGGGCCTGCCTGCGTGCGTCCGCGTGCCCGGTGGTCATCATCGGCTCGGACCCGGAGGTGCTTTCTGGCGCTCTGGATCCGAAGGCCGCCGAGGAACACGCCGCCGAGGAACACAAGGCCGCGCCGCATCATGCCGATCATGTGCCCGAGTCCTGGCAGCGGCATCTGCAGGGCACCGGCGCCGCGAGGTAACCCCGGCCGGGGCGGCGGCTACCGGGTCCGCGCCATGCCGGTAACCTCACCGTCATGGCGTCCTCGATGATCACGGTATGGCTTCCAGAAGCGGATGCGGCCGAGCAGATGGGCGGGCTGCCCGACGGCCTGACGGCCGACGTGTGGACCGGCGACGAACCGCTGCCGGATTCGGCCGCCGAGGTCGAGGTGGTCGTGCTGCCGTTCGCGGTGCCGCCCTCCCGGATGCCGGTGCTGGCCAAGCTGCCCCGGCTGCGGCTGATCCAGCTGATGTCGGCGGGGGCCGAGCACGTGCTCCCGTTCGTCCCGCCCGGGGTCACGTTGTGTAACGCGCGTGGCGTCCACGATCCCGCGGTGGCCGAATGGGTGCTGGCGGTCATCTTGGCGCAGGTGCGGCAGCTGCCCAGGTTCCTGGCCGCGCAGCAGGCGGGAACCTGGGACCCGGTCCGGAGCGAGCCGCTGGCCGGGCAGACCGTGCTGATCGTGGGCTACGGGTCGATCGGCGAGACGGTCGAGCGCATGCTGGTCCCGTTTGGCGTGACGGTGGAACGCGTCGCCCGCCGCGCCCGGCCCGGCGTCTTGAGCATGGACGACCTGCCCGCTGTCCTGCCGAACGCCGACGTGGTGATCCTGCTGGTCCCGATCACGCCCGCCACGACGCATCTGGTAGACGCGCGTTTCCTGAGTCAGCTGCATGATCACGCGCTGCTGGTCAACGCGGCCCGCGGCCCGGTCGTGGACACGGACGCGCTGCTCGCGGAGCTGCGCTCGGGGCGGCTGCGGGCCGCCCTCGACGTCACAGAACCCGAGCCGCTCCCGGCCGGCCATCCGCTGTGGTCGGCGCCCGGCTTGCTGCTCACGCCCCACGTGGCCGGTGCGATGAGCACCACCCGGTCGCGCGTCATGACCATGATGGCGGACCAGCTGGCCCGCTACGCCGCGGGCCAGCCGCTGCTCAACATCGTGGGCTCGCAGGGTTACTAGCCGGCCGCGGGTGAGACACTTGTCCCCGTGTCTTCCCTGGTCGAAGTATCTCCCACGGGTCAGCGCCGCGCTGGCGTCCGGCGCTCCGGTGGTCGCGCTTGAGTCGACGATCATCTCGCACGGCCTGCCCCGTCCACGGAACCTGGACGCCGCCCGGCAGTTCGAGGCGATCCTGGCCGACGCGGGCGTGACCGCGGCCACCATCGCGATCATCGACGGCGTGCCCAAGGTAGGCCTGCTGCCGCCGGACCTGGAGCGGATCGCGGCGGACGAGTCCGTGGTTAAGGTCAGCAGCCGGGACATCGGGATCGCGGTCGCGCGCAAGGTGACCGGCGGCACGACCGTGGCCGCCACGTCCGTGCTGGCCGCGCGGGCCGGGATCAGCGTGTTCGCGACCGGCGGGCTCGGCGGGGTGCACCGGGGCGCGGCCCAGACCTTCGATGAGTCCGCGGACCTGACCGTGCTGTCCCGCACGCCGATCACCGTCGTCTCGGCCGGGGTCAAGTCCATCCTGGACATCCCGGCCACGCTGGAACGGCTGGAGACGCTGAGCGTCGCGGTCGTCGGGTACCAGACCTCGCGGTTCCCCGCCTTCTGGCTGTCCGACTCCGGCTGCGACCTGGACTGGCGGGCCGACAGCCCGGCGGAGATCGCCGACATCATGGCGGCCAGGGCGGCCCTCGGCGAGCCGTCCGCCCTGCTCGTGGCCAACCCGCTGCCGGCCGCCCGGCAGCTCGACCCAGGGGTCCTCGACGACGCGCTCCAAGACGCCCTGGCCGCGGCGGCCGAGCAGGGGATCCGCGGCAAGGCGGTAAGCCCCTTCCTGCTCGACCGGATCCAGCAGGTCACCGACGGGCTGAGCGTCGGGGTCAACCTGCAGATCGCGCGGGGCAACATCGAGCTGGCCGCGCAGATCGCACGGTCCTGGGCGCAGCGGGCCGCCGGCCAGGTTCGGCCCTGAGCCCGGCGGCTACCCGGCGGGTCGTCGTCGTGGGTGACGTGATCAACGATGTGCTGGTCAAGCCGACCGAGGCCATCACGGCCGGGAGCGACACCCAGGCGCTGATCCGCGCCTGCCCGGGTGGCTCCGCGGCCAACCAGGCCGCCTGGATGGCTCACCTGGGCGCCGATACGGTGTTCGCCGGGCGGGCCGGCGCCCGCGATGCCACGTACCACCGGCGGGAACTGGCCCGGGCCGGTGTCCGCGCGCACCTGGCCGCCGACCCGGATGCGGACACCGGCTCAATCGTGATCATGGTCGGTCCGGACGGCGAGCGGACCATGTTCACCGACCGGGGCGCGAACCTGCGGCTCCGCCGGTCGGACCTGCCGCCCGGCCTGCTGGACGACGCGGCGGCGCTCCACCTCACCGGGTACACATTCTGCGAGCCGCCGCTGCTTGAGCTGGCCCTCGGGCTGCTGGCCCAGGCCCGGGCCCGCGGCCTGGCCGTCACCATCGATCCCGGCTCGGCCGCCTTCCTGGCCCGGATGGAGCCCGGAGCGTTCCTGCGCTGGACGCACGGCGCGGCGGTGTGCTTCCCCAACCGCGACGAGGCCGCCGTGCTCACCGGCGAGTCGGATCCGGTGACGATGGCGGCCCGGCTGACCCAGCACTACCGTGCCGTGCTCCTCAAGCTGGGCGATCAGGGCTGCGTGCTGGCCGTCCCCGGCCTGGCGCCGGTGTGCATCCCGGCCCACCCGGCGCGGGCCACCGACACCACCGGTGCAGGCGACGCGTTCTGCGGCGCGTTCATGAGCCGCTGGCTCCCCCGCGCCCCCCTCCCCTCCGCCCCCGAGCACGCCGCCCTCACCGCCGCAGCCGAGTACGCCGTCCAGATCGCCGCCGCCGTCGTGGCCCGCCTCGGCGCCCGCCCCCTCTAAAGCCGGCCCGACCTAATTCCTGCTGCGTCCCCCCACAACCCCAGCATCATCACCAGCACCCTCCTCGCCCGGGCCCAAAGAGCTCGAAGTGCCATCAGACCCCCTAGAAGGGGACCGATGGCACATCGAGCTCTCGGGAAGGAGCGGGGAGGCGCGATGCGGAGCGGGCGGGGGCGATGATGGCGTGCTCTGCCACCACCAGGCGAGCGTGGCCGGCCCGGTCTACGGTTAGCGAGCGGGCTATTACCCGCCGCATCGGATGCCGCGACGCCCTGGCCAGAGACCGCCTGTCCGTGCCCGGGCCCGCCCGCCGAGCCGCCAAAACATGCAATTGCACGTGCACCACGTTTCGTTAGGGAAAATACAATTTTTATCCCCGAACGATCCGTGGCTTTCCCTCGCCCTTACCATTATCTCCTGGATGGTTTAGGCAAACGGGTTCTCCTACAGTAGGTTGGTCTTTTACCGTGCGGGGTAGTTGGAATGGGGACGCATGGGCCAGCTACTTCGGCGTGCGCTCAGGGCCGCGAGTCAGCCTTCCGGATGGCTGGTGCTTGCCCTTGTGCTTGATGCCGTCATCACCATCGTCGTGATATCCACCGGACAGCGGTTGCTTTTCTATACGACGGGCTGACCGAGAGCCGGGATCGCGCCGGCTGTTTCTTCGACCTGGACGCGCCGGTGGCGCAGGCCCTGGCCGCGCCCGACCTGGACACGGCGGTGCGGCGGGTGGTCAGCCTGCTGCTCGAGCACGCTGGCGGCGGGCTCTCCGACGACGTCCTGCTTGTCCTCTGCGAGCCCACCCGGGCGGTCAGGTCAAGCCAATCGTAAAAGCCGGAGCCGGAGAGCCGGAGCCGAGTCCGCGCCTTTAGCGGAGCCAGTCGAGCAATAGCGCGTTCAGCCGGTCAGGCGCGTCCAACGGCACCCAATGGCTGGCGTCCTGTATTTCCTCATAACGCCATTGCCCCTGGACCAGGGACGCCGAATTCTTCATCCGCTCACCGTCGAGGTAATGGTCGCGGGCCGACCAGATGCCCATGGTCGGCGCCAGGACCGGCGGAAGCGGGGTCGGCGGTCCCGGCATCCGCGGCGTCACGTTGGCCCGGTACCAGTTCAGGGACGCGGTCAGCGCGCCGGGCCGGGACAGGTCGGTGATCGCCTGCTCCAGGTCCCCGTCGCCGCGGCTGAACATGCGCAGCCAGGCCCAGTCGTCGTAGCTGATGGTGGCCTCGGCCATGTCGGTGAACAGGAAGAACAGCTGGTACCAGGCCATCTCCTGCTGGCGCACGGTGATCGGGGCACGAGGATGGGGCACCGAGATCGCGGTCAGCGTGCGGACGCGGTCCGGGCAGAGCATCGCCGTCAGCCAGGCGACCCCTGCCCCCCAGTCGTGGCCGACCACGTGCGCCTGCTCGATGTCCAGCTGGTCCAAGATGGCGCTCACGTCCGCCACCAGGGTCCGCAGCCGGTATGCGGCCACGTCAGCGGGACGCGTCGACCGCCCGAACCCGCGCATGTCCGGCGTGACCACCCGGAACCCGGCCGCGGCGAGCACCGGAACCTGGTGGCGCCAGAGCCGGGCCGAATCCGGCCAGCCGTGGATAAGCAGCACGGGCACGCCGTCGCCATGCTCCTCGACGTACACGGAGATCCCGTTCGCGTCGATGAACCGGCCATCAGCTGCGCGTCGTCATGATCCCGATCATGACACGGGCGGATCAGCTTCCCGGCCCGGGGCGGTCCGGTGGCTCGTGGCGGCTTGACTCGTCTCCGGCGTTGGCCACCATGACCGCTATCGGCGGAATCACCATGGCCACCAGGGAAATCACCACGGCCGCGACCACCGAGTAGAGCCGTACCACCGTCCAGGACAAGACGAACAGCGTCAGGCACACCCCCATCAGCAGGAAGTATCCGCGCTTGCGGGTCATGGTCTCCGTCTTCGGCTGGGGCCCTGTCACTTAGTCTGGCAGCTGTGAGCGACTACCCCAAGATAATCACGCCTGCTGGTCACATCGAGCCGGTGCCGCGCCGGGTTCGCGCCATGCTCGGCGGTGAGGTGGTGCTCGACACCACCCACGCCCGGTACGTCTGGGAATGGCCGAACTACCCGCAGTACTACATCCCGCTCGCCGACGTTCGGCCGTCGGTGCTGATCGACGAACAGCACGAGCAGAAGCTGCATCTGGGCACCGCGCGGCGGCACGGCCTGCGGTCCGGAGACGTTTCCCGGCCTGGCTCGGCGCGCGTGTACACCGACGACGCCGTCGCCGGCCTGGCCGGGACGGTGCGCTTTGACTGGAACGCGCTGGACGCCTGGTTCGAGGAGGACGAGGAGGTTTTCGTCCATCCCCGCAGCCCTTACACCCGGGTGGACGCGCTGCGCTCCACCCGCGAGGTCCGGGTCGAGCTCGACGGGGTGGTGCTGGCCAGCTCGCCGTCCCCGGTGATGGTCTTCGAGACCGGGCTGCCGACCCGCTACTACCTCAACCGCACCGAGGTGAACGCCGAGCACCTGCTGCCCACCGGCACCGTGACGGCCTGCCCGTACAAGGGCAAGACCAGCGGCTACTGGTCGGTCCGGGTGGGGGAGACCGTGCATGAGGACCTGGCCTGGGCCTACGATTTCCCGACCCGCCAGCTGCTGCCCATCGCGGGCTTGATCGCTTTTTACAACGAGAAGGTCGACATCTTCGTCGACGGCGAACGCCTCGACCGGCCCGTCACCCATTTCTCCTAGCGCGCCGGAAACCAGCAGCGGTTGAGCGCCGGGCCTGAGGCCGATAGCCTGCCGGTCATGTCTTTGGTATGGCCTGCGCTTTCTTACCGGACCTGGCGCGCGACGTGCGACACGCTGCACGCGCATACTCAGGTCCTCGGCAAGCTCGCGGCCGGGCTGGCCCCGGCGGAGCCGCAACTGCAGCACGCGGCGCTGCGGCTGACCGCCCGGGGGTGGGAGACGGCGCCGCTGCCTGCTCCGGACGGCTCGGGATCGCTGGTCGTCGCGCTCGATCTGCACGCCCACGAGGCGGTGGTCGAGCACAGCGGCGGGCGGACCGAACGGATCGCGCTCACGCCCGACCGGGCCGTCGGGGCGGTGACCCGGGATGTGCTGACGGCGGTCCGCCGGGCTGGCGGCCCGGTGGAGATCGACCCGACGCCGCAGGAAGTCAGCTGGCAGGTGCCGCTCGACGAGGATCAGGAGCACGCGCGGTACGACCGGGACCAGGTGGCGGACTACTTCACGGCGGCGACCCAGGCCGCGCTGGTGCTGGCGGCGTTCCGCGCGCCCTACCGCGGCCGCAGCACGCCCGTCAACGCGTGGTGGGGTTCGTTCGACCTGGCGGTGAGCCTGTTCTCCGGGGCATCGGCCGACCCTCCCGCCGACGACTTCATCATGCGCAACGCGATGGACGCGCAGGAGGTCGCGGTCGGCTGGTGGCCGGGCGACGGGCGGCACGACCAGGCGGCGTTCTACGCCTACGCGCACCCGGCCCCCGACGGGTTCGCCCGGCTGGCCCTGTCGCCTCCGGCGGCGCGCTGGGACGCCGGGCTGGGTGAGTACATCCTGGACAGCGACGACATCCGGTCAGGGCCGGACCCGGCCGCGGCGGCCCTGGAGTTCGCCCGGTCCGCGTTCCGGCAGGCCTGCGCGGCCTGCGGTTGGGACATGGCCCTGGCCGCGAGTGCCGACGGGACACCGCCGCCCGTCCGCTGAGGAGACCGCGTGATCGAGACATCGAGCTGGCCGGCCGACCTGTCCAGCTGGCAGCCCGACGAGCAGCCTTTCTACCTGGAGTTCTTCGGGGAGACCAGCCCGCTGCTCGACGAGTCGTACGCCGAGGTGGTGCTGTCAGGCGGCACCGATCCGACCACGGTGCACGACGCTCCGGTGTATGAGTACTGGTGGACCCTCGGGCATCCTGGCTCGGCCGAGGAGCATCATCACTGGTACTCACCCGGCAGCAGGACCCCCGTCCCGTGGGAGGCGGTCGCCGACCCGGCCGTGCGGGTGTACCTCTACTTCCCGATATCAGCGGGCTGGCGGGTCAAGGAGATCATGGCCACGGTGAAGTACCTGGCGCCCGCCCCGGAGCAGCGAAGCTGGCTCGAGCAGGCGCGCAAGGACCTGGCCGTCATCCAGCCTGTGCTCGGCGGCGTGAGCGAAGTGGGCGGCCTGGTGCCGGGCGGCGCGGCCGCGTCCAAGTGGATCCAGGCCGTGTCCAGGCTGCAGGTGAGCAGCGTCCCGCAGGCCGGCGACATGGACTGGTCGGTCGGCAAGGTCACCTTTGGCAGCACGCACGGCGTCATGCAAGGGGTGATGTGGACGCTGCCGCGGAGCGTTTTCGCCCGGCTCGGCGGACGGCTGACCGGCAGCCTGGCGCTCAGCTTCATTCCCGCCACCCGCCAGGGTGCATCCCCTGTCGCCAGCCCTGGCCCGGCGGCGGACCGGGCGGAGGCGCTGGCGCATGCCGTCGTCTACGGCCAGGGCGGTACGCGTTACTGGATTCCCGGCGAACCTCCCGGCGGACACGGCTTCGTCCCGCTCGCCATTACCCCGCGATCGGCCGACCGTAACTGAACGGAGCTATTGAACTACCCGCTGACGCATGATACAAGAATAGTGCGCGCGTATTTCACGGCCCTTCTTGCCCTTGATTGGGGTAACTCGTGCGTATTTCCCGCGTCGTTTTCAGCGTTGCCGTCCTCGCGTCCGCTGCTGGCCTTATCGCTGCCGGATCCCCCGCCGCCAAGGCCGCATCCGCGGTTCATTACGTGGCGCTGGGTGATTCGTACAGTTCGGGCGTCGGCGCCGGGGATTACATCTCGTCAAGCGGCAGCTGCGAGCGCAGCTACAACGCCTATCCGGAGCAGTGGGCCGACGCCAGCGCGCCCGCCTCGTTCGTCTCGGTCGCGTGTTCCGGCGCCCAGACGTCCGACGTCCTGTCCAGCCAGGTGTCGGCGCTGAGCGCGAGCACCACGCTCGTCAGCATCACGATAGGAGGGAACGACGCCGGCTTTGCCACCGTCATGACCACCTGCGTGCTGGCCCCGACCAGCGTCTGCCTGGCCGCTGTCGCGGCGTCTGATGCTTACGTCACCTATCAGCTTCCGGCCAGGCTCGACACCACCCTGGCGACCATCCGGGCCGACGCGCCCGCGGCGAAGATCGTCGTGCTCGGTTATCCGGACCTGTACGACCTGTCCAAGTCCAGCGGCTGCATCGGGCTGAGCACCCAGGACCGCACCGCGCTCGACCAGGGCGCCGACGCGCTCGACAACGCCCTGTCGACGGCCGCGGCCAGCTACCGCGACACGTTCGTCGATGTCCGCGGCCAGTTCGCCGGGCATGAGATCTGCGACTCCCACAGCTGGCTGAATTCGGTGAACATCTTCTCGCTCAGCTCGTCCTACCACCCCACCGCTTCCGGCCAGGAACTCGGTTACCTGCCCGCCTTCACCTCGGCGGCAGGCTGACCTAGGCGGCGCCTGCTGACCTAGGCGCCGTCAGCCTGGGCCGCCGCCCGGTAGGGGCGAAAGAACGCGCGAAGCTCCGCCGCGTAAAGCTCGGGCTCCTCAAACGGTGCGAAGTGCCCGCCGCGGGCGGGCTCGGTCACGCGAACGACGTTCGCCGTGCGCTCGAGCCAGGCCCGTGGCGGGCGGGCGATGTCCGCGGGGAAGAGGGAGAACCCGGACGGCACCTCGACCCGGCGGGCGTGCTGCGCGGGCGCGATCGCGGCGTTCGCCCGGTACATGCGCATCGACGACGCGATCGTCCCGGTGAGCCAGTAGAGCGTGACGTTGGTCAGGATCTCGTCCTTGCTGAAGCGCCGCTCGATGTCGCCGTCGCAGTCGCTCCACGCCCGGAGCTTCTCGACGATCCAGGCGGCCAGCCCGGCGGGGGAGTCGGTGAGCCCGAAGGCGGCGGTCTGGGGTTTCGTGCGGTGCATGGCGGCGTAGCCGCCCTCGGCCGCGCCCCAGGCCGCGACGCTGTCAAACCAGGCGCGCTCGGCGGGCACGAGGTCCGCCTGGCCGTCGGCCAAGACGGGTGGGCCCGCGTCGGTGCGGTGCACGGCCACCACCCGGCCGGGATGGTCGAGCCCGAGGTAGCGGCACACGTGGCTGCCGATGTCCCCGCCCGCCGCGGCGAACCGCGGGTAGCCGAGCACGCCCATGAGCTCGGCCCACAGTCCGGCCACGGCGATGGAATCAAGGGGGGCCCCGGCCGGGCGGTCGGAGTACCCGTACCCCGGCATGTCCGGCACGACCACGTCGAACGCGTCGGCGGGGTCGGCGCCGTGGGCGCCCGGATCGGTGAGGAGCCCGACCACCTTCGCGTACCGCCAGAACGAGTCCGGCCAGCCGTGGCACAGCACAAGCGGCAGCACCGTCCCCGCACCCCCGGCACCCCCGGCGGCCCTGGCGTGCACGAAGTGAATCCGCCCGGCCCCGAGCGGGACGCGGAAGCGGGGAAGCCTGGCCAGCGCCGCCTCCTGGGCCGGCCAGTCGAACCCGTCCGCCCAGTAAGCGACAAGCTCGCGGAGATAGTCCAGATCGGTCCCGAGCGACCAGCCGGCGTCCTCGGGCGAGTCCGGCCAGCGCGTCGCGCGCAGCCGGGTGCGAAGATCCTCCAGCTCCGTGGCGGAGGCTTGCGGGCTGAACGGCTCGGGACGCGATGAGATCTCCGGCATGGGACGTACCCTACTGGTGTCGTCCCCGCGGTCAGCCGGAATCGGCGGCCAGCTGACGTGCCATCAGCTCGATCAGCTTCTCGAGCCCGCGCAGCGGCCGGGCCATCACCGTAAAGCTGACCAGCTTGTCCTCCTCGTTCCAGCGCAGCATGTCGACCCCCTGGACGTGGCGACCGTCGATCTCGGCCTCGAATTCCAGCACCGCGCTGTCCGGGCCATGCCATTCGCCGGTGTACCGCAAGGTGGGCCCCAGGACCACGATCGCGCTGCTCAGATAGCGTGTGGTGAGCGCCTTGCCCGGCTGCGGCGCGAACACCGCCGGGGACAGGAAGACCACGTCGTCGGCCAGCAGGTCATCCAGCCGGGCCAGGTCGCCAGTCTCGACGACGGCATGCCAGGAACGCACGGCAGGGGGTTGCTCGGACATGGCAGTACTCAACCCCAGCCGGCCGCAAACAGCAAGCCGCGGCTGGCGACCTCAGCCGCTCACCTCGGCCTTGGCGGGCAGCGTGGCCTCGATCAGGAAGCCACCGCCGGGCGCGGTGCCGGTGCGCAGCTGACCGCCGGCCGCGGCGGCCCGTTCCCGCATGCCAGCCAGCCCGTGGCCGCCCGGCCGCCGCCACCGCCGGGCCCGCAGAGACGCTGAGGTCTCCGGAGGCCCCAGCCCCAGACGGCGGACCTGGCCCGTTGTCCCGGATGCGGAGCCGGAGCGCGTCGTCGGTGAAATGCAGTTCCACGTCGACGGCGGCACCGGGCGCGTGCCGGCGGGCGTTGGTCAGGGCTTCCTGCACGATCCGGTAGGCGGCCAGCTCGACGCCCGGGTCAAGCGGGGCCGGCGGCCCCGACACGATGAACCTCGCGCCCGTGCCCGAGGCCTCTCTGGCCTCGTCGATCAGCCCGCTGAGCTGCTGCAGTCCAGGCTGGGGGTGGCGGTCGGCACCGGCCTCGTCCAGGCTGGCGACGTGTGCGTCCTCGCGCAGCACGCCGAGCAGCCGCCGCATCTCGGTCAGGCCGGCCCGGGCGGTGTTACCGATCTCGAGCAGCCGCTGCGCGCCGGCCGGCGGCATCCCCGGGGTGGTCAGCCGGGCCGTTTCCGCCTGTACCGCGATCATGGATATGTGGTGAGCCACGACATCGTGCAGCTCGCGGGCGATCCGCGCCCGCTCCCCGCGGGCCATGTGCTCGAACAGGGAGTCGGCGATGACCTGCCGGGCCGTGCTGTCCGCTCGCGCCTGGAGGTGCGCTCGGCGGGCGATCCCGGCCAGCGCGGCCGCCGGGGCCAGGGCGGCCAGCAGCACGGTCAGCACGCGCTCCTCAGGGCCGCCGAGCCCGGCCGGCACCAGCGCGATCACCGCGAACGGCAGCCCCAGGGCCGGGGCCAGCAGCTGGGTCATGACCTGGCGCTTCGCCGCGGGCTGGCGGCCGTCCTGGCCCGTTGCGCCGGACCGCGGCACCTCCGTGCGGCCCAGGTGGTACAGGACGATCAGCTGCGCGCACAGGCCCGCGACCGTCATCGTCTGGACGACCGCCAGCGAGAGGACGCTCGCCGCGCTGATGGCCAGGGCGGCGGCGGCCGGACCGAGGAACGCCAGCGGCGCCGTGGTAGCCAGGGCCAGCAGCGACACGGCGACCAGGCCGAGCGCGCCGTACCCGGCGTGTACGGCCCGGACCAGGACCTCGGTCAGCGCGGCCAGCCCGAGCAGCGCGCCGGCCGTCGCGGTGGCGTGCGGGCTCGCCGCGATCCGGCGTCCCGTCTCGGCCCAGCCGCCGCGCGCGAAACCTGCTCTGCCCACGTTGCTCATTGTCGCCGCTCCACCGCCGGATCGCGTCACCCAGGCCGGGGATGACGTCCTCCCTCCTGCGAGGGAGGCGCGGCCGGTGTCCCTCCTGCTGGTGACAGCCGAGAACGCTCTCTGGCGTGATGACCGCGCGGCTGGGAATCCCTAACGTTGGCTGACATGGAAGCAACCATCGAAGTCAGCGGCCTGCGTAAGCGATTCGGGTCGACGCTGGCCCTTGACGGGATGTCCTTTACCGTCCGCCCCGGCCAGGTGACCGGGTTCGTCGGTCCGAACGGCGCGGGGAAGTCCACCACGATGCGGGTCATCGTCGGCCTTGATGCCGCGGACGCGGGTCAGGCCCTGATCGGCGGCCACCCGTACGCGAGCCTGCGGCACCCGCTCAGCCATGTCGGGTCGCTGCTGGATGCGGGCGCGCTGCAGCCGAGCCGGTCCGCTCGCAACCATCTGCTGTGGCTAGCCCACTCCCAGGGCCTGCGGGCCAGCCGGGTCGACGAGGTGGTCGCGCAGGCCGGCCTGGGATCGGCGATCCGGCGCAAGGCGGGCGGTTATTCCCTGGGTATGCAGCAGCGGCTCGGCATCGCCGCCGCGCTGCTCGGCGATCCGCCGGTGCTGATGCTCGACGAGCCGTTCAACGGCCTGGACCCCGAGGGCATCGTCTGGGCACGGGGTTTCCTGCGGTCGCTGGCCGCCCAGGGCCGGGCGGTCCTGGTGTCCAGCCACTTGATGAGCGAACTGCAGGACACCGCGGACCACCTGGTGGTGGTCGGCCGCGGCCGGGTCATCGCCGACACCTCGGTGACCGACCTGATCACCACCGCGTCTAACGGCCGGGTCACGCTGCGCACCACGGCCAGGTCGCAGGCCACGGAGGTGCTGGCGCACGCGGGGGCCGTCATCGCCGCCACCGACCGGGACACGCTCATCGTCTCCGGGCTGGCCGCCGAGAAGATCGTGGCGCTGCTCGGCGAGAGCGGGGTGCCGTTCTCGGAGGTGTCCGCGCACCGCGCCACCCTGGAGGAGGCGTACATGGAGCTCACCAGGGATGCGGTCGAATTCCGTGCCGCCGCGGCGCAGGAGCCGGCCCGATGACGGCCGGCCCGGTGACGGCCTACCAGCCGGACCAGCCGACCAGTCGGGACGGGTTCGGGTCCGGTCTGCACGCCGAGTGGACCAAGTTCAGGACGGTCCGCGGCTGGGTGACCGGCACGGTCGTCGCGGTGCTGGTGATGGTGGGCCTCGGGCTGTTCGCCGCCGGGGCCAGCGGCAGCTCCTGCCAGGGCACGGGCGGCGGCCCGGTCCGGTCCGGTGCGAGCTGCTTCACCGCGCCGCCGGTCGGACCCGGCGGCGAGGCGGTGAGCGACAGCTTCTACTTCGTCCGCCAGCCCCTGGCGGGGAACGGCAGCATCACCGTCCGGATCACCTCGCTGACCGGCCTGCTCCCACCCCCCGCCGACAGCGCCCCGAGCGGTCCGAACGCTCCGATCGACACCCGTCCCGGCCTGGTGCCGTGGGCCAAGGCCGGGATCATCATCAAGGACGGCACCACACCGGGATCGGCGTACGCGGCGATGATGGTCACCGCGGAGCACGGGGTACGCCTGCAGGACAACTACACCGGCGACACGACGGGCCAGCCGGGCGCCGTGACCCCGGCGTCGCCGCGCTGGCTGCGGCTGACCCGCTCGGGCGACACCATCACCGGCTACGACTCCGCCGACGGCACGCACTGGACTCAGGTGGGCGCCGTTCACCTGGCCGGCCTGCCGTCGACCGTCCAGGCCGGGCTGTTCGCCACGTCACCCGCGTGGCAGGCGATCAGCGCAGAGCTTCGGCGGCGGCGAGAACGGGATGATCGCCCCCAGCCAGGACACCGCCGTCTTCGATCAGCTCAGCCGGTCAGGCACCTGGCCGGCGGCCCGTGGGCCGGCCAGCTGATCGACGCCGCCGACGGGTCGGGGGTGGGCGGGTATCACCAGGCCGGCGGCCGGTTCACCGTGACCGGGTCCGGCGACATCGCGCCGGTCGTGCCCGGGCAGGCCGGGGATGCGGGCACCACCGTCACCCAGCACCTCATCGGCACGTTCGCCGGGCTGATCGTGGTGATCGTGATCGCCACGATGTTCATCACCGCCGAGTACCGGCGGCGGCTTATCCGCGTCACGCTGACCGCGAGCCCGCGGCGGGGCCGGGTGCTGGCCGCCAAGGCCATCGTGATCGGCGCGGTCACCTTTGTGGCCGGGCTGGCCGCCGCGGCCGCCGCGGTGATCATCAGCTGCCCGGCTCGCGCAGGCCCGGGGGGCGTACGTGTATCCGGTGCCATGGCCGACCGAGCTGCGGATGGTCACCGGCACCGCGGCGCTGATCGCCGTGGCCGCCGTCCTGGCCCTGGCGGTCGGCACCATGGTGCGCCGCAGCGCCGCCGCGGTCACCGCGGTCATCGTGGCGATCGTGCTGCCGTACATCCTGGGCGCCGCCGTCATCCTGCCGGCCGGCGCCGCGGACTGGCTGCTGCGGCTCACCCCGGCCGCCGCCTTCGCCATCCAGCAGGCCACACCGCAGTACGCGCAGGTCACCGCCGTCTACTCGCCCAACGCTGGCTACTTCCCGCTGGCGCCGTGGGCCGGTCTGGCCGTATTGTGCGGCTACGCCGCGCTCGCCCTGGGCCTGGCCGTCGTGCTGCTTCGCCGGAGGGACGCATGAGCCAGGCCGTGGCCGCCGGGACGCCAGGTCCGGCCCGGCGGGCAGCGGCTGGGCCTGGCGGGCCTGCGGGACCCGCTGCACGCAGAATGGACCAAGCTGCGCACCGTGGCGGGCCCGGCCTGGCTGCTGGCCGGTACCATCGCGGCGACCGTGGCGGTGAGCGCCGCGGCCACGGCCGCGGCCCGGTGCCCGGCCGGGACCGCCTGCCCGGTCGACACCACCAAGCTCAGCCTCACCGGGGTCCAGTTCGGCCAGGCGGTGGTGGCCGTGCTGGCCGTGCTGGCGATCAGCGGCGAGTACAGCACCGGCATGATCCGCATCACGCTGGCGGCGATGCCACGCCGGTCCGCCGTGCTGGCCGCCAAGGCGGTCCTGGTGGCCGGCCTGGTGCTGGCCGCCGGGGCCATCGCCGTCGCCGGATCGGTGCTAGCCGGGCGGATCCTGCTGCCCGGCCACGGCTTCACCTCCGCGCGCGGCTTCCCGGCCGAGTCGCTGGCCGACGGGCCGACGCTGCGCGCCGCCGCGGGCTCGGTCCTCTACCTGGCCCTGATCGCCCTGCTCAGCCTGGGCATCGCCACCGTCATCCGGGATACCGCGGTGGCGACCGGCGTCGTCCTCGGCTTGCTCTACCTCTCGCCGATTATCCTGTCTGTCGTGACCAACCCGGTCTGGTCCCACCGGTTCCAGCGGTACGCACCGATGAACGCCGGACTGACCATCCAGGACACGGTCGGCCTGCGCAGCCTGCCGATCAGCCCGTGGGGCGGCCTCGGCGTGCTCGCCGCCTGGGCCGCCGCCGCGCTGCTGGCCGGCGCCCTGGCGCTGCGGTGGCACGACGCGTGACCAGGAGGCTGTTTCCGCTGCTGGCCACCGTCGGCCTGATCGTCATCGGGATGGCCGGCGTGATCTGGGGGCCGCGCTTTTACGGGAAGACGGCCTGGGCGCTTCCCGATGACCTGTGGGGCACCCTGCTGGCGGCCCAGCGGATCCTGCACCTGAACCTGGCCGCGTTGTACACCGCGCCCACCCAGCTGATCTCGCTGCCGGGGACGGCCGTCATCTGCGTCCCTGTGGTCGCGCTCATCGATGCGGCCGGGCTCCCGCTCCGCGCTCCCGGCGCCATCGGCCCCGATCCGGCCGCCTGGCTGCTGGCCGGTCCCTATCAGGTCGCCATCTCCGCCGTGGTGCTGTTCGCGGCCGACGCGATCGCCGAACGGCTCCGCGTCCCCAGCCTCAGGCGTTTCCTGCTCGCCGCGGTGGGCGCGACCGCGCTGTGGAGCGTCACGATCCGGTGGGGCCACCCGGAGGACGCGGTGGCGACCGGGTTGCTGCTCTATGCCATCCTGGCCCTGTCCGACGGCCGGACCAGCCGGGCCGCCTGGCTGGCCGGGGCGGCGGTGGCGGTACAGCCGCTCGTCCTGCTGGCCTTTCCCGTCCTGCTCACCGTGGTCGGACCGCGGCGATGGCCGGGCTTCCTGGCCCGGTCCGCCGCTCCCGGCGTGCTGCTGCTCGCCGTCGCCGCCGCGGCCAACTGGACCGCCACTATCCACGCGGTGACCAGCCAGCCCAATTCACCGCAGATCGACCATCCCACCCCGTGGATCTACCTGGCTCCGCACCTGGCCGGCGGGGCGGTAGCCGCCGGCCCGGCCCGGATCCTGGCCCTGGTGGCCGCGTGCGGCTGCGCTCTGCTGGCCGGCCGGCGCGGCGCTGCGGGCGCCGCCCATGCTGCCGGACCTGCTGTGGTGGACCGCGGTGGCCCTGGCCCTCCGCTCCGCGTTCGAGCCGGTGATGGTCGCCTACTACCTCTGGCCGCCGCTGGCGGTGGCCCTGATCACCGCGGCACGGAGCTGGCCGCGCCTGCTCAGTGCCGGTCTCGCCGCCACCGTGCTCACGTTCTTCTCCCAGATCCAATGGCATAACCCGTGGAGCTGGTGGACGCCGATGGTCACGATCCTCGGTCTCACCCTGTTCTTCGCCCGCGAGCCGCGGGCGGGCCCTCATCCCGCCCCTGTGCTGGTGCCGGAATCACCGTGACGTTCCCCTTCCCAGATGGCCGTCGGCGTGGCTAAACTGTATGCAGTTTAAGTCGCGCGGGAAGAAAAGGGGAAGAGCCGTGATCTCAGGGCTGCACCCTACGCGCTCGAAGTGCCGGACCTGGCGGTGGCCGAGGATTTCCTGCAGGACTTCGGCCTGGAGACGGGGGAGAAGGACGGGTCGCTCGTGGCCACTTGCCCCACTCCCGTCCAGCTGCTTGACGAACCGCAGGCTCCGGCCAGGGCGGCGGCGGAAGTCCTGGTCAACATCGGCGGTACCCGGCAGCGGATCGGCGTCGCGGCGTGGCCGGAAGCCGCCAAGGACGTTGTTCTCAACGCTGGCGCCGGTGATCATCACGTGTTCGGCTTCATCGCCAGCTCGCACCGGGGCTTCCACCACGCCAGCTTCGAGGTGCCCTCGATCGACGCGATCGCGGTGGGCGCCGACCGGATGCGGGCCAAGGGCCGTGACCCGGGCTGGGCACGCCGCCGCCGGCCTTTCTCGCCAACCACGAACCCCAGAGCTAACCGAGCCCCCAACGAAGGAGTGCATCATGAGCCGGGACGTAGCCGCCATCTTCGCCGACATCGACGCGTTCGACCCCGACAAGTTCGTCGCTCACCTCACCCCGGACGCGACGTTCCGGTTCGCCAACGCCGATCCGGTCACCGGCCGGGCCGCCGTGAAGGAGGCCGTCGCGGGCTTTTTCGCCAGCATCGACGGCCTCACCCACCACATCCTGTCGGTGTACGAGTCCGGCGATACGGTGATCGCGAAGATCGACGTGGAGTACCGCCGCAAAGACGGCAAGTCGGTCACCGTGCCCAACGCTGACATCCTGGTCTTCGACGGTGACCTGGTCAGCGACTGGCAGATTTACATCGACGTCACCCCCGTGTACGCCTGAGCCGGGGAGCCTGGAGATAGCAACCGCATGATCACGCTGACCGATATCGCCTACGTCAGATCAGGCGTGGCCGACCTCGACGCCGCGACCCGGTTCGCGACCGGCATCGTCGGGCTGGAGCTCGTGACGCCCACCGAGGTGGGCGTCTCTCACCTGCGTGCCGATCACCGGCACCACTGCCTGGCCCTGGTGCAGGGGCCCTCCGGGGTGATCGCCTCGGGCTTCGCCGTGGCCAGCTCCGACGCACTCGACGCCGCCGAGACCGAACTCGAGCGGTCCGGCCTCACCGTGTACCGGGGCTCGGCCGCCGAGGCCAGGTCCCGGCGGGTGCGTGAGTTCATCGCCTTCGACGACCCGTTTGGTAACCGGCTGGAACTGGTGAACCAGCAGGAGACCGTGGCCCGGCCGGTGACCTTCAGCCGGGGCGCCGGCATCACCGAGTTCGGTCACCTGTGCCTGGACGCGCCCGACGTGCACGAGGCCTACCGGTTCTGGAGCACGCGGTTCAACGCCCGGGTGTCGGACTGGCTCGGAGATGCCGCCTGCCTGATGCGGATCGATCCTGTGCACCATAAGCTCGCCGTTTTCCGCGGTGACGAGCCGGGTCTGTGCCACATGAACTTCCAGGTGGACACCATCGACGACGTGTTCAGGAACTGGCACTTCCTGGTCGCCCACGACGTGGAGATCGAGATGGGCCCGGGACGGCACCCGCAGTCGGGCGCGATCTTCCTGTACTTCCAGGGCCCGGAGGGGTTCACCTACGAGTACTCCTTCGGCGTGCGCCAGATCACCGACGACGCGGCCTGGGTACCCCGCACCTTCGACCCGGCCGAGCCGGGCTCGATCGACATGTGGCTCGGCCCCACCGCCCGCCCGGTCACCCAGCCTCAGCTCAGGGCCGCCGCCTGGAGGAACGCGCGGGCGATGACCCCGTAGCCAGCCGTGTTGGCGTGCTGGTTCGGCCCGCGGGGCGGGGCTGTGCAGGCCCAGGTCCAACGGCAGAGCAGGGCGACATTCCGCGGCACCGTGCCGAGCCCGGGCGAGCGTCACCTGATCGGCGAAGTCTGACGTATCAAAGGCGCCGAACACGTTCGCGACCCGGCTGCCGTGGTCGGCGTAGGCCCGGTCCGAGCAGGTCATTGTAGCCAGCTTCCAGCCGCTCGCTGAGCCGCGCGACGGCCTGGCCGGACGAGCCGTCGCGCCATCGGGCCAGGTCGGGCAGATAGTAGCTCATCCCGACCAGGCGGACGCTCGGGCCGGCCGCCGCCCGGAGGCGCTCGGTGATCGTGGCCAGGTGGCTGACGGCTCCCGGCGTGCCGGTGACAAAACAGGCCAGCATCTTGAGGAGATTTGACTGGCGGCCGCAGTCCTCGAGATCGTTGGCGCCGATGTCATAGGTCACCAGGAATACGTGGCCACGGTGGGCGCGCAGGAAGGCGACGGCCGCGGCCAGCTGGGAACCGCCTGGGTAACGGCAGCTCCCGCCGTCGATCATCGTGCTGGTCGTCTCACCCGGACATCCGAGCTTGACCAGCCGCAGCCCGGGATGACGAGGGCGCAGCGCCGCGTATACCTGATCGGGATAGCCCTGCCGGGTCTCGACGCTGGCGCCCGCCGCGTCGGGCTGGACTCCCTGGGCGAGCGAGTCGCCCAGGGCCAGGTAGTAACTGGCCGGGATCGGCTGGGCCGCAGGCCGGCGGACGGCCCGACCCCGAGCAGGCGGTTACCGCCGTCGCGGCGCGGCAGCGGCGGCAAGCGCGATGCGGACGGGACCCCATCATTTCCGAGATCGACTATAGACCGCGGATGCGATGCGGAAGTGGTCTAGCTCGCTCCGGTGAGCCGCAGCGCCGCGGGCGGCTGGCGGTCGATGAGCGCCACCGCGTGCGGCACCGCGACCGGCTCGTAGTCCGGCGCGCAGTCGGTCAGCACCCGCAGCGCGGTGCGGGCCAGGTGATGGGCCATCTCGGTCAGCGCGCCCTGCTCGTCGTCCGCGATCAGCGCTTCCAGGATCGCGGCGTGCTCCACGTCTCCGGCGGCCTGCCAGCTGTTCGGCTCGGACAGCTGGTAGATGCGGATATAGCGGGTGGTCCGGTCGGCGAAGGCCCGCAGTTGCCGCTGCATCGCCTCGCCCGCGGCCGCGGTGCAGACCCGGTGGTAGTCGGTGTGCGCGGTGAACCAGGCGCCGAAGTCTCCGCTCTTGGCCGCCCGCCGCATCGCGGTCAGCATCTGCCTGGCCTCGGCGCGCGCCTTGGTCCCGAAGTGCCCGATGGTCATGGACAGAGCCAGCGTCTCCAGCAGGATCCGGCTGGCGTAGACGTCGTCAAGCTCGGCCGGATCCAGGCCCGCGACCCGGGTCCGCTGGTTCGGCTCGATCTCGACCAGGCCCTCTTCCTGCAGCATCCGCAGCACCTCCCGGAGCGGAGTGCGGCTGATGCCGAGCTGGGCGGCCAGGCTGACCTGGGATAGCTTGGTGCCGGGCCGCAGCGTCCCGTCCAGGATGCATTCCCGCAGGTAAGCGTGAACATACGGGATCGCCTGCCGGGTTTCGGGCAGATTGACCTTACGGATGTCGGGTATCTGCACGACACGAGGCATGGGCAGCATTCTCCCTGATCTGACGGCAGCTGCGCGGGAACGACACCAGCTGATGCGCAACTGCATACAGTTTAACTCACCAAAGCCCTTGAACCCGACTCCTAAACTGCATACAGTTTAGACGTGAGCGGCAGCGGCCGGCGATAGGAGAAGGCGATGGACCGGATTGGCATCATCGGTCTCGGCAAGATGGGGCTGCCGATAGCCAAGAACTTGATCGAGCGCGGTTTTACCGTCACCGGCTACCGCCGCAGCGGCTCGCCCGAGCTGGCGCAGGCCGGCGGCACCGTGGCCGGCAGCGCGGCCGAGGTCGCGGCCGAGGCCGACGTGCTGCTGTCGATCCTGCCCGGGGTACGCGAGGTCGAGGACGTCATCAGCGGCCCGGCCGGCACCCTCGGCACGCTGCGCAGCGGCACCATCCACATCGAGATGAGCACCATCGACGTGGACCGCAAGGCCAAGCTGCGCGATGCGGTCGTCGCCCGGGGCGGTGACCTGCTCGACTGCCCGATCAGCGGCAGCCCGGGCATGGTCGCGCCCCGGCTGTCCACCACGTTCGCCTCGGGCGACCCGGTCAGCGTCAGCGCGGTCAGCGCGGTGCTCGACGCCATCTCGGGGCCGTGGGTCTATACCGGCCCGTTCGGCACGGGCGCCCGGATGAAGTACATCGCCAACCTGCTCCTCGCGGTGCACACGGTCGCGGCCGCCGAGGCGATGGCGCTGGCCAGAAGCAGCGGCCTGGACCTCGAACTGGTCCAGAAGACGCTGGACAACTCCATCGCCAGCTCGGCGATCTGGCGGCAGCGCGGTCCCATGATGGCCGAACGCGCCTGGTCTCCCGCCCCGGGCCCGATCCATACCCTGCAGCCCATCCTGGAGCAGATCGAGGCGTACGCCGCCCAGGCGGGCGTGTCCGCCCCGGTGTTCGCCGCGGCCAAGGAGGCCTTCGACAAGGCGCTCGCCGACGGCTGGGGTCACCTGGACATCGCCAGCGTGCACGATCAGGTATCCGGCGTTTCCGCCCTGGAGGAGTCACCATGACCTGGTCGCTGGCCACCTATACCGCCGAGGGCAACACCGGCCTCGGCGTGCTCCGCGAGGACGGGACGCTAGTCGTGCCGACCGACCTCAAGCGCTGGGCCAGCGGGTTCGAGCTCATCTGCGACTGGCAGGCGGCCGAGCCCGTGCTCCGCACGCTCGAGGTGGACGCGGCGCCCGCGGTGGACTACGACCACCTGCTGCCGCCGCTGCGGTGGCCGCGCAAGGTGATCTGCGCCGGCGTCAACTACCGCAAGCACATGCGGGAGATGGGCGGCGAGCTCCCGGCCCAGGGCTGGCGCCCGTTCTTCTTCCTCAAGGCGCCCACCACCTCGGTGATCGGTCCCAGGGACCCGATCGTGATCCGGCACCCGGCCCGGGCCAGGTACGACTGGGAAGCCGAACTGGCCGTCGTCATCGGGATCAAAGGCAAAGACATCCCGGCCGAACGAGCCCTGGCTCACGTGGCCGGTTACTGCGTGTCCAACGACGTGACCGCCCGCGGCTATCACAAGCGGGACTTCGTCCCGGCCGACGCCTTCAGCTACGACTGGTTCGCGGCCAAGTCGATGGAAGGCTCGCTGCCGCTCGGGCCGGGCATCACGCCCGCGTTCTGCGTGCCCGATCCGCAGGACCTGCGGTTGCGGCTGTGGGTGAACGGCGAGTTGCAGCAGGACGAGTCCACCGCGGACATGGTCTGCTCGGTGGCCGAGCTGATCGCGGCGGCCAGCGAGGTCGTCACGCTCGAGCCCGGCGACATCATCGCCACCGGCACGCCGTCCGGCGTGGGCGCGGGCCGGGGCCTGTACCTGCGCGGGGGAGACGTGGTCCGGGTCAGCATCGACGGCCTGGGGGCCCTGGAGAACACCGTGATCGAGTCAGCGGAGGAAACCTCATGATCTTCGTCAGCCACCAACTGCCCGTCAACGTGCCCGGCGAGCCGCAGCTGAACCGCGATGCCGTCTGGGACGGCCTCGTGCTCAAGGCCGACAACGCGTTGCCGTTCGTCCCCAGCATGACGTTCTGCGAGGTCACGCAGCGGCACAGCGACACCGTCTTCGACCGCGACATTGATTTCCGCGGCGCCCGCTTCACCGAGCGGATCACCCTGGAAAAGCCGCACCGGGTGACCTTCACCCGCATCGCCGGCCCGGTGCTCGGCACCATCGCGAACGAGATCGAGGGTGCCGACGACGACCTGGCGCTCAGGTTCAGCTTCGCCCTGGTCGTGGTGGGCGTCGAAGGCGGGTCCGCCGCCGAGCAGGAATACGCCGACTCGATGACCGGCGACTACCTCAAGGCCGTGGCGGCCACCCTGAACGCCATGCGCCGTCTGGCCGAGAACAACAACGCCGTGTCGGCGTAGCACCAGAAAGGAACACCCCTCATGCCATCGATGACCCCCGCTTCAACAGAATCGTCGACAATCGACGAGCAGCTGCGACTGCGCATCGCCGAACAACTGGCCGGCGCGTTCAAGGGCGACATCATCGGCCCGGACCACGCCGAGTACGCACAGGCCCGCCGGGTGTGGAACGCGATGGTCGACCGTCACCCCGGCCTCATCCTGCGTTGCACAAGCACCCGGGATGTCGTCGCGGCGGTCAACGTGGCCAGGGAGAACGGCCTGGCTCCGTCGGTGCGCTGCGGCGGCCACAACGTGGCGGGCAAGGCCATGTCCGAGGGCGGGCTGACCATCGACCTGAGCGGGCTGCGGGAGGTGACCGTCGACACCGAGCGCAAGCTGGTGCACGCCGGCGGCGGCTGCCTGCTCGGCAGCCTGGACGCGGCCACCGGCCCGCACGGGCTGATCGTCCCGGCCGGGATCATGTCCGAGACCGGCGTGGCCGGCCTGGCCCTGGGCGGCGGCATCGGCTGGTTCTCCCGCAAGCACGGCCTGACCTGTGACAATTTCGTGTCCCTGGAGCTGGTGCTGGCCAGCGGCGAGGTCATCGAGGTCTCGGCGCAGGAGCACGCGGACCTGTTCTGGGCGCTGCGCGGGGGTGGCGGCAACTTCGGCATCGTCACCCGGTTCACCTTCCAGGCCTACGATTTCGGCCCGATGATGCGCATCGGGGTCTCCGTCTACGAACCCGACGAGGCCGTCGAAGCGCTGAAGGCCTACGCGGCGCTGGTCCCCACCCTGCCGCGCAGCGTCGGCTGGCACGCCGCGCTCAAGCACGACATGCCCGTGCTGCCGTTCGTCCCGCCCGAGTACGTGGGCCGGCGCCTGCTGATGCTGATCTCGATGTGGCTGGAGGACGCCGAGGACACGGCCGGGGCCGAGCTCATCGAGCGGCTGACCAACGTCGGCCAGCCCTGCATCAAGGCCACGAACGTGATGCCGTTCGGTGCCGGCGTGCAGCACCTGATCGACAAGGAGTTTGAGGACGGTCATCGCTACTACACCAAGGAGGCGCACGTCGCCGACCTGGCCGACGGCGCGATCGACAAGCTTTACGACTTCTGGAAAGACATGCCGATGGAGGGCGAGGTCGAGATCATCGGCCTCGGCGGCGCCATCGGCGACGTGGCCGAGCCCGACACGGCGTTCTCCAACCGCGGCTACCTGCTCTGGCTGAACTTCGCCATGCGCTGGGACGACCCGGCCGATGACCCGGAGTACATCAGCCGCACCCGGACGATCGTCAAGGACCTGGCCCCCTGGGTCGGCCAGGGCGTCTACGTCAACATGCTCAACTTCGACGAACTCGACCGCGTGGTCGAAGCCCTGGGCGGCCCGGAGAAGCACGCCAAGCTAGCCCGCCTCAAGGCCGAATACGACCCCCGCAACCTCTTCCGCATGAACTACAACATCCCCCCCGCCCCCTAGCCCCTCCCGATCCGGCCCCAGGCCAGCCCCGCCCGCCTCAGGCTATCCCACCCAGGCCGGCCCGCGCCAGCGGCGCCCACGGTACCTGCGGTCCCCCTGTGACAGGACGTCACCTGCCGGGCCCGCGGTCCGGCCGGCCGCGAGAAAGTCGTGGTGGATCCGACTCCTCCCGGACCGCTAGAGAATGTATGGTTGTGGCAACCTTAACAATAGTATGTGTAGTTTGCCACAACGTGCACAAACGGCAGGCGCCGAGTGACGAAAAACGCCGGCCCCGCCGCCAGGGGCAGTCCAGAACCGCCCGGCGCGCAACGAAGGTCCGGCCAACATCCGACAGTCCTGCGCTGGTCCGATCATGCAGCCAGAAGGCGACCGTCGAGCTCGCGAAGGCCTAGGCCAGCGCCGCAAGTGGCATGACCGCTGAAAAGTAACTTCGGCCTAGCCGGGCGCACCGATCGAAGCGGATGGCCGCAGACGCCAACCGCGGCATGCCAGGTCAACAGCCCTCGCGCTCGGTCGTCAGGCCCGGGTGCGGTCCTCGGAGCGGGGATCGTCGACCGGGGTGCCGCTGTGCAGGACACCGGCCATGGCGCGGGCCCGCCAGGCCGCGGTCGAGTCGTACAGTTCGCGCTCGGAGTCCACGGTCGAGACCAGAACACCAGGGACGTTGCGCCGCAGCCGCCCGGTGGTGACGCCGTCGGCCCGCACGAAGAAGGCCGGCCAGCAGCTCTGCGGAGCCGAGGAGTTCGGGCAGCTGATCCAGACGTGGTTGGCCGCCGCGGCGGCGGTCATCGAGGCCGGCATGGTGATGCCCGGGTAGGTGTGCGTGGCGGACCGGTTGACGGCCGCGAGCTCGGGCCCGATGGCCTGGCCGATCGCGGCGATCCGTGCGGCCGGGAAGCGGGCCGCGTGGAAGGAGTGGAACATGAGCTGGACGCCGCGCTTCTTGTACTCGCGGTACAACTCGGGGAAGCGGTAGTCGTAGCAGATCAGCGCGCCGCAGGTCCACCCGTCGATGCTCCAGACGCTGAAATGCCTGCCCGGGCTGTAGTGCGCCAGGTCGCCCGTCTGCCCGGCGGGGTCGCCTGCGCAGAACCTCTTGTCGTACCGTTCGGCGATCTGTCCCGAGTCACTGATGACATACGAGCTGTTGTGTGGCTTGTGGCCGTCGCCGAGCCGGTGGGCGGACCCGAGTACCACCCATAGCCCGAGCTGGCGCGCGGCTTCCGCGACCGCCGCGAAAGCCTCGTCCAGTCGCTCCCAGCCGAACCCGGCGAAGCTGGCGAAGTCCGTCCCGGCGTAGCCCGACAACGAGCCTTCAGGAAAGTGGGCGACCCGCGCTCCGCGGCCACTGGCCAGGCCCAGCTGCCTCCTGACATAACGAAGGTTGGCACCGATGTCCGCGCTGACCGGGAACTGGCAGGTGGCGACCTTGAGCACAGCCATCTCCTAGTCCCGCCCGCGGCGGCGGACGCGATGCCACCACCGGGAGCGCGCAGGTCCTGTCTTCCCGCCGGAGCCGCCGGCGCGGGCGGCCGGCACCGGCGGCTCCGGCCTCACGGGCTGCCCCTCGCGCCATCGCGCGACCATGGCTTCCTCATCGACGCGCGGCAGGAACACCGGCGGCCCGAGCGGGATCCGCCGCCATTGGAGGATCTGCCGGTTAAGGTCCGCGACGACCTCGCGTACCTGCTGCTCCGAGGCCAGTTCGGGCACCGTGTCGGTCAGCCGCTCGATTTCCTTGCGCAACCTCAGCGGGGTCGGCAGGAGGTCTTCGGCCGGCACGCCCTCCCGGCGCAGATAGTCGCGCAGCCAGGCATCCGCGGTTCCGCCCCGGCGGGGGAGCGGTTTGCCCGCGCCGGGCAGGTTGTCGAAGGCGCCGCGCTCGGTCGCCTCA
Organism: uncultured Actinomycetes bacterium; assembly: GCA_963730825.1. GTDB lineage: Bacteria > Actinomycetota > Actinomycetes > Streptosporangiales > Streptosporangiaceae > Palsa-504. Next base: position 57,618 of record CAVSTQ010000026.1, read on the forward strand.
TGGATCTGCTGGTCGACCCAGGAGGTGAAGCTCATCTCCGGCGGCTTGCGTTCTGTCATTCCATCGGCTCCGTGTCCAGGTTACCTACCGTGGCCCCCGTTCCCGGCCCGGCAGGCAGGTCCGTCACCAGACCGCTGCGCGCCTGCCCCGCGTCGAGCGCTAGTATCGGCGCATGTCCGGACAACCCGGCCAGCAGGAGAACGCGGCCGAGCTCGACACCCGGCATGCCCATTCCGCCCGCGTGTACAACTACTGGCTGGGCGGCAAGGACAATTTCGCCGTTGACAGGGAAGCCGCCGAGCAGGCGATCGCGGCCAACCCCGGGATCGTGGCCGACGTGCGGGCGAACCGGGCTTTCCTGGCCCGGGTGGTGCGGTACCTGGCCGCTGAGTGCGGCATCCGGCAGTTCCTCGACATCGGCACCGGGCTGCCTACGGCCAGCAACACTCACCAGGTGGCCCAGGCGGTCGCCCCGGCCGCGCGGATCGTCTACGCCGACAATGACCCGGTGGTCCTGTCGCATGCCCGGGCCTTGCTCACCAGCAGCCCCGAAGGCGCGACGGCGTACCTCGACGCCGATCTGCGCGACACCGAGGCCATCGTGCGGGCCGCGTCCGCCACCCTGGACTTCAGCCAGCCGGTTGCGCTCATGCTGCTGATCATCTTGCACCTGATCCCGGACCCGGACGAACCGTACGGCATTGTGGCCAGGCTGATGGCGGCGGTCCCGCCCGGCAGCTACCTGGTGCTCGCGCATCCGGCCAGCGATATCCGGGCCGCGAAGATGGCCGAGATGACCAGGCGCGTGAACGAGCGGATGAGCGGGCCGAAGGCGACGATGCGTGACCGGGATGAGATCACGCGCTTCTTCGCCGGACTCGACCTGGTCGAGCCGGGCGTGGTCCAGCCCCAGCAGTGGCGCCCCGAGCCGGGGCGGCTCAGCCCGTCCCAGGTAACCGCCTGGTGCGGGGTCGCACATAAGCCGTTACGGGACCCGCAGCATGCGCAGGATCGTGGTCTGCAGGGCTTCGCGTAGTTCCTCGTCGGTCAGGTCGGCCAGCTCGGGCAGGCACTGCGGGATGAAGAAGAGCACGCTGAAGGCGAGCCGTTCTGTGCCGCTGGGATTATCCCCGAAGAACAGGGTCAGGGCTCGCGTGGCCAGGGTGTTTTTCGCGCTGTCCAGCTCGTTCCGCTTCGCGGCGGGATCGGTGGACGCCATCGACGCGTATAGCCGGTGCTGGACGAGGAAGTCGACGAAGCCGTCCACCAGATGATCGATCCGGGCTCGCCGGCCGCGTATCGCGGCCGCTTCGTCCAGCAAGGTCTCGAGCCGCTGGACTCCAGGCTGCATGGCCGCGTGCAGGATGTCGCTCTTGGCCCGGAAGTGGTAGTAGACGGCGGCCTTGGTCAGCCCCAGCTCGTCGGCAATCATCTGCAGCGAGGTGGCGTCGTAGCCGAGGTCGGTGAACAGCCGCTGCGCGGTCTCCAGGATCTGCTGCCTGGTCCGTTCTCCAGCGGCCTGGTGTCGCCGGCCGGCCAGGTCGCGCTTGGCCAGGTGCAGTGGTCGGCCCCGGCGACCGGGGTTAAGGACGCGAGCCTGGCCGCCGTCGCGGCCGCCATGAAGCCGGTGGCCGCCGACGGCGTGCAGGTCCAGTACAACGGCAGCGTGTATCCCGGCTGGCGGACCACCGGGTGCTCGTCCTGCTTGGCGGGATCGCGCTGCTCGGCGTCCTCGCGATTCCCGCGGCGTCGATCCAGCTCGGCCTGCCCGGCGGGACCTCCCAGCCCAAGGCCAGCACCCAGCGCCAGGCTTATGACCTCACCACCGCGGCCTTCGGCGCCGGTTTCAACGGCCCGTTGCTCATCGTCGGCCAGGATGTGCGCGGCCCGGCCCCCACCGGGCAGCTCGCGGCGGCGCTGGCCAAATTGCCCGACGTGGCGAAGGTGACCCCGGTGACCACCCAGGGCGGCATCGCGCTGATCAAGCTGATCCCGAAGTCCGGGCCGAGCGAGCCGGCCACGGCCACCCTCGTGCACACGATCCGCGATGACCGGACCGCCATCGAAGGGCAGACCGGCGCGCACATCCTGGTCGGCGGCACCACCGCGTCCAACATCGATGTCTCGGCTAAGCTCTCCGCGGCCCTGCCGATTTTCCTGATCGCCGTGGTCGGCCTGGCGTTCGTCCTGCTGACGTTTGCCTTCCGCACCATCTTGGTGCCGCTCAAGTCGATCCTCGGCTTCTTGCTCTCGATGGCCGCGGCGCTCGGCGCCCAGGTGGCGATCTTCCAGTGGGGCTGGGGTGAGCACATCTTCGGTATCACCCCGGCCCAGACGATCAGCTTCCTGCCCATCATCATGCTGGCCATCATCTTCGGCCTGTCCAGCGACCACGAGGTGTTCGTGGTGTCGCGGATCAAGGAGGACTACACCAGGAACGGCGATGCTCGCCGTGCGGTCCAGCACGGCGTGGCGGTGTCGGCCCGGGTGGTCACCACGGCCGCGATGATCATGTTCTTCATCTTCGTCGCCTTCATGTTCACCAGCGATCCGACCATCAAGGCGATCGGCTTCAGCTTCGCCATCGGCGTGTTCCTCGACGCCTTCGTGGTCAGGCTCACGCTGGTGCCGGCCGTCATGGCCATCGTCCGGGCCAGGATCTGGTACCACCCGGCCTGGTTTGCCCGGTACGTTCCCGACCCCGACATCGAGGGGCAGCGACCGGACGACGGCCTGGCCCGCGGAGAACTCCCGCCCGCGGCTCCCGCCCGCTCCTCAGCCGCCACCGCAAGCTCGTGACGTAAGGCGGGGGCCAGGCCGTCGACCTCGGGGGTCTCCCGCTCGATCGCGTCCAGGTGGGGCTCGATGACGGGTCGCAGGCGGCGGAGGAGTTCCTCGGCCTCCCGCCGCCTGTCGTCGTCGGGGATCCGGGCGGCGGCCATGCTGAGATCCTCGCTGGCGTCGGTGACGTAGGGCCCGGTGAGCTCCCCTAGCCGTTCCAGGTCCTGGTCGATCGTCTCCAGCGTGGGACAGCATCCCTGGCTGTCCTCGCCGAGGTTGTCCTGGTCCGGCGGTGCGGTCATGGCGGCGCTGTCCTGTTCTGCGGCGCGGCGGCCAGCCCGCCCGTCCGAAGACCTACAGCTATAGACGATCAAGATCGTTAAGGACCATCCCCGAATGCCGGGAGCCACGGTGGTGGTGCAGGTGGCTGACCGTGCGGGTGGTGCTGACGTGCCCTAGACCCAGCCTGGCACGGTGATCCGTTGTGCCGGTGATCGCCGGACGGTGGGACTTCGTGCCGCCCGTGGGGGGCAGCGGCCAGATCGGTGGGGCCGAGGCGGGGAGCTGAGGGGCGGGTAGGGTCAGGAGCTGAGAGGGGCTGGGGATTAAGCAGACCGAGCGGATCGAGCAGGGGCCCTACCGCGGGAAGGACCCTGGGGGAGCCCCGAGCTCGCCTAGTCCACCGCCCCCCAGCCACCGAACCTTCCTCCTGCAGTTGCAGCGCGACGTCGATGATCATGTCTTCCTGGCCGCCGACGTAGCCGGCCTCGCCGACGCGCTGCAGGATCGCATGCGCGGGCACGCCGTA
>CAVSTQ010000027.1:0-99430 GCA_963730825.1 uncultured Actinomycetes bacterium
CTTGCGCGCGGGCGGCCCCACTTGCCGTACCAGCAGCCCACCCGCACGCGCCAAAGATTTCACCCGAACGCGACCATCCACCGATTAGGACGGCTGTAAAACCGGCTGGCTTGGTATTTCGGCACAGCAATTTACCAGTGGTCACAATAGCTTGCTAAATATATGGTTTGATATCTGTGGTGAGATGGCCTGGAGGGATCAATCTATGCCGGAGCGCTTCCCCGACCCGTACCTGATGTATGCCGGGTTCCGCGAGAGGGGGCCGGTACACCGGAAAGGTCAGCCGATACGGCTTCGACACCTGGCTCGTTACCCAGTACGACGCCGTGCGAACAATGCTTCTCGACCCGCGTCTCTCCAGGAGCCCGCACAACGCGCCGCAATGGATGCGGGATCAGGAACTCACCGGCGGCGGGGTGCTCGGGATCAATCTGCTCTCCAGCGACCCGCCGGATCACCCGGATGCCGCCTCGTTCCCAGGCATTTACCCGCCGTCGGGTCGAGGGCTTGCAGCCGCGCATCCACGCCATCGTAGAAAACTTGCTCGACCAGATGGCCAAGCGCGACGAAGTGACCTGCTTGAGTCCTTCGCCGTGCCGTTGTCCCTCACCATCGCCTGCGATTTGCTCGGCATACCGGCCAAGGACAGCGCGACTTCGGCGCTGGACTCAGGAGAACATGATCCCGCCGATTGATGAGCGGTCCAAGGAAACCCTGCGGCAAGGCACGCTCGCCATGAAGCGGTACCTACGCCGGCTGATCGACGAGACCCGCCGGCGGACCCTTTACCAGCTCGCTCTTGATGAGCAGCCCATCTTGACCAGCGCACTGATCGCCGCGATGGACGAAGGCGACCAGCTCTCAGACCGGGAATTGCAGGGAACGCTCGCTCTGCTGCTGATGGCGGGCCACGAGACGACCGTCAATCTGGTCGGTAAGCGGAATGGCGAGCCCTCTCCGGTCATCCCGACCAGCTTGAGCTACTGCGCGACAGTCCCCGAAATGCTTCCGCACGCCATCGAGGCGTCCTGCCGGTTCGCCTGTCCGGTGGAAATAGGCAATGCCTCGGTAGCCACCGAGGATCTCCAAATCGGCGGAGCCGAGATCCCGCGTGGCGGCGTCGTCCTGCCCTGCATCGCGGCCGCCGCAACCGGGACTTTTCGCGTGTGGATAAGGGTGATTCGCTTGACATTACCAGAGGAGACACAAACGCGATGCTGAGTTTCGGGCAGGGCCCGCATTTCTGCCTCGGGGCAGCGCTCGCCCGGCTGGAGGCGCGGATCGCCATCGGATCTCTGTTGCGACGGTTCCCCTCGATGAGACTCGCATGTCCGCCCGAAGCCTTGGCCTGGCGGCACAGCGCGTCCCGCGGGCTGGAGAAACTACCGGTGCTGCTGACGTAGGCAGACCGGTGATTTACGTCATGCGCGGACTGCTGGTTTTTCCAGGCGATAAGCGTGTCGATCTCGCTCTCCACCTTCCTGATGGCATCGCCGTACGCCTCAATGATCCAGTCTTCTTCATTGAGAAAGAGCGGGAAGGCGAGCTGCCGGTCTACGTGTGCCTCGGCGACCGGGAAGTCGCCTTCGGTGTAAACGCGCTTGCCGGGCGCGAAGGGACCCTGCCGACGGAACCTATCCTCACGGCGCGTGAACAGCGGGCAGCGGTGCAGCAGCGGATGGTAGCTGCGGCGGACCATCAATCCCTCCTTCTGGAGCGCCTCAGCGTACGTGTCGGAGGTATCCCGGCCGCCTTGGCGTCAAAGCTGGCGGTGTAACCGATCCAGGATCCGCGCGTCGGACATATTCGCCGGGTGATCGGCGGCCGCAACAAGCCGGAGTTTTCTAGCTCCCTGGTGAGCGCGTTGTAGCGCTGCGCGCGCTGGCTTATCAGCTCATCGATTCGCCGGAACCGACGGTAAGAGATGGCCACACTGAGAGCGTGTATCCGGAAGTTGTGCCCATTCCGGCGTCGATGAAGGGCAGGTACTTCTCCGATCGCACCTGTACTCGGCCGCGCCGTGCGTGGCCGATGAGGTTCGCCCTTTCCATGATCTCGTCGTCGTCGGTGACGAGCGCACCCCCTGACCGCCGCTGAGCAGTTTGCTCGACCCGAGGCTGAACGCGGCCACGTGACCGATCGATCCCACCCGCGGCCCCGATAGGTGCCGCCCACCGCCAGTGAGGTGTCCTCGAGGACCCGAAGCTGATGGTCCGCCGCGATCTGCATGATCTCGTCCATCTCGACCGGATGCCCCCATTGATGCGTGACCACGATGGCCCGGGTGGCATCGGTGATCCGCCTGCGGACGTCGTCTGGATCCAGGTTGCCGGTCTCGGGATCCGCATCGGCGAGGACCGGAACTACCCCGAGGCTGACAAGGGGTGTCACTGTCGCGAGGAATGTGTACGTCGGCGCGATAACCTCGTCGCCGGGTTCCAGCCCGAGCCCGACATAAGCGGAGTACAGGGCACTGGTCCCAGAGTTCGTGAGGACGGCGTAACGAACCCCGTGGTAGGCGGCTAGTTCGTCCTCGTATCTCCCCAGCAGACCTTCGCGCTCGTAAAAGGACAGCCTTCCGGTCCTGCTGTACATGAACTGAATGGCGGCATCCCGATCATCCGGAGTGAACGCGACCGAGTTCCCGATGACATTCGGATTGTCGATAGTAGGTGTTCCTCCGACGATGGCCAGTGTCATCAGATCCCATTCCCTTCGCAAGCAGGCGAGTCCGGCAGTAACGCCTTATCTTGCGAGCGCAAGCTAGAGCACTGGTCAAGTCGCTGATGACGCACCGGTCCAATCGCCGCTAGGCGGCGAGCCGGCAGCCCGGGGCGGTCGTGCTCGGCTAGAGCCCGAGTCAGGTCCAGGTCGTGAAGGCCCACTTGGCCCCTTTCCGCGGCGCAAGAAGCCGTATCATTCAGTGATGATCGATCCCTCCGTCAATTCTTCCTCACACGACCGCTCATGGTCTGATTACCCGTCGCCGGCTTTCCCATGAATATGTCCTGGTCAAAATTCGGTCACAGTATAACTTCAGGCGGTTTGCAATGACGAGCACGCGGCAGCTGGACATTCTCATCGTCGGTAACGGCGCGCTTGGCCTGTTTCTTGCCGAGGAGCTGGCCACCCGGGGAGCAGGCTCGATCGCTGTCGTGGGGCCGCGGGACCGCGAGGCGGGCGCCAGCCAGGCGGCCGGGGCGATGTTCGGCTGTTTTGGCGAGGTGACCACCGAGACGCTGCGGACGGCACCTGCCCGGACCAAGTTTGAGATGAGCAGGTCCGCGGACCTGCTGTGGCCGCAGGTGCTGCGGCGTCTGCAGGGTGACGCTCCGGCCGGCCAGCAGCCACTTCAGGTGGCGCAGGACACCTACGTGGTGCTCAACACGTGCGGCTCGTACCTTGACTCGGAGAACTACGCGGCGATAACCGCCGCGCTCGGCGCGTACGACAAGCCCTCAGACGAGGTCGATCCAGCCGAGATCACCGGATACAGGCCCCGGGCCGACCAGCGGGCGCTGCGTGCCCTGCACCTGCCGGACGAAGGCGCCGTCGACTCGCGACGGACACTCGCCGCGGTCGAAGCGCGGATCGCGCAGGCCGGAGTGACCCTCATCGACCAGACTGTGGAGGCGCTCACCGCCGTGGACGGCCGGGCCTGCGGGGCCAGCCTGGCCGATGGTAGCCGGATCGAAGCGGGCACCGTGGTCGTGGCGGCCGGCCCAGAGCCCGGCGCTGCTGCATACGGTGCTTCCGCCGTCGGAACTGATGCCGATCTTTCCCGGTCGCGGATTCGCCGTCGTAACGCGGCGAATCTCAGGGCCGCGCTTTGAGAGCGTGGTGCGCACGCCCAACCGCGCCTTCGCCTGCGGGCTGCACCTGGTCCCGCTCGGCGACGGCAGGGAGTACATCGGCGCCACCAACACCGTTGCCGACGAGGCGCTGGCCAGCGTGCAGATGAACGATGTGCACTTCCTGGCCCAGTGCGCGATGCAGCAGCTCGACGAGGAGATCACCCATCACGAGGTCGAGGAATGGCGGGTGGGCAACCGGCCGGTGTCGCTCGACGGTTTCCCGCTGATCGGGTGGTCCGCGCTGCCCGGGCTTTACTTGCTGACTGGGACGTACCGGGACGGATTCCACTGTGCGCCGCTGCTAGCCGCGAACGCCGCGAACGAGCTGCAGGGCAAGGCTCGCCTCATCGACGACATGTTCACGCCGGTCCGCCGCCTGATTCACACCAGGACCGTGGAGCACTCGATAGAGGAATACGTGCAGCACTGCCTGGCCGGGTGGTTCGAGTCACAGGCTTCCCCGCGCTCCGCGACCAGTTGGCTGGCGAACATCTATCGCCGTCAGGCCGCGGCGTTCTACGAGTGGCTTGGTATCGACTACGGCCTCGGTCCCGATCTGGTTTCCTACGCCCTGAGCAGCGCGCGGAATGCCCGTAAGATTCAACGCGGCCTGCGAACTCACTACGTTCAGGCCGAGTCGGAGTCCCTTTCCTCCCTGGCGGCGGCCGGCTGATTCGCGTGCACCATGTCCTGGTACTCCGGGCCCAGAAAAGTGTACGGATACGGAACTGGCCGCGCGCTCGCCTTGTCGAGCCGGGCCAGCATATCTGGAGATAGCTGGACGTTCAGGGCCGCGACGTTTTCGAGGAGTTGTTTCTGTGACGACACGCCGAGCGCGACGGCGGTCAGTTCGGGTTTGTGCAGCAACCATGCCAGGGCGATCTGCGCGGTGCTGCAACCGAGTTCCCTGGACAGTTCGTCCAGGCAGCTAAGCACCCGGAGAACCACTTCCTGGAACGGATCGAGGTCTCCCGTCGCGAACGCCTCTGTCAGCCTGCCCTTCCCTCGGATTTCGCGTTTGGCCAGGTCGACATCGTAATGACCGGCCAGCAGGCCGTTGGCCAGAGGCCCCCAGCTCACCAACGCCGACTTGCGTCCGACGAGCGGGAAAACCTCATGCTCGACAGACCGTTCGAGCAGGTTGTAATTCATCTGGACCGCCGCCACCTGCGGCAGGCCTCGCCATTGGCACAGCACCTGGGATTGTCCGAGATACCAGCCGGGCACGTTGCTCACCCCGAAGTACCGGATCTTGCCGCTGGCGATGAGGGACGCCGCGGCGGCCAGCGTTTCCTCCGGGGGCGTCACGCGATCCCACAGATGCATGTAATAAAGGTCGATGTAGTCCGTGCCCAACCGGCTCAGCGACTGGTCCACCGAGGTGAATATCGCACTGCGGCTGCAGCCGCCGCTATTAAGGTTACGCGGATCGGTCAGATAACCGAATTTCGTGGCGACTATCACGGAATCACGGACTGACCGGCGCCTGATGGCTTTGCCCAGCCACTCCTCGCTCTCACCGCCGTTGTACACATTAGCGGTGTCGAAGAAGTTGATGCCACAATCGAGCGCCTTGCTGACCAGGGAGTCTGAGTCGGCCTGGGCATGGTCCACCGGGCACCCAGCGTGAGCCCATCGTCGCCGCGCCCAGGCACAGGCGCGACACTTTCAGTCCTGTCGTCCCCAAGAAACGGTATCTCATGTCGTGTATCCGATCCCTGAAGATAGCCTGAAGCCAGGTGCCGTGGACTCAGACCAGGCCGCCCGACGATCCGCCGTCGAGTCGGCACATCATGCCATTCGCCACCGGGCCTAGCCGCTCCATATACATCAGGCTCTGGAAGCAGGACTCGAAGTTGATCAGGGTGTCGATGACAAGATTGGTGTTCGACCTGCGCAGGAATGTTCTGGTGGCATCCGCCTCGGTGGTGCCGCGCTGCTCCGCGGCACGCCGGAGACCATTCACCTTCAGCGGATCGGCCAGCGGCCCCAGGAGAAGGGTAGATACGCTGGCGTTCTGGCCGCGGCAGGCGGAGGCCAGCGTTCCGGTTAGCACGCGAAGAGCCGCCTTGCTGGCGGAATAGACACCAGAGGCCTCCCGTGCGTGGTACATCGCGTCGGAATTCACGACTACGCAGGAGCAGAAGTTATCCCGTGGCCTGGTGAGCAGGTCAAGCAGCAGCCGGTAGGGGATGAGCGCGTTGACCCGAAAGATACTTTCAAGGCTATCCAGCGACGGCAGGTCAGCGCCCTGATCAGGGTAACGGACTGCATTATAGACGATTAGATCGGGTACATTACCGAACTTTTCTGGGAGCCATTCCAGCGTCTCTGGAGCGGAAAGGTCGGCCTGGATGTATTCCACGTCCTCCGGGAGCTGGATCATTCCGGCAGACCGTCGGCCCAGTCCCGTCACCGCCCAGCCCTGGGCCGCCATCCTGCTCGCGAAATGAGCGCCCAAGTTGTTGCTGGCTCCAATGACCAGAGCGCACTTTTTCGTCATCCCTCAGCCTTTGCAGCTCACGAGGAAACCGTTTCTGGTTCCGATGAACGCGGAGAACAGCCGCGCGCTCCTTCCCGCCGCGCGGTTGTAGGTGTGTATGGCCTCCAATTCCTGGACGCCTTCGCCCCCATCCGCCGACTCGCCGCTGAAGTCGCCCTGCGCGAACGCGTCGTCGGCGACCAGCAGTCCACCGGGTTCGAGCAGCGGGAAGCTGGCCGCTAGGTAACGAGGGTAGGACTTCTTATCGGCGTCGATAAAGATCATTCCCACCGACTCCGGCCGCACGGTCGCCAGGTAGTCGGTCGCGTCGCCCACGACTATTTCTACCCGGTCACCCACGCCCGCCTTTTCGAGATTGCGGCGGGCCAGCCCGGCGGCATCATGGTCGACCTCCAGCGTGGTGATCCGCCCGCCGTCGGGCAGGCCACGTGCAAGGTGAATGGTGGAGAATCCGAAGAGGGTACCGATCTCGATCACGTGACGCTGCTCGCCGCAGCATGACGAGCAACTGCAGAACCCGTCCGGCATTGTCGTCGACCTGGATCGCCGGGATGCGCTGTTGCATCACCGAGTCCCGCAGAATCTCGTCCAGGAGGGGTTCGCGGTTGCCGAATACGGCTCGGACGTAGTTGGTGGGAAAGGTACTCGTATCAGTCATCGCTAAGATCCTTCTGGCGTCGCCGTCGTAGAAGTCGAACACCGCAGCGCAATCCGGCTCGCAGCTCGGTGCGTCGAAGTCGAGGCATGAGATGAACTGGTCGCGAAGCTCGGGATGAGCCTCGATCTCCGTCAGCTTGAGCTGCCGGAAAGGAGCGAACATCTCGCCGCTTTCTGATGCTCCCCACAAGTAGGCGAAGTAGGCACCCGGGTTGGCCTGCAGCATCGGCCAGGTGAAGTACGTGAGGAAATCCCCCACGTCGCAGTGCGGGAGATGCCGAACCGCTCGTCGAGCCGCCGGAACGAGTCCATTACCCCGCCCCGAGACCGGCGGTGGATGTCGAAGTCCAACGCCGCGGTCACCGCCCGGTCTACATAGGTGCGCCGGTACTCCAGTTTCTTGATCCGCTGGCACTGCTCCAGCCCCGCACGGTCAGCAGGGGTGAGAGCGAGGTGACGGGCGAACTCCGCGTGGAACACCCATTTCTCGAACCACATGCTCAGGTTCTCGATCCGCTCTAGCGGCAGGTACTCCAACCCGGACTGGTTGGGGATCCGCTTGCGGATGCACAGATGGTTGATGGCATGGCCGAACTCGTGGAAGAGACTATGTACGTTCTGGAAGGTGATCCGGTGGATGCCGTCCTGAGCCTTTCTGAACCTGCACGAGACGTACGCCACCGGGCGCTGGACCAGCCCGCTCCAGTCGGTGCGGTTGCGGATCCCGGTGGTCGTGTTCGCTTTGAGCGTCTTGCGGTCGGTGTCCCACAGATCGAAGTGAATCTGGCCGATCTCCTCGGTTCCGTCCCATACTCCGGCGGTCAGGACGTGATCGTTCGTGCCTGAGACACGCCGTACCACGAGGCCGAAGGTGCTGCGGGCCACGGCGAAGATGAAGTCAAGGCACTCGTTGAGGTCGAACTGCGGCAGCGGAGCGTCGCCGGCGACCGTGCGCATATAGGCACCGAAGTGATCCATAGGGGCGGTGGTGGCGCCAGTCGCCTCTTGCACCTCTGCGGACAGCGTGTCATAGCTGTCAAGCGTGCGTGTCAGATAACGCTCGAGGAAGCTCTCGATGGTGGTCTCCGCGACGCCGCACTTCTCCAGTGTCTGGCCGAGGGCGGTGTCATGGCCGCTGAACGAGCTCTGTCGCCGCTGCTCTGCGATGACCCGGTCAATGACGTCGACCAGGGCGTCCTGCCGCCGCTCGCTGACCACCCGCCACGGCCCGTCAACGCCGCCCGCCGCGCGGTGTCGGTGATGCTGCTGGTCAGGCGGTAGAACACCGCCGAGGGGCTGGCGTCGCCGACGTTCACGCCAAGCCGCGTCAGCAGGGTGAGCTGATCTTGCTCAACCTTGCCGAGAATTCCCTTGGCCTCGGCCAGCAATTCCGCCATCCGCGTGTCGGCTTCCTGGTCGTGCGGATTGGCTTTCTGCCGGAGCTGCTTCAGCAAGCGGAGGCGAGAGTCTTCTGCTTCAGGGTCACCGCAGCTCAGGTCCTCAAGCAGCCCGGTCAGGCTGTTGTCGAGTTCGGGGTTCTTGTAGAAACGATCCCGCCACGGGAGCAGCCGATCGTAGTTGACATGCCGCTCGTTGGATTCCAGGTAGAGGAAGATGTAGGCCACGTTGTTGTAGATAAAGACGATCTCGACCAGGGCGTCCTGGGTCAGGGCCGACTGGGCGACAATGGCCCTTAGCCGGGTCATCATCCCGTGCAGCGACTCGTCCATGGCGGTGACGCTGGCCCTATCCGGGGGAGCGATAGCTTCTACGGCTCATGGTTGACACTCCTCATCGAAGGGCTGAAAACTGAAGTAGTAGAGGTTCCCGGAGTAGGAGGCGCAGTACATGCTGCCGTCGGGCCCAGTCATCGGAGTAATGTCCATGGTGGGTTGATGTTCGGCGAGTCCCAGGACCTGACTGCTCTCCCAGAGAAATCGGCCATCGTCACGCTGCAGGCAGACCACGTTGCCGTGCCTGGAGGTGGCCACGAAGTTCCCGTCGGGCAGCACGCTGAACGAGGTATATTCACGCGGCGCGCCATGCGGGGAGTTCCAGACCATCTCGTGTGCACGGATATCGATCCCGGCGACGGTGTCGCGCTGGGTGCCGACCGCGATGATCCGGTCCGAGACGGCGGGGCTGCCGGTGATCTTAGCGTCCAGGAACACCTCACCCCGGAACTGACCCGTGCGGCTGTCGAGGAACAAGCAGCGCCCGTCGACTGGGCACACGGCGACCTCACCCGTCGCGTGCAACGCCGCCGGGGACGCCTTGATCGCGTGGCCGATATCCTGGCGCCAGAGCTCGGTGCCGTCAGGCGCGAGACACAGGACGTGCTCGGCGCAGCAGACGATCGCGGTGTCCACCTCGGTAGTCGCCGGGCTGGCGTAGGGGTCCCGGTATGCCGCCACGCCACCATGGGGAGAATGCCATGGGGGTGGCAGTTGCTGGTCGAACACCTGGTCGCCGGTTTCCAGGCGCAGGCCGATGCAGCGGCTGTGGAAGGCGGCGAAAACCAGTACCTCCGATTGGGGAAGCACTGTCGGTGTCGCGTAGAGGGGGACGCCGACATTCGCCGACCAGACCATCTCGCCCCGGGAGGTCGAAACAGGCCACCAGCCCGCTGGTCGCGGCGACCACGACCCGGCGGCGGGCCAGGTCCAGGATCAGGGACGCGTAAATGGCGCTGCTCCAGCCCGGGTTTCCAGTAGACCTTGCTCAGCGTGCGGTCGAAGAACCGCACGTACCCGTCGTACCCGCCGACGATCACGCCGGGCGCTGGTGACCACGACCGGGCTGGCGCTGACCGGTACGGGAATCGCTTGACCGAGGGTCTTGCTGTGGTAACTAAGGTGCTGATACCCGCAGACGACAGGTTCCCGGTCCCATCTGCTTGAGTGCCCGTCTTTCCCTGGCAGGACGAGGAACCGATTTTCCCGGGTCGTGGCGGAACGCCGGGCCGCCGGATGGCTTAGGCAACGAGGGCCTCCGTTTCCACTGGTATCTCGCCGCGGAGCATCCGCCAGGAGATCAGCGCCTGGACGGCGGTCGCTACTCCGTTGGACGCGACGGCGAGGAATGCGGAGTGCAGCACGAAAACGGCATACCAGGCCAGAGGAAGCGTCAACAGGTAGGTCGCCAGGGTTGACGAGACGAAGAGCAGCCTGCCCCGCTGGTGCACTACCAGCATCGCGGCCAGGGACTGGTCGAAGATGTAGGCCGGCAGATAAAGCAGGTAGGCCATCAGGAGGATGACGGCCAGGCCGCGATCGAGGCCGGGGCTAGCGAACGCCGCCACCAGCCACGGCGAAGTCGACACAACCAGGTAGCGCGGCCGCCGCCGTCGGGACGGCCGAATAGCTCAGCAGCGTTCGTATCGTGCTGGCCCGGCCTGCTTCGCTCGGTTCCGACGGCATAGCCGTAGTAAACGAAGGTTGCCTGGAAGCACGCCTGCGGCACGCGGCAGAACGCGGAGTAGATGTTGACGGCGATGACGCTGGCGGCGAGGGTCCTGACCCCCATCGTGCCGATGAACATCATGGGGACAATCGAGCCCATGTAGTCGTTGACATCCCGCGCACCGACACCGACGCCCGTGCGGTAAGGACCTGTACTCCCCCATACGGCCGCCCGCGTGGGCCTGGCGAAGCGGTCGCCGCGTGCCCTCATCCGGATTACGAACATCCATGCCCGGCCGCCAGGCGACAAGGTTTGAGCGATCAGGGTCGAGGCGGCAACCGCGCTTTCCGGCGAGGAGAAGAACCGCGCGAGCCCGGTGTAGAGGAAAGCCCAGTTAAGGAGCGCGTTCGCGCCCAGCCCCACAATGAGCGCCACGAGCGACCGGTTCTTCGCGCCACAGACCTTGAGCGCCTCCCTGAGCGCGATGTACAGCATGGCCATTCCGGCGCCGTACAGCCGCACCTTCATGTAGTCGCCCACCAGTGGAACCAGATCCCGATGCTGACCGAACAAGGTCATCGCGGGTTCCGTCACCGCGCCGACCGCGAGCGCCACGAGCTGGGCGAGCACCAGCGTCAGGAGCAGCGTCACGGCGAGCACAGGAAGGCGCCGCGCTGTCGTTCCCTCCCCCTCGGCAATGGCGAGGCGGCCGGCGAACGTCTGGACTATTCCGAGAAGAAGGCGTAGACGCCGAGGATGATGATGCTCCCCTGACCCACAGCGGCCACGTGAGTGGCACCTTTCGGCGCGACCATGAGCAGGTCGACCATGTCGAAACCGGTGCTCATGAGGCCGACCGCCAGCATCACCGTGGCAAAGCTGGCGTAGTTCCTGGTCGTGAGCTGGGATGCGTCGCATCACCTAGAATCGCTGGCCTGGTGAGGCCGGTTCGCGACCTCCCACCTGGACTAGCAGCGACGCGAACTGATCGCGGGCATGGTGGGACACTTTCTCGGTGATCCGCAGGCCGGCCGTCAGCAGAGGCTCATTGCGCGGGGCGAGCTCGGAGAGCGTCAGGTAATGGCCTGCAGCGCGTTCATAGTCGCCGAGCGCCTCGCGGTGGGCGCAGCATTCAGAAGATGGTGGCCGACGTATGGCGGCCCCAGGGTCGCTAGGGCCTGTTCGTACAGCTCAGCCGCACGCTGCTGGTCACCGGACTTCTGGTACACCTCGGCAAGCTCTGCGTAGCTCGGCGCCCACCCAGCGTCTAGCGCGATGAGCGCGTTCCCCGCTTCCTTGGCTTTCTCAAAATCGCCGGTTACGTAGAGATGCTCCTTGATCGCGGACTCATGGTACGTCTTGATGAAGTTCATCTCATGCCGGCGCGGGCGCCGGCTGATTACCTCCTCCGCCGCCTCCCGAGCACGCTGCATATAGTGCCGGGTCTGGAGTGCCTGGCCCCGGCCGGCCGGAATCATCGCCACCGCACGATTCCAGGCGGAGATCGTGCCGGGATCGATACGGCCACGGTCGGGTTCTTGGCGAGCGCACAGCCGGCCGCGACATACAGCGGAAGTCGTCTTCGCTCACCTCTTTTCTCTTCAGGTGCCACACGACAGCCTGTGAACACGCGTCGAGGACGCGCTCTTGGGGCACCTGACCGATCGCGATCGCCTCACGCATCCGCCGGAAGTTCCGCGGGCGATCCTGCCCCGTCGTCGCGGCGATTCGAGACCATAAAATCGAGCAGCGCGATTTCAAGTTGCTCGCGCGGGGTGGCCGCCCTGGCCTCGGCGAGCTTCAGGACTCGCGACGCGGATGAAGTGAGAGATCGTGATCAGGGCGGAAGCAACGTTGACCAAGCCGACGACCGGAAGGTCCGCGGCGTTTTCGGCCAGCTCCGCTAGCCGGGCTATCGCGGGACCGGGCCGGTCGCTCAGGTCCGCCAGCTGAGCGTAAGGCCGCCCTTCAAGCAGGGCGACCTCTTTAAGGACGCCGGGCTCGAAGACCTGAGTGAACGAGTATCCGTACGAATCCAGGCTGAATTCACGAAAATTCTGCACGCAAGCTCGGGGAAAAAAGGTCTGCGGGCCGATCCGGGTCGGCTGCGTATTCGAGCTGGGTAAGCACTTGCTGAAAGGAGTTCCGGTGAAACTTCAGGTCAGGCATGACAAACCACATTTCGAGTACGTTCCCGAATTTTGATCCCGTGTGGGACGCGAGAGGATGTCCGATTCGGCCGATGTGACGAGATTTACCTGCCGGATTTTGGTGGCTGGCACGCACCCTCCCGGGGCTACGTTAGGCGCCAGTAGGGGCGCGCCAGCCGCCATAACCTAATTAAGCGCTCGCCAGGAACCCGTCGAGTTCGGTGTCGACGCCGTCCAGCAGGTCGCCATTGAACAGCTCACTCGCCAGGGCGTCGGCGTCGAAGAAGAGCTCCGAAGTCACGAACGGAAAGAACGCCGGCTGCTTCTCGAATGGGTAGTTCTCCATATAATTCCTCTTTCTTCACAGGCACATCCACGCGGACATGCCACCGTCAGGTGAGTTTCGCACGAGTAAATTATGCGACTGTCCCAGAGTGGGGCAGGCGGGCGATGTGCGACCTCTTCAGCATTGCTCATCAGTGGACGCACGGCAGCGGGGTATCATTACGGTGGGAAAAGGCCCTCCGCCGCGTCCGGCTCCGCACCCAGCCCGGCCGCTACCACGCGCCCGACAGCCTCCCGGTCCTCGGTATAAGCGGATGACATGTTCTCGCGACGATGCTGGAGTGGTTCGTGGTACGCCATCGCACATGATGCGCAGAATCTTGTGGATATCACGGAAATTCGGCCCGATACGGAGGATTCAGTACCCGATAAGTGACGGTGCGCAATTCCCGGTCGGCATCGGGCTGCGGGTTCGCTTCCTGCCGAGCGTGTCGGCCGGCCGGCCGATGGGCGCGCGCGACGGTATGTTCCGCGGTCACAGCGAAACAGGCCGAGCGGCAATGGCAATCACCAGGAGGCCGCCGCAGAGCAGGATCGAGGTGAACCTCCGTCTGCTGCCGCAGACCCTGGGCAGCGCCCGCGCTAACCGCAAGTGATAAAGACGGGTGACCGGCGGGCATGGCGCGGCTGGAGCCGCACGGCCGAGCACGCTGCGCCGAGGGCGATGTCCTCAGCAGCTGAGCGCTCGGAAAGAACATTTTCCGGAGACCGAATGACCCTGCAGCGGCTGCGCAGGCGGGAATGAGTCAGGCCGACAAGCCCCGCCACCGGCGCCTGTCGGGGTCTGCTCTTAGCCGCTGTGGCCCGGCAGGCGGCATGCCCAGGAACGCTAGGGTCAGCACGGATTCAGCACGGGGTCCGGAAACGACGGGAAATAACTGGTACCAATCGGACAATCCGGACACCAGAACGGGCGCCCGACTCGCGAGCCCGGCGGCCCGTCGCACGCGCAGCACACCGGAGAAATCGCAGTTCAGCGGCCTAATTTAGCCCTTAAGCAGCTGCCGGGCCATCACCATGCGCTGGATCTGGTTGGTGCCCTCGTAGATCTGGGTGATCTTGGCGTCGCGCATCATGCGTTCGACCGGGTAGTCGTTCACGTAGCCGTAGCCGCCGAGGAGCTGGACGGCGTCGGTGGTGACCTGCATGGCCACGTCGGAGGCCAGGCACTTGCAGGCCGAGGACATGAACGTCAGGTCGTCAACCCGCTCGCCGTCCATCACCCGGTCGGATCTGGCCGCCGCGACGTAAGTGAGCTGGCGGGCCGCTTCCAGCTTCATCGCCATGTCGGCGATCATGAACTGCAGGCCCTGGAACTCGGCGAGCGGGCGGCCGAACTGCTTGCGCTCCTGGAGGTAACCGAGCGCGTAGTCGAGGGCACCCTGGGCAATGCCCAGGGCCTGGGCCGCGATCGTGATCCGGGTGTGATCCAGGGTGCGCAGCGCGATCTTAAAGCCCTCACCTTCGACGCCGATCAGCCGGGACGCGGGGATCTCGCAGTTGTCGAAGTACAGCTCGCGGGTCGGTGAGCCCTTGATGCCGAGCTTGTGCTCAGGAGCCCCGAACGAGAAGCCTTCGTCCCCGTCCTCGAGCACGAACGCCGAGATTCCGTTGGCGCCCGCCGCAGGATCGGTGACCGCCATCACCGTGTAATACTTCGACACCCCGGCGTTGGTGATCCACCGCTTGACACCGTTCAGCACGTAGCCCGCGTCCGAGCGCACGGCCTTGGTCCGCATCGCGGCCGCGTCCGAGCCGGCCTCCGGCTCGGACAGGGCATAGGAGAACATCGCCTCGCCGCGGGCAACCGGCGCCAGGTACCTGGACTTGACCTCCTCGGAGGCCGCCAGCAGCAACGGCACCGTGCCAAGCTTGTTCACCGCGGGAATCAGCGAGGAGGACGCGCAAGCCCGTGCGACCTCCTCGATCACGATCGCGACCGAGATCGCGTCGGCACCGCCCCCGCCGTATGCCTCCGGGATGTGGATGGCGTGCAAGTCCGCCTTGACCAGGGCTTCGTACACGTCCCAGGGGAACTCCGAGGTGCGGTCAACCTCGGCGGCCCGCGGCGCGATCTTGTCATCGGCTAGGGCGCGTACCGCCTCACGCAGCGCGTCTTGTTCCTCGGACAGGGCAAAGACAGGACCATCAGAGCTCATCCCTCGATGGTAAAACGGGGGGCGGGAGACGACTCGGCTGCCCCCTGGTACGGATCCGCACGGGTGGGCGATGTCGATGCGCCTAAGGCTGGCCCAGGACGGTCACCTGGTAGACGCTGGCCTGGTAGGTGCCGGCCAGGTCGGTAGGCAGCTGGGTGAACCAGACAAGAACGTAGCGGACCTGCACCGGGGTGCGGGGCTGCAGCAGCAGCGTGCCGCTGGCCCCGGATGCGCTGGCCCCGGAGCGCTGGTCCCGGATGCGCTGGCACCGGTGCGCTGGCACCGGATGCGCTGGCGATCGGGGGCAGCCAGGACAGGATGGGTTTGGCGCCCGCCCGCAACTGGAGGACGGCGCCGCGGTCGCCGTTCATGGACACCCGGACCGAAGTGACCGCCACCGCCCGGCCCATATCGAGCAGCAGGCCGGTGCCCGGCGTCGGGCCGGACACGACCGGGGTGGCGGACACGTAGCTGTACCAGGGGCTGGCGGGATGGCCCCCCACCGCGAGCGCGGCGTAAAGGGAATTCTCGCCGTCGGCGGTGCCTGCCGGGCCGAAGGCGGCCACGCTGGCCGGGACGAGCACCCGCGGGGGCGGCAGCGGGGACGGGGACGGGGACGCCGGAGCCACGCTGGCCGAAGCGGGACTCACCCGGACGCTCGGGGTGCTCACCGGGCCCGTGCTGACCCGAAGGTGAGGGGCCGTGGTGACCTGCCGGGCCTGCCCGGCGTCCGAGGCGAACTTGTATCCGGCGAAACCGAGGACGGCCAGAACCAGCACGGTCAGCGCCGCCGCCCCTTTGATCCGGCGCAGCTCGCGCTCGCGCGGCGGCGGCGACGGCTGCAAGGCCGCGGCCGCGGTGGCATCGCGCCGGGCCCGGCGCGCGGCCCGCTCGTCAGCCAACGGTGAGCGCCCGGCGGGTAACGCGGCACGATGACATGGAGGAATGCTTCCCTGCTAACCGGGCTTTGACGCACCGAGCAGGGTCACGTTGTAGACACTGGCCTGGTAGGTGCCCAAGCCGACCGACGGCAGCGCGGTAAACCAGATCAGCACGTAGCGGGCATGCACCGCGCCGGTGAACCGCACCCCCAGCGGGCCGTTCGCGTTCGTCGCGACCGCCACCACGGGCAGACCGGCCAGCGAGGGCGTATCCCCGGCCCGCAGCTGAAAGCTCGCGCCCGGAGCCGAGCCCAGGGTGACCTCCGCGGCGGTGAACGTGACCACGTGACCCATGTCCAGCATCAGGCCGGTGCCCTGCGGCACGGTCGGGAAGCGCGGCGCGCCGTACCAGCCGGTGGGCCAGGCGGTGGCCGGGTTGTGGTCGACGGCGAGCGCGGCGTCCTGCGGGTTGTCGCCGTCAGACGGGCCGCCGGGGCCGAACGCCTGCACCCGCGCCGGGACCAGGGCGACGCCACCCTGGCCGGAGCCGGTCCGGCCCGCAGCGCTGGCCGAGGAGGTACCCGACGAAGAAGGCCGAACCGAGGAGACGGCCGGACGAGGAAGGCCGAGCCGGGGAAGTACCGGACGAGGAAGCACGAGCCGAAGGAGCGGGGGCACGGCTCGAGACAAAGTAGAAGAGGCCGCCGCCGATGGCGGCCAGCACCAGGACCGCGAGCACGGGCAGCCACCTGATCCGGCGACGGCGACGTTGCCTGCGGATATGGAACGGGATCGTGGACCGGACCACCTCGGCCCCGTTGAGCTCGGGTGCGGACCGGTAGTTCGCGTCAAACTCAGCGATCAGCGGACCGGAATTGACGCCCAGGGTGGAGGCCAGGCTGCGGATCTGGTCCCGGATCTGGGCGTCGCTGCCGGGTAGTAAAAAGTCGTCGCGCTCGATCGAGCGGATCACCGATTCCCGCACCCGGGATTGGTGACTGACTTCGGCGACGGTCAAACCCCGGCCGTGCCGTGCCTGGGCCAGTACCTCGCCGATGCTCACGGCCTGGCTCTGCCGTCCATTACCCATTTGTCCTTGCCTAGGGGATCCGCCCCTTTGTATACCCACCGCGCGCCAGAACTACCTCCTCCTCGGACGGCGGCCGGCGGGTGTCAGGAGGCGCCGGACTCGCGGAGGGCTGCTCCCTTGGCCCGGGCCTGATCGGAAAGGCGTTC
The DNA here is from genome assembly GCA_963730825.1 of uncultured Actinomycetes bacterium. GTDB lineage: Bacteria > Actinomycetota > Actinomycetes > Streptosporangiales > Streptosporangiaceae > Palsa-504. Next base: position 17,188 of record CAVSTQ010000027.1, read on the forward strand.
GGCGAATGAGGTCAGCTCGGCGCGGAGCGCCGCGGCCCGCGGCCCGTCGGCGGCGCCGAGGATGCGGACGGCCAGCAGGCCGGCGTTGCGGGCGCCGCCCACCGCGACGGTGGCTACCGGGATGCCGGCCGGCATCTGCACGATCGACAGCAGCGAGTCCAGGCCGCCGAGATTTTTCAGCGGGACCGGAACCCCGATCACCGGCAGCGGCGTGACCGAGGCGAGCATGCCGGGCAGGTGCGCGGCGCCGCCGGCCCCGGCGATGATCACCCGCAGCCCGCGGCCTTCCGCCGCCAAGCCGTAGGCGATCATGTCCCGCGGCATCCGGTGCGCGGACACCACGTCGGCCTCGTACGGCACACCAAACTCCGCCAGCACCTGCGCCGCAGCCTGCATCACCGGCCAGTCCGAGTCGCTGCCCATCACCACGCCGACCAGGGGAAGGCGGTCGGGGGTGGCCGCGGGCGGCGGGGAGGCGGGGGTGGTCATGGGCCGTCCTCGTGGCCCCAGCGAAGGTAGCTGGCGGCGCGACGGGCCCGGTCGGCCAGGCCGGCGACGTCGGCGTGCTCGCGGTCGCCGGTGACGGTGACGTGGCCGATCTTGCGGCCGGGGCGGACCGCCTTGCCGTACATGTGCACCTTGACGACGGGATCGGCGGCCATCACGTGAATGTAGCGGTCGTAGATGTCCCCGTCGTCGCCGCCGAGCACGTTGGCCATCGCGGTGGCCGGCGCGGCCAGGCCGGGCGAACCGAGCGGCAAGTCGAGCACGGCCCGCAGATGCTGTTCGAACTGCGAGGTCCGGGCCCCCTCGATGGTCCAGTGGCCGCAGTTGTGCGGGCGCATGGCCAGCTCGTTCACCAGCAGGCCGTCCGGGGTCTCGAACAGCTCGACCGCGAGCAGGCCGGTCACGCCGAGCTCGGCGGCGATGCGCAGCGCCAGCTCCTGAGCCTGCGCCGCCCGGCCCGGCGCCAGCCCGGGCGCCGGCGCGAGCACCTCCCGGCAGATGCCGTCACGCTGGACCGTCTGCACCACCGGGTACACCGCACCTTGCCGGTGCGGCGAGCAGGCCGCCAGCACCGCGAGCTCGCGGCTGAACGCGACGTACTCCTCGGCCAGGAAGTCCAGCCCCGCGCCCTGCTCAAGCACCGTGGCGGCCTGCGCCGCGGACTCGCACACCCACACGCCCTTGCCGTCGTAACCGCCGCTGACCGCCTTCAGCACCACCGGCCACGACCCGGCGGCGAACTCCCGCACCCCGGCCAGGTCGCTGACCGGCGCGAAGCGCGGGCAGGCCAGGCCGAGACCGGTCAGCCGCTCGCGCATGGCCAGCTTGTCCTGGGTCATCCGCAGCGCGGCCGGCCCGGCCGCAGCCGCACCCCGGCCTGCTCGAGCGCGGCCAGGTGGTCACCTGGCACGTGCTCATGGTCGAAGGTGAGCACGTCACAGCCGGCCGCGAACGCGCGCAGGTCGGCCAGGCGGCGGTAATCCCCCACCCGGGCGCCCGGCCCAGAACTGGGCGGCACTGTCGTCGGGCGCATCGGCCAGGATGGCCAGGCCGATGCCCAGCCCCACGGCGGCCTGGGCGGTCATCCGGGCGAGCTGGCCGGCCCCCACCATGCCCAGCACGGGAGCGCCCGGAAGCACCGGGCGCCGCGGGGGTGGCAGGTCCGCGGAATCGGTCACGCACCGTACCCTATGTGACCCCAGGACACGCAGGTGATGGGGCACGCACCGAAGTCCGTTCGGCCTGATGAAGACAAAGTTTACCTTGGTGATACATCAGGACGGATGTGAAGATTTATGATCACGCCAACCGGACGAGCTGACCAGGCCAAGGAGCAACGCTGATGGCGACACGCGACCGAGATGCTGCGGCGGCCAGCGAAACTGGCGCCACCGCCGGCGTCCTGATCCGGGAAGGCAGCTATGGCTCGCAGGTCATCGCGGTGGAGCCGGGCGGCGCCGAGTTCATCCCGCTGAACGAGCGGCACGGCCGGCCGCTCCAGCTGTTCTGGACCTGGACCTCGCCCAACATGGAGTTCGCCACGATCTTCGTCGGCGTGCTCGCGGTGGCCGGGTTCGGCCTGGGCTTCTGGGCGGCGGCGCTGGCCCTCGTCCTCGGCAGCGCGATCGGCGGCGTCACCCAGGGCATCTTGTCGCTGCGCGGCCCCAAGTACGGGGTGCCGCAGATGGTGCTGAGCCGGCTGGGGTTCGGCTACTGGGGCAACATCCTGCCGGCCGGGCTGAACTCGGTGACGGCCGGCATCGGCTGGTTCGCGGTGAACAGCGTCAGCGGCGCCCTGGCGCTGAACGTGCTCACCCACCTGCCGGAGGTGCTGTGCCTGCTCATCATCGTGGCCGTGCAGGTAGTCGTGGCGTTCTTCGGCTACAACCTGGTGCACGTCTTCGAGCGGTACGCCTTCCCCGTCCTCACCATCATCTTCCTGATCGCGGCCGGGCGTCATCTTGAGCAAGGCCCACCCGGGCGCGCCGCACCGCACCATCCCGGGCGCGTTCCTGCTGACGTTCGGCGCCTCGTTCGGCTATGCGGTCGGCTGGAACCCATACGCGTCTGACTACACCCGCTACTTCAGGCCGGACACCAACCGGGCCGCGATCGCCTGGTGGTCAGGGGCCGGCCTGTTCGTGTCCTGCGCCCTGCTCGAGATCGTCGGCGCGGCCGTCGGCACCGCGGTCAGCGCGGACTCCGCGCTCGGCGGTCCCGGCGGGATGACCAGCCTGCTGGCCAAGCCACTGGCCGACTTCACGCTGATCGCGATCGCGCTCGGCGCCGTCTCGGCCAACGTGCTGAACATCTACTCGGGCGCGCTGTCGTTCACCGCGATCGGCATCAGGCTGCCGCTGGCGCTGCGCCGGGCGATCGTCGCGCTCGGCTTTGGCGCGATCGGCTTCTTCCTGGCCTGGAGCGCTTTGTCCAACGCGGGCACCAAGTACGAGAACTTCCTGCTCATCATCGCGTACTGGATCGCCCCGTGGCTGGCCGTCTACTTCTGTGACCTGCTGCTGCGGCCCAACCCGGACGAGGCGCTGCTGTTCTCGACCAGGCGGACGAACTGGGCCGGGCCGGTGGCCATGCTGGCCGGGATCGTCATCTCGATCTGGCTGTTCTCCAACCAGACCGAGTACGTCGGGCGTGGTGCCCAAGCACATCGGCTCGGCCGGGGACCTGACCTTCGAGGTGGGCTTTGTCATCACCGCCGTGATCTACCTGGGCTGGCACGCCATCGCCAGGACCGGCCGGGAGCAGACGCTCGCGGCCTAGTGTCTCAGCGGTTTGCCAGGATGTCTTCAGGGAAGACTGAATCGGCACTTGACTAAGGCCGGTAAAGTATGCGGGTCTTGCCGGCAGCCGGCACGAGGGATATTACGCCCGGGCTGCCTGCCCTCGTCGAAAGGACCGTCGCGTATGCCCAGGTCGGTGAGTCTCCGCCAGCGATTGACCGAACTGGTCCCGGAACTGATGAAGTTCGGCGTGGTCGGGCTGATCGGCTCGGTCATCGACCTCGGCGGCGCCGCTTACCTGCACGGGTCGCTGGGCATCGGGCCGATGGTCGCCAAGGCGCTGTCCATCATCGCGGCGATGGTGGTCACCTACCTGGGCAGCCGGTTCTGGACCTTCAGGCACCGGGTCAACCAGGCGCTGCTGCGCGAGGGGACGCTGTTCGTGGCGCTGAACGTCGTCGGCCTGGCCATCGCCGAGGTGGTGATCGCGGTCACCACCTACGGGCTCGGCCTGAAGGGCGCGCTGGCCTACAACGCGGCGAGCGTGGTGGGCACCGGGCTCGGGACGATCTTCCGGTACTTCACCTACAAGAAGTGGGTGTTCCTGGCCGGCGCTGCCCGGGGCGGCCGTGGCGGCCGGGGAAGCCGCTGTGTCCGGGTTCGTCGACGCGACCGAGACGAGCGAGACCGGAGCCGCGCTGGCCGGGGACCCGATCCACGGGCTCCGCGGGCCACGGGGCTCCGCTGACGGATGGGGCTCAGGACGGCTACGGGCCGCCGTGGGAACGGCTGGCGACGCCCGGGGACCTGGACCAGAGCGAGCTGGCCCACCTGGACCCGGTCAATCCTGACGTCCCGCGGCATTCCCGCCGGTAAGGGAGCTACCGCCGGGCTTCCGGGCAGGCGGGGCCGCGGACCGGCTGGCTGCCTGGGCGCAGCGGATGCCGGGGCAGGAACACCGCGAACGTGGCCGGCTTCGCCTTGACCAGCACGACCCGGCCGCCGTCCGCCGCGGCCATCGTCCGGGCCAGGGCCAGCCCCAGCCCGGTACCCTCCGGGCGGCCGCTCACGCTCCGCTCGAAGATCCGGGACACCAGCTCGGGCGGGACACCCCTGCCCTCGTCCCTGACCTCGATCACGACCGAACGGGCACTTTGCGACGTCTGCAGGGTCACCGTCCCGCCGCCGTGCATCAGCGCGTTGTCCAGCAGCGTGGCCAGCACCTGGGCCAGCCCGCCCGGGGTGACGTACGCCTGCAGGCCGCGCACGCCGATCACCACGAGCTTGCGCCGCACCCGGCGGAACGCGGGCTCCCACTCGATGACCTGCTGCTGGACGATCTCGTCGATGCCGGTCAGCGCGGCCGAGGCCGCGGTGGCGCGGCGGGCCGGGCTGAGCAGCTGGGTCACCACATCGGCCAGCCGTTCGGCCTGGGTCAGGGCCGCGCTGCCCTCCTCCCGGACCACGTCGGGATCGTCCGCCGCGGCCATCATCTCCTCCAGCCGCATCGACAACGCGGTCAGCGGGGTCCGCAGCTGATGCGAGGCGTCCACCGCGAGCTCCCGGTCCGCCGCGAGCAGGCTGCTGAGCCTGCGCGCCGAGCGATCGAGCCCGTCCGCCACCTGATCCAGATCGGCGATCCCGTACCGGCGGCCGAGCGGGCGCGGGTCGCCCGCGCCGACCCGCGCGGCCGCCTCGGCGAGCTCTTCCGTCGGCCGGGCCAGCCGGGCCGCGAGCAGGCCGGTCAGCCAGACGGCCAGCGCGAGGGCCAGGACAAAGCGAGGCGGCGAGCACCGTCAGCGCGGCCGGGCCGCGGCCGGCCCCGATCACCAGCGCGGGCACGCCCGACGAGCAGGACGGCGCCGACCGCCACGGCCAGGTGCGAGAACCAGAGCTTCCTGCGCACGCCTTACCCCGGTTCTGGGTCCGCGCGCGGCAGCCGCTGCGCGGTCAGTCGCCGCGCTCAAAGCGGAACCCCACGCCGCGGACCGTGGTGATGTACCTGGGGCTGTGCGCGTCGTCGCCGAGCTTGCGGCGCAGCCAGGAGATGTGCATGTCGAGCGTCTTGGTGGAGGTCCACCACTTCGCGTCCCAGACCTCGCGCATGATCTGCTCCCGGGTGACCACCTTGCCCGCGTCCCGCAGCAGGATCCAGAGCAGGTCGAACTCCTTGGTGGTGAGGTCGAGCTCGGTGTCCCCGTGCCAGGCCCGGCGGGCATCCGGGTCGATCCGCACGCCGAGCGCGGCCGAGCCCTCCGCCGTGCCCCGGCGCAGCAGGGCCCGGACCCGGGCCAGCAGCTCGGCCAGCCGGAACGGCTTGGTGACGTAGTCGTCGGCGCCCGCGTCCAGGCCCACCACCGTGTCCACCTCGTCGGCGCGGGCGGTGAGGATCAGCACCGGCACGGCGTACCCGCCGGCCCGGACCCGGCGGCACACCTCGAGGCCGTCCAGGTCGGGCAGGCCGATGTCGAGCAGGATCAGGTCGACGCCGTCGCCAAGCGCCCGGTCCAGCGTGGCCGGGCCGTCCGCGGTGACGTCGACCTCGTAGCCCTCGCGGCGCAGCGCCCGGGACAGCGGTTCGGAGATCGACGTGTCATCCTCGGCGAGCAGCACGCGGGTCATACCTAGATAGTAAAGCCACGGTAAAAGCTCGCGCCCGGACGGGGGTGCTTCGCGCGGCTCGCTTTAGGCGGGGCTGATGCCGTGGCGGCGGCGGGGCGGCGGCGCGGTCCTTGCCGCGGGCGGCGGCGAAGCGGCGCTCCAGCTCGGCGCGCAGGTCTTCTGGCTCGACGATGTCGTCCACGACCAGCTCGGCGGCGAGCCGGACGATGTCGATGTCCTGCTCGTAGTCCCGGCGCAGCCGCTCGGTCTCGGCGGCCCGCGCCTGGGGGTCCGTCGATCTGCTCGAGCTTGTTCGCGTAGACCGCGTTCACCGCGGCCTCGGCGCCCATCACGGCGATCTTGGCGGTCGGCAGCGCCAGCGTGGCGTCGGGCTCGAAACCGGGGCCCGCCATCGCGTACAGGCCCGCGCCGTAGGCCTTGCGGACCACGACGCAGATCTTCGGCACGGTGGCGTCGGACATCGCGGCGATCATCTTGGCGCCGTGCCTGATGATCCCCTGCCGCTCCACCGCGGTGCCGACCATGAAGCCGGGCACGTCCGCCAGGAACAGCAGCGGGATCCCGAACGCGTCACAGATCTGGATGAACCGGGCCGCCTTGTCCGCCGAGTCGACGAACAGCACCCCGCCCTTGAACATGGGGTTGTTCGCGATCACCCCGATCACCTGGCCGTCCAGCCGGGCGAACCCGGTGACCACCTCCCGGGCCCACAGCGCGTGGATCTCGAAGAACGAGTCCTCGTCGACCAGCCCGCGGACGTAGCGGCGCATGTCGAACGCCTGCCGCTCGCTGACCGGGACCAGCGCCCGCAGGTCGGCCGGCTTCGGCGGCCTGGGCTCCGCCGCCGGCGGCGGCTGGCGTCCAGTTCGGCGGCAGGTAGGACAGGTAGCTCCGGACCGCGTCCAGCGCGTCGGCCTCGGTCGGCGCGAGGAAGTGCCCGCTGCCGGAGACCGTGCAGTGCAGCCGGGCGCCGCCCATCTCCTCCAGCGTGGTCTTCTCGCTGACCACCATCTCGACCATCCGCGGGCTGCCCAGGTACATCGAGGCGTTGCCGTCCACCATCGCGGTGAAATCGCAGAACGCCGGGATGTACGCGCCGCCCGCCGCCGACGGCCCGAACAGCGCGCAGACCTGCGGGATCGAACCCGAGGCGCGCACCTGGGTGCGGAAGATCCGGCCCGCGCCGCGGCGGCCGGGGAACATCTCCACCTGGTCGGTGATCCGCGCCCCGGCGGAGTCGACCAGGTAGACCATCGGGATGGCGGCGTCGTACGCCTTCTCGATGATCCGGATGATCTTCTCCACCGTGCGCGCGCCCCAGGATCCGGCCTTGACCGTGGAGTCGTTCGCCATCAGCGCGACCGGCCGGCCGTCGATGGTCGCGGTCCCGGTGACGACCCCGTCCGCGGGCAGCCCGTCGGCCAGCGCGTTCGCGAACCGGCCGTCCTCGGTGAAGCTGCCGGGGTCGGCCAGCCGGGCGATCCGCTCCCGGGCGAACAGCTTGCCGCGTGCGGCCGCGGCCTCGTGGTAGCGGGCCGCGCCGCCGCGCTCGATGGTGGCCCGCAGCTCGAAGTAGTCCGTCATGATGTGCTCACGCCTCCAGGCTAGTCAGGGCTGGTTCCTTTCGTTCCGTTCCAGCCTGCGCTGCTCGTCCTCCACCAGCCGGAACAAGGTGGCCTGGGTGAACTCCACCCGCGGGATGTCGGTCAGCACGATCTGGCCGTGCTCGCCGGCCGACTCGACCACCAGCCGCCCGCTGCCAAGCAGCCGGTCGAGCAGGCCCTTGGAAAACGACACGTCGTTGATCCTGGCCAGCGGGATATCCCGGCCGTGCCTGGTCAGCACGCCGCCGCGCACCTTCAGCCGCCGGGTGGTCAGCTCATACGCCGTCGTCCGCCAGCGCAGCACCGGCACCATCAGCCACAGCATCAGGGCCAGGATCGCGACCGCCGCCACCACCAGCCGTTCCACCGCGGCCGCCGAACCCGACGGGATCACCACCTCAAGCACCAGCGCGGCCGCCACCACGAGCACCGCGAGCAGCAGCGGCGGGATCAGCGTCTTCCAGTGCGGATGCAGCCGCAGCACCGGCTGCTCGTCGCCGGCCAACGGGGAGTCGTACGCCATACCGCACATACTGGCGGGACTTGCCGCATGGCACAATTCGGCTGATGAACTGGGTGCGGCTGAGCGCCGGGGCGCGACACCACGGGGTCTTCGGCCTGGCCCTGGCCGGGGCCGTCGTGGTACGGGTCCTGGTCCTGCTGGCGTTCCGGCCGATCATGTGGTTTGGCGGGGACTCGGCGTCCTACCTGGCGACCGGGCTGCACCTGGTCCCGGACGCGAGCCGGGTCGGCGGCTACGGTTTCCTGCTGTGGCTGCTGCGGCCGCTGCACAGCGTCGCCTTGGTGGCCGTCGTGCAGCACGTCATGGGCCTGGCCATCGGCGTGCTCGGCTACCGGCTGGCCCGCCGGTACGGGCTGCCGGGCTGGGCCGCGACGCTGGTCGCCGTCCCCGTGCTCTTCGACGCGTACCAGCTTCAGCTTGAATCCGACGCGGTACCGGACGTTCCGTTCGGCCTGTTGGTCTTTATCGCCCTGTACCTGCTGCTGCGCGCGCCGGGCGAACGGCGGCCGGCCGTCATCGGGGGCGTCGGGTCCGCCGCCTTCGTGCTCGGGGTGACGGCGATCCTGTGGCCGGTCGGGCTGGGGTTGCTCGCGGTGCTCGTGGTCGCGCTGGTGATCCAGCGGGCGGGCGTGCTCGCGGTGGCCGCCGCGATCCTGGCCGGAGCCGTTCCGGTGGCGGGCTACGCCGCCTGGTTCGACCTGCATGAGCATCAGCTCGGCCTGACCCGCAGCGAGGGCGTGTACCTGTGGTCGCGGACGATGTCGTTCGCCAACTGCGCGGTGATCAAGCCGCCGGCCGACGAGCGGACGCTGTGCCCGCCCGCCACGGGCACCCGGATCGCCGCCTCGCTGTACATCTGGGACGGCGACTCGCCGCTGCTGCGGCTGCCCGGCGGCCGGTTCTCGGCGCGGACCAACGCGCTCACCCGGAACTTCGCGCTGCGCGCCATCGCGGCGCAGCCGGGCGGGTACCTGACCGCGGTCGGGCACGACATCGGGCTGAGCTTCTACTGGGACCGGCCGGTCCACCCGGACGCCGGCATCGTGGACAGGTACCAGTTCGCCGACGCCGCCACCGCCTGGGTGCCGGCCGGGATGACCGCGATCGGCGGCGGCACCGTGGCCGGGGACCAGGCCGCCTACAACGGCGGCCACCCGGCCGCGACCCGGGCGGTCCAGCCGTTCGCCGGCTGGCTTGTGGGTTACCAGCGGTTCGTCTATCTGCGCGGGACGCTGCTCGGGGTGATCCTGCTCGGCGGCGCCGCCGCGATGATCATCCGCTGGTGGCGGGGCCGGGCGGCGGCGGGGGCAGGACGGGCGGCGGGATTGGGACGGCGGCGGGCTGGGCTGGGCGTTTGGGCTGGCGTGGGGGTTCGCCGCGGCGATCCTGGTGGTGCCGCCGATGATCGCGGACTTTGACCTGCGGTACCTGGTGCCGGCCGTGCCGGCCGCGTGCCTGGCGGCGGCGCTGGCGTTCGCGCCCCGCCCCGGGCCGGACGGGCCCGGCGGAGCGGCCGGTCAGCGCAGGTGCACGACGTCCCCGGCGGCCACCGGGACGTCGGAGCCCGGCGCCACCCGGACGACCAGCCTGCCGTCCGGGTCGACGCCGACCGCGAGCCCGGACACCAGCTGACCGCCGGGCAGCTCGGCCCGGACCCGGCGGCCGATCGTGGCGCACAGCCCGGTGTACTCCGCGCGCAGCCCGGAGCGTTCGGAATCGCCGTCGGCCTGGATCCAGGCCTGGTAGCGCGGCTCGAAACCGGCCAGGATCCCGGTGAGCAGCGACGCCCGGTCCGGGCTCCCGCCCGCCTGGCCGGCCAGGGCGCGGAGGGAGGTCGCGGGCAGAGCTCCGCCCGGGGCCGGCCCGGGCGGGGGCAGCTGCGCGGGCTCGGTGGACACGTTCAGGCCGATGCCCACGACGATCGCGTCGCCGACCGCCTCGGCCAGGATGCCGCCGAGCTTGGCCGGGCCGACCAGCACATCGTTCGGCCATTTCAGCCGGGCGTCCACGTCGGCCTCGGTCCGCACCGCCGCGGCGACCGCCAGGCCGGCCAGCAGCGGAAGCCAGCCGCGGCGGGCCGGCGGCACGGCGCGCGGCCGGACCAGCACGGAGAACGTCAGCGCCGCCCGCGGCGGAGCCACCCAGGCCCGGCCCATCCGGCCCCGGCCCGCGCGTTGCTCCTCGGCCGCGAGCACCAGGCCGCCGGCCTCGCCGCCGGCCGCCCGCGCCAGCAGGTCGGCGTTGGTCGAGCCGGTCACCGCGGTGACCTCCACGGCCCGCCACAAGCCTCCCGGCCGGACCACGGCGCGGCCTAGCGCGACCGCATCCAGCGGGGGGACCGAAATGAGCTGATCTGGTGTAGAGTCCTCGGCTCCCATATTCACCCACTATTGTTCAGATGCCGGGAGGAGGGAAATCGTTGACCGGTCTGCGAACCAGCCCGCGTGGCGGAACCGACGGCGGCGGCACGCCGGCCGGCCGCGCAACTGGCAGCTCTGGCCGCCGGAGATCTCCTTCGAGCCGGGTGGCCTGGCCGCCTCGGCGAGGCGCGCGGCGGCCAGCCTGACCCCGGCCGCGCTGTGGCGCAACCACCGGCTGTTCACCATCGCGGCCTGCGTGTCCGTGCTCCCGCGGGTCATCGCCGCGCTGGGGTTCAAGCCCGCGCTGCTCATCCAGGACTCGTTCTCCTATATGCAGCAGGGCACCCACTTCCACCTGGGCCAGACCCGCCCGGCCGGCTATCCCATGCTGCTGTGGGTGCTCGAGCCGTTCCACAGCCTGCTGCTCGTGACCACGCTGCAGCACCTGATGGGAATCGCGCTGGCCGCGATCGTCTACGCGGTGCTGCGCACCCGGGGGCTGCCCGCCTGGGGAGCGACGCTGGCCGCCGCACCGACGCTGTTCGACTCGCGGCAGATCTGGCTGGAATCCTCCATCCTGCCCGACACCTTGTTCACGCTGGTGCTGATGATCGCCGTCGCGATCCTGCTGGTCCGGCCGCAAGCCGGCCATCTGGCAGGCCGTCATCGTCGGGCTGCTGGTCGCCTGGGCCTCGGTCATCCGCGGCAACGGCGCCCCGGTCATCGTCATCATCGGAGCCTACCTGCTCATCCAGCGGGTCGGCTGGAAGGTGTTCACCGCGTGCCTGGCCGCGTTCGCAGTCCCGCTGCTCGGCTACGCCCTGTGGTTCTTCGCGGGCTACGGTCAGCTCAACATCACCAACAGCAGCGGGCTGTTCCTGTGGTCACGGACCATGTCGTTCGCCAACTGCGCGATCATCAAGCCGCCGGCCGACCTGCTCCCGCTGTGCCCGACCGCCCAGCCGGACCACCCGACCGGACCCGCCCCGGCCTGGTCCGTCGACGCGCTGCTGAACGAGCGCATGCCGGCCGACTACCTGTGGGCGCCGGGCGCGTGGTACGAGCACGACGCGCACCCCGGCATCAACGCCTACAACAACAAACGGGCCATGCAGTTCGCCGAACGGGCCATCGCGGCTCAGCCGCTTGACTACGTCAAGACCGTGGGTGCGGGCGTGTTCCTGACCTTCGCCGCCACCGACCGGTCGGAGTCATACCTGTCTGATCACTTCACCGTGGCTCCGCACATCCCCACGCTGGCCCCCTACATGACGTACTTCGAGCGCGGGTACGCGCACACCAGCTCGAACACGCACGTGGTCCAGCCGTGGGCGTTCTTCATGTTCCTCTACCAGGAGCCGGTCTGGTTCCCCGGCGTGGTCTTCTTCGCCGTCATCGCGGCCGGGCTGGTGCTGGCGCTCGGGCGCTGGCGCCGCGGCTGGGGGAAATACGCCGCGCTGGCCTGGGGCGTGGCGGTGGTGAACCTGGTGCTGCCGATCGCGGCGCACGAGCTCGACTACCGGTACGCGCTCTCGGCGGTCCCGTTCGCCTGCCTGGCCCTCGGGCTGGCGTGCGTCAAGAAGGCACCGCCGTCGCGGCGGGCTGTGCGGGGGTACCAGCGGCGGGGCCGGATGTGGGAGTTCCCGCGGCGGGGGCGGACGCGGGGCTGCCTGCGGCGGGAGCGGGGCTGCCTGCGGCGGGAGCGGACGCCGAGGCGCAGTAGTACGTCGCGGGGGCGGCCAGACCCGAGCGTGCCCGGAGAGCACACCCACCCCACGAGTCACACAGGTCCCAGATCTTATTGTTTGGTTGTGGCAACCTCCACCAAAGATTGTGTAGGTTGCCACAACCGTACGTTGGCAGCGGTCGGCCGACACCTTAGGGGCTGCACTATCCGATCGGTGCGTGTTGCTCCGCCCGGGTTTGCGTGACCGTCCGCGTGGGACGCCGGTAGGCTTCCCGGCATGGAAGACACGCAATGGCGCACCCACCGGCTTGAGCTTGACGACCAGACCCTGCGCGAGTGGGATGCCGAAGTGCTGGCCGCCGACGCCAGCGGGATCGTCCTTGACCGGTCGGCCTTTTACCCCGGCGGCGGCGGCCAGCCGCCCGACCACGGCGTCCTGCTGTGGGGCGGGGTGCAGACCCGGATCGTGGATGCCCGTAAGGGCGACGACCTGTACCTGGTACCGGCCGAGGGCGACCCATTGCCGGCGCCGGGCACCTCGGTCCGCGGGGCGCTGGAGGACGAGCGCCGGACCGCGCTGATGCGCACCCACTCCGGCCTGCACGTGCTGTGCGGTGTGGTGTTCCGTGATTTCGGCGCCTTGGTCACCGGCGGCAACATGGAGCCGCTGACCGCGCGGATGGACTTCAACCTGCCCGACGTCCCGGCCGGATTCCGGGAGGCGGTCGAGGCCGCCTGCAACACCGAGGTCGCGGCGGGCAGGCGCATCGACGTGCGGGTGCTGCCCCGGGACGAGGCGTTCGCCCTGCCCGACATCATCCGCACGGCCACCAACCTGGTGCCGCCGGAGGTCAAGGACGTCCGCGTAGTCGACATCGTGGGCCTTGACCAGCAGGCGGACGGGGGCACCCACGTGGCCTCGACCAGCCAGGTCGGCCGGATCGAGGTCGTCAAGATCGAGAGCAAGGGCAAGGGCTTCCGCCGCCTGCGCATCCGCATCGCCGACTAGCGGGGCGGTGGCGGTCAGCCGGTGTTTTGCAGGCCGGCCGCCACGCCGTTGACGGTGAGCAGGAGGAAACGTTCCAGGCGTTCCCTTTCACCCTCAGGCAGCGGCTCGCGCAGCGTCCCGAGGGCGCGCAGTTGCAGGTAGGACAGGGCGTCCACGTAGGGGTCGCGCAGCGCGACGGCTCGGGACAGCACCGGCCGATCGGCGAGCAGCCGGTCGTGGCCGGTGACGCTGAGCACTAGCCGCCGGGTCAGGTCGTACTCCGCGAGCACCCGCTCGGACAGGTCCTCCCGGCCGCCCAGGGCCAGGTAACGCGCCCCGATCAGCCGGTCGGTCTTGGCCAGGCTCATCGCCGCGTTGTCGAGCAGCACGCCAAACAGCGGCCACTCGCGGTAGGCGAGCTGCAGCTCCTCGATACCGTCGGCCTCGATGATGGCGGTCAGCCCGCTGCCCAGGCCGAACCACCCGGGCAGGTTCATCCGGGTCTGCGACCAGGCGAAGACCCAGGGGATGGCGCGCAGGTCGGCCAGGTCGATGGTGGCCACCGCACCCGGCTGGGCCGGAGCCAGGCCACGTTTGGCCGGGCGGGAGCCGATGCGCAGCTCGCCGATCTCGCCCAGCGGGCTGATCCGGGCGAACCAGTCGGCGAACCCGTCCGCCTCGACCAGGGCCCGGAAGGCGGCCCGCGCGACCGCGTCGATCCGGTCGGCGACGCCGCGGTAGGCGGCCGCCGCGGCCGCGTTGCGGTCCGCTATCCGCGGCGACGAGGCCAGCAGCACCGAGGAGCTGACCTGCTCAAGGTGCCGCTTGGCGATCACCGGCTGGCCGTACCTGGCAAAGATGACCTCCCCCTGCTCGGTGACCTTGAACGACCCGTTGACCGAACCAGGCGCCTGGGCCAGCACGGCCCGGCCGGCCGGGCCGCCGCCGCGGCCGAGCGCGCCGCCCCGGCCGTGGAACAAGGTCAGCCTGACCTGGTGGGTGGCGGCCCACTCGGCCAGCCTGGCCTGCGTGTCGAACAGCCGCAGGGTGGCGCTGGCCGGCCCGAGCTCCTTGGCCGAGTCGGAGTAGCCGAGCATCGCCTCGAGCCGCCGGCCGTTGGCGGCCAGCCGCCGGGCGACCGGCGGGAGCGCGAGCATGCCGGTCAGCACATCCGGCGCGTTGGTCAGGTCCGCCGCACTCTCGAACAGCGGCACCACGTCGAGCTCGGGGACCCGGCCGTCGGCCATCGCGTAGCGGGCGAGCTCGTAGACGGTGGCGATGTCATCGGCCGAACGGGTGAAGCTCACCACGTACCGCCGGCAGGCGTCGAGCCCGAACCGGTCCTGGATCCAGGCCACCGCACGAAACGTGGCCAGCACCTCCTCGGTTTCCGCGGACCAGCCGCCGCCGTCCGCGGAGCCGGGCACGGAGCCCTGGGTGACACCGTGGTCGATGCCGGGAGGCCCGGCGGCCCGCAGCTCGGCCAGCGTCCGGGCGTGCACCTCGCTGTGCTGCCTGACCTCCAGGCCGGCCAGGTGGAACCCGAACGTCTCCGCCTGCCAGATGAGGTGCTGCAACTCGCCGAACGCCTGCTTGGCCGCGCCGGCGGCGGCCAGCGACGCCTGCACCACCCGCAGGTCGGCCAGGAACTCCGCGGGGCCCGGGTAGGCCAGGTCGGCGTGCCGCACCCGGGTGGCGGCCAGCCGCTGCGCCGTGTACAGCAGGTAGGACCGGTAGGGCTCCTGCGGTGATCGTGCGGTGATCTCGGCCAGCAGTTCCGGGTGCGCGGCCGCGGCCGCGGCCAGCGCGCGGCGCAGCCCGGCGGCGGGCGGGGCCAGCGCCTCGTGCAGGGTCAGCGCCCGGCCGATCCTGGTCGTGGTGGCCTCGAGCGCGCGCAGCGCGTGCTCGGCCTGGATCGTGGCCGCCTCCCGGGTGACCTGCGCGGTGACGTACGGGTTGCCGTCCCGGTCCGCGCCCACCCAGCTGCCGAACTTCAGAAAGGCCGGCACCGGCGTCGAGGCCAGGTTCTGGCCGGCCAGCGCCCGGTCAAGTTCCCGGTACACCACCGGGACAACCTGGAACAGCGTCTCGTCGAAGGCGGCCATCACCGTGCGGACCTCGTCGATCGGGTCCATCGCCTTGATCCGCAGTTGTGACGTCCGCCACAGCAGGTCGATGTTCTCCTGCAGCACGCGGCGCGTCTCGGCCCGGTCCGCGGTGCCCATCCGCGGGTCGTCGAGCGCGTCGAGCAGTTCGCTGATCCGGCGCAGCGCCGACACCACAGCCCGGCGCCGCGCCTCGGTGGGGTGCGCGGTCAGCACCAGGTGGACGCGCAGCGACGCGAGCAGTTCGGTCAGATGCTCGGGTCCGACGTCGTGCCCGAGCTCGGCCACGGCGGCGGCCAGCGACTCCCGCATCGGCTCGGAACCGTCGTCGCGCTCGCGCAGGTTCCTGATCCGCTGATGCTCTTCGGCCAGGTTCGCCAGGTGAAAGTAGACGCCGAAGGCCCGGGCCACCAGCTCGGCCCGGTCCAGGCTCCACGACGCGACCAGCGCCGCGATCTCCTCGCCCGCGGACGCGTCCCGGGCGTCCCGCGCGCCCCGGCGGGCCCCGATCACCGCATGCCGCAGGTGCTCCACGTCGGCCAGCAGCTCCGGCCCGGCGGAATCCCGGATGACCTCCCCGAGGATGTCGCCGAGCAGCCGGACATCTTGACGCATCGGCTCGGGCAGCGCGGCCCGGTCGTCATCTCGATCTCTGTTCACGGTCAGAGCGTATTCCGTGCGGGGTGAGGGAGACGAGCAGGCCGCGTCCTGGGCCACGGAGTACCGGATACAACACCCAAACACCTGGTCGCCCGCCCGCTAGCCTGATCCTCATGACGACACAAGCCACCGAAATCGGATCAGGTCCTGAGCCCGCCGCCGCGCCGCACACGACCCAGGGGAAGATCGCCGACCTGGAACGGCGGCGATACGAGGCTGTCCACGCCGGATCCGAACAGGCCGTGGCCAAGCAGCACGACCGGGGCAAACTCACCGCCAGGGAACGCATTGACCTGCTGTGCGACCAAGGTTCGTTCACCGAATTTGACGAGCTGGCCCGTCATCGTGCCACCGATTTCGGCATCGAGGCCACCCGGCCCTACGGCGACGGCGTGGTCACCGGGTACGGCACCGTGGACGGGCGGCCGGTCTGCGTGTTCAGCCAGGACTTCACCGTCTTCGGCGGTTCCCTGGGTGAGGTCTACGGCGAGAAGATCGTCAAGATCATGGACCACGCGCTTAAGACCGGCTGCCCGGTCATCGGCATCAACGACGGCGGCGGCGCCCGCATCCAGGAAGGGGTGGTCGCGCTCGGCCTGTTCGCCGAGATCTTCTACCGCAACGTGATGGCCTCCGGCGTCATCCCGCAGATCTCGCTGATCATGGGCCCGTGCGCGGGCGGCGCCGTCTACTCTCCCGCGATCACCGACTTCACCTTGATGGTCGAGGGCACCTCGCACATGTTCATCACCGGCCCGGACGTGATCAAGACGGTGACGGGTGAGGACGTGAGCTTCGAGGACCTCGGCGGGGCGCACTCGCACGGCACCAAGTCCGGCGTCGCCCACTACCAGGCCCACGGCGAGAAGGACTGCATCGACTTCGCCCGCGACCTGCTGTCCTACCTGCCCTCGAACAACCTGGAGGAGGCGCCGCGGCTGGTGGCCGACGACGAGCTCGAAGCCAGCGAGACCGACGCCGAACTCGACACGCTCATCCCCGACTCACCCAACCAGCCCTACGACATGCACGAAGTGATCACCCGCGTGCTGGACCATGGCGAGTTCCTGGAGATCCACGCCCACTTCGCGCCAAACATCGTGGTCGGCTTTGGCCGGGTGGAGGGCGCCTCCGTCGGGGTGGTGGCGAACCAGCCGATGCACTTCGCCGGCTGCCTGGACATCGACGCGTCGGAGAAGGCGGCCAGGTTCGTCCGGACCTGCGACGCGTTCAGCATCCCGATCCTGACCTTCGTCGACGTCCCCGGCTTCCTGCCCGGCATCAGCCAGGAATGGCAAGGGATCATCAGGCGCGGCGCCAAGCTCATCTACGCCTACGCCGAAGCCACCGTGCCCAAGGTGACGGTGATCACCAGGAAGGCCTACGGCGGCGCCTACGACGTGATGGGCTCCAAGCACCTGGGCGCCGACGTCAACCTGGCCTGGCCGACCGCGCAGATCGCGGTGATGGGCGCGCAGGGCGCGGTGAACATCTTGTACCGGCGCGAGCTCGCGGCCGCGGCCGACCCCGAAGCGCTGCGGGCCCAGCGGATCACCGAGTACGAGGACACCCTGGCAAACCCGTACATCGCGGCCGAGCGCGGCTACGTCGACGCGGTCATCCGGCCCGCCGAGACCAGGCTCGCGATCACCCGCAGCCTGCGCAGTCTGCGCAGCAAACGGCAGACTCTACCGCCCAAAAAGCACGGCAACATTCCCCTTTAGGGCATTTTTCGTACAATATGCGATCAGTTGGATCCGATCCGCCGGCAAGAGTGACACAACTGGCACGTGCACGCTCCCGGCTGGCCTACAGTCGAAGGTGATGACCGAATTCGCCGCCCCGCTCCCGATCCTGGCCCGCTACGCGGTCCTGGTCGACGTCGGTTACATTTACGCCGCGGCCGGTGAACTGCTGTTCGGATCAAGCTCCCGCCGGGATTTCCGGGTCGACGCGGTCCCGCTCATCCAGGTGGTCACCAAGCACGCCGACGAGCTGATCCGGGGCGAACTGCTCCGCGTCTACTGGTACGACGCGGCCAGGGACCGGGTGCCGACCATCGACCAGCGGGTCATCGCGCAGATGCCCTGGGTCAAGCTCCGGCTCGGCAACCTGAACGCCCGCGGCCAGCAAAAGGGCGTGGACGCGCAGATCAGGGCGGACATGGAGGCACTGGCCCGGCACCGGGCCATCACCGACGCGGTGCTCATCGCGGGCGACGAGGACATGGTGCCCGCAGTCGAGGCCGCGCAGGCGTTCGGGGTGCGGGTGCACCTGTGGGGCATCGAGCCGCCGTACGGCACCAACCAGGCCGAGCGGCTGGTCTGGGAGTCCGACACGGTCGACGTCCTGGACGCCCCGTTCCTGCGCCCCTACTTCAGCAAGAACCCGGCCGCCGTCGAGCAAGTCCGGGCCGACCCGTCGCTGGGACCGCAGGCCACCGTCCCCTCGCCGGCCCAGCTCTTCGGCGAGCGGCACATCCGGACCGCCGGATCCACCGGGGCGCAGCCGACCAGCCGGACCGGCGGCCACCCGGTGCTGCCCGCCAGCGGCTGGCCGGCCAACGTCAACTCCACCGGCCCGATGCCCCGCCTCGGACCCGAGCGGATGCGGGTCGAGGAGGCCGGCGAGCACGTCGCGCAGAAATGGATCCTGACCCGCGGCCGGGACAACATCAGGGACCTGCTTCCCGGCCCCATCCTGCCGCCCGTCATCGACAAGGAACTGCTGGTCGACGCGGAAAAGGAACTCGGCCTCTCGCTGCGCCCCTACCAGGAGGCACGGGAATGGCTGCGGGACGCGTTCTGGGAACGAGTCCACCGCGAGTTCGGCATTAGCGTGGGCAAATCCCGCGGTTGAGTATTTTTATATACTGAACGGACTGTGGTAACCCAGCCCGCTGACCAGGATCAGCCCCCCGCCGAGCCGCTGTTCCGTGTGGTGCGCGGCGACGCGAACCCGGACGAGCTCGCGGCCCTGGTCGCCGTGCTGATGGTGGCAGGCCAAGCCGGCCAGGACGCTCCGGTCGCCAGAACGCGTTCGGCGTGGTCCGACCGGTCCGGCCTGCGGAACGTTCCGCTCCATCCCGGCCCGGGTACCTGGCGCCGGTCCGCGCTGCCCGGCTAGCTATCCCGGCCCGCCGCGGGGCTGGAGGGGCACGCGGGGCGGGACGGGTCCGGGGCGGGGTGGCCCCGGGGCGGGTGCCGGGGCCGGGCGGAGGAGCCGACGGCCGTTCGGCCGAATTACTGAGGGTCGTAGGCCAGGTTGGGGCGCAGCCAGCGTTCGACCTCGCGGAGGCTGACGCCTTGCCTGCGGGCGTAATCCGCGGCCTGGTCCCGGCCGATCCGGCCGACGGTGAAGTAGCGCGCGCCCGGGTGGGCGAACAGCAGGCCGCTGACGGCGGCGGCGGGCTGCATCGCGCAGGACTCGGTCAGCGTCAGGCCGAACTGCCCCGCGTCGAGCAGGTCGAACAGGATTCGCTTGGGGCTGTGGTCGGGGCAGGCGGGATAGCCGAAGGCCGGGCGGATGCCACGGAACCGTTCGGCCAGCAGGCGGTCCGAATCCGGGGTATCCGGGTCGGCGCCCGGTTCGTACCAGTCGCGCCGGGCCAGCAGGTGGGTGTACTCGGCGAACGCCTCGGCGAACCGGTCGGCCAGCGCCTTGACCATGATCGAGGAGTAGTCGTCGCCGCGGGCTTCGTAGCTGGCGGCCAGTTCGTCGGCACCGTGGATGGCGACGGCGAACCCGCCGAGATGGTCCGCGGCCGGGGCCAGGAAATCGGCCAGGCACCGGTTGGGCCGGCCGTCGGGCTTAGCGGTCTGCTGACGCAGCATCGGCAGGGCGACGCTGCCGCCGCCCGGCTCGACCACGATGTCATCGCCGGCCGAGTGCGCCGGCCAGAAGCCGTAGCCGCCCCGGGCCTGGAACCTGCCCCCGGTGACGATCTCGTCCAGCAAGGCGTTGGCGTCGTCGAAGAGCTCACGCGCGGCGGGCTCCTTCAAGATCGCCGGGTACTTGCCCTTGAGCTCCCAGGCCAGGAAGAAGAACTGCCAGTCGATCAGGTCGCGCAGCGTGACCAGGTCGGGCTGGACGGCGCGCTGCCCGGTGAACGCCGGGACGGGCAGGTCGCCGAATTCGAGCCGCTCCGGGTTCGCCCGGGCCTTGGCCAGCGGCAGCAGCGGACGCCGCTGGGTGGCCTCGTGCTTGTCCCGCAGCTGCTGCTGGTCCACGGCGTTGCTGGCGGCCAGCGAGGCGGCCCGGTCGTCGTCGAGCAGGTCGCTGACCACGCCGGCCACCCGGGACGCGTCGAGCACGTGCACGGTGGTGCCGTCGTAGGCCGGGGCGATGCGCACCGCGGTGTGCTGACGTGAGGTGGTGGCCCCGCCGATGAGCAGCGGCAGCTTCAGCCCGCGGCGCTGCATCTCGGTGGCCACGTTGACCATCTCGTCGAGGGACGGGGTGATCAGGCCGGACAGGCCCACCGCGTCGGCGTTTTCCGTCACCGCGGTGTCCAGGATCTTAGCCGCGGGCACCATGACCCCGAGATCGATGACCTGGTAGTTATTGCAGCCCAGGACAACGCCGACGATGTTCTTGCCGATGTCGTGCACGTCGCCCTTGACCGTCGCGAGCACGATCTTGCCGTGCCCGCGGTCGGCGCCCGCGGTCCCGGCCTGCCGGGCCTGTTCCTTCTCGGCCTCCATGTAGGGCTCCAGGTAGGCCACCGCGCGCTTCATCACCCGCGCGCTCTTGACCACCTGCGGGAGGAACATCTTGCCCGAGCCGAACAGGTCACCCACGACCTTCATGCCGTCCATCAGCGGTCCCTCGATCACGTCCAGGGGCCGCGCGGCCTGCTGCCGCGCCTCCTCGGTGTCGTCCTCGACGTAATCGGTGATGCCGTGCACGAGCGCGTGCTCGAGGCGCTGGCCGACCGGCGCCTCGCGCCAGGACAGGTCCACCACCCGGGTGGTGCCCGGGCCGTTTACCGTCTCGGCAAACTCGACCAGCCGGTCGGTGGCGTCCGGGCGCCGGTCGAAGAGCACGTCCTCGACCAGCTCGAGCAGGTCGGCCGGGATGTCGGCGTAGACCGCGAGCTGCCCGGCGTTGACGATGCCCATGTCCAGGCCGGCCTTGATGGCGTGGAACAGGAAGGCCGAGTGCATCGCCTCGCGGACGACTTCGTTGCCGCGGAAGGAGAACGACAGGTTGGAGATGCCGCCGCTGGTCCTGGCCCCCGGGCAGCGTTGCCTGATCAGCGGCAGCGCGTCGATGAACGCCTTGGCGTAGCCGCTGTGCTCGGCGATGCCGGTCGCCACCGCGAGCACGTTCGGGTCGAAGATGATGTCCTGGGCGGCGAACCCGGCCTCCTGGGTGAGCAGGTCGTAGGCGCGGCCGCAGATCGCCACCTTGCGCTCGGCGGTATCGGCCTGGCCCTTCTCGTCGAAGGCCATCACCACCACCCCGGCGCCGGACGCCCGGATGTGCCTGGCCTGCTCGAGGAACGAGTCCTCGCCTTCCTTGAGGCTGATCGAGTTGACCACGCCCTTGCCCTGGATGCACTTCAGCCCGGCTTTGAGCGTGCTCCACCGGGAGCTGTCGATCATGACCGGGATCCTGGCCACCTCGGGCTCGGTCGCGATCAGGTGCAGGAACGTGGTCATCGCCTGCTCGCTGTCCAGCAGGTCGGCGTCCATGTTGACATCGAGCAGGTTCGCGCCGCCGCGCACCTGCTCCACCGCGACCGCGACGGCGCCGGCGTAGTCACCCGATTCGATCAGCCGCCTGAACCGTTTCGAGCCGGTGACGTTGGTCCGTTCCCCGATCATCACGAACCCGGTACCCGCATCGATGACGAAGGGCTCCAGGCCGCTGAACCTGGTCCGCGGGGCGAACTGGCGCACCGGGCGGGGCGGCAGCCCGGCCACGGTGGCCGCGATCCGCGCGATGTGGGCCGGCGTCGTCCCGCAGCAGCCGCCGACCACGTTCACCAGCCCGGCCGCGGCGAACTCGTGAAGCAGCCGCGCGGTCTCCTCAGGTGCCTGCTCGTAACCGCCGAACGCGTTCGGCAGGCCCGCGTTGGGATGGCACGCCGTGTACGTGCCGGCCAGCCGGGACAGTTCGGCTACGTACGGGCGCATCTCCTCCGCGCCCAGCGAGCAGTTCAGCCCGGCCACCAGCGGGCCGGCCTGCTCGACCGAGGCCCAGAACGCCTCCAGCGTCTGCCCGGACAGCGTCCGGCCGCTCAGGTCGACGATCGTCGCCGAGATCCACAACGGCAGGTCCCGCGCGACGTCCCGGGCGGCCGCGATGGCGGCCTTGGCGTTCAGCGTGTCGAAGATCGTCTCGATCATCAGCAGGTCCACGCCGCCGCGCGCCAGCGCCCGCATCTGCTCGGCGTACGCGGCGTAGACCTGGTCGAACGACACCGCCCGGTAGGCGGGGTCTTCGACCCGCGGGGACAGCGACAGCGTGACGTTCAGCGGGCCGACGGAGCCGGCCACGAACCAGCCGCCGGCCTCGTCCGCCGCCGCCCGGGCCAGCTGGGCACCGCGCTCGTTCATCTCGCCCACCAGTGACTGCAGACCGTAGTCGGCCTGGCCGATGCTCGTCGCAGTGAACGTGTTCGTCGTGATGATGTCCGCCCCCGCCGCCAGGTACTGGCGGTGGATGTCGCTCACGACGTCCGGCCGGGTCAGGTTCAGCAGGTCCGGGTCGCCGGTGACATCCTGCGGGTGGTCACGCAGGCGCTCCCCGCGATAGTCGGCGGGGGTGAGGCCCAAGCCCTGCAGCAGCGTCCCCCACGGCCCGTCGAGCACCGCGATGCGCTCGTCCAGAAGCTGCCGCAGCCGCTCCCGGGCCCCGTCTCCTGTCGCTGGAGAAGTCACCGCCACGACGTCGCCTCCTGTCATAGGAGGCGCCCTTCGTGCACGAACCAGGCCGAGCGTGGCGGGCCGCAGCCCGTTGCAGCGCCTCTCGGCCTGGCCCCCAGGATACCGAACGAACCCCATCAGAGGCGACGAACGATCGTGGTTACCGTGCGCTGAACGCGCCCTGACGGCGGCTGAGCAGCATGGGCAGACCGTGGCGCGGCCTGAATGTGGTGAATGTGCCCGGGGTGACGGTGAAGCCGGGCACCGCGTCGAGGCGGAAATTCCGCATGACGGTGGCGATCACCAGCATGGCCTCCAGCATGGCGAAGTGATTGCCGACGCACTGGCGTGGCCCGATGCCGAACGGGATGTAAGCGTAATTATTCCGTCCCGCGATTTCCTCCGGGGCGAACCGGTCCGGGTCGAACCGTTCCGGCTCGGGCCAGAAGTCCGGGTGCCTGTGGACAACGTAGGGGCTAACCAGCACGCCCGCGTTGGCGGGCAGGCGGTAGCCGCCGATGTCGGCGGGCTGGTGCCCCCAGCGCGCGAACATGTAGATCGGCGGATACAGCCGCATCGCCTCCTGAATGACCATCTTGGTGTAGCCGAGCCGCGGCAGGTCGGCGACCGTGGCGACGCCGCCGTCCAGGACCGCGTCAATCTCTTCCTCGACCCGAGCGCGAGCCGCCTGGTGCACGGACAGCAGGTGGAGGGTCCAGATGAGCGCATCGGCGGTAGAGTCATAGCCGGCCAGCATCTGGGTTTTTACCTCGTCACGAAGCTGATGGTCGTCCATCACCTCACCGGACGCGGTGTCGCGCGCCTCGATGAGCCACGACAGCAGGTCGTTGCGCGGCTCGCTGGCGCGGCGGTCGTCGATGATGCCCTGCACAATCTGGTCGAGGGCTTCGACACTCGCCTGGAAACGGCGGGTGCTGGGCAGAAACGGGATCCTGAGAGTGACAACTGAGGAGGGGTTGCCCAGCAGCTGCGACATCCGCTCGCCCGCGTCGGTGAAGGCGCGCCCTACTTCGGCCGCGTCACCGGCCAGGTCCATGCTGAACAGCGCACGGCCGACGATCTCCAGGGTGAGGTGCGTCATCTCCTGGTCCACCAGGAGTGGCTCGCCAGGGTCGTGCCGGGCCCATCGCTCAAACATGCGCACGGTGGCCGTCGTCATCATCTCGCCGTACCCCGCCACCCGCTGCTTGGTGAAGGCCGGCTGCGCGAGCCGCCGCTGCCGGGCCCACAGCTCGCCGTCGCTGGTCACCAGGCCGTTACCCATGACCATGCTCAGCAGCGTAAACGCGGGGTGCGGCGCCTTGGTGAAGTTACCCGAGGCGCCGAACACGCCGCGGATGAGATCGGGATGAGAGATGAGGTAAAAGTACTGATTGGCGATCACCCGGAAGCGGAGGATGTCGCCGTGCTCGCGGAAGAGGCGGCTGGACGTCTCCACCGGAGCGGTCGCGAAGTCCCGGCCGAGGCCTAGCACTGACCCGCCCGTGACCCTGGGGATCTGGCCCGCCTGCCGATTGGCGGTGCTTGTCGTGGCGGTGCTCGTGGTACCCATTAAAGAACGGTCGCAGGGGCCGGAGCCCCGGTGCATCTCCGGCGTTGCGTCATTCTTCATCCGGGCCCGGCTCAGGCCAGGCGTTCCAGGATCAGCTCGCGGACGCGGGTGGCGTCGGCCAGGCGCGCGACCTGAACGGGGGTGATGGTCAGGTCCGCGAGTTCGGTGCCCGCGCTCAGGACGCCTTCGCCCTGGCCCTGCAGCGCTGGCCGAAGGACGGCATCCCGGGACGGCCGGGCGCTGGCTGACCACGGCCGCCCGCCACCGGGCCATCGACGTGCTGCGCAGGAAAGCGGTCGGAGCCGGGAAACTCCGGGAGGTGGCGGTCATGTCCGGCCGGCGGCTGGTCCGGGCCAAGCAGAAGATCGCCAACGCGGGGAGCCCCTACCGGTACCCCCGGCGCACCTGCTGCCCGAACGCATGCCGGGCGTGCTCAGCGTGCTCTACTTGCTGTTCAACGAGGGGTATTCGGGCACGGCGGGCGCGGACCTGGTCCGGCAGAACCTCAGCGCTGGGGCTCGGGCGGCCTGGTCCGTATCAGCTCCAGGCGGCTATCGCCGCCTGCCACGCGACCGCGCCCACCGCGGATTCCACCGACTGGCCGCAGATCGTCGCCCTGTACGGCTGGCTCCTTGAGTTCATGCCCACGCCCGTAGTGGAGCTGAACCACGCGGTCGCGGCCGGCCAAAGGCCCGCGGGCCTTTGGCCGGCCTGGAACTAGTCGAGGCGCTGGAGGCGTCTGGCCAGCTACCACCTGCTCCCCGCGACCAGAGCCGACTTCCTGCGCCGCCTCGGCCGTGCCGCGGGGGCCGCCGCCGCGTACGCGGAAGCCCTCGAGCTGGCAAGCACCGACGTCGAACGCCGCTACCTGCGCCGCAGGCTAGCCGAAATATTTTTAGGTAGAACGGCCCGGCACCTGGGTGCGATGACCCGCACGCTCACGCGAAGCGGGCGGGCATGCTCTTGATGCTGTTCATAAAGTTGGTCTTGGTACGTACCGGGGGCCCGGTGAACTCGAGGGACGTCAGGCGATCGACAGTCGCCTCCAGCAGGTGGCGCAGCTCGATCAGCGCCAACGCGGCACCGATGCAGGCATGCGGGCCGCCTCCGCCGAACGACAGATGCGGGTTGGGATCACGCGCTACGTCGAAAACCCCCGGATCGCCGAACACCGCCTCGTCCCTGTTAGCCGACGAATACCACAACACCAGCCGCTCACCGGCCCGAACCTGCTGCCCCGCGACCTCGGCATCGGCCGCGACGTTGCGGGCGAAATGTGTGACGGGGGTGACCCAGCGCAAGATCTCATCGACGGCCGAGGGGATCAGGGCCCGGTCGGCGCGCAGTCGGGCCAGCTGCCCGGGATGGTCATGCAATGCCAGCAGCCCCCCGGTGATCGAGCAATACGTCGCCTCGCTGCCCGCGCTCATCAAGGTGATGGCGAACTGGGTGATCTCATCCCGGCTCAGCCGCTCTCCCCGCACCTCGGCGCTCAGAAGCAATGACAGTGTGTCGTCGCCGGGCGCGGCGGCGCGGCGGTCAACCAGCTGACGGAGATAGCCAAAGATCTGCCCGAACAAAGCCCATTCTGCCTCCCGTGACGGCGTGACGTAGTCCGGGTCGTTCATGTTCATCGCCTGGCGGGCCCAGCCGACGACCATCTCGCGCTCGCCGTCCGGCACGCCGATGAGCTCGGCCAGCACCAGCAGGGGCAGTCGCGCGGCGATCTCCTCGGCCAGGTCGAACTCACCCATCGTCGTCACCCGCGCGAGGACGTCGTCCACTATCCGGCACACCGCGGGGTCCAGCGCGGCCATCCGGGCAGGGGCGAAGGCCTTGCTGACCAGCCGGCGCAGCCGGGTGTGCTCGGGAGGGTCGATGTACGGCATGATCGGCAGCTGGCTACTTTGACCGCGGCTCGATGTCATGGTGGTGGGGCTGGAGCGGAACAGGCTGGGGTTGCGCGATACCGCTGACACGTCCGCGTGCCGGGTGACGTGCCAGTAAGGGTTTCCGGCGTGGTCGGTGGCGTGGTAAAGGCCTGGGCGCTCGCGCAGGGCCTGGAAGTAGCCGTGCGGAAAGCCCTGGCTGAAGATCTGCGGATCCATCAGGTCAACGTCGTCGGTAATCATCGCGTCCTCTCCGGATAGTGCGTCCGTTCGCCGGAGCTGCGGAACTACGTTCCGCCACGAGCGAAGGAAATGGCAAATCCCACCTTTCCAGGCGCCGCTCGCGTGATGGTCGAGAACCGGTGCCCGAGCTGCCACCGCACGGCCCTACTCCACGCGCCCCTACTCCGGTCGGACAGCGTCGGGGCCCTGCGTGAGCAGCACCCGGAGGCCAGCCTCGTCGAGGATGGTGACTCCTAGCTCGAC
Organism: uncultured Actinomycetes bacterium; assembly: GCA_963730825.1. Lineage (GTDB taxonomy): Bacteria > Actinomycetota > Actinomycetes > Streptosporangiales > Streptosporangiaceae > Palsa-504. The sequence continues at coordinate 43,802 of CAVSTQ010000027.1, forward strand.
CGCCTTGTCGTACTTGGACCCGGCGTTCGCCCGCGACCACGAAAGCGGTCTTCTTGGACACCGAGGACGTCACCTTTGCCGCCGGCCTGCCGGACCGTCTCGGCGGCCTCCTCCCGGCTGAAGCCGTCCAGCGTGCGGTGATCACCACCGACACGCCCGCCAGCAGGCGGGCCGCAGGACGGGCAGTGGGTGGGGTACACGTACTCGCGCTCGGCCCCGGTGCGCAGGTCGGCCACCGGCCCGAGCACCTCAGGGATCACGTCGCCGGCCTTGCGCAGGACGACCATGTCGCCGATCAGCACGCCCTTGCGCTTGACCTCGTCGGCGTTGTGCAAGGTGGCCCGGCTTCTGGTCCGGCTTCGCCGCTCGCGCCGTCGCTGTCACCAAGTCGCCTCCTGTCCTAGGAGGCGCCCTTCGTGCGTGAAACAGGCCGAGCGTGGCTGCCCGCAGCCCGTTGCAGCGCCTCTCGACCTACCCCCCAGGATACCCAACCACCGCGGCCCGCGTCCTCCCCCCGCCGCCAGCCCTCCCCCCTTCCCTCGCCGGGGGTCGATGTGCCATCGGGCCCCTTCTACGGGGACCTATATGCCATCGACCCCCTTGGCGCCTGGGCAGCGGCGGGGGGATGGGGGGTTCATCGGTAACGGTGGCATGGGTGGGGCGATCCGGGCACTTCTGGGGTTGCCTCCTGGGGGCGGGTCAGGACAGGCGGGTCAGGATCAGGTCGCGGACGCTGGACGCGTCGGCCTGGCCGCGGGTGGCCTTCATGACCGCGCCGACCAGGACGCCGGCCGCGGCCACCTTGCCGTCGCGGATCTTGGCGGCCACGTCGGGGTTGGCCGCGATGGCCTGGTCCACGGCGGCGGTGAGCGCGTCCTCGTCGTGCACCACGGCCAGCCCGCGGGCCGCGACCACCTCGTCCGGGCCGCCCTGGCCGGCCAGCACCCCGTCGATCACGTCGCGGGCCAGCCGGTCGTTCAGCGTCCCGGCCGAGACCAGCTGCGCGATCCGCGCCACCTGGACCGGGGTGATGGCCAGCCGGGCCAGCTCGAGCCCGGCCTCGTTGGCCCGCCGGGCCAGCTCACCCAGCCACCACTTACGCGCCTGCGCCGCCGAGGCGCCCGCCGCGACCGTCTCCGCCATCAGGTCAAGCGCGTCGGCGTTGCGCAGCGCGGCCATGTCCGCCTCGGACAACTCCCACTGCGCCTGCAGCCGGGCTCGCCGCGCGGCCGGCGGCTCGGGCAGCGCGGCCCGGATCTGCTCGACCCACTGCGGCGACGGAGCCACCGGCACCAGGTCGGGCTCGGGGAAGTACCGGTAGTCCTGCGCCTCTTCCTTGGACCGCCCGGGGGTGGTGGTCCCGGTGTCCTCGTGAAAGTGCCTGGTCTCCTGTTTGATCCGGCCGCCGGCGTCAAGCACGGCGGCCTGCCGCTCGATCTCGAAATGCACCGCGCGCTCCACCGAACGCAGCGAGTTGACGTTCTTGGTCTCGGTCCGCGTGCCCCAGACGCCGGAACCGCGCGGCGACAGCGAGGTGTTCACGTCGCAGCGCAGCGAGCCCTCCTCCATCCGCACGTCGGAGACGCCGAGGGAACGGAGCAGGTCACGAAGCTCGGTGACGTAGACGCGCGCCACCTCGGGGGCGTTCGCGCCGGTCCCGGGGATCGGCTTGGTCACGATCTCCACCAGCGGGATGCCGGCCCGGTTGTAGTCGACGAGCGAGTGGTCGGCGCCGTGGATCCGGCCGGTGGCCCCGCCCACGTGCAGCGACTTGCCCGTGTCCTCCTCCAGGTGCACCCGCTCGATGCCGACCCGGACGGTACCGCCGCCGGCCGTGACGTCCAGCCAGCCGTCCGTGCACAGCGGCTCGTCGTACTGGGAGATCTGGAAGTTCTTCGGCATGTCCGGGTAGAAGTAGTTCTTCCTGGCGAACCGGCACCACGACGCGATCTCGCAGTTCAGCGCGAGACCGATCTTGATCGCGTACTCGATCGCCATCCGGTTCACCACCGGCAGCGAGCCGGGCAGGCCGAGGCAGACCGGGCAGACCTGGCTGTTCGGTTCGGCGCCGAAGGCGGTCGCGCAGCCGCAGAACATCTTGGTCCTGGTGCCCAGCTCAACGTGCGTCTCCAGGCCCATCAGCGGCTCGTAGCGCTCGTTCGCCTCGGCCAACGGGACCAGGGTGTCCATCATGAGTTCAGTCCCTTCGCGCTCGCCAGCAGCGGCTGGCCCCAGCGGCTGACCAAGGCCGCCTCGGCCGCGGCGGCCACCCGGTACAGCCGGTCGTCGGCCAGCGCGGGCGCCATCACCTGCAGCCCGACCGGCAGGCCGTCTTCGGCCGCCAGCCCGCACGGGACCGAGATGGCCGCGTTGCCTGCCAGGTCCGAGGGGATCGTGCACAGGTCGGCCAGGTACATCGCCATCGGGTCGTCGGCCCGCTCGCCCAGGCCGAACGCGGTCGTCGGCGTGGCCGGCGAGACCAGCACGTCGACCTGGCCGAAGGCCGCGTCGAAGTCCCTGATGATCAGCGTGCGCACCTGCTGGGCCTTGCCGTAGTAGGCGTCGTAGTAGCCGCTGGACAGCGCGTACGCGCCCAGGATGATGCGCCGCTTCACCTCGGCGCCGAAGCCCTGCTCGCGGGTCAGCGCCATCACCTCCTCGGCGTCCCGAAGGCCGTCGTCGCCGACCCGCAGGCCATACCGCATGGCGTCAAAGCGGGCCAGGTTGGAGGAGGCCTCGCTGGGCGCGATCAGGTAATAGGCGGGCAGCGCGTAGCTGAAGTGCGGGCAGGACACCTCGCTGACCTTGGCCCCCAGCGACTCGAGCAGCTCGACCGCCTCGGCGAACCGGGACAGCACCCCCGGTGAGTACCCGTCACCGGACAGCTCGCTGACCACGCCGATCCGCATGCCGCTCACGTCCGCCTCGCGGGCCGCCGCCACCACCGGCGGCACCGGCGCGTCGATCGAGGTGGAATCCATCGGGTCGTGCCCGGAGATCGCCTCGTGCAGCAGGGCCGCGTCGAGCACGGTCCGGCCGAACGGCCCCGGCGTGTCCAGGCTGCTGGCAAACGCGACCACGCCGTACCGGGACGAGCCGCCGTACGTCGGCTTGGTGCCGACGATGCCGCAGACCGCCGCGGGCTGCCGGATCGAGCCGCCGGTGTCGGTGCCGATGGCCAGCGGTGCCTGGTAGGCGGCCACCGCGGCGGCCGAACCGCCGGACGAGCCGCCCGGCACCTTGGTCAGGTCCCACGGGTTATGGCTGGGACCAAACGCGGAGTTCTCGGTCGAGGAGCCCATGGCGAACTCGTCCATGTTGGTCTTGCCCAGGATGATCGCGCCGGCCTGCTTCAGCCGCTGCGTGATCGTCGCGTCGTACGGCGGGTGCCAGCCCGCCAGGATGCGCGAGCCGCAGGTCGTCGGCAGGTTCTGGGTCGTGAAGACGTCCTTGACCGCGACCGGGACGCCGGCCAGCGGGGCCAGCGGCTCCCCTTTCCTGCGCCGTTCGTCGACCTCGGCCGCCTGGGCCAGGGCACTGTCCGCCGCGACGTGCAAGAAGGCGTGCACCCGGTCATCGGTGGCGGCGATCCGGTCCAGATGCGCCTGGGTGACCTCGGTCGCGGATACCTCGCTGGCCGCGAGCGCCGCGGACAGCTCCGCGGCGGTCATCCGGGTCAGCTCCATCAGTCCTCCCCCAGGATCCGCGGCACCTTGAACCGCTGCTGCTCCACCGCGGGCGCCTGGCTGAGCGCTTGGGCCGGAGACAGGCACGGGCCCGGCTCGTCGTCGCGGAACACGTTGGTCAGGCCGGTCGCGTGCGACGTCGGCGGGATGCCATCGGCGGCGACCTGCTGGACCTGCGCGACCGCCGTGATTATCTGATCCAGCTGGGGCGCCAGGCGGTCTAGTTCCGCGTCGCTGAGCGCGATCCTGGATAGTCGCGCCAGGTACGCGACCTCGTCACGGGTAATCGGCATGCACGCCATCTTAAGGGCGGCCGCCAGTCGTTAACGTGGTCGTGCGCGGTCCAATCCGGGCCGGGCCGTTCGTCGTCATGGGTGAGGAGAGGGAGAATACGTGCAATACCTGCTGCTGATTTGCGGGGACGAGTCCACCGCGGCCCACGCTGACGACCGGCTGCGGCGGCTGGATCGAGGAGATGGAGCAGCGCGGCCAGCTCCGGGGGGCTGGCGGCCTGGCGCCGCCGGGTACGGCCAAGACCGTCCGGGTGCGCCGCCGTCAGCTGATGATCTCCGACGGGCCGTTCGCCGAGACCAAGGAGCAGATCGGCGGGTTCTGCCTGATCGAGTGTGCCGACCTGGCCGAGGCGACCGAGATCGCCGCCCGGCATCCGGCCGCGGGCTACGGGACGATCGAGGTCAGGGAACTCAGGCAGCCGTGACCGCCGACACCCAGGCGGTCCGGTCCGCGGTCGACGCGGCGTTCAGGGACGAGTGGGGACGGGTGGTCGCGACGCTGATCCGGACGACGGGCGACTGGGACCTGGCCGAGGAATGCGCCCAGGATGCCTTTGCCGCGGCCCTGCAGCGCTGGCTCAAGGACGGCATCCCGGCCCGGCCGGGCGCCTGGCTGACCACGACCGCCCGGAACCGGGCCATCGACGTACTGCGCAGGAAAGCGGTCGGAGCCGCGAAACTCCGGGAGGTGGCCGCCGTCATGCCGGAGAGCTTCGGGCCTCGGCCCTTCTGGTCCCGAGACCGATCCCAGCGGGGTGCCGGACGACCGGCTCCGGCTGATGTTCACCTGCTGCCACCCCGCGCTGACCATCGAGGCGCGGGTGGCGCTGACGCTGCGCACGCTGGCCGGGCTGACCACCGCGGAAATCGCCCGGGCGTTTCTGGCCAGCGAGGCGACCATGGCCAAGCGGCTGGTCCGGGCCAAGCAGAAGATCGCCCACGCGGGTATCCCGTACCGGGTACCGCCCGGCGCACCTGCTGCCAGAACGCACCCCGGGCGTGCTCGGCGTGCTGTACCTGCTCTTCAACGAGGGCTACGCGGCCACCGCGGGCACCGACCTGGTCCGGCAGAACCTGTCCGCCGAAGCGATCAGGCTCGCCCGGGTGCTTGTCGCGCTGATGCCGGACGAACCGGAGGCGACCGGGCTGCTGGCGCTGATGCTGCTGCACGACGCCCGCCGGACCGCGCGGCTGGACGCCCACGGCGACCTGGTGACGCTGGAGGACCAGGATCGCTCGTCGTGGGACGCCGCGTCGATCGAGGAGGGCGTCGCGCTGCTGCACACCGCGCTGCGGCGCGGACGGCTGGGTCCCTACCAGGTCCAGGCGGCCATCGCCGCCTGCCACGTGACCGCGCCCACCGCGGCCAGCACCGACTGGCCGCAGATCGCCGCGTTGTACCGCCAGCTGGCCGAGTTCCTGCCGACCCCGGTCATCGAGCTGAACCACGCGGTCGCGACCGGCATGGCGTTCGGCCCCGCGGCCGGGCTTGAGCTGGTCGAGGCCCTGGCGGCCGAGGGGAAGCTGGCCGGCTACCACCTGCTCCCGGCGACCCGGGCCGACTTCCTGCGCCGCCTGGACCGCCGGCCGGAAGCCGCCGCCGCCTACCGCGAGGCGCTCGAGCTGGTCAGTACCGACGCCGAGCGCCGCTATCTCGCCCTTCGGCTGGCCGAGGTCGGCGGAGAATGAGGAGTCTCACAACGTACATCTGAGCAAGTCCTGATTCGTCGCGTTGAGGTAAGCACCTCGTACCAAGGGAGACGTGACGGACATGGACGACATCAGGGACATGATCGCGGCCCAGCGCAGCGAGCTGGCGGCGGTGCTGGCCGGGCTGCCCGCGGTCAGCTGGGACGCACCGACGCTGTGCGACGGCTGGCGGGTCAGGGAGGTGGTCGCGCACATCACGATGCCGTTCCGGTATTCGCGCCGCCGGTTCGCGGTCGAGCTGGTGAGGTCCCGCGGCCACTTCAACGAGATGGCCGACCGGTGCGCCCGGCGGGACGCGGCCGCGCAGTCGGCCGCCGAGCTGACCGAGTCGCTCAGGTCGAACGCGGACCACCCGTGGCAGCCGCCGGGCGGCGGCCCGCTCGGCGCGCTGACCCACGACGTCATCCACGGCCTGGACATCACCGAGGCGCTCGGCCTCGGCCTGCCTGTCCCGCTCGACCGGCTCGACGTGGTCCTGCCCAACCTGGCCAGTCCGAGGAGTGCCAAGTTCTTCGGCCTGGAGCTGCGCGGGGTCGAACTGCACGCCACCGATACCGGCTGGCGGTACGGCGCGGGCACCCCGGTGACCGGGACCGCCCAGGAGCTGGCGTTGTTCCTGTGCGGCCGCCGGCTACGGGGCCGGGGCGGGCCCGGCGCCGTCGGGCCCCTGCAGGGGCCGGACGGCGTCGGGGCCTTGCTCGAGCAGCACCCGGAAGGCCGGCCTCGTCGAGGATGGTGACGCCTAGCTCGACCGCCTTGTCGTACTTGGAGCCCGCATTCTCGCCCGCGACCACGAAAGCGGTCTTCTTGGACACCGAGGACGTCACCTTGCCGCCGGCCTGCCGCACCGCCTCGGCGGCCTCTTCCCGGCTCAAGCCGTCCAGCGTGCCGGTGATCACCACGGACACGCCCGCCAGCAGGCGGGCCGCGGCCCGCGAGGGATCGAAGCCTGCGTCTTCGAGCTGCACCCCGGCGTCCCGCCACTTGGCCACGATGGCCCGGTGCCAGTCCACGGTGAACCAGTCGCGGACCGAGGCGGCGATGGTCGGCCCGACCCCGTCCACCGCGGCCAGCGCGTCGACTCCGGCCGCCTCGATCGCCGCCACCGAGCCGAACTCGGCGGCCAGCGCCCGGGCCGCGGTCGGACCGACGTGCCGGACGGACAGCGCCACCAGGATCCGCCATAGCGGCCTGGTCCGCGCCTGCTCCAGGTTGGCCAGCAGCCGGGTGGCGTTAGCGCTCAACGTGCCCTGCTTGACGACGAAGAACGCGGACGTGCTCAGCCGCTCGGCGGTCAGCGCGAACAGGTCGCCCTCGTCGGCGACCAGGCCGTCGTCGAGCAGGGCGCTGACCGCCTCGTAGCCGAGCACCTCGATGTCAAAGGCGCCCCGCCCGGCCAGGTGAAACAGCCGCTCGCGGAGCTGAGCCTGGCAGGACCTGGTGTTCGGGCAGCGCCAGTCGACCTCGTCCTCCTCACGGGTCAGCTTGGTGCCGCAGGACGGGCAGTGGGTGGGGTACACATACTCGCGCTCGGCCCCGGTGCGCAGGTCGGCCACCGGCCCGAGCACCTCAGGGATCACGTCGCCGGCCTTGCGCAGGACGACCATGTCGCCGATCAGCACGCCCTTGCGCTTGACCTCGTCGGCGTTGTGCAAGGTGGCCCGGTCCACCGTGGATCCGCTCACCTTGACCGGCTCCATCACCGCGAACGGGGTGACCCGGCCGGTCCGCCCGACGTTTACCCGGATATCGAGCAGCCGGGTGGTGACTTCCTCCGGCGGGTACTTGAACGCGATGGCCCAGCGCGGCGCCCGGCTGGTCGAGCCGAGCTTGCGCTGCAGGTCGATCTGGTCGATCTTGACCACCACGCCGTCGATCTCGTAAGGCGGGTCGTGCCGGTGCTCGGCGTAGTGGCCGATGTACTCGCGCACCCCGGCCATGTCGGGCACGACCCGGTACAGCCCGCTGACCGGCAACCCCCAGCCGCGCAGCCGCTCGTACCAGCCCGACTGGGTGTCCGGTGCGCCCTCCAGGTGCCCCGCCTCTCCCCGGGCGCCGCGCCGCGGTCGGCTCGCCGGCGTCGTCCCGGCCTCGGTCCGCCGAACCCTCGACCCGGCCGATGCCGTGGATGATCGCGTCGAGCGCCCGGCTCGCGGTGATCCGCGGGTCCTTTTGCCGCAGCGAGCCCGCGGCCGAGTTCCGCGGGTTGACGAAGGCCGGCTTGCCCGCCTCGAGCAGGGACTCGTTCAGCCGCTCGAACGCCTCGACCGGCAGGAAGACCTCGCCCCTGACCTCGAGTGTGGACGGATACCCCGATCCGGTCAGCCGCGCCGGGATGGAGGCGATGGTCCGGATGTTCGGCGTGACGTCCTCACCGGTCCGCCCGTCACCCCGGGTGGCCGCCTTGACCAGCGCCCCGTCGCGGTACACCAAGTCGATCGCCAGCCCGTCGATCTTCAGCTCGCACAGGTAAGGCCCCGCGCCGCCGAGCCGGGTGGCCCGATCGGCCCAGCCGCCCAGGTCCTCGTCGGTAAAAACGTTGTCCAGGCTGAGCAGCCGCTCCAGGTGCTCCACCGGAGTGAAGAGCGTCGAGATCGAGCCGTGCACGGTCTGCGTCGGCGAGTCCGGCGTGCGCAGCTCGGGATACTGCTCCTCCAGCGCCCGCAGCTCGCGCATCTTGGTGTCGTAGTCGATGTCGGAGATGGTCGGCGCGTCGAGCACGTAATACCGGTGATCGGCCTCGGTGATGTCCAGGCTCAGGTCGGCGTGCCGCCGCCTGGCCTGCGCGGGCGCGGCCTGAACGGAGTCCTCCTCGGTCACCTGGGCTCTCCCCTCGCGTCTTCGATCAACTCGGGCAGCATGCTCGCCGCCTGCTGGCAGCGGGTCAGCACGGCGCGCGCGTGGGGCGCCGGGGCATCCGCCAGCCCGCAGGACGGGGTTATCACCACTTGCCCGGCGCACGTCGCCAGCGGCAGCCCCAGCCGCTGGTAGAGCCGGATGACCCGCTCGGCCGTCTCGCGAGCCTCGGCCGAACCGCCACCCGGGCCCGGCCGTGCGGCAGAACCACCCGGACCCGGCCGGCCAGAACCACCCGGACCCGGCCGGCCCTCATCCGGAGCCGCGGCCTGCTCGGGTAGGGCCGGGACCGCGCCCGCCAGCAACCCCATCCCGGCCTCGGCGACCTCGGCCACCGCGTCTTGTTCACCCCGCCGTAGCTGGCTGAGGTCAAAGGAGACCGCATCCGCCCCGGCCGCCCTGATGAGGCCGAACGGGACCGTGGCGGCACAGCAGTGCACCACCGTGTAGCTGCGGACGGCCACGAGCACCTGGGCCATCGCGGCCCGCAGCGCGTCCGCCTCGACCGCGGCGAACCGCGAAAGCCCGCTCGCGGTCGGTATCGCGCCGTCGGCCACCGCGGGCAGCGAGGGCTCGTCGAACTGGACGACAAGCCGCGCACCTGGCACCCGCTTGAGCACCTCGGCCACGTGCGCGGCCGCGCCCTCGGCCAGCGAGGCGGTCAGGTCGGCGACCGCGCCCGGGTCGGACAGCGCCGCGTTCAGCGTGCGCGGCCGCTCCAGCGCGGCGGCCAGCGTCCACGGCCCGCACAGCTGGATCTTGACCAGCCCGGTATAACCGTCGAGCCCCTCGGCCAGCACATCCAGATCCGAGGCGAGCATGGACCTGGCCCGGGCCAGGTCACGGCCTCCCCGCTCGGCCAGCCGCCAGCCGCGCGGGGTGACCTCGACCGGAATGTCGATCAGCAGCCCGGCGGTCCGGCCGACCAGGTCCGCCCCCGGCCCCCGGGCCGGCAACTCGGGCAGGTACGGGAAGTCCGGCAGTTCACCGGCCACGACCCGCATCGCCTCCGCCGGGTCGATCCCTGGCATCGACCCGATCCCGGTCGCGCTGCCCGGTGCCCACGGAAAGCTCGGCTCGTTCTGCTCATCGCTCACATGCTGAGCTTAGAACCGCCTAGTGACAAACCTCGACCCGCGCGCAGGTCAGTCGTCGTCGCGGCTCTGCCACCACGGAGGCTCCTCCGCTGGCTCGTCGTCATCGAAATAGCCGGGGTCCGCGCCAGGGACGGCCGCCGGCCGGACTGGCGATCGGCTTTGTCCGCGCGCCGGGCGGACAAGGCGATCACCGTCACGATCCCGACCGCGACTCCGACGGCGAAGAAGACGAAGAGCACGATGGCCAGCACGTCCGCGGTGGAGCTCACGACCGCCTCCGCCCGTCGGCCGGCGGGACAATGTCGCGGAGCCCGACGCCGGCCAGCCGCCGTACCCCTCGGGCCGCGGCGCCCGGCGGCGTGCTGGTCAGCGTGGACCGTCTGTCCTCACGGCGAACAGCCGTCGCTATCATGGCGACGATCCCGACCATGATCCCCGTACAGAATACCAATCCCATCCCGATCGCCACTGCCACCACGATGCGGTCCATCATGGCCCTCCCGCACTCTCGCCGGCAGTGCTGGCACCGCCGGTCCTCGCCGCCTGCGGTTCAGCGAGATCCGCAGGCCCTGGTGCCGCGGGCTTACGTCTGTTGTAATCCCCGCGAGCTGGTCATGCCGTCAAGGCTGGCCACGCCGCCACACGATTGCCTGGTAGGAGCCATCTGGCATGTTCTTCTGTAACCAAGTAGTCGAATGGCGTGAATGCTCTCGTATCATTCCGGCCATCCCAACCTTTGGTATTACCCGCGCGGATACCCGGCGCACCGTTGGATAAACTGACGAAAACGTCCCGAATATTCCGATCACTGGAATCATCCCCTTAGATGGGGCAAGCCAGCAGTTGGAATGGCTGGTATTACGCCGGGCGGCCGACCCATGACGCAGCACACCGGCCCTGGCTGAGCCGGACCACGACGAGGCCGGGCTGAGTATCCTGGCGGTGCCTGGGGTCGACCGGATGACGGCGGTCAGTGGCCGGCCGACGACGGCGGGGGCCCCGGGGCCCCCGGGCCCGGGGCCCCCGCCGGTTTTTCGTCTTCGAGAGCCGTGAAGCGACTAAGAGCGCTGGTCAGCGTGATAGTGCTAGTGCACGAGCTCGCGGGCGGTACCGGAAGAGGTCCTGGTCAAGGTCCCGGCGGCCGAGCCCGTTAAGCCTGCGGGCGCTGTTCGACATCCGGTTAGGCGCGTCGTCCACCAGGGTGTAACCCCGGTCTTCCCGGCGTACCGAGACCGCGACCACGGCGATGACCCCGACGACGATCCCGGCCGAGAAACAAAGCGATGGTCAGTGCGACTACGACTCCGGCCATGTTGGCCTCCTGCGCTTCCGTCCTGTGGCGCTGTCCGCGGACCCCACTGCTGATGACCCCGGCCGGGCCGAGATTCCCGACGGCCTGGTGCTCGTGGACGCGGTGCCCCGTATGTCCACGATCTGGATGGATTATCCCGTAGGTCCAGTTGAGGCCGTCCTGTCAGACTCACTGGATTCATATGGCAGATACTGGCGTATCCAAGCAGACCTACTGCTAGAATCGGACCCATATTCCGTGTCATCCAGGTCATCCCAACCTTTGGTACCTATCGTGGTTAGTACCACGCGCGAAGCTGGGCATAAACCAGATCGGCCAAAAAATATTCCAGCCAGCCGGATGGCAGGAATCATCTGGATGGATAGGATCACTGACATCGAGGTGCTCGAGTGTCGAGGAGGCCGGATGACGACCCCGATGTACCGCGAGATCGCCGATCAGTTCGCCAGCAAATCGAGTCCGGAGAGTTCCCGGCCGGCAGGCTGCCGACCGAGCACGACCTGCAAAAGCAGTACAACGCGTCCCGCAACACCATCCGGGACGCGATCAAGCAACTCGCCACTCTCGGGCTCGTCGAGACCCGGCCCGGCCAGGGCACTTTTGTCGATTCCCAAGATCGACCCCTTCGTCACCACCTTGACCGGCGACCCGAGCGAAGGACGCGGCGGCGGCGAGGGCGCCAGTTACGCTTCGGAGGTCGAGCGGCAAGCCAGGAAACCATCGGTCAGCTCGGTGCAGGTCGAGATCCTGGAGGCCTCCGAAGATGTGGCCGGCGGCCTGTGGGTGCCGATGGGCACGGAAGTCATCAGCCGGCACCTAAGCGTTACATCGACGGCACCCCCTGGTCGCTGGAAACCTCGTTTTACCCGGGCGAGTTCGCCGACCGTGGGGCGGACCGGCTGCGACGAGCCAAGGACATCGAGATGGGCACCGTCCAGTACCTCCGGGACACGATCGGCGTCCAGCAGGTAGGTTTGCGGGACTGGATCGTCGTCAGGGCGCCGCGACCCAGTCGAGATGGATTTCTTTCAAATTCCGCTTGACGGCCGGGTCGCCGTGGTGGAGATATTCCGGACGGCTTTCGACGGAAACGGGCAGCCATGCGCGCTGACCGTAACCGTTTTCCGGGCCGACAGTAATCAGTTCGTCGCCGATGTCGGCAAGGTGCCACCGCTGAAGAACTCCAGAAAATCACAATGACCACGACTGGCACCCTTCGCCGCCAAGCTGGTTACTCTGTGCTAAAATACTATATTGTTTACGTAGTTGTCGCTGGTAACAGCCCCGCTGCCGCACGGCCAGCACGCTGATTATCGATGACGAACCCAAAGACTCCGTTGCCTCGTGACAGCTCAGACAAGCGGGCGGCGGTTACGGCCCGGGGAGGATCCTCCGGACCATTTGCAGTAGAGCGTTGACAACTAGTCAGTCGTCGGATGACAAAGAAAGGGGAAAGTGCCATGGCCAAGCTCCACGCACGTCCCTCAAACCAGTACCGTTACGAGCACTACGACCCACGTACCGGGATTTTCGGGGTCCGTTAATTTGTGGCAACATCCGGTTAGTCGTACGTTAGCTTGACCGGACTGCTGGTTGAGCTGTCGGCGCTGGCTACGATACGCAGCGCCGACGGTAAATCTGGGACGTCATATAGTGCGGCCGGATGGATCCGGCGCCGGATTAGCAAGATCCCCGGCTATGTCGCGCGGATGGCCTGGTCGCGGTGATCCTTGTGCGACCACTGTGATCCACGCGCGACGAGAGATAGCCGTGAGGCAGGATCGCCCAAGCTCTTTCTGGTATAGAAGGAATTAGGGAGGCTCAAGTAGGCAGACTTTTATACCGTCTTCGGTAAAAATTTCACCCCGGACAGGTCTGAAAACGCTAAGGCCGCCTTGAGATGAGGTCGTCCCGGCTGGCGTTTAACCAGGCTGCGGGGTGTTAAGCCCGATGGTGTGGCGCCAGGCCGCGATCGGGTTAGGTTTTTGTACTGTTTAAGTGGTATCGAACGCCCTGGATACGGGTGACTATGTACCGGTGGGCAGATATCAATTTGAACTACGTCTGGCTGCGCCGGGGGATCTGGCCGAGATCTACGAGCTCATCGACGGGGCCGCGGCCTGGCTGCGGGACAAGGGTACTGACCAGTGGGAAAAACCATGGCCGAGTCGCGAGGCGCGTGATCGCAGGGTCCTGGCCGGGCTGGAAAACGGCGAAACCTGGATCGGGTGGGATGGTGCCGACCCGGTGGCGACGATCACCACCGCGACCAAGGCCAATCCCGAGGTCTGGTCGGACCTCAGCCCCGAGTGTGATCTAGCCGAGCGCGCAGTCTATGTACACCGGCTGATCACGGCGAGAAGATACGCGGGCGCCGAGCTCGGGTCCGAGCTCATCGACTGGGCCGGCCTGCACGGTCAGCGCCTGTACGGCGCGCAGTGGATCAGGGTCGACGTCTGGCGTTCCAATCTGGCGCTGCATGACTACTACCTGACCAGGGGATTCCTGCCGTGCGGCAGTTGCGCCGATCCGTACTATCCCTCTGGCGCCCTGTTCCAGAAGCCAGTGCTGGCCATCCGCCCGCCCCGCCTCCCCCGGTTCACCGAGACCTTGTCCCCCGCCAACCCCCCGCCGTCCGCAGCGTGGCGCGGGCCTGCCACCGGCCTGGACATCATGTGCGGGACCGGCGTTCGGCCTGACCGCGGTGGCCGCGCGTCCTCGACGCAAGGCGTTCCCGCGGCGCGGGCGTTCCCGCGGCTCGGGCGTTCCCGCAGCCAGGGGTTGCCCGCGGCTAGGCCGTCCGCCCGTCGGCCCCGGCGTCACCGTCGGCCCCGGCGTCACCCGTCGGCCCCGGCGTCACCGTCGGCCCCGGCGTCGCCCGCCGGCCGGTGCCCTAGCAACCAACGTCTGCCTCGGCCTGAACCGGAATGCATCCGGCCTGCCTTGCCCGCGGGCCCCAGCCGCCCCATCCGCCCCACCCGGCCCTTCTCGCTCCGCGAACCCCTCGACCCCCGTCCCGGCCACCCCGGCCCCCCCGCGGCCGCGGCTGGCGCAGGCGCGAAGTCCCGCCGTCCGGCCCGCGCCGGCACAACGGACCACCGTGCCGGCCAGACCCCGGACCCACCAGCACAAACCACACCGCCAGCCACACCCATCACCCCCGTTGACCCATGGGCTACGTCCCCTACGCCACCGAAGCCCCGGACTCCGGTACCCGCCTCCCGGCGAGCACCAGGGGCTGGCTGCAGATCACCAGGGAGCAGACCTCGCCGGGCGAAGGCTACGTGCCGCGGTACTACGCCGCGTTGCCCGCCGGCTACGGCGTCGCACGCCGGTACGGCGTCGCACGCCGGCTAGGACGCGCTCGCGGGAACGGGCGCGAGCCCCGCGGACGTGGCGCTGATGGTGGCGCTGCCGAGCACGGTGTCGCCGTCGTACAGCACGGCGGCCTGGCCCTTGGCTACCCCGCGCGCGGGCCGGTGCAGGCGGATGCGCAGTGCGTCGTCCGCCCGCCAGGCGGTACAGGCATGCACGTCACCGTGGGCGCGGAGCTGGACGAGGCAGTCGCGCGGCTCGACGAGCGGGGCACAGCCGGTCCACACCGGGTGCGTGGCGGTGATCTCGGCGATGTCCAGGCCCCGGGCTGGTCCCACAGTGACGGTCCGGCTCACCGGCTCGATGTCGAGGACGTAGCGGGGCTTACCGTCCGCGGCGGGCGTGCCGACGCGCAAGCCTTTGCGCTGGCCCACGGTGAAGGCGTAGGCGCCGTCGTGCTCCCCCAGGACGGCGCCGGAGGCGTCGACGATCCGGCCCGGCGCCTGCCCTAGGTGCCGGGTCAGGAAACCCTTGGTATCGCCGTCGGCGATGAAGCAGACGTCGTGGCTGTCCGGCTTGTCCGCGACCGCGAGCCCACGACCGGCCGCCTCGGCCCGGACCTGAACCTTGGGTGTGTCACCGAGCGGGAAGATAGCGTGACTGAGCTGGCCGGTGGTGAGCACGGCCAGCACGTAGGACTGATCCTTGCCCGAGTCGGCGGCCCGGCGCAAGACGCCGTCATTGACCCGGGCGTAGTGGCCGGTGCACACCGCGTCAAAGCCCAGAGCCAGGGCCCGGTCGAGCACCGCGGCGAACTTGATCTTCTCGTTGCAGCGCAGGCACGGGTTCGGGGTGCGGCCCGCGGCGTACTCAGCCACGAAATCCTCGACCACGTCCCGGTGGAACCGTTCGGCCATGTCCCATACGTAGAACGGGATCCCGATGACGTCCGCGGCCCGCCGGGCGTCCCGGGCGTCCTCCAGCGTGCAGCAGCCGCGGGCTCCGGTCCGGTACGACGACGGGTTCGACGACAACGCCAGATGGACACCGGTCACCTCGTGACCCGCGTCCACCGCACGAGCCGCGGCCGTCGCGGAGTCCACCCCGCCCGACATCGCCGCGAGCACCCTCAACCCACTCATCCCCCAAACCTATCCTCCGCCCCCCACTACCCCCGCCGCCGCCGGCTTCCTGGGGTCGGGTGTTAGGGGGTGGGGGCCGGGGTTGGGGGTCGATGTGCCGTTGGGCCCCTTCTTAGGGACCCAAAGTGCCACCGACCCCCTACGAGCCGGGGAGCGGAGGCCCAGGCGGGGCCGGAGGCGGGGGCGCGGGGCGCGGGCGGGGGGCGCGGGTGGGGTTAGCGGGAGGTGGCGCGGCGGGCGCGGGTTACGGCTTCGGGGAGGACTTGGGCTAGGGCTTCGACGTCGCGGGAGGTGGAGGTGTGGCCTAGGGAGAACCGCAGCGATCCGCGGGCGCGGGAGTCGCCGGCGCCCATGGCCAGCAGGACGTGGCTGGGTTCGGCCACCCCGGCGGTGCACGCTGACCCGGTCGAGCAGGCGATTCCGTTCGCATCGAGCAGCATGAGCAGGGCGTCGCCCTCGCAGCCGGGGAAGGAGAAGTGCGCGTTCCCCGGCAGCCGGCCGGGTCCGGACGGTGGCCCGTTCAGTATGGCGTCGGGCACCGCCACCAGGACCTGGCGGATCAGGTCATCTCGCAGCTCGGTCAGCCGCACGGCGTCGGCCGCCCGGCCGCGGGCACATTCCGCGGCCGCTACGGCGAAGGCCCGGATAGCCGGGGTGTCGAGGGTGCCAGAACGGATGTCGCGCTCCTGGCCGCCGCCGTGCAGCACCGGTACCGGGGCCACCCCGCGGCCCAGGATGAGGGCGCCGACACCGACCGGGCCGCCGAGCTTGTGACCGGTGATCGTCAGCGCGTCCGCTCCGCTGGCCGCGAAGTCAACCGGTAGCTGCGCGGCCGCCTGAACCGCGTCGGTGTGGAACGGGACCCCGTACTCGTGCGCCACCGCCGCCAGCTCACAGACCGGGTTCACCGCGCCGACCTCGTTGTTCGCCCACATCACGCTGACCACAGCCACCTGGTCACGAGCCACCTCGACGGCCGCCCGGAGCGCCTCGGGACGCACCACGCCGCCGGAGTCGACGCCCAGCCAGACCGCCTCCGCCTGCTGGCTTTCCGCCAGCCAGGCCACCGAATCGAGCACCGCGTGATGTTCCACCAAGCTGGTCAGCACCCGGCGGCGGTAGCCCTGGTGCCTGGCCCAGTACAGGCCCTTCACCGCCAGGTTGTCCGCCTCGGTCCCGCCGCTAGTAAAGACGATCTCGCTCGGCCGGGCACCGAACACCTCGGCGAGCTGTTCCCTGGACTCCTCCACCACCCGGCGGGCGCGGCGCCCCGCGGCGTGCAGCGACGACGGGTTGCCGAGCTGAGCTAGCTCCTCGGTCATCGCCGCGATCGCCCCGGGTCGCATCGGCGTAGTCGCCGCGTGATCCAGGTATACGGGACTTGTCCGGTTTGAACTCATGGCTGCATACAGCCTAGCGGGCCCGTAACAGCTGTCATGGGCCCGCTCCGGGCTACTTACGCTTCGCGATCTCCTCGAGCAGCTGCGGGACCACCTTGAACAGGTCGCCGACGACCCCGAAGTCGGCCAGCTCGAAGATCGGGGCCTCTGGGTCCTTGTTCACCGCGATGATCGTCTTTGAGGTCTGCATGCCGGCCCGGTGCTGGATCGCGCCGGAAATGCCGGCCGCCAGGTAAAGCTGCGGCGAGACCGTCTTACCCGTCTGCCCGACCTGGAACTGATGCGGGTACCACCCGGCATCGGTGACCGCGCGGGACGCGCCGACGGCCGCGTGGAGCGAATCGGCCAGCGTCTCGATGATCTGGAAACCCTCGGCTCCGCCGGTACCACGGCCGCCGGAGACCACGATCGACGCCTCGGTCAGGTCGGGACGCTCACTGCGCTCGGCGACGACCCGGTTGGTGACCTTGGCCCCGGTGGCCTGCTCGGCCAGCGACACCTGGACGGCTTCCGCCGCGCCTGGCGCAGGCTCGGGCGCCACCGCGTTGGGCCGCATCGCCACAATCGGCGTGCCGCGCTTGACCCGGGCATGGACGATCGTGGCCCCGCCGAAGATCGACTGCTCGGCGACCGGCCCGTCGTCGCCGGGCTGCAGGTCTACGGCGTCGGTGAGCACGCCGGAGTCGATCTTGACCGCGAGGCGCCCCGCGACTTCCTTGCCCTGGGCCGTGCCGGCCAGCAGCACGAGCGCGGGAGACTTTTCCCTGACCAGCTGGGCCAGCAGCGCCGCGGCGGGCGCCACCACATAGTCGTCGAAAACCGCGTCGCTGGCCACGTACATCTTGGCCGCACCGTACTCGGCGCAGCGCGCCTGACCTTGCTCGGCACCGGGCCCGGTCCATACCACCGCAGGCTCGCCGAACCGCCGGGCCAGCGTGATCAGCTCGAGCGTGACCTTCTTGACGTCGTCGTCTACGTGCTCCGCGAGCACCAGGATCTCAGCCATGCCGCTTCCTTTTCAGATGAACTTGCGCGCGGCGAGGAACTCGGCGACCTTGACGCCGCCGTCGCCTTCGTCCTTGACGATCGTGCCTGCCTCCCGCGGTGGCCGCTGGGCGTGGTCGACCACCTCGGTGGCCGCGCCGCCCAGGCCTACCGCGGCGGGATCGATGCCCGCGTCGGCCAGGGTCATCGTCTGCACCGGCTTCTTTTTCGCCGCCATGATGCCCTTGAACGACGGGTAACGCGGCTCGTTGATCTTCTCGACCACGCTGATCACCGCGGGGAGCGAGGCTTCTACCTCGAAGTAACCGTCTTCGGAGACCCGGCGGATGCGGATGGCCGAGCCGTCGATCTGCACCTGGCTGGCCAGCGAGACCTGCGGGACGTCCAGCCGCTCGGCCAGCATCGAGGCCATCACGCCCATCCGGGCGTCGGTGGACTCCGACCCGCAGATCACCAGGTCGAAGCCGGTGGCGGCGAGCACTTTGGCCAGCGCGTAGGAGGTCGAAAGCCCGTCGGAGCCGGCCAGGCCGTCGTCCAGCAGGTGCACGGCCTTGTCCGCACCCATCGAGAGCGCCTTGCGGATCGACTCGGTGGCCTGGCTCGGGCCCATGGTCAAGATCGTGACCTCGGCCTCGTGGCCCGCCGCGCGCTGCGCCTCGGCGATCTGCAGGCCCTCCTCGATGGCGTACTCGTCAAGTTCGTTGATGAGGCTGTCCACCGACGCGCGATCCAGCGTGCCGTCCGCGGCCTTGAGCTTGCGTTCGGCCCAGGTATCTGGCACCTGCTTGACGCACACGACGATATCCATGGACTCATCGACCTCCTTGATAGCTCAGACACAGCCTGTCAAACCACGCGGCGCTGCTAGCCACCGGGTCCTGGAGTCAATGTTACTCGCTGGTAGGTATGCCCGGGCCGGCCTGCCCGGGCGGCGGGACCAGGACCGGACCGGCCGGGCCCGCCGGAATACGTCCGTTAAGCCGGATAAGAACCTCTTGCGGTGATAAGGTCAAGCGATGTATTTGGGGCGGGCGATGCTGAAAGTGACGCAGGTTAATAATCGGTAAATTCTCGGCAACTAACGCCGGGCGACAGTGCGGAGCAGCCTGATCGCCCTCCCGCGCCGCGACCACCGATAGGCCGCAAGTCGCCCTCGTGGACCAATTTCGTACGGACAGCCGCACATAGGTAACTATTCCGAATTCCGGTGCCGTCGCGGGGACCTGACGGCATCCGGCCGGGCTGGGGCAGCCCGGCCGGCCAGCGGGTGTGGGGGAGGGGAGCGCTATGCACCAGGCACTTCATGTTGCCGCCGGGGGGTCGCAGCTGATCAGCCTGGGCTGGTGGCGCCATCTGCATCACTACGTGCCCATCGGGCTGGTCGGGTTGATCTCGTGGACAGTGTGGCTGACCCGGTTCACGCTGTCACGCCGGTACCGGCCGGTCCCGCCGGGATTCTCGGCCACGACGTCCGTCGTGGTGCCGTCCTACCGGGAGGACCCGGACATCATCGACCGGTGCGTCACGTCCTGGCTGCGGGAGAATCCGACCGAGATCATCATCGTCCCCGACGTCGGGGACACCGAGGTCATCGCGCGGCTGGAAGCCCGGGCCGCCGTCGATCCCCGGCTGAAAGTAGTCCCGTTCGTCCACCACGGCAAGCGCTCGGCGCTCGGGGTAGCCATCCGCCGCGCGAGCCAGGAAATCCTGGTGCTGTGCGACTCGGACACGAGCTGGGAGCCGGGCTTGCTGGCCGCCGTGCTGGCGCCGTTCGCCGACCCCGCTGTCGGCGGGGTCGGTACCCGGCAGAACCCCTACCAGGCTGAGACCAGCGTGTGGCGGCGGATGGCCGACTGGATGATCGACGTGCGCTACCTGGACTACGTGCGGGCCCAGTCCCGGAGCGGTGCCGTTGCCTGCCTGTCCGGCCGGACCGCCGCCTACCGCCGCCGGGTCGTGCTGCCGGTGCTGGAAAACCTGGAGGATGAATTCTTCCTCGGCCGGCGCTGCGTCTCCGGGGACGACGGACGGCTGACCTGGCTGGTCCTGGCGTCCGGGTACAAGACCGTGTACCAGTCGACGGCCCGGGCCATCTCCATGTTTCCCGACCAGGGCCGCGCCTTCTTCAAACAACGGCTCCGCTGGAGCCGCAACTCTTACCGGACCTACCTGACCGCGATGTGGAAGGGATGGCTCTGGCACCAGCCGTTTATCTGCCAGCTCAGCGTCCTGCAGATCATGCTCACCCCGGTGACCATGGGCTTCGCGGTCACGTACCTGTTCATCTGGGTGTTCCATCCGCAGCCTCTGATCGCCGTGGTCGCGGTCGGCTGGCTGCTGGCCGGTCGTGGCCTGCGTGGCGTTTCGCACCTGCGGGAGAAGCCCGCCGACATCTGGCTGCTGCCCCTCGTCGCCATCACGACCATCGCGGTCGCGTTGCCGGTCAAGCTGTACGCGTTCGCCACCATGAACGTGCACGGCTGGCTGACCCGCAGCGCCGACCGGGTAGGCGGCGAGGCGCAGAGCGCCTCGTCGCTGCGTTAGGAGGCTCGCGTGTCCAGGAGGAACGACCAGATCGACGGCCCGGCGGCCCACCCGAACCGCGGCTGGCGGCTGATCGTCGCGGCGGTGGCCGCCTTCGGCCTGCTCGCCGCCATGCCGGTCATCTTGCCGCTGATCCATCTGCAGCTGCACGCCAGGGCCGCGACGTCAAGCTACGGCGTCAAGCTGCTGCCGGCGCCGCAGGCGCCGGCGCCGGTGTCGCTGGCGCAAGTCGCCCGGCCGATCGATCCGGGCGGCCAGCCCGCGGCCTTGCCGAGCGGCAACACGACCAGGGAAGTGGCCTCCGTCAGCGCCGAGGACACCCGGATCCGGACCGTGCTGCACGACGCGGGCCACATCTTCCAGCCCGAGGTGATCCCGACCCGGGGCGCGCTGCCGACCCTGGTGCTGACGGCCGGGCAGAGCCAGTACACCTCGGCCGACCTGGTCAAGTACGGCGCGATGGTCCGGCTGCCTGACCACGCCGCGCTGCTGCTCGACAACATCTTCGTCTCCACCAATGCTCACCTGTCCCTGGGCAGTTCCCAGCTCCGCACCCTCTACCTGGACAACAGCAGCGGCGGCTACGCCACCATCGTCGCCTGGGGCGGCCACCTCGCCTTTCACGGTTCGGCCGCCGCGCCGATGACCATCAAGGGGTGGGACCGCTCGGTCAACGGCCCGGCCACCGACACGGGAACAGGACGTTCCTACATCCGCGAGGTGGGCGGCAAGATGACGCTGTCCGATGTCCGGGTGTCCTCCCTGGGCTTCTGGAGCGGGCGGACCGGCGGGGTGGCCTGGACCGGCGTGACCGGGGCCCCGAGTACCGGCGGCGCGACCGGTTCGACGTTCACCGACAGCACCTACGGCTCGTTCGTCTCCCGCGGCTTGGGCGTGGCCTTCCGCGACGACCTGTTCGAGTTCAACGAACTCGACGGGCTGCATATCCACCGCTACTCGGTCAATACCTCGGTCACCGGCAGCTCGGCCGCCCGCAACGGCGGCAGCGGATTCATCGTCAGCCCGGCGACCCAGAAAACCCTGCTGACCGACGACGTGTCCGAGCACAACGCGGGCGACGGCTATTTCGTCAACGGCAAGCCGCTGGCGACCGGCGCGTCGGCGTCCGGAGGCGCGGTCACGCCAGGCTCGGGGACAGTACTCAGGAACAGCGCGGCCCTGGACAACGGCAAGATCGGCATCCTGGTCGAGGGCGGCACAGGAACCGTGATCGAGGCCGACCAGGTGTGCGCGAGCGTCACCGCGGTCGCGGTCAGGTACAACGTTACCGATGCGGTAGTGACAGGGAACGACATCCGTTGCTCACCCAGGTCGGGCTTGTCGATCGGCCCGGCCACCCCCGGGCTGGTGATTTCGGGGAACACCATCGTCAGCCCGCGCACCGGGGTCCTCATCTCCAGCTCCGGTCCGGTTCAGCTCGACAACAACCGCATCACCGGGGCGACCGTTTTCGGGGTCAGCGCCCGCGGGGTCGCCTCCAAGGTCGCCGGGGTGGGCAACGTGATCTCAGGCACCGGGTTCCGGTCAGTCGACGCCCGGGCCGACGCGACCACGCCGGCCCTGTCGGCCACAAACACCTCGGCCTGGGTCACCCACACCCATGTCACCTTCCTGTCCTACCTGCAGTTCCACCCGCTCGCGGCGCTGTGGCTCGGCATCGCCGTCCTGGTCCTGCTCGGCTGGGCCTGGTCCCACCGCCATCGGCTGCCTACCCACCCGTACTCGACCACCACGCGGTGGGCGGACCAGACGCCGAACGCCGGGGCGGCTCAGCTGGCCACCGCCGGATCGGCCCAGGCGGCCAGCGCGGGAGCGGGCCAGGTGCCATGGGCCGGAGCGGGCCAGGTACCGGGGGCCGGGACGACGGCCGGGGGCGAGGCGGGGGAACCCGCGCAGGCGCCTAGGCCCGAGCGCGTGCCTGTCTCGGCGTTCGCCGGGGGGCCCTGGCCGGCGGCGACCATGGCCGGGCCGGCGAAGGGGAACCGGCGATGCCGTCCCGCGGGCCCAGATCGGCGCATGACAACGAGGCCGCCCGGCGGTGGCCGGCCAGCGCGGCCGGCGCCCAGGACAGGCGGCCAGCCGAACGCGAGAGGGTGCGGGCCGGCCGCCATTCCGCCGATCACCGAGCCTCCAGCACCGACCACCGGGCCCCAAGCACCGACCACCGGGCACCCGGCACCGACCACCGGGCCCCCAGCGATCACCGGGTACCGGCTGCCGGTTACGGGATGCTCGGCCGGGCTGGGCATCCCGACGGCGACCGCGGCGAAGGGCACCGGGACGTGAGCAACTGGGAACCCGCCGTCGGCCGGTGGCCGGAATCGGGCAGCGTTCACGACACGCTGGTGGACGGGATCAGGGCGCTGAGCCGGGCGCCCTGGCCGCCGGCTCCTCCGGCCGATTCAGGCGGGGCCAGGCGTACTCCTTTCCCGCCGCTGTCCGCGGAGGGCGACGAACAGTGACGTCCGCCCGCACCGTCGCGGCCCGGGTCGCAGCACCGGTGATCCTGCTGGCCCTTACGCTGGCCGGCTGCTCGCAGAGCAGCCAGGGGACGGCCAGCCCGCCCGCGTCACAGTCCGCCGGGTCGGCCGCCAGCACGCCTTCGGCCGGCTCGTCCACATCCGACTCGTCGGCGGCTGGTGTCTCATGCTCCGCGCCAGGGTCATCGGCGCGGGTGGCAGTGGCCTCGGCTCGCGACCTGAAGAACGCGCTCGCCCACCCGCAGCCCGGCCAGGAGATCGTGCTCGCCCCGGGCACCTACGCGGGCAACTTCACCATCAGCCACTCGGGTACTTCGACCGCACCTCTCACGCTGTGCGGACCGCGCACCGCGGTGCTGAACGGCGGTGATTTGTCGCACGGCTATACCCTTCACCTCGATCACGCCTCCTGGTGGCGGGTCGAGGGCTTCACCGTCGAGGGCGGCCAGAAGGGAGTGATCGCCGACGGCTCGGACGACGATCTCATCGCCAGCCTGTACGTGCATTCCACCGGCGACGAGGGCATCCACCTGCGCGCATTCAGCAGTCACGACACTGTCCGCAACTGCCTGGTCCGGAACACCGGGCAGAAGACCCAGTTCTACGGCGAGGGCATCTACGTCGGCTCGGCGCACAAGAACTGGTGCCGCTACAGTCGGCTCCGGCCTGACGCCAGCGACGACGACACCATCGCGGGCAACAACATCGCCGACACCACGGCCGAGAACATCGACATCAAGGAGGGGACGACCGGCGGCCAGATCACCGGCAACTCCTTCAACGGCACCGGTATGGTCGCCTCGGCCGCCACCGCCTGGGTCAATGTGAAGGGGAACGGGTGGACGATCACGGATAACACAGGGGTGGACAGCATCAAGGACGGCTTCCAGGTGCACCAGGTCTATCCCGGCTGGGGTATCGGCAACGTCTTCCGCGGCAACACCGCCCAGGTAAATGGGCCAGGAAACGGCTTCTACGTACAGAACAAGAGACTGCAAACCGTCGTGGCCTGCAACAACGCAGTAAAGGGCGCCGGCCAGGGTTTCTCCACTATTGCCTGCGCGCCCGCGTAAACGAGCTAGCATCCCATTGGGAGAAATAATGAACGTGACGAATTCTCTGCTTCGGGTCACCGTCATCGGAACCGGCTATCTTGGCCTTACCCACGCCGTCTGCATGGCCGACCTGGGCCACGACGTGCTCGCCATCGACGTGGACGAGGAAAAGATCGCGAAGGCCGCCGCGGGAGAAACCCCGTTCTTCGAGCCCGGCCTGGAGCCGCTGCTGCGCAAGAACCTGGATTCCGGCCGCCTGCGGTTCACCACCTCGTTCGCCGAGATCGGGGCGTTCGGCGACGTCCATTTCCTCTGCGTGGGGACGCCAGGAGAGGAATCAGGCCGGGCGGACCTCGGCTTTGTCCACGCCGCGGCCGACGCGCTGGCCCCGCACCTGACCAAGGGCTGCGTGATCGCCGGGAAGTCGACGGTCCCGGTCGGGACGGCCCGGCAGGTGATGAACCGGATACGCGCGGCGGCGCCAGCCGGGGACCAGGTCGAGCTGGCCTGGAATCCGGAGTTCCTGCGCGAGGGCTTCGCCGTCCAGGACAGCCTGACGCCGGACCGGATCGTGCTGGGCGTGACGTCCGAACGGGCCGAGACGCTGCTGCGTCAGGTGTACGCCAGGCCGCTGGCGGCGGACACCCCGGTGCTGGTGATGGATCTGGAGACGGCGGAGCTCGTCAAGGTGGCGGCGAACGCGTTCCTGGCGACCAAGATCTCCTTCATCAACGTCATGGCCGAGATCTGCGAGCAGGTGGGCGCCGACGTACTGCCGCTGGCCGAGGCGCTCGGGCATGACGCGCGGATCGGGCGGCGGTTCCTGTCTCCCGGCCTCGGTTTCGGCGGCGGCTGCCTGCCCAAGGACATCCGCGCGTTCCGCGCCACCGCGGCGGAACTCGGTAACAGCTCGCTGTCCCACCTGCTGGCCACCGTCGACACCATCAACCTGGACCGGCGGGAACGGGTCACCACGGTGGCCCGCGAGGCCGTCGGGGGCAGCTTGCCCGGCCGCCGGGTGACGGTGCTTGGCGCGGCGTTCAAGCCAGGCAGTGACGACATCAGGGACTCCCCCAGCCTCGACATCTGCGCCCGGCTGGCCGCCGCGGGCGCCATCGTGACCGTGCACGACCCGGTGGCGCTGCCCAACGTGGCGACGAAGTACCCCCAGCTGCGGTGCGTGCGTTCGGTCGCGGAGGCGGCCGAAGACGCCGACCTGCTGCTGCATCTCACCGAGTGGTCGGAGTACCGGGCCATCGACCCGGTCGCGCTGGCCGCCGTCGTCGCCCGCCGGGTCGTCATCGACGCCCGGTGCTGCCTGGACGTGGGGCTGTGGAGCGACGCGGGCTGGACGGTCCACGTGCTCGGGCGGCCAACCGCCCCGCCCCGGTCATGACCCGGGCGCCAGCCGCGGTCCGGCCGACCGGCCCGGTGGCCCTTCTGCTGGCCCTCCTGCTGGCGGGCCTGGCCCTGATCAGCGGATGCGGCGGTACCCGGGGCGCCGCATCCGCCGCGCCGCCGCCGGTGGTGCCCGGCGAGACCACCCAGGGTCCGGATCTGTCCGGCGTGCACCTGCCCAACTTCGTGATGCCGCTGATCCACGGCGAGCTCTCGCTGCCCAACCCCAGGCTCACGCCGGGGGCCGTCATCAGCACCGACGCGAACAAGGTCTGCGCCAGCAACGCGCACGCCCCCGTGCTGGCCGGCGGGCTCCAGGCGGCCGTCTACCGTGAGTACGGCGACACCAGCGCGAGCGCGATCCACAAGCACATCCTCGACCTGCTGGTGCCTTACGACCTCGGCGGCGCCGCGGTGAAGGCCAACCTCTGGCCCGCGGCGACCTCGGGCACCGGCTTCTACCAGAAGGTGGAGACCGACAAGATCATGCGGCAGATGGTGTGCCGCGGCGACGTCTCGCTCAGCCAGGCCCAGCAGGCGCTGGCGACAAACTGGTACTCAGCCTGGCTGAAGTACGTGGTGGCGACCGGTCACGTCTGAGGCGGCCTCGACGACGTTGGCCAGCAGCATGGCGCGGGTCATCGGGCCGACGCCGCCGGGCATCGGGGCCAGCCAGCCGGCCACCTCGGCCACGTCCGGCGCGACGTCGCCGACCAGCCCGGCGGGTCGGACTGGGTGCGGGTGATGCCGACGTCCACCACCGCCGCGCCGGGCTTGACCATGGCCGCGGTGAGCAGGCCGGGACGGCCGGCCGCCACCACCACGATGTCCGCGGTCCTGGTGTGCGCGGCCAGGTCCTTGGTGCCGGTGTGGCACAGGGTCACGGTGGCGTTCTCGGTGCGCCGGGTCAGCAGCAGGCCAAGCGCGCGGCCGACGGTGATGCCGCGGCCGATGACGGTGACGTCGGCTCCGGCGAGGGCCACGCCGTAGTGGCGCAGCAGCTCGACGATGCCGCGCGGCGTGCACGGCAGCGGGCCCGGCTCGCCGAGCACCAGCTTGCCCAGGTTGACCGGGTGCAGCCCGTCCGCGTCCTTGGCCGGGTCCATCCGGTTCAGCACCGCGTGGGCGTCCAGGTGGCCGGGCAGCGGCAGCTGGACGATGTACCCGGTGCAGGCCGGATCGGCGTTCAGCTCGTCGACCACCGCCTCCACCTGCGCCTGGGTCGCGTCGGCGGGCAGGTCCCGGCGGATCGACGCGATCCCGACCTGGGCGCAGTCCCGGTGCTTGCCGTTCACGTAGGCCCGGCTGCCGGGGTCGTCGCCGACCAGCACCGTGCCGAGCCCGGGCACGGATACCGCGGGCGGCCAGCGCGGCCACCCGCTCGGTCAGCGCGGCCCGGATCTGCGCGGCGAGGGCCTTGCCGTCCAGTACCTGTGCGGTCATCCGTCGTCCCCTTAGTGGTAGAAGTGCCGGACGCCGGTGAAGTAGAGCGGGATGCCCGCGTCCTGCGCGGCGGTGATGGTCAGCTGGTCACGGATCGAGCCGCCCGGCTCCACCACCGCGGCCACCCCGGCCTGCGCCAGGATCTCGAACCCGTCGGCGAACGGGAAGTAGGCGTCGCTGGCCGCGACCGACCCGGCCGCCCGGTCCCCCGCCCGCATCACCGCGAGCCGGGCCGAGTCCACCCGGTTGACCTGGCCCATGCCGACCCCGACCGAGGCCCCGCCGGAGGCGAGCAAGATGGCGTTGGATTTGACCGAACGGCACGCCCGCCACGCGAACCGCAGATCGGCCAGCATCTCCGGGCTGGCCGCCGACCCCGCCTTGAGCTCCCAGTTCGCCGGGTCGTCGCCCGGCTCCTCCACCCGGTCCGCGGACTGCAGCAGCATGCCGCCGCTGACCGGCCGCGACTCCACCGCCGCGGCCGCGGGCGGGGGGCAGCGCAGCAGCCGGACGTTCTTGCTCGCGGACAAGATGTCCAGCGCCTCGGCGTCGAACCCGGGCGCGATCACCACCTCGGTGAACACCTCGGCGATCTGCCGGGCCAGCGCCGCGGTCACCGGGCCGTTGGCCGCGATCACCCCGCCGAACGCCGAGGCCGGGTCGCAGGCGTTGGCCTTGGCGTGCGCGTCGGCCAGGTCGGCGCCGACGGCGATGCCGCACGGGTTGGAGTGCTTGATGATGGCCACGCACGGGTCGGCGAAGTCGTACGCCGCGCGCCTGGCCGCGTCCGCGTCCACGTAGTTGTTGTAGGACATCGGCTTGCCGTGCAGCAGCTCGGCGGTGGCGATGCCGTGACCTGGGCCGGCACCGGCGGAGCGTTCGGCAGAAATGTACAGGGCCGCGCGCTGGTGCGGGTTCTCGCCGTACCGCAGCACCTCGGCGCGCCGCCACAGGGCGCCGGTCACCGCGGGCCAGCCGGCATCCCGCGCGGTCTGGTCGGGGGCGTCGGCGGAGGCGAACCAGGACGCCACCGCGAGGTCGTAGGCGGCGGTGTGCGCGAACGCCTCGGCGGCCAGCTGCCGGCGCTGGTCCAGGGTGAACCCGCCCCCGGCCACCGCGGCCAGCACGTCGCCGTACCGGGACGGGTCGGTGATCACCGCCACCGAGCCGTGGTTCTTGGCCGCGGCCCGGACCATCGACGGGCCGCCGATGTCGATCTGCTCGACGCACTCGGCCGGCGAGGCGCCGGAGGCGACCGTCGCCTCGAACGGGTACAGGTTCGAGACCACCAGCTGGAACGGCTCGATGCCAAGCTCGGCCAGCTGGGCTTCGTGCCCGGGGTTGGCGGTGTCCGCGAGCAGCCCGGCGTGCACCCGCGGGTGCAGGGTCTTGACCCGGCCGTCCAGGCACTCGGGGAACCCGGTGAGCCGCTCCACCGGCGTGACCGGCACCCCGGCCGCGCCGATCCGGGCCGCGGTGCTGCCGGTGGAGACGATCTCGACGCCGGCCGCGTGCAGCCCGGCGGCCAGCTCCTCCAGGCCCGGTCTTGTCGTAGACGCTGATCAGCGCCCGGCTGATCGGAATCTGAGTCACCTGCCGATCCTCACCTTCCGGCCCTGGACGGACCAGCCTTCGCGGACCATCCGGCCCACTGTGCTGACGAGCAGGGCGCGTTCGGCCACCTTGATCCGCTCGTGCAGCGTGACCTCGTCGTCGTCATCGGCGACCGGGACGCTGGCCTGCGCCACGATCGGCCCGGCGTCCACGCCGTCGTCGACGAGCAGGACGGTGCAGCCGGTGACCTTCACCCCGTGCGCCAGCGCGTCCCGCACGCCGTGGGTCCCGGGAAACGACGGTAGCAGCGCCGGGTGCGTGTTCACGCACCGGCCGCCGAACGCGTCGAGGAACGACTTGCCGACCAGTTTCATGAACCCGGCCAGCACCACCAGGTCGGGCTCGTACGCGGCGCAGGCGCTGGTGAGCGCCTCGTCCCACTCCTGCCGGCCGGGGAAGTCGGCCAGCCGGACGGTGAAGCGGGGCAGCCCGGCCTGCTCGGCGCGGGCCAGCCCGGTGATCGCGTCCCGGTCGGCCCCGACCGCGACCACGGCCGCACCGTAGTCCGGCGCCCGGCACGCGTCGATCAGCGCCTGCAGGTTGGTTCCCTCGCCGGAGACCAGCACCACCAGCCGCGCGCCCTTGTTCACGTCCCGACCCTAGTTCAGGGTGGTCGCCGAAGGGGGCACAATAGAACCCGATGGCCAGATACCAGCCACCTGGCGGGCGCGGGCCCCGGTCGCCGTCGGCCCGGCAGCTGCCGCCTCCCGAGCCCGCCACCCGGCAGCGTGCCCTGATGGGGCTGACGCTGGCTGCGCTGGCCATGATCGGCCTGGCGCTCGGGCTCGGCAACCTGCACCGCGGTATCTACGTGGCCGTGCTGTCTTTGCTGTTCGCGGTGACGGCCATCTGGCTCGGCGCCGGGGCGAACCGCCGGGCCCGGCGGGCCGGCACGGCGCGTCCCCGCGGCGGGACCAGCGGCGTCGTGCTCGGCGGCCTCGGCCTGGCGTTTAGCGCGCTGTGGCTGCTGGTGCTGGCGGTGTTCTGGCCTCAGCTGAACACCTACTACACCTGCATGGGCGGCGCGAACACGGTGGCCGCGCAGCAGGCCTGCCACACGCAGTTCACCAACTCGGTCGGCGGCGAGTTCGGCGTCCTGCAGGGCAGCGGCCGGTAGCTAGTCCGCGGCGTCTGCGGCGTCGGCCCGTCGGCGTCCGCGGCGTCTGTGGCGTCCTCGGTGGACGGATCCTCTTCGTCGTAGCCGGCCCACGGATCCAGGTAGATCCGGTGACCGCCGGCGTCGTCGTTCTCGTCGGTGAAGCCCGGACCGGGGACGCCGGGCCGCGGCCCGGGGTGGGCGCGGGGTGGTGCGGGGCGGCGCCGCGCGGCGCAGGATCAGCCAGTTCGCGGCGGCGGCGGCCAGCGCGGCGGTGACGCCGACCTCCAGGACGGCGACCAGGCCGACTCCGAACCCGGACGGGCCGACCGCGGCCAGGCGGCCGTCCCCGAGCGGGCCGCCGGAGAACGCGGCCGCCAGGCCGGCCAGCAGGCCAGCCGCCGAGCCCGCGGCGAAACCCCACAGCGGCGCCGCCTCGAGCACCGGCGTGGGGGCGATCCGCACCGTCACCACCCCGGCGAACAGGCCCGCCAGGTACGGCATGGCCAGGACGAGCACCGGCAGCCAGGCGGGGCCGCCCGTGGACGTGGGCAGCGCGGCGAGCATCGGGAAGGCGGGCACCGCGCCGAGCACCGAACCGGTGGGGCTGACCACCGTCCCCGCGCCGAACGCGAACCCGGGACCCAGCGTGTAGGCGATGGCCCAGACAATGGCGTTCGGCACGTAGGCGAGCTGGGCCAGCAGGAGCAGCGCGGCCCCGCCCAGGCCGGGCGCGAGCGCGTCGCTGGCCGCCCTGACCTCGGGCAGGTGCACCGCCAGCGACGCGGCGGCCAGCACCGCGCCCACCGCGGCCAGCAGGCCGGCCGCGCCGAGCATGCCCATCACGATGGACCGGGGCCGGGCGGGCATCAGCAGCACCAGCCGGGACCACGGGGCCAGCCCGCGGGCCGCGCCCAGACCGCCCGCCACCAGGGCCAGCAGGAAGGCCGCGACGATCGCCTGCAGCAGCGAGGGGGCGGCGACCGCGGTCCGGCTCGCCACCGCCAGCGCCCCGGACAGCAGGGCGTAAGGCAGCGCGAGGGCCAGCGCCGCGTAGCCGACATGACGCAGCCGGGTCACCGCGCCGACCCGCACCACCCACCGCCCGGCCAGGGCCAGCAGCGCGCCGGGCAGCAGGACCAGGCCGAGCGGGAGCATGCCGATCCGGCCCGCGCCGCGGACGGTGAAACCGACATGGTGCGCCACCAGCCACAGCAGGGCCGCGGTGCGCAGCACCCCGCCCAGCCCGGTGCCGATGCCGACGTGCGGTGCGGTGATCCAGCCGATCGCGGTCAGCGTGGTGAGCACGGCCAGCCCGGTACCCGCGGCCGCGCAGGCGGCGATGCCCCCGGTGACGACCAGCGGCCGGGCGGGCTGGGTCCTGGGCCCGGGCGCCCGCCGGCCGGCCCGGGGTCGGGAACCGGCGGTGCCTGGGCGGAAACACTCACGCACCCGATCCTGGCAACGATCGGCCCCCGACCCAAACAGGCGCGCCGCCCGGGGAGCGGGGAAAACTGGCGAAAGGCCCGGCTTTACCTGGCCCGCATGAGGTCGCGGACCAGCGCTGGCGGTCTCGCTCGGGGTCTTGCCGACGCGGACGCCGGCCTTCTCCAGGGCTTCCTTCTTGGCCTGCGCGGTGCCCGAGGATCCCGAGATGATCGCGCCCGCGTGCCCCATCGTCTTGCCCTCGGGCGCGGTGAAACCGGCCACGTAGCCGACGACCGGCTTGGTCACGTGCTGCTCGATGAAGGCGCCGGCCCGCTCCTCGGCGTCGCCGCCGATCTCGCCGATCATCACGATCGCGTCGGTCTCCGGGTCGTCCTGGAACGCCTGCAGGCAGTCGATGTGGGTGGTGCCGATCACCGGGTCGCCGCCGATGCCGACGGCGGTGGAGAAGCCGATGTCGCGCAGCTCGTACATCATCTGGTAGGTCAGCGTGCCCGACTTGGAGACCAGGCCGATCCGTCCGGCGGTGGTGATGTCGGCCGGGATGATGCCGGCGTTGGACTGGCCGGGTGAGGCGACGCCCGGGCAGTTCGGCCCGATGATCCGGGTCACGTTGCCCGCCGCGCTGGCCCGGGCCCAGAACTGCGCGGTGTCGTGCACCGGGATGCCCTCGGTGATCACGATGCACAGCGGTATCCGCGCCTCGATCGCCTCGATGACCGCGGCCTTGGTGCCGGACGCGGGCACGAACACCACCGACACGTCCGCCCCGGTGGCCGCCATGGTGTCGGCGACCGTGCCGAACACCGGCACCTCGGCGCCGTTCAGCTCGATGGTCTGGCCCGCCTTGCGCGGGTTGGTGCCGCCGACGACCTTGGTCCCCGCGGCCAGCATGCGGGCTCCGTGCCTGCGGCCCTCGGAGCCGGTGATGCCCTGGATCATGACCCGGCTCTGGCCGGTCAGGAAGATGGCCATCTCAGGCTCCCTTCGCCGCGAGTTCGGCGGCCCGGCGGGCCGCGCCGTCCATGGTCGCCACCTGCTCGACCACGCCAATCGCCGCCTCGTCCAGGATCCGCCTGCCCTCGGCGGCGTTGTTCCCGTCCAGCCGGACCACGATCGGGCGGTCCACCGTGCTCGCCGCGGTCGTCCAGCATGCCGATCGCCGAGACGATCCCGTTGGCCACCGCGTCGCAGGAGGTGATGCCGCCGAAGACGTTCACGAACACGCTGCGCACGCTGGGGTCGGACAGCACGATCTCCAGGCCGTTCGCCATCACCTCGGCGGAGGCGCCGCCGCCGATGTCGAGGAAGTTGGCCGGGCTGATCCCGCCGAGCGACTGGCCGGCGTAGGCCACCACGTCCAGGGTGGACATGACCAGGCCCGGCCCCGTTGCCGATGATGCCGACCTCGCCGTCGAGCTTGACGTAGTTGAGGTGCTTCTCCCTGGCCCGGGCCTCGATCGGGTCGGTGTTGGTGATGTCGTCGAAGCGCCCGTGCTCCTGGCGGAACGAGGCGTTGTCGTCCAGCGTCACCTTGCCGTCGACCGCGAGCACCTGGCCGTCCTCGGTCAGCGCCATCGGGTTGACCTCGACCAGCGTGGCGTCCTCGTCGGCGAACATGGCCCAGAGCCGTTCGGCCAGAAGGGCGGCACCCGCCGCGGCCTGCGCCGGGATGCGGCCCGCCGCGATGATCTCCGCCGCCTTGGCGCTGTCCACGCCGGCCAGCGGGGACACCGGGATCCTGGCCACCGCCTCCGGGCTGCTGTGCGCGACCTCTTCGATCTCCATGCCGCCCTGCACCGTGCAGATCGACAGGAACGTGCGGTTGGCCCGGTCCAGCAGGAACGACAGGTAGTACTCGGCCGCGATGTCGACCGCCTGGGCGATCAGCACCGAGTGCACGGTGTGGCCCTTGATGTCCATGCCGAGGATCTGGCCGGCCTTGGCGTAGGCCTCGTCCGGGCCCTCGGCCAGCTTCACCCCGCCGGCCTTGCCGCGTCCGCCGGTTTTCACCTGCGCCTTCACCACGACCAGGGGGTGCCCCTGGGCGGCGAACTCCGCCGCGATCTCGCGCGCTTCCTCGGCCGTGTGGGCGACCTTGCCGGGCTGGACCGGGACGCCGTACTCGGCGAACAGTTCCTTCGCCTGATACTCAAACAGGTCCACGCTCAATCCCCACTATTTTCGCTGCTCATGAGCCTAACTTCCTGGTCTGTGCTTGGTTTTGGAGTCTGGGCGGAAAGGCTCGGGCGCGGCTCGCGCGGCGTCCCTGGTCCTGCTCGCGTCTCAGGACCACCACGATGATCCATCGCGGTGGTCCAGGCACATCAACGGCCCATCGCGGTGGCCAGGCCCGGTGCTGACGGGCGCGGGGGCATGGACCATCGCGTTCCGGATGGCCTGAACGGGGATCATCCCGGCCAGCCTAACGCTCCTGGTCTGCCCCGGTCAGCTGACCCAGCGGCGGCCCGAAAGCTAGCCGCCCGGCTGTGCCGGCCAGTCGTCAGGCCGGGGTCTCCGCCACCTCGGTGCCGAATTCGGCCCGGACCCAGGCCACGATCTCGGTGGTGGACGCGCCGGGGGTGAAGATCCTGGCCACCCCCATCCGGGACAGCTCCTCGATGTCCTCGTCCGGGATGATGCCGCCGCCGAACACCACGATGTCCGCGGCGTCCCGCTCCTTCAGCAGGTCGATGACCCGGCTGAACAGCGTCATGTGCGCGCCGGACAGAATGGACAGCCCGACCGCGTCCACGTCCTCCTGGATCGCGGCCGCCACGATCTGCTCGGGCGTCTGGTGCAGCCCGGTGTAGATGACCTCGACCCCGGCGTCGCGCAGCGCCCGGGCCACCACCTTCGCGCCCCGGTCGTGACCGTCAAGCCCGACCTTCGCCACGATCACCCGGATCTTGCTCATGCCCGCAAGCCTAACCCGCGGCCCGCCCGTCGGGCCGGTATCGAGAAGGACCATTGAGCCGAACGGCCGGTGGTTCCTCAGTCCACGCAGGGAATCCCGTTCTTGGCGGTGACCGCGCCGCCCTGCGCGCCGCTGGTGGGCACGGGACCGCCGAAGCCGACGACGTCGGGGTGCCGGTCGCCTCGGCCAGCGTCGCGTCCGCGCCGAGCATGAGCTGCGACGTGGCCGGCCGCCACCGTGGCGCTCGCCGTCGCGGTCACGTTGAACAGGGCGGCGATCTTGGCGGCGCTGGCCGCGGCCCCGGTGCCGTACTGCACCTCGGTCGTGGTCAGCGCGGTGGTGTTCTGCACCAGCCCGGCCCGGTAGCCGTCCTTGACCAGCGCGGCCGAGACCTGCCCGGCCAGCCCCGGGGTGTTGCCGCCGTTGTAGACGTCCACGGTGGTCTTGGCGGCGTCGGCCGAGCTTTCCGGCTTGGGGCTGGGCGAGCTGGCAGGCCGCGAGGACGCGGACGAGGCCGCGGGCGGGTAGAACGTCTGCTGCACGATCTGCTGGATGTAGGTCGGGTTGATCAGGTTGGCGTCCTGGCCGTCGATGGTGTAGTAGCCCACGATCGGCAGCGTGTTGAAGGTCAGGTTGCCGCTGGTCAGGCTGCGCATCTGGCTGGCGAAGTCGAGCAGGTTCCAGCCGGAGTCGGTGATCACGTACTGCTTGGCCACCGACAGCAGCGCGTTGATCTTGGTGAGGTCGCTGAGCACGCCCTCGGTGCGCAGCTGCTGCATGACCGAGTCCAGGAACGCCTGCTGGCGGTGGGTGCGGTCCAGGTCACCGTTGGTCAGGCCATGCCGCTGCCGGACGAACGCCAGCGCCATGCACGGCGTTCAGATGCTGGTAGCCGGCGTGGTGGGCGTAGAAGCCCGAGTAGGAGTCGTAGGCGACCGGGTGCTTGAGGCAGACCTCGACGCCGCCCAGGACGTTGGCCAGCTCGTAGAAGCCGTCCAGGTTGACCTCGGCGAAGTGGTCGATCTGCACGCCGGTGAGGCTCTCCACCGTGGCCACCGTGGCGGCCCGGCCCGCCTCGTTGCCCTGGAAGGCGATCTGGTTCTGGCTCAGGTGCGGAGTTCTGCGTGCCGGAGCTCGGACTCCTTGGCCGCCAGGGCCAGGCCGTAGGCCTGGTCGACCTTGCCCTGGGACTGCCCGTCGTAGGGGGTGGGGAAGGTGACCCAGTCGTCGCGCGGGATGGAGAAGCCGACCGCCTTCTTGCCGCCCGCCGGGATGTGGATCAGGATCAGCGTGTTGGTGGCGTTGCCGCCGACCCCCGCGGCCACGCCCGCCGCGCTGCCGGCGTGCAGCGCGTTCAGGATATTGTTGGGAAGGATGTTGCCGTTCCAGTCGGTCCGGCTCTCCAGGCCCATCAGCAGGATGTTCTGCGCGCCGATGGACGGGCCGCTGTCGATGGCGTGCGAGCCGCCGATGCTGCTCACGTCGCGGACCACAAAGTAGGAAAAGCCGCTAATCGCCAGCACCACGGCCGCGGCGACGCAGCTCAGCGCGTATCCGGCTTTCCCGGCCACCCCCCACAACGAAGCCGACGAGCCTGGCCTAACCATGGCATTTACCTCAGCAGTCTCAGCTCCGGGTCGTTACCATCCGTCGAAGCCTACCGTCACGGCCCCGTGACCAGTGCGCAACGGCTAACATCCGAAGCACATATGAGCGACCCACTATGGGGCGAAACCCGCCCAAGCAGGCCGTACGGCGGCGCGCCACGCGACACGCCGGCTGCTCGCGATCCCCGGATGCTAGCCGGCGGAGGCTGGACGCGCCGGTACCCCAGCGGCGCCGGGCTCGGGCGGCCCGAGGCGCGACTCCGGCCGGTTCAGGGCGCAGGCCGGCCGGAGACCGGACCGCGGCTGCCCGCCGGGTCCGATCCGCAGGTGCCCGGCGGCACCGGGCCGCGGGTGCTTGCTCCCGGCGGGACCGAGCCCGCAGGATTCCCGGCGGGACCGGACCGCGGATTCCCGGCCGGACCGACCGCGAGGTTCCGCGGCGGACCGACCGCGAGTCCCGGGCGCCCGGCGGGCCGCGGATCCACGCGGCTCCGGGGCCGCGGATCCGGGCGGGGCTGCGCCGGACGGGCGCCGGGGCCGGGTCCGGGCGGGACCGGGCCGCGGAGCCGGGCGGGCCGGGCGCGGGCTGAGCCGGGACCGCGGGCTCCGGGCGGGACCGGACCGCGGATCCGTGACCCCGCGGGCGGGCGGTGAGCCCGGCGGGACCGGACCGGGACGCGGACCGCGGGCGCCGCACGCGGCAGCGCTCCGGGGGCAGGCGCTCCGGGGGCCGGCGCTCCGACGCGCCGACGGTCGGCGCATCCTGACGCCGGCCGGGCCGGCGAGGCGGCGCTGCAGGCGGGTGGCGGCGGGCGGCCAGGAGCGGGAACGCGGGGCGGCGGGACGCCCGATCCGCGCGAACGCGGAATCCCTCAGGGCACCGGGTCCCGGGAAGGGCTTGGACCGTGGGGCGCGCTGCAAGGCGGCCTCGGCGTCTGCCTCATCGTCGCCAGCACGGCGGTCGGCGCGATCGTCACCATGGTGGCCGGGAAGGTACCCGGCGAACTGCTCGGGATCTTCGTGGTCATCGGCACCATCGCCGCTGCGCTGGCCGTGCGGCCCGGCGCTGGCCGGATGATCCTCCCGGTCCCGGTGCTGTCCTATCTGGTGGCCGCGTTGGTCTCCGGGGTCATCTACAACCGGGGCACCGGCGCCTCCAGCACCGCGCTCGCGATCGGCGCGGCGCAGTGGATCGCCAACGGGTTCTTCCCGATGGCCCTGGCCACCATCCTGGCCATCGTGATCATCGTCGTCCGCTGGTACCTGTCGCGGCGACGGCGCGGCGCCGCACCCGGTCCGGCCTGGTCCGTTCCCGCGGCCGGTCCGGTCCGCCGTCCCCCGCGACCCCCGGTGAGCCGGGACACCTTCGCGGACTCCGGGCGCCCGGCCGGCTACCGGGACCCCGGCGGCGCCCGGGACAGCGGGGGCCTGCGGACGGCGGGGGCGGCGGACAGCGGAGGCTGCGAGACGGCGGGGGCGTGTCAGGCTGGAACGATCCGGCCTCTCGGGGCCGTCCGACCCTGGCTCGCCGGGTTACCGCCGCCCCGGGCCGCGGCCGGATCGGGGCCCTATAACCTCTCCGGCGGCAGCTAGTACCGCGACGCGTCACCTCGGCTTGCTCCCTGGTGATCCGCCCCAGCCTCATGAGCTTGCCGGGAGGTTGGTGGCGGAACCCGGGGCTTCGCGGCGCGGCATGCCGCAG
This sequence comes from uncultured Actinomycetes bacterium, assembly GCA_963730825.1. Lineage (GTDB taxonomy): Bacteria > Actinomycetota > Actinomycetes > Streptosporangiales > Streptosporangiaceae > Palsa-504. The sequence goes on from CAVSTQ010000027.1 coordinate 80,941, forward strand.
GTGAGACGGCCCGGGGGCAGGTGACGGGTCCGCGGGCGGTGAGGCGGCCCAGGGCGGGGTGGGCATGGGTTTCTCGGTCAGGCGCAGCCCGGGTGGCGGGCAACCGCCGGGGGCGGCGCACGCGCGGGCGAGCCTTGATGCGCGGGGATCGGGCGAGCGGGCTGGGGCGGGCGGATGCGGGCTAGAGCTTTTCCAGCGGCGCGTAACGCAGGACCAGGTGCTTGACGCCGTAGTCGGCGCCGAAGTCGATCTTGGCTTCGGCCTGGTCGCCGTAGCCGTCGGTGGACACCACGGTGCCCAGGCCGAACTTGTCGTGCGTCACCATGTCCCCGGCGGCCAGTGCGGGCACCGGGCGGTTACCCGGCGACCTGGCGCCGGGCCGCTGCGCCATCCGCTCCTGCGCGGGCCTGGCCGCCGACATCGCCGCCGTCGCGTCCCGGCGCCACTCGATCAACCCGGCCGGGATCTCGCCGAGGAACCTGGACTGCTTGTGGAACGAGGGACGGCCCCACCAGTTCCTGGCGATGGCCCGGGTCAGGTACAGGCGCTGCTCGGCCCGGGTGATGCCGACGTAGGCCAGCCTGCGCTCCTCTTCCAGCTCCTTCGGGTTGGTCAGGGAGCGCTGGTGCGGGAACACTTCCTCTTCCATCCCGGTCAGGAACACCACGGGGAACTCCAGCCCCTTGGCCGTGTGCAGCGTCATCATCGTGACCAGGCCGCCGTGGTCTTCGCCCTCGGGGATCTGGTCGGCGTCGGCCACCAGCGAGACCTGCTCGAGGAACTCCGACAGCGTCCCTCCCTCGGTCGCGCCGTCGAACTCGCGGGCCACCGACACCAGCTCCTCCAGGTTCTCCACCCGGCTGGCGTCCTGCAGGTCCGAGGAGGACTCGAGCGAGGTGATGTAGCCCGTCCGGTCGAGCACCGCCTCGGCCAGGTCCGCCACCGGGACGGTCTCGGCCAGCTCCCGCAGGCCGTCGATCAGCGTGTTGAACCCCGCGATCGCGCTGGCCGACCGCGCGGCCAGCCCGGGCACGTCGGCCAGGCGGCCCAGGGCCTGCGCGAACGTGATCCGCTCCCGCTGGGCAAACGCGGCCAGGTACTCCTCGGCCCGGTCACCGATACCGCGCTTGGGCACGTTCAGCACCCGCCGCAGCGACACCTCGTCGGCCGGGTTGGCGATCAGCCGCAGGTACGCCAGCAGGTCCCGCACCTCGCGCCGCTCGTAGAACCGGACCCCGCCGACCACCCGGTACGGCAGCCCGACCCGGATGAACACTTCCTCGAACACCCGGGACTGCGCGTTGGTCCGGTAGAAGACCGCGACCTGGCCCGGCGTGGCCTGGCCCGCGTCGGTCAGCCGGTCGACCTCCTCGGCCACGAACGCGGCCTCGTCGTGCTCGCTGTCGGCCACGTACCCGGTGATCGGCGGGCCCGCGCCCGGTCGGACCAGAGGTTTTTCGGCTTGCGGCCCTGGTTCTGCGAGACCACGGCGTTGGCGGCGGCCAGGATGTTCTGGGTGGAGCGGTAGTTCTGCTCGAGCAGGATGACCTTGGCCTGCGGGTAGTCCTGCTCGAACTCGACGATGTTGCGGATCGTCGCGCCGCGGAAGGCGTAGATCGACTGGTCCGCGTCCCCCACCACGCAAAGCTCGGACGGCGGGGCACCTGGCTCGACGGTGTCAGGAGAGTCCGTTCGGGAGGAAAAAAGCGGGGCGCCACCCGAGACAAGCTCCCTGATCAGGATGTACTGCGCGTGGTTGGTGTCCTGGTACTCGTCCACCAGCACCTGCCTGAACCGGCGGCGGTACTGCTCGGCCACCTCGGGGATGGCCTGGAACAGGTTGACCGTGACCATGATCAGGTCGTCGAAGTCCATCGCGCCGGCCGCGAACAGGCGTTGCTGGTACTCGCCGTACGCCTCGGCCAGCGCCTTTTCCCGCGCCGTGGCCGCGCGGGAGGCGAACGTCTCGTGGTCGATCAGCTCGTTCTTGAGGTTGGACACCTGGGCGGCCATCGCCTTCGGCGGGAACTGCTTGGCGTCGAGCTCGAGCTCACGGCAGGTGAGCGCCATCAGGCGATTGCGAGTCCGCCTGGTCGTAGATGGTGAACGAGGAGGGGTAGCCGAACCGCTTGGCCTCCCGGCGCAGGATGCGCACGCAGGCCGAGTGGAACGTCATCACCCACATGGACCTGGACTGCGGGCCGACCAGGGCGGCGACCCGGCCCGCCATCTCCCCGGCCGCCTTGTTGGTGAAGGTGATGGCCAGGATCTCGTGCGGCGCCACGTCCCGGGCGGCCAGCAGGTAGGCGATCCGGTGGGTGAGCACCCGGGTCTTGCCCGAGCCCGCGCCGGCCACGATGAGCAGCGGCCCGCCCTCGTGCACCACGGCAGCGCGCTGCTCCGGATTCAGTCCGTCGAGAAGGGCATCTATCGCGAGGGCGGCCACCCGTACAGGGTAGGCGGTTCCACCGACAAAAACGGGTCCAATGCCCTCCCTGGCCACGAAGGCAACACTAGTCATACTGTGTCACTACCTGCGGAAACGTATATTCGGGACATTACGGCAAGACCTGCGCAGGTATCGTTCTTCCGCCGCCGGAGGCTGCCGGGTATGGGCTATTCTGGCCGTCTTGACCGATAGTTGGAAGGCCGGGGGTACGCCACCGACGCCCGGACAACCCGTGGGGGTGCCATGGGATCGCGCAGCCGGTCCGTACGGCTTCGCATGTACTTCCTCGTCACCATTCCGCTCGTCGCCATGGTCGGGCTGCTCGCCTACGTGGCCGGGACCTCGGTCCGCAACGCCATCAACCTGGACCGCGCGCCCAACCTGATCAACGCGACCTCGCTGCCGACCGCGGTGTTCACCGGCTACCTGCAGGCCGAGCGCGCGGCCGCGGTGAGCTACCTGTTCGCGCCCGCACCGGCTCAGCTGGCCGCGTATCACGCCGCCGTCACGGCCACCAGCCAGCACACCCAGGCGTTCCGGGCGGCCATGACCTCGCCGGCCACGGTCGGCAGCGAGACGCCAGCCGAAGCGGCGGCGATCAACGCCGCGCTGGCCAACCTGAGCGCGCTCGACCGCCTCCGGGCGGCGGTGGCGGCCCGGGCCATCAAGCCGATCGACGCGCTGACCGACTACAGCCAGGGCATCGCGGCCGAACCCAGGCTGTTCCTGACCGAAGCCAACAGCGAGACCGACGCCGCGGCGGTCGGCCAGGCGCTGGGGCTGATCGCCACCGTTCAGGCCAGGGAGCAGCTTTCGCAGGAGTGGGCGCTGCTCGGGGGCATGCTGGCCGGAAACCGGATGACGCGGGCCGACCGGATCACGATCGCCGGGACGGCCGCGACCCGGCAAGCCGACCTGAGCTTCGCGGCCGCCATGCTGACCCCGGCCAACCTGGCCATCTACAACGCCGGGCAGAGCGGTTCTGCCGCCGCCGCCCAGCGGCTGGGCGCGGTGGAGCAGGCGCTGGCTGGCGGCGCTGACGTCGGCCAGCTGCCGACCACCCAGGCGCAGTGGCAGCAGACGGCGGGCACGCTGCTGCAGGACTACTACAACGGCGGCGTGGCCCTGGCCCAGGCGGAACTGGCGAGCGATCATCAGGCCGGCCGGTCGGCGTGGACCCGGGTCGCGGTGACCAGCGGCATCGCCCTGCTCGGGCTGCTGGTGACCATCGTGATGACCACCCTGGTGGCGCGCGGCATCATCCGGCGGCTGCGCGGGCTTGAGCGTTCCGCCCTGACCCTGGCCGAGCAGCAGCTGCCCGACGTGATCAGCAGGCTCAGGCGGGGCGAGGACGTCGACGTCGCCCAGGAGGCGCCGCCGCTGCAAGCTGGTTTTGGACCGAACGACTCCGGTGCTTCCGGCCGCATGGACGAGATCGGCCGGGTGGGGCGGTCCTTTGACCTGGTCCGGCAGACCGCGATCAGGGCAGCCGTCGACGAGGCCGGGCTGCGGCGCGGGCTCAACGACGTGTTCCGCAGCCTGGCCCGGCGCAGCCAGTCGCTGCTGCACCGCCAGCTGACGCTGCTCGACCAGATGGAACGGCGGGCCACCGACCCCGAGGCGCTGGACGGCCTGTTCCGCCTGGACCACCTCACCACCAGGATGCGCCGTCACGCGGAGGGCCTGGTCATCCTGGCCGGCGCGCCACCGAGCCGCGGCTGGAGCAACCCGGTGCGGATGGTCGACGTCATGCGCGGCGCGATCGGCGAGGTCGAGGACTACGCCCGGGTCACGGTCGCGACCCGGAGCCACGCCGCGCTGTCCGGGCCGGCCGTCGGCGACGTCATCCACCTGCTGGCCGAGCTGATCGAGAACGCGACCACGCTGTCACCGCCCTACACCCCGGTGCGGGTGTCCGGTGACATGGTGGCCAGCGGTTTCGCCATTGAGGTGGAGGACCGCGGGCTTGGCATGAGCCCGGAACGGATAGCCGAGCTCAACCAGCGGCTGGCCCAGCCGCCGGAGTTCAACCCGGCCGACAGCGAGCAGCTCGGCCTGTTCGTGGTGAGCCAGCTGGCCCGGCGGCACGGCATCGGTGTCATGCTGAAGACCTCTCCGTACGGCGGCATCACGGCCGTCACGCTGATCCCGGCGCAGCTGGTGGTGACCGATGCGGCGGTCCTGGCCGAGCTGCCAGGGGGACCCGCGGCGATCGCCATGGCGCCCGGCCGGGCCGGCCCGCCGGCCGCCGAACTCACCGGGCGCCCGGTGCCGCCTGTGCCGCCCGTGCTGCCTGTGCCGCCCGTGCCGCCTGTGCCGCCCGTGCCGCCCGTGCCGTCCGCGTCCCCGGCCTTTGACGTGTTCAGGCCGCGGCATCGGAGTCAGGGTCCGGACCAGCCGTCTGACCCAGCCGCCGGCCCGGCGGTCGGGGTGGGGGGTTCCTACCTCGGTCGCCGGCGCCCGGCGACGTCAGGGGGCTGCCGCGCCGGGTCAGGCAGGCCAGCCTGGCCCCGCAGCTCCGGGCCGACCCGCCGCCGCGGCCGGGAACCGCGGGCGGGGTCCGGAGTAGCCCGGGCGGGTCGTCTGGCGAGCGCACTCCCGCGGACATCAAGCGGGCCGTCTCGGCCCTGCAGCGTGGCTGGCAGGAGGGGCGGGCGCAGCCTGCGGAAACCGGCGAAAACCCGGTGCTAGCCCCGGACGCCCACGGGGGTACCGATGGAAGCTGACCCGGCGGACCGCCCCGGCCAGCTCGACTGGCTGCTTGACGACCTCGTCCGGCGGGTCGGGCCGATCAGCCAGGCCGTTATCTTGTCCGCCGACGGGCTGGCCCTTGGCACCTCGAGCACGCTGGACCAGGCTGGCGCCGACCACCTGGCCGCGCTGTCGGCCGGCTTCCAGTCCCTGGCCCGCGGCGCCGGGCGGTTTTTCGGCGGCGGTCAGGTCCGCCAGACGATCATCGAGATGGAGTCGGGCTTCCTGCTGGTGGCCGCGGCCGGCCACGGCACCTGCCTGGCCGTCCTGGCCGAGCCGAACGCCGATCTGGGCGTGGTCGCCTACGAGATGGCCATCTTGGTCCGGCGGTTCGAAGAGCACCTCGGCGTCAGCCCCCGCGCCCCCGCAGCCGGCTCGGACTAGAGGCGTCATGCCGTCCAACGACGAACGGTGGCTGGATGCCGAAGCCGGACCCGTGGTCCGGCCCTACGCCCTGACGCAGGGCCGGACCAGGCCCGCGGGCGCGTCGTTCGACCTGGTCGCGATCGTCAGGGCCACCCGCGCCCGGGTCGCCGACCCGGCGTCGCTGGCCCCCGAACATCTCCGCGTGCTGCAATTGGCTCGCGCGGCCGCCACCGTCGCCGACATCGCCTCGGACGTCGACCTGCCGCTCGGCGTGGTCCGCATCATCCTCGCCGACCTGCGAGAACTCGGCTTGGTCACGATCGTCAACCCGGCCGCGGCGACCGAACGGGTCGACCAGCACACGCTCAGGGAGGTCCTCAATGGACTACGAGCTCTGTGATCCGGCCGAGGTCGAGGAGGAGAGTCCGCCGCCGTACCGCGCCATCAAGGTCTTGCTGGCCGGAGGATTCGGGGTGGGCAAGACCACGCTGGTCGGCGCCGTCAGCGAGATCAGGCCGCTGCGCACCGAGGAAGCCATCACCGGCTCGCCCACCGACAGCACGGCCGGCGTCGAGGCCAAGACGACGACCACGGTCGCGATGGACTTCGGCCGGATCAGCCTGCGCCCCGATCTCGTGCTGTATCTCTTTGGCACGCCCGGCCAGCAGCGGTTCTGGTTCATGTGGGACGAACTCGCGATCGGCGCCCTGGGGGCGGTGGTCCTCGCCGACACCCGGCGGCTGGCCGACAGCTTCCCGGCCATCGACTACTTCGAGCGCAGGCAGATACCGTTCATCGTCGCGCTGAACTACTTCGCCGGGTCCCGGCACCACGAGCTTGAGGACGTCAGGACCGCCCTGGACCTGGAACCCGGGGTGCCGGTGCTGCGCTGCGACGCCCGCAGCAGGCTGTCGGCCAAACAGGTCCTGATCGCCCTGGTCGAGCACGTCCTAGTCGGGGTCGCGTAGCACGGCCCAGACCGCCTTGCCGTGCCCGGCGATGGGACTCCAGCCCCACACGTGGCTGAGCGCGCCGACGATCTGCAAGCCGCGGCCGCTTTCCCCGCCCCAGTCCGGCCGCCTGGGCATCGGCGTCTCGTTCCCCGGGTCGACCACCGCGAGCATAACCTCGCCGACCCGCCTGAGCACGCAGAGCCGCAGCACGGCCGGGCCGGCCCGTGGCCGGCGGCCCCGGGACCACCGGGGGCGGTGCGGGCCTTGGGGTGCTGGCCCGCCCGGGTGCCGTGCAGGACGGCGTTGACGACCAGCTCGTCGATGATCATCTCGGCGTCGTCCGCCAGCGCCTCGAGCCCCCAGCAGGTGAGCAGGTCCCGGACGAAGCGCCGGGCGGTCCTGGCCTCTTCCGGCCGGGCGGTGAGGGCACGGGATGTAACCGCCGGGGTTTCCCACCAAGCCGACGGCACGGGCAGCAGCCGGGGCAGACCTTCGGCCACCGGGTACCAGGGGGCGCCGAATTCCTCGTCATCATCCCCGTTACCGGTCGCGACACTGAGATGCGCCAACGCAACAGCTTCCTGCATGTCATTGGGCCCAGAAACGCTGGCCCATCACGGTGTTAACAGCGTGCTTGGAGCCATGTTGCCTGATATATTGTGCAAATGCAAGACCAAATGCACGTTCATTCGCTTTGTGCACACGTGGCAGATCAGGCACAGGGGGGTCAGCGGGCAGGACGGGCAGCCAGGATCTACTCACCAGTGGGACGCGGGCTATTACGCTGAGTGACTTATCGGCCTGGCAGGCAGAGCCTGTCGGAAGGGGATAAACAAATGGTCGTTACCTACAACGGGATGCTGGCCGCCGAGCTGGGCGAGGTTCGCTGGCTGAAGAGCCAGCACAGCAACCCGAACGGGGCGTGCGTGGAGGTGGCCGCGCTGCCGAGCGGCGAAATCGCGATGCGCAATTCGCGATTCCCAGCAGGCGCCGTCCTGCTCTACACTCAGGCAGAGATCACCGCATTTCTGGCCGGCGCCAAGGATGGGGAGTTTGACCACCTGCTGGCCGAGGCGGGCTAGGTTGCCCGTTAGCCACCGGACGGAGCTGGCTGGTTACCCCCCGGTAACCAGCTTTTCGGCCGGCTCGCGGCAATGCGGCGGTAACAGACCGAATAACTAGAGTTCACGACCTGCGACAACACGGACAGATCACTAGTTCTGTTGAATTGTCAGACAACCCCCTTTCGCGGGCGTGAGATTGCATGGGAGACTGGTCCCCACCCCGCCAGGATCTCAGATGGCGACAATGCGAGGAGCGCCGATGGTCTCATCCGAAGACTCGGCTTGGGACGTTCCCCCCAGCATTTTCGGCACGCGCGCGGGCGGTCCCACCGTCCAGCGTCTCGTGCTCGGCAGCCAGCTGCACAAGCTCCGCGACTCTCGCGGGATAACGGCTGAGCAGGCGGCCGAGGCCATTCGCGGTTCGCACTCCAAGATCAGCCGGATGGAGCATGGGCGGGTCGGCTTCAAGGAGCGCGATGTGGGGGATCTGCTGACGCTGTACGGCGTCACCGACAGCGAGGAACGCGCCGCACTGCTGAACTTGGCCCGGGAGGCCAATACGCCGGGGTGGTGGCACGCGTACTCGGACATCCTGCCGACTTGGCTTGAGGCCTACGTGGGCCTGGAGGCCGCCGCCTCGGTGCTGCGGACCTACGAGGTCCAGCTGGTGCCCGGGCTGCTGCAGACCGAGGAGTACGCTCGCGCGCTGATCCGGCAGGGCTCCGCCGTGACCGAAGAGGAAATCGCCCGCCGGGGCGAGCTGAGGGCCAGCCGTCAGGAGATCCTGCGCCGGCCGGACGCGCCGCAACTGTGGGCCGTGGTCGACGAGGGGGCGCTGCGCCGCCCGGTCGGCAGCGCCGAGATCGTCCGCGAGCAGCTGAAGTATCTGATCGAGGTGACCGATCACCCGGCGGTGACCCTGCAGGTGCTGCCGTTCGCGGTCGGCGCGCACGCCGCCATGGGCGGCCCGTTCACCATCTTGCGGTTCGCCGAGCCCGACCTGGCCGACGTGGTGTACATCGAGCAGCTGACCAGCGCGCTCTACCTGGACAAGCCGGTCGAGGTGGACAGCTACCTCGAGGTCATGGAGCAGCTCTGCCTGCAGGCCAAGCCCGCGACGAACACCGCGGACATCCTGAGCCGGATCCTCGACGAGACCTAAGGCGTGCTGGGGGTGCGTTCCTCGCACGCCCACGGTGAGCCGTACTCGGTCAGCAGGTCGAGGAACGGACGGGGCGGCAGCGCCTCGGGGCCGAGCACGCCGGTGCCCGACCAGGCTCCCGAGTCGATGAGCTCCATGGCGACCACGGGATTGACCGCGGTCTGCCAGACCACCGCCTGCGATCCGTACTCCGCCATCGACCAGGCGTTGTCCACCACGTGATGCAGGTACACCTCGCGGGGCGCCCCGTCCGGGCCGGTCCCGGTGACCCAGGTGCCCGCACAGGTCAAGCCGGTCATCGACTCCCCCAGCGTGGCCGGGTCCGGCAGGCACGCGGCCACCACGTCGCGCGGCGACACGGTCGCGCCGCCCACCCGCACCGGATCGGTGGCATCCAGGCCGAGCTTGTGCAGGGTACGCAGCACGCCGATGAACTCGGCCCCGAGGCCGTACTTGAAGGTGACCCGCTGCGCCTCGATCCACCGCGGCATCAGCAGCACCTCCTCGTGCTCGACGTTCACGCACTCCACCGGCCCGATCCCGGCCGGGAAGGTAAAGATCTCAGGCTCACTAAACGGTTCCGTGGTGAACCAGCCCCGGTCTCGTTCCCAGACCACCGGCGGGTTCAGGCACTCCTCGATCGTGGTCCAGATGGAGAACGTGGGCGCGAAGTCGTGCCCGGCCACCTCGAGGTTCGCGCCGTCCCGCACGCCGAGCTCGTCGATCCGGCTAAACAGCTCGTCGGCGGCGAACCGGGCGAAGACATCGGACAGGCCCGGCTCCACTCCCATCCCCACCAGCGCGAGCTTGCCGGCCCAGTCCCAGGCCGACGCCATCACGAACTGGTCGTCCCCCAGCTTCACCCCGGTCCTGGCGTACGGCTCGTCCGGATCCGGGTGGGACAGCGACATGGCCATGTCCAGGTAATGGGTCCCGGCCTGGAGCGCGGCCCGGAACAGCGGCATCACGAACCGGGGGTCGGTCGCGTTCATCAGCACGTCGCAGCGGCGCTGGGTCAGCAGCTCAAACACGGCCCGCTCGTCCCTGGCGTCCAGCTGCACGGCCTGGTAGCTGTCCCGGATCGCGGCGGCGCGCTGCGCCCGGGCTAGGTCGTAATCGGCGATGACCAGCTCGGCGAACGGGCGGCGGGCCGCGATGCGGGCCAGGGCCGCGCCGACCCCGCCCGCCCCCACCAGGAGTATGCGCATGCGCTGATCCTAGACTGGTCAAGATCAGCGACGAGACCAGCCGTGATATCTAGCCGTTACTACGGATATCGTTGCCGGGATATGCCATTTGTGCTAGAACCGTAGTGTTTAGTGGTGCTGACGTTGCGGTCACACCCCGGTCGACCAGGAGGGTGAGACATGGCCACTACTGCGCCCGCGCAGCCCACCGAACAGTCCCAGGACAAGGGTCTGAAGACCGGCGCGCTCGGCCTGGTGTCCAGCGTCGTGATGGGTGTCGCCTCGACCGCGCCCGCGTACAGCCTGGCCGCCACCCTGTTCTTTGTCGTGGCCGCCGTCGGCCTCAAGTCGCCCGCGGTCGCGGTGCTGGCGTTCGTCCCGATGCTGCTCTGCTCGATCGGCTACAGCGAGATGAACAAGGCCGACCCGGACTGCGGGACCACGTTCACCTGGGCCACCCGGGCGTTCGGGCCAAAAACCGGCTGGGCCAGCGGCTGGGCCATCGTCGCCGCCGACGTGCTGGTGATGGCCAGCCTGGCCCAGGTCGCCGGGCAGTACGTGTTCCTGCTCTTTGGCGCCAACGGCATCGGCCAGGACGCCACCAGCGGCTGGGTGCTGCTGGTCGGCGTCGGCTGGATCGTGGTCATGTCCTACATCTGCTACCGCGGCATCGAGGTCTCGGCCTGGTTCCAGCGCATCCTGCTCACCGTCGAGGTGGTGATGCTGCTGGTGCTGTCGATCACCGCGCTGGTCCGGGTGGGCAACGGGCATCACCCGGCCGGATCGATGACCCCCAGCCTGAGCTGGCTGCTGGCCGTTCGGCGGCGGGCTGACCTTCTCGGCCTTCGTCAGCGGCCTTCATCTTGATGCTGTTCATCTACTGGGGCTGGGACACCGCGGTCTCCATCAACGAGGAGACCAAGGACAAGGCCAGGACGCCGGGCCGGGCGGCCATCATCTCGACCATCATGCTGCTGGTGACCTATGCGATCGTCATCTTCTCGGTGCAGGCGTTCGCCGGCATCGGGACGAGCGGGATCGGCCTGGGCAACCAGAACAACCAGTTCGACGTGCTGTCGGTCCTGGGCGGTGCCATCTTCGGCGGCGGCGGCCTGGGCACCTTCCTGTCCCGGCTGCTGATCCTGATGGTGCTCACCTCCGCCTCGGCCTCCACCCAGACCACGATCCTGCCGACAGCCAGGACTACGCTGTCGATGGCCACCTACCGGGCCATCCCGAAGTCCTTCGCCCGGGTCCACCCCAGGTACCTGACGCCGACCATCTCGACCATCGTGATGGGCCTGATCTCCATCGCTCTGTACGTCCCGATGAACTACCTGGCCGGCGGGAACGCGATCGGCGACGCGGTCACCTCGATCGGGCTGTACATCGCCTTCTACTACGGGATGACCGCCTTCGCCTGCGTCTGGTATTACCGCAAGGTGCTGACCAGCAGCGCCAGGAACCTGTGGATGAAGGGCATCCTGCCGCTGCTCGGCGCGCTGATCATGTGGGCGGCCGGCATCTACGCGCTGCAGACCGACTGGACCGCGACCAGCGGCTACACCTTCTGGACGGTGCCCGGGCTGAAGTGGCACGTCGGCGGGATCTTCCTGATCGCGCTGTGCGCCGCGATCGTCGGCCTGCTCGGTTTCGTCTTTATGCGGATCACCGCACCCGCGTTCTTCCGGAAGGAGACGCTGACCAGGTCAACCCCGACGCTGGTCCCAGACGAGAGCTGACCCGCCGTTAAGATGGCGGACGTGCTCGATGACGCCGAAATCGCCCGTGTCCTTTCCATCACCGCGCATCCGGACGACGTCGACTTTGGCGCGGCGGGCACGATGGCCCGCTGGACCGAAGCCGGGATCGACGTCGTCTACTGCGTGGTGACCGACGGCGACGCCGGCGGCTTTGACGAGAGCTTCCCCCGTGACAAGATGCCCGCCCTGCGCCGGGCCGAGCAGGTCGCCGCGGCCACCTGCGTGGGCGTGCACGACGTCCGCTTCCTCGGCTACCGGGACGGCCAGGTCGAGGCCACCCTGGCGCTGCGCCGGGAGCTGGCCCGGGTGATCAGGCAGGTCCGGCCGGACCGGGTGGTGTGCCCCAGTCCGGAGCGGAACTACGACCGGATCGGGATCGGCCACCCGGACCACCGCGCGGTCGGCGCCGCCGCGCTGGACGCCGTCTACCCCGACGCGCGTAACCCGTTCGCGTTCCCGGAGTTGCGCGACGACGAGGGCCTGGCCGCCTGGACCGTCCGTGAGGTCTGGATCGCGGGCGGCCCGCCCAACCACTACGTGGACGTGACCGACACCTTCGACCGCAAGGTCGCGGCCCTGCGCGCCCACGAAAGCCAGACGGCACACCTGGACGACCTGCCCGGACTCCTGCGCACCCGGCTGGGCCGGACGGCGGCCCTGGCGGGCTTGGCAGCCGGGCGGCTGGCCGAGAGTTTCCAGGTTCTCGACACCGCTTGACCTCGCTGCCTGTGGGTAGGGCTGATCGGCAGGACCGTTCGGACTATAGATGTTTTTGCTGATGCCAGCCGGTAGTGGGCATAATTCACTGATTGAATCCAGCCAGAGAGAGCGACTCAGCCGATGAGCATGGACCTCGACCATTCCTTCACCGTCCCCGTTGCGCCGGATCGCGCCTGGGACGTGCTGCTTGACGTGGAAAGGATCGCGCCGTGCATGCCCGGTGCGACCGTCGAGGAGTTCGACGGGGAGGTGGTCACCGGGCGGATCAAGGTCAAGGTGGGCCCGGTGTCGCTGACCTACCGCGGCACCGCGAAGTTCACCGAGCGCGACCCCGACACCCGGGTGGTCGTGGTGGACGCGTCCGGTAAGGAGACCCGCGGCTCCGGTACCGCGTCGGCGGCCATCCGGGCCACGCTCGAACCATCCGGCGAGGGCACCCAGGTCTTCATCCACACCACGATGAACGTGACCGGCCGGCCAGCCCAGTTCGGCCGGGGGGTGATCGCCGAGGTGGGCGGCAAGCTGGTGGAGAGGTTCGCGCAGAACCTGTCCCAGATGATCTCCGACGGGAGCCAGGCCACGGCGGACGCGGCGGACGTGGCGGGTGTGGCCACGGGCGATGTGGCGGCGGCAGACGGTGCGGGGGCCGACATGACGGCGGGCGGTACGGCGGTGACGGATATCCCGGCGGCTGATACCGCGGCGGCTGGCGTCCCGGCGGCCGGTGCTGCGCCTGCCTACGACGAGGCGGCCGACATCACGTTGGTGGATCTGCCGGCGGTCGGTAGCGCGGGGATCGACAGCGCGGGGATCGACAGCGCGGGGATCGACAGCGCGGGAATTGGCAGCGCGGGGATCGACAGCATCGGAGACGGTAGCGCGGCGGGCGAGGCCGGGGCGGGCGCGGGCGCCGGGACCATCGGGACCGGGCCGGGCTCGACCCAGCCGGTCACGGTGGTCAGGCCGACGGTGGGTACCCCTCCGGCTCCGGCTCAGCATGAGGACTCCATCAACCTGGTCAGGCTGGTGGGACCCGCGATCCTCAAGCGCCTCCTGCCGGTCGCCGCCGCGGCCGCGATCGTGACGCTGCTTGGCCGCCGCCTCCGGAATTCGCGGCGCAGCCGCCACAGCTAAACCGGCCGACGGTGAGCAGGTTTCATGATCGTGGACAGTTCGGGTCGGATGTGACCCGTACTGTCCACGATCATGGCTGACGCCCGTGAGGCGGCCGGGCCTTTAGTACAGGGTCAGGGTCGGGCCGGTGGCCGTGATGGTCCCGTTAGTGCCGATGAAGGCGTGCACCTTCAGGTGCGCGGTGTAGAACAGGAAGGTATTTGTGCCGCACTCGGTGTCACCCGGCCCGTTTAGCACCACTGCGCCGACGTTCTTGCTGGCGCCGCTGCTGTTATAGGCGATCGCCTCCGCCCCGACCGAGAACGCCTTGCCGGTCTGCTTGGCGCAGACGGTCACCTTCACCCGCACGCCCGACTTGGCGTAGGTGCCATAGCCGCTGACCACGTTGTCACTGGCGATGGACGGCACCGTGAAGCTTCCCGACCCGCCGGAGCTCGTCCGGGCAGGCGAACTGGTCACCCGGGTGGGGCTCGTGACGTGCGCGGATGGCGTCGGGTAGGCGGACCGGGTGGCGGAGGGAGTAGTAACAACCCGGTGCGTCGCGGACGGCGACGGCGACGGCGTGGCCGGCCCGGACGAACCGGCGTCGGTAGCCAGAGCCGACGCCGAACCAGGCGAACCCGAGCCGCCCGCGGCGGTGGGCGAACTCGACCCGGCCCCCGCGCATGCGGTCAGGCCAGCGCTACCGATCAAGACAGCGATGATCACAACCGGAACCCCGCGCATCCTCATGCTACTACCCTCCGTAAACAGATATTACATTAAGTGACAATTATGGTGTCGTCGCAACGATAGAGGCTGGCCGCGGGCGCCGGAGGCGACTTAACCAGAAAAAGAGCACTTTCGCGGAATCGGCCGACCGGGCCGCTGAACCGGCACCGGCCCTGGTCAGCTCGTGGCGACCAGCTCGGCTTCGAAACCGTCGGTGCTGGCCAGGTAGGCGGCGTAGTGGTCCGGACCGCCCGCGTAGGGGTGCCGCCCCGGGAACAGCAGCGTCCAGCCGTGGGCCGGCGCCTGCGCGGTGAGGGCATCGACGCGGGCACGGTCACCCGCGTGGAAAGCAAGGTGGTTCAGCCCGGGCCTGAGCCGGTCGTGCTCGGTCGCGGTGCAGGCAGGCGACTGCTCGATGACCAGGTAGGTACCCTCGAGCCGCCAGCTCCGGCCGTGCTCCCAGTCCTGGAACGGCTGGTAGCCGAGCTCGCCGAGCAGCCACCCCCACGACCGGCAGGCCCGGGCCAGGTCCGGTACCCACAGCTCGACATGATGCAACCGGCCATAGCTCACGCCGCGGGCCCTCCCCGCCGCCACCGGAGGTCGCGATTCACCCGCCGATGGTAGCTCCCGCACGAACCGCCGTGTCGTGGATCTGCGGTTTCCGGTTTGAAGAGCGAGGTACGGGTAGACGCCGCTAACGTCGGCGGGGTCACGAGGCAGCCCCGCCGCGGTATGTCCATCATGCCTGCGGAGGAAATACTCTTGACGAGCAATCGCAACACGGTTATCCGGTCCATGCACGACCTGGGCGTGGCCGCCTGGTTCGGTGGCTCCCTGATGGGGGCCATCGGAGTCAACGGCGCATCCAAGGACGTCAAGGAACCAGCCGAACGGGCCGCTATCGCGTCCTCGGGATGGGCGCGCTGGGCGCCGGTCTCCGCCGCGGCCATCGGCGCGCACCTCATCGGCGCGACCGGGCTCCTGCTGGCCAACCGCGACCGGGTCCGCGACCAGAAGGGAGTGGGGGCCAACACGGCGATCAAGTCGGTGCTCACGGTGGCCGCCCTTGGCACCACCCTGTACAGCGGCATCCTCGGCGCCAAGATCGCCGCCGAAGCCACCTCCAGCCCGGTGGAGGGCGGCACCGTGCCGTCCGACGAGACGCCCGATGACATCGCCAAGCTGCAGCAGCAACAGCGCGTCCTGCAGTGGGTCACCCCGGCGCTGACCGGCGGCATCCTGATTCTCGGGGCGCAGCAGGGCGAGCAGCAGCGCGCCTCGGAGCAGATCATGTCGCGCGGCTGGTCCGCCGTCAAGGGTGCGGTCAACCGCGTGCCCAAGCTCACCGCTTCCTGATAACGATCGCGGCGGTGAGAGGGCGTATGCCCTCTCACCGCCGTGGCGGGGCTGGGTAGGCTCCGCGTACTGTTTCGATGGTGAGCGGCGCAAGCGATACCGAAGCGGGCGTCAACGTCCCCGCGGCCGTCCCGCTCCGGCGCAACAGCGGGTTCCGGATGCTGTGGATCGGCCAGCTTCTGTCCGATACCGGCTCCGAGGTCGGCCTGCTCGCCTACCCGCTGCTCATCCTGGCGCTGACCCACTCGGTGGTGCTGGCCGGGATCGTGGGGACGGCGAGGGCGATCACCCAGCTCTGCCTGTCGCTGCCCGCGGGGGCGCTGTCCGACCGGTTTGACCGGCGGCGGACGATGATCGCCTGTGACGCCATGCGCGCCGGGCTGATGGCCCTGCTCGGCGCGCTGATCTTGCTGCAGCTCGCGTCCTGGCCGGTGGTGCTGGCGGTGAGCCTGGTCGAGGGCGGTGCGGGCACCTTCTTCGATCCGGCGTCAACGGCGGCGCTGCCGGGGATCGTGGCCGACGGGCAGCTGGAGCAGGCGTGGGCCGCCACCGAGGCTCGAGGCTACGGCGCTAGCCTGGCGGGTCCGGCGCTCGGCGGCGTGCTGTTCGGCTTGGGCCGGGCCGTCCCGTTCGTCACCGACGCGATCTCCTACGGGGTCTCGTTTGGCACGGTGGTCCGGATCCGCGGCCGGTTCCGCCCGGAGAAGACGGTCGAGCGCAAGGCCTTGTGGCGTGAGATGGTCGACGGGCTGCAGCTTGTCTGGCGGGTACCGATCCTGCGGGCGGTGCTGCTGCAGGCGCCGCTGGTCAATTTCTCCTTCACCGGCGTGATCTTCACCATTACGCTCGCGCTCCGCCAGCACGGCACCGCCACGGCGGTGATCGGGCTGGTGCAGGCGGCCGTCGCGGCGGGCGGCCTGTTCGGCGCCATCGTGGCGCCCCGGCTGCAAGGGCGTATGCGGGTCAAGACGCTGACCACGGTGATCACCCTGGCCGGAGCGCTGCTCTTTGGCGTCGCCGCCCTGCTGATTCCGTCACCGCTGGTGGCGTTGCCGGTCGCCATGACCCTGATGCTCGCACCGGCGGTGAACGCCGCGCTGTTCGCCGTGATGCTCCGCATCACGCCGGAGGACATGCGCGGCCGGGTCACCAACACCGTGGTCATGGTGGCCACCGGGCTGGCCACGCTGGCGCCGCTGATCGCTGGCTTGCTCGTCCAGCACCTGTCGGGCGCCTGGGCGGTGGGCGTTTTCGCGGCCGCGATGGCCGCGGCGGCCGTGCTGTGTCAGTTCCTGCCCGGCCTGAACTACGAGGAGTCACCGGCGGCCGCGCCTGGCTGAGGGCCGCCCGCCTCGGCCGGGGTGATCTTGCGGTAGGTCAGGTAGAAGGCCGCGGCCTGGACTTACCGGAGTCACTTACTGTGGCAGCATGGACAGCGAGCAGGCGTTCCCGGTCATCCGGCAGACGGTCCTTGACACTACCGACCCGCGGCGCCTGGCCGAGTTTTACCGGCAGCTCTTTGGCCTGCGATACCGCCCGGGCGACGAGCCGCCCGGGCCCGGTCAGCCTGACCCGGCGGGGCAGGACTGGCTGGTGCTGCAAAGCCCGGCCGCCGGGGCCATGCTGGCGTTCCAGCGGGTCGAGGAGCTTCCGCGGGCGACCTGGCCGGCCGGGCCGGTCCCGCAACAGTTGCACCTCGATACCACGGTGCCTACCCGGGCCGATCTCGACGCCGCCCACGAGCGGGCGCTCGGGTTCGGTGCCCGGCTGCTTCAGGACCGTTCGGAGGACCCGGAGGAGCCGCTGCGGGTGTACGCCGATCCAGCCGGGCACCCGTTCTGTATTTTTGTCGGCTGAGCCTGGCGGCTGAGCTGGCCGCGTGCAGCTGGCCGCTGGTCAGCTGGCCGGTGCCGCCGGATCCGGACCGGACCGCGAGCGCGGCTGACCTCGACGACCTGGCCGCGCTGGGTGACGTCGACGTCCCCTTGAGCGGCCAGCCGCCCGGCCGCCGCCCTGACGTCGTCCATGAGCTCCCGCCAACGGTCAGGCGCCGCGGCGCGGGCCGCATCCGACGGGCAGATAGACCCGTGCGGGTCCCGCTGCCGCAGCAGCCGGAGAATCAGCTGCTCCAGCTGGGCGGGGCCGGGTGAGCGGTAGTCATCTCACGATTATCTCCTGGCCTGAGCGGGTGGTCCCGGCCTGGTCCGGCCTGGAGCTGGAAAACCGGTTGGCGGGGGTGACACGGAGGGCTAGGGTCCTGGCTGATGACTACTGACCCTCCCCGCGCGGGCGCGGGTTCCGGGCTCGCCTTTCACGGGCCCCTGTCCGAGGAGCGCGCCGCCTCGCTGGTCGGTGAGCTGGCCGCGAGAACGCCGGCGACGGTGCTGGACATCGGCTGCGGCTGGGCCGAGCTGATGCTGCGGGTCCTGGCGGCCGTACCAGGCGCCACCGGCACCGGCGTGGACAGCGACCGCAAGGACATCGGCCGCGCCCACGACAACGCCACGGCACGCGGCCTGGACACCCGGGTGACCTTCGTCGAGGGCCAGGCCAGGGAATCCCTGGCCAGCGCCAGCGTCCGCGCGGACCTGATCCTCAATGTCGGTGCCTATCATGCCCTCGGCACGATCCCGGAGGCGCTGGCCGAGATCCGGGAACGTGTCAATCCCGGCGGCCGGGTGCTGTTCGGCGCGGAATACTGGGAGCGCCCGCCGACCGAAGCGGAACTCGCGAACATGTGGCCGGGGATCACCGCCGATGACTGTACCGACCTGGCCACCCTGGCGGAACGCACGATTGCGGCGGGCTTCGGGCCGCTGCGAATTCAGACCGCCACCCGGGGAGAGTGGGAAGAGTTCGAGTCAGGGTTCG
>CAVSTQ010000028.1:0-34099 GCA_963730825.1 uncultured Actinomycetes bacterium
CTGCGAGTACCGGGCCGCCCACGGGATCGACGGGCCGCTGTACCTGGGTGCGGACTCGCACGCGCTGTCTGAGCCCGCCCAGGTCAGCGCGCTCGAAGTGCTTGCCGCCAACGGCGTGCGGGTGATGCTCGACGCGCGCGGCGGGTACACGCCGACCCCGGCGGTATCCCGGGCGATCCTGGCGCACAACGCGTCAGGTTCCGGTTCCCGGGCCGACGGGATCGTGGTCACCCCGTCGCACAATCCCCCGCCGGACGGCGGATTCAAGTAAACCTGCCGGACGGCGGCCGGCCGGACTGATATCACCTCCGGCATCCAGGACCGGGCCAACGACCTGCTCGCCAGCGGGCTGACGGCGGTACGCCGGATACCGTACGCGCGGGCGATCGTGGCCGATACCACCGGCACGTTCGACTTTCTCGGGAGCTACGTGTCGGCCCTGGGCGACGTGGTGGACCTGACCGCGATCAAGGGCGCCCAGGTACGCATCGGCGCGGACCCGCTCGGCGGAGCCAGCGTGGCCTACTGGGGCGAGATCGGCGAGCGGTACGGCCTGGACCTCATCGTGGTCAATCCGAACGTGGACGCCACCTTCCGGTTCATGACGCTGGACTGGGACGGGAAGATCCGGATGGACTGCTCGTCGCCGTACGCGATGGCCAGCCTGATCGCCCGCCAGCACGAATTCACCATCGCGACCGGGAACGACACGGACTCCGACCGGCACGGCATCGTCACCCCCGACGGGGGGCTGATGAACCCCAACCACTATCTCGCGGTGGCCATCGACTACCTGTACCGGCACCGGGACGGCTGGCCGCCGGCGCCGCCGTGGGCAAGACGCTGGTCAGTTCCTCGATGATCGACCGGGTCACCGAGGGCCTGGATCGAAAGCTGCTCGAGGTCCCGGTCGGCTTCAAGTGGTTCGTGCCGGGACTGCTGGACGGTTCGGTGGCGTTCGGCGGTGAGGAAAGCGCTGGCGCGTCGTTCCTGCAGCGCGACGGCTCGGTCTGGACGACCGACAAGGACGGGATCATTCTCGCCCTGCTCGCTTCCGAGATCACCGCGGTGACCGGGAAATCCCCCTCGGAGCTTTACCGCGGTCTGACCGACAGGTACGGGGCGCCTGCCTACGCCCGCATCGACACCGCAGCGACCAGGGAGCAGAAGGCGGCGCTGGCCAAGCTCTCCCCCGAGCAGGTCTCAGCGAGTGAGCTCGCGGGCGAGAAGATCACCGCAGCGCTGACCACTGCCCCGGGCAACGACGCCCCGATCGGCGGCCTCAAGGTGGTCGCCGCCTCCGGCTGGTTCGCCGCCCGGCCCTCGGGCACCGAAGACGTCTACAAGCTGTACGCCGAATCGTTCCGCGGTCCCGAGCACCTGGCCGCGATCCAGGAGCAGGCCCGGGAGATCATCGCCGCCGCGATCGGGTAAGACGGTGAGGTCGCGATTTCGTCAGCTATGTCTGGTCGTTAACCGCAGGCGGCGCAGGAACGGGTCGTTGGGTTCGACGGGCGCTAGCTTGATCCGGGCGGCCACCACGACGGCCGCCTTCGGCCGGGCGATGACCGGATCGAGGGCGAGGGCGACGACTTCGGGCAGGTCGTCGGCGAGCCGCGAGACGCGGAGCAGCAGGTCACGAAGGGCTCCGAGGTCGGCGGCCGCCGGCCGTCCTGGCCGGAAAGCAGGGGCGCGGAGCGGACCGAGCGGATGAGCCTGTCCGCGTCGGTGTCGGTGAGCGGTGTCAGCCGGGCCGACGGAGTCGGCGAACACCTCGGTGGACACGCCGCCGAGCCCGAAGACCACCAGCGGGCCGAAGGTGGAGTCGGCGGCCACCTGAACGATCACCGGGATACCGTCCGCCCGTGCGGCTAGGCCGGCCAGGTCCTCGTCGCTGTCCGCCAGCGATATCCCGTAGTACCGCAGCAGGGCAGCGGTCAGTTCGGAGGGCAGCCAGCCGTCAGCTGACGGCCGGCGGAGGAATTCCCGCACCAGGGCGCGGGCCTGGGTGACCTCGATGCCGGGGAAGTCCGGTACCCGGCCGCGCGGCTCGGCCCGCCAGGCCCCGTAACCGGCCGCATGCGCCAGCGCGGCCACCGCGGCTTCCGGGTAGCTGTAGGCGGGCACCGGGCTGCCTGCGGGCCGGGGCAGCAGCCGGACCGATTCGGCCTGGTCGAGCACCACCGCGGCCAGCGGGACGGCCACGTCCGCCTGCTGGACGGCCTGGACCAGGTCACCGGTCGCCCCGGTGGGCAGGATCAGCGCGATGATCGCGTCCACCTGCTCGTCGGCCGCGAGCACCTCCAGGCACCGCCGGAAATCCTCACTGCACACGGTGGCCGACATGTCGACAGGACCGTCGACCGTACCGTGGGCTGGCGTCAGCGCGAGCAGGCGCTGCCTGGTCTGGTCGTCCGGGTGGTGGACGGTCAGGCCGAGGTCGGCGCAGGCGTCGGCGGCCAGCCGCCCCGCACTGCCGACATTGGACACGATCGCGACCGTGCGCCCGGCCGGCACCGGCTGGGTCGCCAGCAGCGCGGTCGCCTCGATCAGCTCCCCGAAACCCCGGGTCGTGACCACCCCGGCCTGCTCGAACAGCGCCTCCCGGCTGGCCAGCGACCCGGCCGGCCCCGCCCGCCGCCCGCCCGCCTGCCGCCCTGCCGCGGAACGGCCCGCCAGCACCGTCAGCACCGGCATCACCGCCCCCACCCGCCGCGCGGTCCGGGCGAACTTACGCGGATTACCAAACGACTCGATATACAGCACCGCCACCCGGGTCACCCCGTCATGCTCCCACCACAGCAGCATGTCATTCCCCGACACATCCAGCTTCTCCCCCGCCGACACAAACGAGGAAACCCCCACCCCCAGCCGCGACAGCTGATCCACCAGCGCGAACCCCAGCCCCCCCGACTCCATCACCACCCCCGCCACCCCCGCCGCCGCCCGCCGCGCCGCGAACGTCGCCTCCAGCCCCAGCCCCGGCACCGCCACCCCGAACCCGTCCGGCCCCACCAGCCGCATCCCGTGCCGCCGGCACACCGCCAGCAGATCCGCGCACCCCCCCGCATCCAGCCCCGCCGACACCACCACCAGCGACCGCACCCCCCGCAGCCCGCACTGCTCCGCCACCTCCAGCACCGCCGGCGCCGGCACCGCCACCACCGCCAGATCCACCGCCTCCGGCAAATCAGCCGCCGACCCCAGGCACCGCTCCCCCCCGATCTGCCGCACCCGCGGATTCACCGCATACAACCGCCCCGCATACCCCCCCGCCCGGATATTGTCCAAAATCGCCCGGCCCGGGGTGCCTTTGCTCCGGCTCGCCCCGATCACCGCCACCGACTCCGGCGCGAGCACATGCCGCAGGCTGGCGATGTCCGGCCCGGCGCTCACGCTCGGCCACGGCGGACAAGTAGACATCGAGCGCGGTGCCGGCCTCGCCCGCGGGCACAGCGGTCGCGGGCAACGGGAAGCTCAGGTCATAGACCCCGTCCGCGAAACGCCGCGTCACGGGCAGGCCGGCCTCGGCGAACACGTTCAGCATGGCCCGGTTCTCGGTCAGCGTCTGCGCGGTGAACGTGGTGATCTGCTGGCCGCGGGCCCAGGAGACCAGGTGCTCGAGCAGCAGCGTGGCGATGCCCCGGTGGTGCATATGATCCGCCACCGCGAACGCGACCTCCGCCGTACTGGGCGCCGGGCGGTCGGCCGGCTCACGGGGGATGGCGTAGCTGGCGACGCCGACCACCTCGCCGCCCGCGAGCGCCAGCAGGGTCACGCTTCCCGGCGCGGGGGCCAGGCAGATCCGCCGCGCTTCCGCCTCCGCGGCGCCCCGGCTGATATTAAAGAAACGCATATAGGTGTTGTCGGCGGACATCGCCTCGTGCATGGCCTTCACCGCGTCGAAGTCACCCGGGGTGGCCGGGCGGATCTCGACCGTCGTTCCGTCGGCCAGAAGCGCGTAGACCTGGCGTGCCTGTTTCACCGTGCTCAGGTTCCAGCGTGCCCACTGATCCAGTCTGCGGTACGGGTTTACGGGTGAGACCAGGCCGACGTAAGTTCAGAACTGGTCCATCCGCAAGCCCGGAATCCTCGGCGTGACCTGAGGAGGTCAGCGATATGACAACGCAGGATACGGCGTGGCAGGCCGGGGAGTCGGCGGCGGGGGTGATCGGTCCCGAGGCCGGCGTGCTCGCCTCGGCGGACGCGGCCGGGCTGGGCGCGGCCACGCTGGCCGTGCTGCGCCGCGCGGCGAGAAAGCCGCAGGCGACCGCGGCGGCGGGCGTGCGGTACTGGGCCAGCCTGGCGCTGGCCGGGCCGGTGGCCACCGCCCGGTGGCTGGGGGTGGACGCGGCCCCGCCGGTCCCTGTGCCATCCGGGGACAAGCGGTTCGCCGACCCGGCCTGGACTTCCAACCCGGCGTTCTTCGCCGTCCGGCAGGCCCACCTGGCCGCGGCCAAGCTGGTCAGCGACCTGCTGGCCGCCGGAGCCGGGGACCCGGTCGAGGACGCCAAGGCAGCCTGATGCTCGGTTTCCTGGTCGACGCGGTCGCCCCGACGAACTTCCTGGCTGACGAACCCGGCCGCGCTCAAGCGGGTGCTCGAGACCGGCGGCGCCAGCGTGGCCGCCGGCGCGGCTCATGCCGTCGATGACCTGCTGCACAACGGGGGCCGGCCGCGGCAGGTGGATAGCCGTCCGTTCACGGTGGGCCAGAACCTGGCCGCGACGCCGGGCAAGGTGGTGTTCCGGAACGAGCTGATGGAGCTGATCCAGTACGCCCCGCAGACCCCGCAGGTCCACGCGGTCCCGGTGCTGGCCAGCCCGCCGTGGATCAACAAGTACTACGTGATGGACCTGGCCCCGGACCGCAGCTTCATCGAATGGGCGGTGCAGCACCAGCGGACCGTGTTCGCCATCTCCTACCGCAACCCGGACAAGTCGATGAGCGGGATCACCTTGGATGACTACCTCATCCACGGGCCCCGGGACGCGCTGGACGTGATCGGGGAGATCACCGGATCGGCCACCACCGACATCGTCGGGCTGTGCCTGGGCGGCGCGCTGACCGCGATGCTGGCCGCCTACCTGGCCGGAAAAAGGCGACCACCGGATCGGGTCCGTCACGCTGCTGAACACCTTGCTGGACTACACCGAACCCGGCGTGCTCGGCGCGTTCACCGACGAGAAAACCGTGGCCCGGCTGGAACAGCAGATGGCCAAGACCGGGGTGCTGGAAGGCAGCCAGATGGCCGGGACCTTCGACATGCTCCGCGCCAACGACCTGATCTTCAGCTACGTCGTATCGTCCTGGCTGATGGGCCAGGACCCGCCCGCCTTCGACATCCTGGCCTGGAACTCCGACAGCACCCGGATGCCCGCCGCGATGCACTCCTTCTACCTGCGGTCCCTGTACATGCGCAACGAACTGGCCGCCGGGCAGCTCGAACTCGCCGGGCAGAAACTCTCCCTGCGGCACGGTGACCAGCGACACCTACGTCGTCGGCGCGATCAACGACCACATCGTGCCCTGGCACTCCTCCTACAAAACCGGCGGGCTGCTCGGCGGCGAGGTCCGCTACGTCTTGTCCAGCGGCGGCCACATCGCCGGGATCGTCAACCCCCCCGGCCCCAAGGCCTGGTACGAAGCCGCGCCCTACGCCGGCCCCGACGCCGAAGCCTGGCGCGCCGCGAACAGCAAGCACCAGGGCTCCTGGTGGCAAGACTGGACCACCTGGTCCGACGCCCGCGCCGGAGACCTCATCACCCCGCCACCCCTGGGCAGCAAACGCCACCCGCCCGTCGGCGACGCCCCCGGCGACTACGTCCACGGCTGACCAGCGGGCTGGTCAATAGCGCAGGGTGCGGACGGCGGGCTGAGGTAGGCCGTCGGGAAAGTCGATCGTGTTCGCCGCCGCTACGTATGGGGGTGCTTGTGCGGCCTGATCTCGGCCAGCGCCGTCAGGCCCGCTCGCAACCCGGCCAGCTCGGCCGGCGAGATCCGCTCGGCCAGCTCGGCGTCGACGGCTTCGACCGCGGAGCGGACGGCCGCCGCGGCGGCCCGGCCTCGCTCGGTCAGCTCGATCGTCATCCGCCTGCGGTCGGCTGGGTTGACCTCGCGGGTCAGGTAGCCGCGGACGACCAGGGTGTCGATGAGCTGACTGGCCGCCTGCTTGCTCACCCCGAGCCCGGAGATCATGTCGGCCGCAGACCCGCCAAAGTTCGCCATGCCCCCCAGCACGAACGACCCGTTCCTGGGCAGGTCGTCAAACCCGGCCGCGGCCAGGCTCTCGTCGATCACCCGGCCGTAGCTGCCCCGCGCCGCACGCAGCAAGGCGGGGATCACGATCTTCTCATCGGTCGCTGTCATGCCGTCAAGCTACGGGGGACCGGGGTCAGTTCTCCGGTCGCCTGGCCGAGCCTGGCTGCAGGCCACGCCGAGCGCGCTCATGAGCAGCCCGATGACGGGGAACCATATCAACATGAACAGATACACGTTCGTATCCGTGCTGGCACTGATCTCGTAGCGGTAGGCGGCGATCGCGGTCAGGTGCTGGCCGTGGTTGAGCCAGTGCAGCAGCGAGCCGGACCTGAGCGTCAGCGCGGTCGTGCCAAAGCCGAGGGCGGAGACCAACAGCGCGGCGGTTCCGTTCGCCAGCACCCCGGCGGCCAGGCCCTGGCGGATCCTGACGTTGCGGGGCAGCGGGGCGCCCCCTGAACCGCGGCCACGCCACACGGCCAGCACGGCGGCGGCAGCAGGCCCGCCGAACAGCAGGATCCAGGCCAGCGCCACCAGCGGATCGGCTGTCGATCCCGGCAGCCACGGGTCGGTGGCGTCGTGACTGAGCCCGAGAGGGGCCACCACATACATGACCAGGCCGAATACCAGGCCCAGGCCGATACCGACGGTCAGCGTGTCCCGGGTCACCCGAGACCGCCGCGAGGTCAGGAACAGGATGACGCCCACGTAAGCGATGGTCATCAGCAGCAGCGGGATCTCGCCCGCCCAGTCCGGCCCCCCGGTCGACCTCCCGAGCTCTCCGGTGCAGCCCTGGACGTCGCTCCAGCCCTGGGCGATACAAAAGACGTACCGGTACGCGGGCCGGGCCGGCGTCAGGTTGGCGAACGCCTCGACGATGGCCAGGGCCGGCATCAGGGCCAGGACCGCCGCGCAGCAGAAGACACGCAGGGACCGGCCCGCCCGGCTGGGGGTGGGCGGCCCGAAGAACCGCCGGGCCAACAGCGGCAGCCCGGCCAGCAGTAGCACGGTGGCGATGACGTGGAACTGGCTGACTGCGGCGTGGCCGACCGCCGGCTGCGGCCAGGCCGCCCAGGCCGCGGTTCCGGCGGCCACCGCGAACAGCGCCACGCGGGCGAGCCGCCGCGGCATCAGCGCCTCCCGCGCGAGCACCCAGGCCCCGCCGGCCCGCCAGGCCAGCCGCGCCAGCCCCGGCGGCACCTCGTGCGCCTCGGCCCAGACCGCCGCGACCCACTCCCGCCGCCCGGCGGGCAGCAGCCACGCCACACCGCGCCTAGCCGCGGCGGCGGCCTGGTTCAGCCTGTTCATGGTCTGACCCCCGCGACCACGCCGCGGACGGCCGGCCTCCGCGGCGCCCTGGTGGGCACCGGCCTGGCCGCGCTGGCCCGGGCCTCGGCGGCACCGGCCTCGGCGGCACGGGCCAGGCCCGGCCGCCGTCAGCCGGTACAGGTGACGCCGCGGCCGGCCCGGTGCGGGCTCGTCCTGCCAGCAGGCCTCGACCAGGCCCCGGTCGGCCAGCCGGATCAGGATCGGGTACAACGTGCCCGACTTCAGGCCCGTCTGCTTAGCCAGCGCGTACCCGTGCTGCCACTGCGACGGCTCCTCGCATAGCGCGCCCAGCACGGAAAGCGTCTGCGCGGAGAACCCAGATGATGACGCCACGCACGTCACTCTACATAGGTAGAGAAGGCACGTCTACGGCGGCTGGGAAATCTCGGGGGCGGGGCGTTAGGCTCCGAGGAGTATTTTCTACGTCGCGGGAGCGCACCTTGTCATTGGACAGCTCGGGGTCACCGGTCAATCATCAGGTCCGGCTGGCGGCCCGGCCGGCCGGGCGGCCCACGCCTGCTGACTGGGCGTTCACCGGCGAGGCCGTGCCTGAGCCGGGTCCCGGGCAGTTCGTGGTGGAGATAACGCACCTGTCCATCGACCCGGCGATGCGCGGATGGATGAACGCCGGCGCCTCCTACATCCCGCCGGTCGAGGTGGGCGCGGTCATGCGGGCCGGCGCGGTCGGACTGGTCGCGGCGTCCGGGCATCCCGGGTTCAGCCCGGGCGAGTACGTCTACGGCGCCTTCGGGGTCCAGGAATACGCCCTGTCGGACGGCCGGGGGGTCGTCAAGATCGACACCTCGGTGGCGGACCCGGCCACCTATCTGGGCGCCTTGGGGCTGCCCGGGATGACCGCCTACTTCGGGCTGCTGGACGTGGCCCGGGTCAAGGCGGGCGACACGGTGGTCGTCTCAGGCGCCGGGGGCGCGGTGGGCAGCGTGGCCGGCCAGATCGCCAAGATCAAGGGCGCCCGGGCCATCGGGATCGCGGGCGGGGCAGAAAAATGCCGCACGGTAACCGGGGAGTTCGGCTTTGACGCGGCGATCGACTACCGGACGCAGGACGTACGCAAGGCGCTGCGCGAGCACGCGCCGGGTGGCGTCGACGTGTACTTCGACAACGTGGGCGGCCCGGTCCTCGACGCCGTGCTGACCCGGCTGGCCCGAGGGGCCAGGGTCGTCATCTGCGGGGCGGTGTCGCAGTACAACCAGACGCAGGTTCAGGGCCCGGCCAATTACCTGATGCTGCTGGTGGCCCGGGCCACCATGGCCGGGATGGTGATCTTCGACTATGAGGACAGGTTCCCCGCCGCCATGGCCGAGCTAGCCCGCTGGCTGCGGACCGGACAGCTGGTCTCGCGCGAGCACGTGGTCCGCGGCCGCGTCGGCGACTTTCCCGACGTGCTGCTCATGCTGTTCGACGGGGCGAACACCGGCAAGCTGGTGCTGGCCCTGGACCGGAGCTGAACCGCCTCCCGCTGGCGTTAAGGCCCCGCGGTCAAGACCGACGAGCAGGGCCTGGATCACCGTGACGGCGCGGTCGATGTCGGGCCCGCGGTCGGCGATCACGTCCGCGTACAGGAATCCCTCGCTGATGCGCACGATCGCGTAGGCCAGCGTGGGGGTGTCCAGGCTGGCGTCGAACGCGCCGCGGCCGCGCTCGAGGTCGATGAGGTTCTCCAGCGCGCCGACCATGCCCGTGTGCACCACGCTGCGAGCCCCGGTCAAGATGCGCAGCGCGGTCTCCGGGTCGGATTCGAGGAACACCCGCAGCGGGCGGTCGGCGCCGATGCCGCGCAGCACTCCCCCGATCAGTGCGGCCAGCCGCGCCGTCCCGGCCAGCGCCGTGGTCGCTCGCACCTGGTCCGCGAGCAGCCGCCGGGCTCGCCACCAGAGCACCTCGTCGAGCAGTTGCTCCCGGTTGCCCGCGCGCCGGTACAGCGTGGCGCGGGCCACCGCCAGACGCCTGGCCAGCGACCGCATGTCCAGCCGCTGTCCGGAGACGAACACGTCCACCGCCGCCGTGAAGATCTCGGCCGGGACCCGGTCCGGGATCGCGGTCCCTTCCGGGAGAACCGCGCGGGCTTCGGCGTCACCGTCCAGCCGCGGCCGCGAGTTCGTCCTCATCCGCTGGCCGCGTCCGGCTCGGCGGTGCGCTGCTTGGCCGCCTTGACCAGCAAGGCGAGCTCGTCGACCAGGTAGCCGGCCAGGTCGCCCAGGTCAGGGACCAGCTCGCGGCAGCTGATGAGCCCGAAATGCAGCTGACCGAGATACCCCACCAGGGTGATGTTCAGGCCCTGTCCGTCGGTGACCACGGACACCGGATAGTGCGCGATGAGCTTGGCTCCGCACAGGTAGACGGGGACGTTCGGCCCGGGGACGTTCGAGATCGTGACGTTGAACGGCGGCAGCCGGTGCAGCAGTCCGGTGGCGAACACCACCCGGGCCGCCCGGGCGGTCAGGGCCGGCGGGGCGAAATCGCTGATCTGGTCGACCAGGCCCTGCGGGATCGCCGCCTGCTGGGCCTTCGCGGCCTGGGTCGCGGTGTGCACGATCTCCACCCGCAGGCCGGGATCGGTGACGGTGGTGGGCAGCGTGGCCAGCATGGCCGACACCTTGTTGCCGAGCGCGCCCTGGGCGGCCGGGTCCCGGACCGACACCGGGATCATCGCGACCAGCGGCTGGTCGGGCAGCGCGTCGTGGCTGATCAGCCAGCGGCGCAAGGCCCCGGCGCACATCGCCATCACGACGTCGTTGACCGACACCCCGAAGGCGTTCTTCACCGCCTTGACGGTGGCCAGGTCCACGCTGCGGAAGGCGACCCGGCGGTGCGGGGTGATCGGCTTGTTGAACGGCGTGGCGGGGGCGCGCCCTGGCACGCCCGCGATGACCGCGCCGTCCCCCCTGTTCAACCCGAGCATGCCGCCGACCAGCGTGTTCACCGCCGGAGCCAGGGTCGGCAGGACCCGGACCAGTGAGTTGGTCAGGCGCACGGTCTGGACCGGGCGCCAGGCCAGCTTGGCGGCCGCCAGCGCGGCCAGGGCGGGCAGGCCCGGCGGCCTGGCCGGGCTGAAGGGCTCAGCGGCGGGCAGGTCCCGGCCGGCCGGGGCCAGGTCGAGCAGCACGGTGAGCAGCTCGGCGCCGGACGCCCCGTCGATGGCCGCGTGGTGGATCTTGGTGTAGACCGCGGCGCGCTTGCGGGCCAGCCCGGTGATCAGGTAGATCTCCCACAGCGGGCGGCTGCGGTCAAGCGGCCTGGCGTGCAGCCTGCTGACCTGCTCGGTCAGCTGAGCGTCGGACCCCGGCCGCGGCAGCGCGATCTCCCGGACGTGGTACTCGATGTCAAAGGCCGCGTCGTCGATCCAGTAGGGCTGGTCCAGGCCCAGCGGTACCTGCAGCAGCTTGCGCCTCAGCACGGGCACCAGCGGGAGGCGTTCGGCCAGGACCTCGGTCAGCCGGGCCAGGGTGAGCGGCTTGGCGGCCCCGCTCGGATCCAGCAGGCACAGCCCGCCGACGTGGCCGGTGGTGGTGGCCGTCTCCAAGGCGAGGAAGGAGGCATCAAGTCCGGTGAGTTGCTGCATCGGCGTTGCTCCTCAGCGTGCGGTCAGGGTGAAATGCCGGTCCAGCCAGCTGGTGAGTATGCCGGTGACCTGGCCGGGCACCTCGAGCTGCGGTGTGTGCCCGACTCCGGGGAGGATAACGCTTTCCCAGCTCTGATTGCGGGCCGCGGCCTGGCGGATCGCGGCCACCGGCACCAGCCGGTCGGCGGTACCGCCGATGAGCAGCACCGGGACGTCCACGGCGGCCATCGTCGCGAAGTAACGGCGGGACCGGCCCACCACCCGCATCAGGGACCTGGCCGCCGCCAGGAGCGAGGCATTCTGGTGCGGGGCGGACAGGCGCTCGGCGGCCAGTGCGACCGACGCCGCCTGCATCGCCTGATCGGCGCGGGCCGGGTTGGCGAAGCAGAGCTCGGTGAGGCGCTGGACGGCCAGCTCCGGCGTCTGGCGCGACTGGATGATTTTGAGGAAGAGCTCGCCTAGGCCGGGGACGGAGTACGCCAGGAAGTTGCCGGCCACCGGCCAGTCGGGCCGCTGCCGGGGCAGCGGTAGCGCGGGATCGATCAGCACCAGGCCGGCCACGGTGTCCGGGGAGGCCCCCGTCTGCAGCAGCGAGATCAGCCCGCCCATGGAGTTGCCGACCAGGATCACCGGCGTCCCGGTGACCTCCCGGATGAACCGGTCGAGCAGCCGGGCGTTCGCCAGCACGGTCGAGTTACCCCGGGTGCCCGGGGTCAGGCCGAACCCGTGCAGGTCCAGCGCCACCACCCGGCGCCCGGCCGCCAGCTGCGGCCCGATCAGGCCCCAGTTCAGGTGCGAGCCGCCCAGCCCGTGCACGAACACCATGGGCGCGCCCGGGGCGGTCGGGGCGGCTGCTGGCTGGCCGGCAGTGAACTCGATCCAGTGGGTGGGAGGATCGAGGGGACCGTCGAGCCGGGTGAGGTAACCGCGCGCGCCCCACGGGGCCGCGAAATCCCACGGTGCGGGGGTGGTGCCGGGCGCGATCATGCGCGCCCCGGGTACAGCGGCCGCAGCAGCAGCGGCGGGCGGAACCCGGCCCGCGAACCGGGCGGAGCCGCCAGCCGGTCGGCGACCAGCCAGAAGGTGGCCGGGTCGACGCCAAAGCCGAGATGACTACAGCGCACCTCGACGTTCTGGTGCAGCGCGGAGTCAGGCTCGATGCACGTCCGCCAGGACACGATGCCGTCCCGGCGTGAGTACACCGAGGTGGACGGCACGGCGATGGGCTGGGCGATCTGCTCGCGGACCCGCCGGGCGGCGGGCGCGTGCAGGCGGCTGAGGCGCTGGTAGGGAAATTCGGCGTGGCTCTGCCGCGGGTCGGTCTGGGCGAAGGGGCTGCCCAGGGTGATGACCTGCCGGACCAGCCCGGGATACTCGCGCGCCATCTCCCTGGCGTAGATGCCGCCCAGGCTCCAGCCCACCACCGACACCGGCCGGCCGGTCCGCTCGGCGTGCGCCTTCAGCGCGCGGGGGAGCCCGGCCAGCACCGCGTCGGTCGGGCCGTGATTGCGGCCGAGATCCCAGCCGCGTACCTCGTAGCCCAGCCAGCGCACAAACTGGCGCAGCGCGAACGTGCTGGCGTCGGAGGCCAGCAGCCCCGGCCAGACAAGCACCCCGTGACCGTCGCCGCGCGGTGCGGCGGCCAGCCACGGTGTCGCCAGGGTGAGAGCGGTGAGGTCGGCCAGCCCGCGGGCGGGTTCGGTCAGCAGCAGACGGACGGCCGGTCCGGCTGGAGAGGCCGTCGCGTTCCAGGCGTCGGCCCCACGGCCGGCCCCGGCGCCCGGATCCCGGATGAGGTACATCGTCGTCCCCTAGGCAGTGAAGTGATACACACTTAGGATATGTCTCACTAGCGTATATTGCCCCACGAGCAACGATGCTGAATAGGGGGACGGATGAGCTTCAACCTGGCGACCATCTTGACGGAGACGGCCCTGGCCTCGCCTGAGGCTCCGGTCACCCTGGCCGGCGGCACCGTGACGACCTACCGCGACCTGGACCGGCAATCCGGCCGCATCGCGGCCGGATTGCGTGCAGCTCGGCCTGCTCCCCGGCCAGGTCGTGGCGCTGCAGCTGCCGAACATGCCGGAGTTCCTCACCGCCTACTTCGGCGCGCTCAAGGCCGGGCTCGTGGTGCTGCCGCTCAACCCGCTGCTGATGGCACCCGAGCTCGAGTACCACCTGACCGACTCCGCGGCGGCCCTCTTGATCGGCTTCGCCGGCCTGGCCGCCGAGGCCAGCCAGGCCTGCCAGAGCACCGGCGTGCCGCTGTACCTGATCGGCGACGGCCGCAGCCCGCGGCCCGACGGCGCCCGCCCGGCCGAGGCGCTGTTCGCCACCGCGGCGGCGGTCGCGCCGGGCGGCGACGTGGAGCCCCGGGCGGCCGATGACACCGCCGTGCTCATCTACACCAGCGGCACCACAGGTAAGCCGAAGGGCGCCGAGCTCACTCACTTCCAGCTCTACATGAACTGCACGATCGCGGGTGGCCTCTTCGGCGCGCGGGCCGATGACGTGGTGCTGGCGGTGCTGCCCTTCTTCCACGTGTTCGGCCTGTCGTCGCTGATCAACGTGTTCGTCCGGTACGGCGGCTGTCTGTCGGTCGTGCCCCGCTTCACGCCCGCCGCGGTCCTGGACGCGCTGGAAAAGGACCGCTGCACCGTGATCGGCGGCGTCCCGACCATGCTGCACGTGCTGGCCCAGCAGGACCTCACCGGCCGGGACCTGTCCGCACTCCGGGTCGCCGTGTCCGGTGGCGCGTCACTGCCAGAAGACGTGATGCGGACCTTCGAGGGCAAGTACGGCATCCCGGTGCTCGAGGGCTACGGCCTGTCCGAGACGGCGAGCTCGTGCTCGTTCAACCGCCCGGGCGACCGGCGGGTGCTGTCCATCGGCAAGCCGCTGTGGGGCGTGACGATGCGCGTCGGCGACGCCGCGGACGAGCCGCTGCCCCCGGGCCCGAGCACATCGGCGAGATCCTGGTCCGCGGCCACAACGTCATGAAGGGCTACCTCGGCCGCCCCGAGGCCACCGCGTCGGCGCTGCGCGGCGGCTGGCTGCACACCGGCGACCTGGGCTACCAGGACGACGACGGTTTCTACTTCATCGTGGACCGGGCCAAAGACCTGGTCATCCGGGGCGGCTTCAACGTCTACCCACGCGAGATCGAGGAAGTCCTTTACGCCCATCCCGGCATCGCCGAGGCCGCCGTCATCGGCAAGCCGGACGAGCGGCTCGGCGAGGAAGTGGTGGCGGTCGTGGTCCGGCGGGGCGGGGCCGAGCTGACCGCCGAGGACGTCATCGCCTACTGCCGGGAACGCCTGGCCGCCTACAAGTACCCGCGTGAGGTCCGGTTCATGACCGAGCTGCCCAAGGGGCCCTCGGGCAAGATCCTCAAGGCCGCCCTGCGAGCGGAGAACGCTAGCGGGTGAGCGGGGCGGGTACCACGGTCCGTTCGGCCAAAAAGAGCTGTACTGGCTGGGACGGATCGCGGTCAGCGGGGCGCTTTTATGCTGACGGGATGGGAGAAATCAAGGTGGGCACGGCGGGCTGGACAGACCGGACCTTGATCGCGTCCGGCTGGTACCCGTCCGAGGCGAACACGCCGGAGAAAAGGCTGCGGTTCTACGCCAGCCAGTTCCCCCTGGTGGAGGTGGACGCCACCTACTACGCGCTGCCCTCGGAGCAGAACGCGACGGCCTGGGCGGCCAGGACGCCGGACGGGTTCACCTTTAATATCAAGGCGTTCAGCCTGTTCACCAAGCACCCCACCCCGGTCAGGGCGCTGCCGGCCGACCTGCGCGAGGCCGCCGGGCGGGCCGGGAAGGAACGGGTCTACCTCGCCGACGTGGACCAGGCGGTCACCGACGAGGCGTGGCACAGGTTCCTGGCCGCCCTGGAGCCGCTGCGCGCCGCCGGGAAGCTTGGCGCGATCTTGCTGCAGTTCCCGCCGTGGTTCCCGATCTCCCGGGCGAACCAGGACTACATCGTG
Source organism: uncultured Actinomycetes bacterium (assembly GCA_963730825.1). Lineage (GTDB taxonomy): Bacteria > Actinomycetota > Actinomycetes > Streptosporangiales > Streptosporangiaceae > Palsa-504. Next base: position 15,160 of record CAVSTQ010000028.1, read on the forward strand.
GCGTGTGCCGCCCGGGCCGCGCCCAGGCGAGTGTGCGTGGAGTTCCGCAACCGGACCTGGATGGCGGAGGAGAACCAGCAGGAGACGCTCGGTTTCCTGACCCGCCACCAGCTGCCCTACGTGTGCGTGGACATGCCGCAGGGCTACCCGAGCTCCATCCCGCCGGTCCTGGCGGCCACCAGCGACCTGGCCGTGGTGCGCATGCACGGCCACTCGGATAAGTGGGACAGCAAGGACATCGGCGAACGGTTCGGCTACCGGTACGGGCCCGGTGAGCTGGCGGAGTGGTCCAGCCGGGTCGCCCGCCTGGCGGCCGGCGCCGACATCACCGACATGGTGTTTAACAACTGCTACGGCGACTGGGCCCACGTCAACGCGCGGGACTTCTCGGCCCTGGTCGCATCTACATAAGGACATGATATAAATACCTTATGGAAATTTTGGGGCGACTGGAGGCGGAGGCGCCGACCCGGGAGGAGCGCACGCTGGCCGCGGGCGTCGCGACGGCGATCGAGCGGCTGATCGGACTGTTCCGGTCGCTGAGCCCGCCGAGCGGGCTGTCGCTCACCGCGGCCGCGACGCTGGCCACGCTGGAGCGTTCCGGACCCAGCCGCCTGACCTCGCTGGCGGTCAAGGAAGGGGTGACTCAGCCCGCGATGACGCAGCTGATCGCCCGCCTGCAGGAGTCCGGCCTGGTCAACAGGGACGCTGATCCCACCGACGGGCGGGTGGTCCAGGTCCGGCTCACCGACGAGGGCCGGGCGATGCTGGCCCGCCGCCGGGCGGTGCGGGCCGAGCGGCTCGCCGAAACCCTGGCCCGGCTCAGCCCGGATGAGCGGGCCGCGCTGAGCGCGGCGCTGCCCGCCATGGATGCGCTGGCTAACGCCCAGCCGCGGAAAGAGAGCACCCGATGAGCGGCCCCCGCACCGGCTCGGTGGCGAGCCCGTTCCGGCAGCCGAAAGCCGTCTTCGCCGTCGCGCTCGCGTGTGTCGTGTCGTTCATGGGCATCGGGCTGGTGGACCCGATCCTGCCGTCCATCTCCCACCAGCTGCACGCCTCGCCGAGTGAGGTGACGCTGCTGTTCACCAGCTACCTGGTGGTCACGGCGGTGGCGATGCTGATCACGAACTGGGTCTCCAGCCGGCTCGGCGCCAAGAAGACGCTGATCGCGGGGCTGATCCTGATCGTGGTGTTTAGCGCGGCGGCCGGCGCCTCCCCCAACATCAACACCATCATCGGGTTCCGGGCCGGCTGGGGCGTGGGCAACGCGCTGTTCATCGCCACCTCGCTGGCGGTCATCGTGGCCTCGGCCTCGGGCGGCTTCGCCGGCGCCATCGTGCTGTACGAGACGGCGCTCGGCGTGGGCATCGCGATCGGGCCTCTGCTCGGCGGCACGCTGGGCGAGATCAGCTGGCGCGGCCCGTTCTTCGGGGTCTCGGTGCTGATGGCCATCGCCCTGATCGCTACCGTAGTCCTGGTCGAGCCGACGCCTAAACCCGCGCACACGACCAGTCTGTCGGCCCCGCTGCGCGCGCTGCGGCACCGCGGCCTGCTGACCATGTCGCTGACCGCGCTGTGTTACAACTGGGGCTTCTTCACTGTCCTGGGCTACGCGCCGTTCCCGATGAACCTGAGCCCGATCAAGCTCGGGCTGGTCTTTACCGGCTGGGGCATCTTCGTGGCCCTGTTCGCCGTCTTTGGTGCGTCCCGGCTGCAGGCCAGCTTTGGCATCGCCAAGACCATGTACGCCAACCTGGCCGCCTTCGCTGTCGTCGTGCTGGTCATCGCTCTCTGGACGACCGACCGCGCGGTGCTGATCCCGGCCGTCATCGTGTCCGGGATCTTCATCGGGATCAACAACACCATCACCACCCAGGCCGTGATGACCGTGTCCCCGGTGGAGAAGCCGGTGGCTTCGGCGGCCTACAGCTTTGTCCGGTTCATCGGCGGCGGGCTGGCCCCCTACGCGGCCGGCCGGCTGGTCATCACGGTGAACATCCACTTCCCGTTCTTCATCGCCGCGGGCGCCATCGTCGTGGGGATGGTGATCCTCTCCACCGGCCACCGCCTGCTCACCGAGTCCGAACGGGTTCAGGCCGAGCAGGTCAGCGCCACCGAGGCTGAGCGTGCCGAGCCCGCGCTTGAGCCTGGGCTCGAGCCTGCGCTCGTGCCCGTCGCGGGCGGCACGGTGGCTCAGGCTGGCGGTCGCGCGGTGAGCGTCATCCTCGCCGCGATCGACGGCTCACCGGTGGCCGCCCTGGTGACCGAAGCGGCGGCCCGGCTGGCGACGGCGGCCGGCGGTGTGGTGCACGTGGTGCACACCCAGGAGGACATCACCGCGGGCGACGGCGGCACCAGCGGCGAGGACACCGAAGCGGCCCGAGCCGTGGTCCGGAGCCACCTGGACCGGCTGGCCGCGCATCACATCCCCGCCGAAGGCCAGATCCTGCGCTTCTCCGCGGCTAGCTTGGTCCCCTCCACCCGGTTGCGTATCTTCTGCCAGGCGGTGTCACGGGCGAAGTCCGGTGACCCGTGGCTGGGCTTCTCGTCGATGCTGAACGGCGAGAAGCCGCAGTCATCGGTGGAGCCGAGCTGTTCCCTCGGGATGAAATTGGCCGCCCGGATCAGAGCGTCGCGAACCTCTTGCGGGCTTTCCATCCGCGGGTTCAGCGGGTTGATGACGCCCACGTAAGCCGTCTGGGCGACGCCGTTCGCATCCGAGCGCAGGTGCTCCCCGATCAGCTGGTACACCGGGTCCTTGTCCCGCCTCGCTGGGTTCCGCGGGTCGTTGCGGGTGGCCAGCCGTCCCTCGGTGAAGTCGACGGACACGCGCGCCGCGCCGGCCGCGAAAGCCTGCCTGATGTCCTTCTCGCATTCCCCGACCAAGTCCTCTTCGAACTGGGCCTGGGTGTAGTCAGGGAGCTGTTCATCCAGCGGGTACAGCAGCGCCAGCATGGACGGGCCGATCACGGCCTGCTTCATCGGCGTGTGCGCCAGCGGCAGGGACTTGGCCAGGGTGTCGGCGGCGTAGGTCTTGTACCGGAACGGGCCGCCGGTCAGCCGGGGCAGCTGGCGCCGGTGCCCGTCGGCAAAGATGGCGAAGAACTGGCCCCCGGTCCCGGCCAGGTGGTCGGCCAGCCCGGTCCCGGCCAACGTGTCGGTGATGGCGTAGGTGGCAAAACTGGACCAGCGCTGCTCGCCGTCGAAGATGATCGGCGCCCCGGTCTGCTCCAAGTGCTCGATCGAGTCCTTGACGGCCTTGTCCTGCTCCGTCTCCAGCTGGTCGCGGGTGATCTCCCCCGCGTCGTACTGCGCGTAAGCCTGCTGCAGCCAACTCGGACGCGGTAGCGAACCGACCGGCTCGGTGGGAATTCCGGTGGCGGTTCGCGGGTCGTAAGTCGGTCATGATGACGCGTTCTCCCTTAGCTCGTCTGCAAGCGCGACGCTGCACTGCGCGGACGCTCATACCGTTCCCGGCGGGAAGCTAAACCGGCCCTTTCCGGCGTGATCCTCAGACGAGCAACGGCAGCGCGGCGCCCTCCAGGGCCAGCAGCTGCTGCTTGCGCTCCACCCCGCCGGCGTAGCCGCGCATCGTGCCGTCCGCGCCGACGACGCGGTGACACGGGCGGATGATCGCCAGCGGGTTCGCGCCGATCGCGGCCCCGACGGCCTGAACCCGGCCGCGCGGGACGCCGAGCTGTCCGGCCAGCGCCCCATACGTCGTGGTCGTGCCGTACGGGATGGCGTCCAGGGCCCGCCAGACCAGGTGCTGGAACTCGGTTCCGGCCGGGGCGAGCTCGAGGTCGAAGACGCGTCCGTGACCGGCGAAATAGGCGGTGAGCTGGCTGGTCACCTCGGCGAACGCCGCCGGGGCGAGGTGCCAGTGGCCGGGTACGGCCGGAGCGTTCCGCCAGCCGGGCATCGTTACCCGGGTCAGGGCGATGCCGTCCCGCCCGGTCTGCGCCGGACGCGGCCAGCAGCAGCTCACCGACCGGGCTGGGCATCGTCGTGTAGACGTTCATTTTTAAGTCCTCGCTTCCGCGGTTCGTCTTATTCCTCCAGCGTAGGGAGGTGAGGGGGCGTTAGCTGGCGGGATTCGGACAGCACGCTGGGCTGGCCCGCGGCCCGTCCCGGCCTTGCCCAGCGGCTGCGCATGCACCCCGGACGAGGCCCGGGGCCTGATGGATGACTATTTCAAGGAGCTCGGTGGCGTCCGCGACTACTTGCACGAAGTGTGGCTCGCATGAAAGTGGGGCTCGCATGAAGAGGTGGCTTTGCACGAAGTGGTGGCGTGAGCCCGAACCGCGCACTGAGCTGGCGGGGGCAGGTCCGGCCTCCCGGCAAGCCCAAAGGTGCCCCTAGCGTCACAATAGGTACCTTTTCTCACTCTGACACCGAGGTCGCAATGCATGGTTGTAGCAACCTACACATTCTTTTGTTAGGTTGCTACAACCATGCATTTCAGGGATGCAGAGCGGCCACATCATCAAGGCCGTGGATACGGTGCACCCGGGAACCCAATCCACCGTCAAGCCCGGATCCACGGATATCCGGCGAGGGCACTGGGGACAGGCCGGATCGTGGCAGCTGGGACAGGAGTGACTAACGGGATACAGGGCAGGGAACTCGGGGGTGGGAGCTTGGTGCCGGGGGCGGGGGCGGTTAGGCGGGGCGGTTAGGGAGGGGTGTCGGGCGGGGTGTCGGGAGGGGTGTCGGGAGGGGTGTCGGGAGGCTGGCGACGGGCGCGGGGCACGGTGGCCCGGAGGGCCTCGGCCAGGGTCTCGAACGCGGGTAGCGCGGCGACGAGGGCGGCCTGCTGGTCGGCGGGCAGGCCGTCCACGCACTCGGAGATAATCGCGCTTCTTTGCGCGGCGATCCTGTTGTGCCTGAGCTGGCCTTCGGGTGTCGCCTCGACCCGTGCCGCGCGGAAATCCTCGGGATCGCGGAGCCGCTTGATCAGCCCGAAAGCATCGAGCTTGCCGATCACCCGGGACAGCATCGTCGGGTTGATGCCCTCGATCTCGGTGAGCTCGGTCAGGCTCAGCGGCCCCCGGCCGACGGTAATCCCGAGCACGGACGCCTGGGTGGGGGTGAGCCCCTCCTCCCGGGAGGCGGCATTGAGCTGCCGGGCCAGCTGCAGCACCACCCGCCGCAGGCGGATGACCGTGTCGTTGTCCATACCCGGCACGTCCTTCGAACTGGTCGCAGCCCGGCACCCTGACGGCAGGCCGGCCTGCATTATATGTGCGGCGGCGCTACCTCACCTGGACGCGTCGGGTTCGTATTCGTCGTGGCGGCGGAACCAGGACATGCCCGCTTCGTTGCGGCCGAGCGGGGCCCGGTCCAGCCATTGCCACATGCTCCAGGTCGCGTCGCAGCCGCGGGCGTAGGCGGAATAAGTGTGATACACCTCGCCGTCCTTGCGGGCGAAAGCGCTGAGGCCGTGCGCCTCGGCGGGGAGCTGAGCCGGGTCGCGGAAAGCGCCGGGCAGCGGCCGGTAGTTGTGCTCCGCGCCCTCGGCCACGCTCTGCGCCGTGTAGGAGACGCCGAAATCGAAGTTGAAGCTGCTCCGCAGAGACGACACCCAGGGGAAGCTCCAGCCCATCCGCTGCCGGTAGGCGGTCAGCTTCGGCATCGCGGCCCGCGAGATGGCCACCAGCGCCACGTCGTGGTGTTCCAGGTGCACCCGCAGGCCATCGAAGCCGTCGGCCAGCGACGAGCACACCGGACAGCCCTCGTCCCAGTCCGGGCCGAACATGAAGTGGTACACAAGCAGCTGCGAACGGCCCCCGAACAAGTCGGCCAGCGACACCTCGCCGTCCGGCCCGTCGAACAGGTACTCCTGCTCGACCGGCACCCACGGCAGCTGCTGCCGCTGCCTGGCGAGCTCGTCGCCCCGCCTGGTCAGTTCCTTCTCCGCCTCGAGCAGCTCGAGCCGGGCCTTGCGCCATTCCTCCCTGGTGCCGATGCGGTGGGCGGTCATGCTGGCTCCTCTCATGCCGGGCGGGCCGATCCCGCCTGTCACTAAGTACAGAGACACCGGGCCGGGCCGACTCATCGCGGTCAGGGAAATTCGGCCGCCAGCCCGAACCGGCGGTGGACGTCCCGGTCCAGGAACCCGGTCAGAGAGGCGATACGGCCACCGCGCAGCGTGAGCACGTTGACCGCGCTGAGCCGGAACGGTCCCCCGGTGGCACTGCCCTGGTAACACGCCACCGCCAGCTGGCCGTTGGCCCGGAGGGGGATCAGCCGCCAGCGGGTCTGGAAGATGCGCTGGGTCATGAAGCGCTCGATGTCGGGCAGGCCGTCGAACCAGGCGGGCAGCGGCGGCATGGCGAACCTGGCGTCGCGGGTAAGCAGCGCCGCCAGCGTGGCGATGTCGGCTCGTTCCCAGGCCGAGACGAGGGCCGCCACCAGCTCACGCTGGCCTGATTCGCCGAGCGCGTCTAGTTCGGCTCGCTGCCGGGCGGGCTCGGCCGCGGCCATGGCCTTGCGGGCCCGCTGCAGGCTGCTGTTCACCGCGGCCACGCTGGCCTGGAGCATCCCGGCGACCTCGGCGGCGGAGAACTGAAGAACCTCCCGCAGGATCAGCACCGCGCGCTGACGCGGCGGCAGGTGCTGCAGCGCCGCCACGAAGGCCAGCTCCACGCTCTCGCGTTCGGCGTAACGCGCTTCCGGATCGGTGTCCGGGCGGGCCGCGAGGTCGGGATAGGGCTCGAGCCAGACCGGTTCGGTCACCAGCTCGCCCAGATCGTGGACGTCGGTCGTGGCCGGGGCGTAGTCCGGGGTCAGCACCCGACGGCGGCGTCCCGACGACCCCGACGCCAGCCGCAGGCAGGCGTGGGTGGCGATCCGGTACAGCCAGGACCGTAGTGAGCTGCGGCCCTCGAAGCCCGGCAGGCCGCGCCAGGCGGCCAGCAAGGTCTCTTGCAACGCGTCGTCGGCGTCGTGCACCGAGCCGAGCATCCGGTAGCAGTGCGCGTGCAGCCGGCTCCGGTAGACGCCGACCAGCCGCTCGAAGGCGGCCTCGTCACCACCGCGGGCGGCGGCGAGCTGGCCGGCTTCGGCGGTACTGGTCGCCTGGCTCATGACCGGCGGGCGACGTCAGTTGTCGGTCGCCAGGATCACGTCGGAGGCCTTGATGATCACGATGACCTCGCGGCCTTCGGTCAGGCCGAGGGCCTTGGCCGCCTCGACCGTGATCGAGGACACCAGGCGGGAGCCGCTGGCGTCGAGTTCGACGTTGGCGATGGCCTCCCCGTAGTTGACGGCAGTGACCCGGGCCGGGATCTGGTTCCGCGCGCTCAGCTGCATGTCGGTGGCTCCTTCGATTCGTCAGTACAGGGACAGCCGGGGTTTTACTCACCTTATCGTGCAAATATATCTAATCCCGCACTCCGTATAACCAGATGTGCTTGATGGGTTACTATAAGTTACGGTACACGAGAGCATTCGGCGGTAACCCAGGAGATTGGAATGAAAGGCAAACCGGGAAAAATGCTTAAGCTGATACGCGGCTCCGCACGAAGCACCGGGCCAGGCGATCAGGTGAGCGCCATCGACGGAATGACTGGAGGGCTTGAGGCCCCGGTCGTCGCGGAAAAATCCGTTGCCGTGCAGATACCCCGGCAGGCAGGCGTGCCCGGCGGGTTCGCCGAAGGCGATCGGGTGATGCTCGTCGTACCGTTCTGGGGTGCGTTCGACCAGGCCACCGGGGTCCTGATCGGGGACAGGAACGGAGCGCAGGCAGGAAAGCCGCCCACCTACAGGGCGCGCAGCCAGGGCACCGTCATCTACCCGCATCCGGCGCCCGAGGATTTCATCTATGAAATGCGCGCCAAGGGCAATTATCTTGTCATGATGGACGACGGGAGGAAACTTTACTCCATTAATTCATCACCGCAGCCATGGGTAAACTCCGACTTTAAGCGCATCCCAGGCCAGTGCCAGGTGACGCACCGGAATGGACAGACCTATGTGCGGCCGAAGTTCAATAGGCTCGACCGGGTCCAGCTCAAAGAGTCGTTTATCTGCCGAAATAACGGGCAACGCTACGAAGCCGGGTGGCGAGGCACGATATTCCTGATGGTCAGATCCATGCAGGAGTGCTGGGACACCGGCCTGTACGAGGTTTCGCTGGACGACGACCCGGTCCGCGGCGACCGGGGCATGGTGACCGTCTACGCCGAGTCACTCGTGCTGATCCGGCCAGGCTCGTGACGGGATCAGGCACCGGACAGGTCGAGGGCGGCCCGGATGACGGAATCGGTGTCGATGCCGTTGTACCGGTAGAGGTCCTCGATCGAGCCGGACTGGCCGAATTGCGCCACCCCGAGCGCCGCGTGCGGCACCCGGTTGATGGTGGCCAGGAAGGCCAGCGTGTGCGGGTGCCCGTCCAGCACGGTGACCAGCGGGGTGGCCCGGTCCGCCGGGAACGCCTGACCAAGGATCCAGGTCGGTTCGCCGCTCCCTGCGGCTAGGCCCTGGCGCGCGCGCAGGGCCCGGAACAGCAGCCCAGGGCTGGTCACGACGACCACGTCGGCGGGCACGCCGACCGCGTCCAGCCGCTCCGCGGCGGCCAGCGCCTCGGGCACGACCGCGCCCATCACGGCGATGGTGACCCGCGGATGCTCGGCCCGCCGGAGCGGGTAGGCGCCGGCCACCACCTGCAGGCGGCGCCGTTCCCTGACCGCGGGATCGTCCGGCACGGCGGCCAGCTTCTGGCTGACCGGGCGGGTGGACAAGCGCAGGTAGGCCGAGCTTCCGCCGGGCCGTCCGAGCCGGGCCAGGCTGGCCAGCAGGCACCATTCGGTGTCGATGGCGAAGGCGGGTTCGTAGCTGACGCAGCCCGGCTGCTCGATCCCGATGGACGGCGTGGTGATCGACTGGTGCGCGCCGCCTTCCGGGGCCAGGCTCACCCCGGACGGGGTACCCACCAGGATCGACTGGCCGCCCGCGTAGATGCCGAACGACCATGGCTCAAGCGCGCGCTCCACGAACGGGTCGTACAGGACGCCGACCGGGAACAGCGGCTGACCCCAGCGGCTCCAGCTGGCGCCGAGCTCGCCGAGCAGGCCGACCAGGTTGGTTTCCGCGATACCGAGCTCGATGTGCTGCCCGGTCGGCTTCTCCCGCCAGTGCAAGATGGTCTCGGCGTCGTCGGCGAACCAGTCCAGCCGCTCGCGGGCTGACCACACGCCGACCTTGTTCACCCAGCCGCCCAGGTTGGTGCTCGAGCTGACGTCCGGGCTGACGGTCACCACCCGCCGGGCCGCCTCGGGTGCCTGCCTGGTCAGGTCGAGCAGCGCCCGGCCAAGCGCCGCCTGGGTGGTGGCCACCCCGGTGGGCGTGCGGCCGAGGTCGGCGGGCAGGTCCGGCGGGACCGGCGGCGGGGGACCGGCGGCCGCCGCAGCCGCCCGGCCGTCTGCGCACACAGCAGGCCGGCCGCGCTGTCCGGCGCCGGGCGACGCCACGGCTGGCCGGCCTCGGTGCCAAGCTGCACCGCGAGCTCGGTGATCTGCTCGGTGGTGAGCAGCGCCGAGTGGTTCTGCGGGTGCCCCTCGACGGCCAGGCCGTAGCCCTTGATGGTGTAGGCGAGGATGATCGTGGGCCGGTCGTCACAGACGGCGTCGAAGGCCGCGTCCAGCGCGACCAGGTCGTGCCCGCCGAGGTTGCGGATGGCCTGGGTCAGCGCGGTGTCGTCAAGCCCGGCGATCAGCTCCGCGATGGCGGCGTCCTCGCCCGGCAGCCTGCGGCGCAGTCCGGCCGGGTCGCAGCGCAGCAGCCGCTGGTATTCGGGGTTGGGCATGGCGTCGATCCGCTGCCGCAGCGCCGCTCCGCCGTCCCGGGCGAAGAGCTCGTCGAGCAGGCGCCCGTACTTCAGCGTGATGACCTGCCAGCCCGCTGCTTCGAACATGCCCCGCAGCCGGTCCGCGGCCATCCCGGGCACCACCCGGTCCAGCGACTGGCGGTTGACGTCCACCACCCAGACGACCTCGCCGAGCTCGGCCACGCCGGGATCGGCGATGGCCTCCCAGACGGCACCCTCGTCGAGTTCGGCGTCACCGAGCAGCGAGTACTGGCGCCCAGCGGGCGGCGGGGCATCGCCGGCGAAACGGTTCTCCAGGTACCGGCGGGCCACCGCGCCCCAGATCGGCGCGGTCGCGCCGATCCCGACGGAACCGGTCGAGTAGTCCACCGGATCGGGGTCCTTGACCCGGCTGGGGTAACTCTGCAGGCCGCCGAAGGCCCGCAGCGTGGGCAGGTAGGCCTCGTCGAGCTCGCCCAGCAGGTAGTTGATCGCGTGCAGCACGGGTGAGGCGTGCGGCTTGACCGACACCCGGTCGGCCGCGCGCAGATGGCGGAACCACAAGGAGGTCATGATGGAGACCATCGACGCCGAGGAGGCCTGATGGCCGCCGACCTTGAGCCCGCCGGGATTGGGCCTGACCCGGTTGGCGTGGTGCACGATCGCGGTGGACAGCCAGAGCACCTGGCGCTCGATCTCGCCCAGGGTGTCCAGGTCGGTGGGTGCGGCCCGCAGCTCAGTCATGGGTGCATAAGAGCACGACCGGGCCGGCCCGCACAAATCGGGACCGGCCGATTCCTATAGTGAGAGCCAGTAACAGCGCTCCTCGCCGTAGTCGGTGAAGCCGGCCCGGAGCAAGATCGGCCCGGAGGTCTCGACCCGGCCCTTGACCAGGGCTAGCCCGGCTCCGTGCTCGCGGGCCAGCCGGAGCCGTTCGGCCAGTACCGCCCGGTAACTGCCGCGCCGCCGGAACGCGGGCAGCGTGACCGCGCCCCACAGCTGGGCCACCTGGCCGTTCAGCGTGCACCCGCCGGACGAGGCGGCCTGGCCGCCGACCGACGCCAGCACGCGGAAGCCGGTCCAGGCCGCGAGGTCATTGATCGCGTCGGTCAGGTCTTTGGCGATGTCCCGCTCGGACGGTTCCTTCCGGCCCCAGCCGCGCACCGTGACCATGGACGCCGCGCGGAACGTGCGCTCGTCGGTGACCAGGTCGACGGATACCCCGGCCGGGATGTCGAGCTCGGGCAGGCCGCCCCTCAGGTCACGGGCCATGATGTGCACCGCGTCGATGCGCTTGCCGCCCCGGGCGCGCAGCCTGTCCTCGGTGTCGGCGGGCCGGGTCGCGTCCGACACCCACCAGGCCACCCCGAGCAGGCCCCAGCGCCGGACGCGGGCCAGGACCTCGTCGATGACCTGGTCCGCGGGACGGCTCACCCGGGACCGGGTGACCTGCGCGGCAGGGAAGCTCGGGTCCAGCGCCCAGTCCGGATAGCGGATGAGCCGGTAGCCATCGGTCAGCACCTCGCTGGCACCGTCCGGGCGCCACTCCATCGTGATCGACGCGTCAAGCACATGCTGCGGTGTCCAAGGGCGCACGGGCTGGTCTCCTTCCTGTGCCTTCTTTTCTAGCCGAACGAACCCGGGTGCGTGCCCCGGTTTCGTGCGTGCCAGGTGGCGCTGACCGCGGCCGCGGCGGCGGCCGCGGCGGCCAGGGCGAGCGCCAGGATGGGCAGGCCGGACGCGAACCCGGCCAGGGCGGCACCGCCCGCCGCGCCGCCGTTCATGACCGAGTTGATCCAGGCCTGGGTCTCGGTCCCGCGGCCGCCCGGCGCGGTGGCGGCCGCCGCGCCGAACAAGGTGGCCAGGGTGGAACCCAGGCACATCCCGGCCAGCGGCGCGGCCACGGCCAGCAGCGGCGGGTCTAGGCCCGCCGCGGTGAGCAGGGCCAGGCCGGCCGTGTAACCGGCCAGCAGCCGGGGCAGCCGCCGGTACTGCGCCGGGCCGTGGCCGGCTGGACCCCGGGCGCCGAGTAGCAGGCTGCCGGCGATGCTGCCGAGGGAGACTTCGGCCAGCAGCGGACCCGAGGCCCACAGGGCGTGATGATGCCGGACGTAGGCCGTCAGCGCCACCTCGGTCGCGCTCAGCGCGGCGTTGACCAGGGCCGCGGTGATCAGCAGCTCGCGCAGCGAGCGGGACTGGAGCGGGCCGCGCCGGGGTCGCGAGGCAGGCGGCCGGGCCGGGGGCGGGCTCGCGGCGGGGCGGGGCAGGACGGCGGGGCGGGGCAGGACGGCGGGGCGGGGCAGGACGGCGGGGCGGGGCAGGGCGGCGGGGCGGGGCGGGGCGGCGGACGGCGGGGGGCGGCGGGACGAGCGGGCGATGACGAGGACCGCCGCGGCGGTCAGGGCGAGCAGCAGGCCCAGGGCCGCGGCCGGGGCCCAGGCGGTCGCCAGGGCGCTGGCCAGCACCGGACCGGTGATGTAGGCCAGGTCGAACACCGCGGCGTCCAAGGCGAACGCGGTTTGCCTGAGCCGGGGGCCCAGGGGCCGGCCCAGGCCGACCACAGGCTGCGCAGGCCCGGGCTGAGCGGCGGATTGACCAGGCCGGCCAGCACCGCGGTGCCGATATCCAGCCCGGCCGGGCCGCGCGACAGCGTGCTGGCCAGCAAGGCCAGCAGGGCCGCGGCGTAGCCGATCGTGCAGAGGGCGGCCACCGGGACCAGACCGCGCCGGTCGGCCAGCCGGCCCCGCAGCGGCCCGGTCACCGCCTGGCCCAGCGTGTCGCCGGCCACAACCAGCCCCGCCACCGTCATCGACGCGTGCTGAGCGGCCACGAGCAGCAGGGCGATGGTGACCATGCCCTGCGGGAGCCGGGCGCAGACATCGGCCAGCGCCAGCCCGCGCAGCGCGGGCTCGGCGAACAGCTCGCGGTAAGACGTGGTGACCAAACCCGTGCGGCCAGTACGCCGGAGCACCGGGTCAGGCCGACCAGGGCCGGCGTAGCCGGCGGGCGGTCAGCTGACGCACGTTGAAGAATCTAGCACCGGGCACGTTCGGACCGCCGGGGCGCGGGCGAGCGGCGGTGGGCACGCAGGCAGGTTCGTTCGGCCGAATGTATTAAAGTGCATACAGCTTTGTTAAACTGCATACACTTTTGGTGAGCGCATCAGAGGAGGGCAGTGCCATCGGCAAGGTAACGGCCGCGATCGTCGGCCCTGGCAACATCGGCACCGACCTGTGCTCGCGGCGGCCGAAGAGGTGGTGGCCGTTCATCGGCCGGCTGCCGTGGATGGACCGGGCCTCGGTGGTCCAGGGCTACGCCGGGGTGTACTCCTCTTTCCTGCTGCACGCGCAGCGCGCCGCGCTGCGCTACGGCGTGCCCGCGCATGCGATCCTGCAGCGCGTCGGCGAGGCCGGCTACGTCGGCGGCCAGGAAGACATGATCATCGACGTCGCGCTGCAACTGCAGGAGGAAGGTTCGGTGGCTGGGGGGCGGTGAACTAGGCGGCTTCGGGGCTCCCCCAGGGTCCTTCCCGCGGTAGGGCCCCTGCTCGATCCGTTCGGTCTGCTTAATCCCCAGCCCCTCTCAGCTCCTGACCCTACCCGCCCCTCAGCTCCCCGCCTCGGCCCCACCGATCTGGCCGCTGCCCCCCACGGGCGGCACGAAGTCCCACCGTGCCGGCGATCGCCGGCACAACGGATCACCGTGCCGGCTGGGTCTAGGGCACGTCAGCACCACCCGCACGGTCAGCCACCTGCACCACCACCGTGGCTCCCGGCATTCGGGGATGGTCCTTAACGATCTTGATCGTCTATAGCTGTAGGTCTTCGGACGGGCGGGCTGGCCGCCGCGCCGCAGAGACAGGACAGCGCCGCCATGACCGCACCGCCGGACCAGGACAACCTCGGCGAGGACAGCCAGGGATGCTGTCCCACGCTGGAGACGATCGACCAGGACCTGGAACGGCTAGGGGAGCTCACCGGGCCCTACGTCACCGACGCCAGCGAAGTGGTGAAGACCGAAATTCTCTGGAATAGGGGCCAGCGGCTCACCCGAGGATCAACTTCGCGGCCCGCTGGACCAGTTGGTCCAGGACATTGTCGGCGCGCTCGGATGGGCGGCGAATGTCGTCCTCATCGGCGAATTTCGGTGCAGGAGTTGAAGACGCGGCCCGATTTCGCGGTAACCAAGCAAAACCTGCTGGTCGGGTTCATCGAGCTGAAGGCGCCAGGGAAAGGGGCCGATCCGCGCAGGTTCGAAGAACAGCATGATAGGGAGCAGTGGCAAAAGTTGAAATTGCTGCCCAACCTGGTGTATACGGACGGCAATTCCTTCAGCCTTTGGCAGGATGGTGAGCTGCACGGCGAGATCGTACGGCTGGAGGGCTCGGTAGAAAGTGCCGGCGCCGCGTTACGCGCGCCCGCGAGCCTGCTCCGGCTATTCACCGATTTTCTGAACTGGACACCCACCCCGCTCCGCGCAGCAATTAGCGAACATGAGCGCACGCCTCTGTCGCTTGTTGCGAGACGAAGTCATCGAGCAGATCGAACTCGGCAGCGCTGCGTTAACCAGCTTGGCCGCCGACTGGCGGCGAACGCTGTTCCCCGAGGCTTCGAACGAAACGTTCGCCGATGGCTATGCGCAGGCCGTTACCTTCGGTCTGCTGATGGCTCGCGCCCAAGGCATCGCTCTATCAGGCGGCCTCGACAAGAGTTTCACGGGCATTGCGCCAAACCAATCTCCTGATTGGCACGGCACTCCGCGTCCTGACGGACGATGTCGATAACCAAGACCCTGAAGACCTCACTCGATACGCTGACCCGCGTCCTCCACGTCGTGCATTGGCGGACAATCAGCAAGGGCCGCCCCGAGGCGTGGCTTTATTTCTACGAAGGGTTCCTGAGCGTTTATGACAATGCGCTGAGGAGACGAACCGGCTCCTATTACACGCCACCGGAGATCGTGACCGCCATGGTGCGGCTGGTAGACGAATTCCTGCGCGATGACCGTCGTTTCGGGGTTGCCGAAGGACTGGCCTCCCAAGATGTCACGCTCGCCGATCCTGCGATGGGCACTGGGACCTTCCTGCTCGGCGTTCTTCAACGGATCGCTGAGAGAGTTGATACGGACCAGGGGGAGGGCGCGGTGCCCGCCGCGATCCGCGCCGCCCTCGCCAGGATCATAGGCTTCGAAATTCAATTCGGCCCGTTCGCGGTCGCACAGCTCCGGCTTGCCGCCGAGGTGGTGGATCTATTGAAGGCCGACACCGCAGACCCCGAGCACGTCGCTCTGCGCCTGTTTCTTACCGATACTCTCGGCAATCCGAATGAGGAGCACGAGTACATTCCGCATGTCCTTTCGCCCTTGGCGGCATCGCGGCGCTCCGCAAACCAAATAAAAAGGGCCGAGCCGATTACAGTGGTGATCGGCAATCCTCCGTACAGAGAAAGAGCGAGAGGCCGGGGCGGCTGGGTCGAGAGCGGCACCGAACGTGCCGGCACCGCTACGCGCCTGGATGCCGCCGGTCGACTGGGGCGTCAGCGCGCACACGAAGCACCTGCGCAACCTGTACGTCTACTTCTGGCGCTGGGCTACCTGGAAAGTCTTTGGCGGCAGCGTCATTACACCGAACTCGACGCCGGTAACGCCACAGCGGGGCGTGGTGTGCTTCATCACCGTGGCGGGTTTCCTGAACGGACCCGGATTTGAGAAAATGCGGGCCGATCTGCGGCGCGACACAGATGAGATATGGGTGATTGACTGCTCGCCGGAAGGTCACCAGCCGCCTGTCGCCTCGCGTGTGTTTCAAGCGGTGCAGCAACCGGTGTGCATCGTGCTCGTAATTCGGCTTTCGGCTTGCGACCCTGACGCGCCGGCGCGCGTGCGGGTCCGATCATCGCCCGCGGGTACGCGAGAAGACAAGTTCGAGGCGATTTCTACCGTTACGCTGGACAGCGGTGGATGGACCGATTGCCCCAGGGATTGGCGTGCCCCTTTCCTGCCGGCAGCAACGGGCGAGTGGGACACTTTCCCGGCCCTCGAAGACTTCTTTGTCTACAACGGCTCCGGCGTTATGCCCGGCCGGACCTGGGTCATCGCGCCGGATAAAGTATCGCTGGCTCGGCGTTGGGAGCGGCAGTCAAGGAAGCCGATCCCGACAAAAAGGCAACCTTATTTCATCCCCATTTGCGGGACGGGAACCCCGGCGACAAGCACGTAAACAAGACAGTCAGAGATGGAGATCGACAAAGGCTCGGGGGCCATCCGCTCCGCTCGATTGCGGTTGCGAGCGACTTCGATCCTGTACTTCAGCCTGAGCGATACGGTTTCAGGTCGTTTGACCGGCAGTGGATTATTCCGGATGTAAGATTAATAAATCAACCGAACCCGACTATCTGGAAGACGCATTCGGCGCGGCAGGTTTATTTGACTGCGCTGATGGCGCATTCGCCGACCTCCGGCCCAGCAATCACCTTCACGGGCCTTATTCCAGACCTTCACCATTACAAAGGCTGTCGGCGGGCGTGCGTTCCCGCTTTGGGCAAATGCCGCCGCGACCGAGCCCAACGTCCGGCCTGCGGCGCTTACCTGGCTCAGCGAGATTTACGGGCGGATGGTCTCGGCGGAGGATGCCATCGCCTATCTCGCGGCGGTCGCGGCCAATCCCGCCTACACCGCGCGCTTCGCGCCCGATCTCGTGCAGCCGGGCTTGCGGATCCCGTTGACCGGCGATCCCGCGTTGTTCGACGAGGCGGTTCGTCTCGGTCGCAAGGTGATTTGGCTGCACACCTTTGGTGAGCGCTTCGCCGATCCTGCCGCCGGCCGGCCGGCGCACCCGCCGCGCTTGGCGCGGGGCCCCCGTATTCCGGCCGACGGGGCGATCCCCTCCGCCCCCGAGCACATGCCGGACACGATCTCTTACGATGCCGCCAATCGTCGTCTGTGGATCGGAGGCGGTCACATCGATAACGTCCCGCCAGCGGTCTGGGCTTACGAGGTCTCGGGTAAGCACGTGCTGACGCAATGGTTCAGCTATCGGCGCCGCAACCGGGAGCGTCCGCAAATCGGCGACCGTCGCCCACCTTCTCCTCTCGCGACACTCAGCCCGACGCGTGGCCTGCCGAATACACGACCGAATTGCTCAACCTCCTGAACGTGCTCGGGCGCTTGGTCGCGTTGGAGCCGGCCCAGGCGAGTTTGCTGGAACAAATTTGCGCCGGCCCAACCCTGACCGAAGAAGCGCTGCGCGACGCGACATAAAATGAGTCGCGAATTGCATAGCCGCCGCGCCGCACCTTCTCGAATAGTTCCGGCGGTTTCCCAAGCGAATTGTCAGGTGGGTTGACCGCTGCGCGCGTGCCGGTACCGTCCTCCGAACGCCGCGCATCAATCGGAGGACAATGCGATAATGGCGGACGATTTCGACCTGTTCGGGCGCGGCCCGGCGCAGGGCAACCTGTTCGGGGATGGCGACGATCGCCTGCAAGCACCGGTTCGGCGCTACGTACCCGACCCGGAGAAGGTCCGCCGGCGCCTGAAGGCATTGCTCGAAAAAGCGCGGTCCGCCGAGCAGATGCCGTGGTCGGAACGCGATGCCCGAATGTGGCAAACCGTGTTTCCAATATGGCCAACTGGCTGCCCGACGACGAGGGCGACCCAACTGCGCTTGGAATTCGCGCAGGAAATGGAGCGGTTGAAGGGGGTTGCCCAGCGGCCGGGCACCTGGATCGCGTAACGGGCGGCGACGCCCAGGCCGATTTGGCCGGCGACGGAATCGGTCCCAGTTCTCCAACCGGCGCGCGCCGAGTTCCGTCAGTGATGATTTTAAGGCGGGACGTCGTTTTCCGGGCGCATCCAGGAGGGTCTGAGCGGGACGAGAGTTGCGTGGCCCGCCGCGAGCTTGTTGCCGTCGCGCGCGGGCTCGATCCGCAGCAGCGCCAGACCGAGGCCGTCGCGGCTCGACCGCATTTCGCCGACCTCGCGCCCATCTATTGTCAGACGGTTCCCGGCGCGGGGGTCGGCCCCTCGATGCGGACCGGGATCAGTCGCCGCTTGACCAGCCCGCGATATTGGTCCGCGCCGTCAACTCCTGGCCGATATAGCAGCCCTTCTGCCAGTCGACGCCATTCAGTTCGTCGAAGCCCGCTTCGAGCAGGATCGATTTCTCCAGCACCAGATCGCGGCTGCCGTCGGGAATGCCGAGCGACAGGCGCAGCCGATCGTAGCTGTCGAAACCGGCTTCGGCGATGCCGGCGCCGGCGAGCAATTTCCTTGCCCGATCGAGCGGCAGAATGGCGCGTGCGCCGAGGGCCGCCAGCCGCGGATCGACGAAGGCGACGCCCGAACCGAATGGCCGGGCGGCCCCGGGCTCGCCGGCAGACCGAGGGTGGCGGGCGCGTCGGCTCCGAAGATTGCCGCCACGCAAAGCCCGGACTGCTCATCGAGTGTGGCCTTCGCGCGTAGCCGATACATGGACAGCCGCCGCTTCAGATCACCCAGACAGGGAGCTTCGGTATCGAGCCAGATCGATTCGCCGACCTCGATCATCATGAAATCGTGCAGGTATTTGCCTTGGGCGGTGAGAAAAGCCGCATAGCGGGCCGCCGTGGGGGAGACCTTGTCGACGTCGTTGGAAACGAGACCCTGCAGAAACGGGCGTCGATCGGAGCCCGAGACCGCGAGAATGCCTCGATCCTCGAGCAAAACGAAGCTGGTATCGGCCATGGCCGGCTAGGTTAGGCCGGGACCGGGTTCTTGGCAAGCGGCGGAGGTCGGGATATAAGGCCCGCCGGACCGGGCGAAATGCACATCCTCTTATTACCGCGACGCGGATCGGCGATGCCGTGCTGTCGACCGGGCTGCTCGCCCACCTGGTCGGGCGGCACCCGCACGCCCAGCTGACCATCGCGGCGGGGCCGTAGCGGCTCCGCTGTTCGAAGCGGTGCCCGGGCTCGAACGAATCGTCGTCGTGCACAAGCGGCGCTTCTCGCTGCATTGGCTGGCGCTCTATCGCGCGGTGGCGACCCGGAGCTGGGACCTGGTCGTCGATCTGCGCGGCTCGGCGGTCGCCTGGCTGTTGCGCGCCGGTGAGCGCCACGTCATCGCCAAGGGCGATCCGCACGAGCATCGCGTTCG
>CAVSTQ010000029.1:0-70584 GCA_963730825.1 uncultured Actinomycetes bacterium
CCGGCACAGATCGGCCCGTTCGGGCGTCGCCAGCTCGCGGGCGATTGATGTCATGCGCGGATCCTGGCGGTGGCCCAGTGCGGTCGTATCCCGCCCCGGCGGGATCGGTAACCTCTCTCTGCTAGCTGGGGTGGCGGGGATGGCGCGGGTGAGCTTGCCGGGCTAACCTATTGTGCAGGTTCTCTTCCTGACCGTGCTGGTTTGCCATGGAGCGGGTCGGGGCCTGCGGTAGGACGGGGGATCGTGACGGAGCAGCCAGCGCTGGAGTTCGGCGGGTTACTGCGGCAGTTGCGGGCCGGGGCCAAGCTGACCCAGGAGGAGCTGGCGGAGGCGGCGAGCCTGAGCCCGCGGTCGGTCAGTGACCTGGAGCGGGGCATCAACCGCACCGCCCGCAGGGACACCGCCGTGTTGCTGGCCGGCGCGCTGAGCCTGCCCGAGCCGGTGCGCGCGGTGTTCGTGGCGGCGGCCCGCGGCCGGGTCCCGGCCGCGGAGGTGCTGGCCGCCCTGCGCGGGGAAACCACGGTGCCGGCAGGCCTGGCGCCCGGGCGAGAGCCGGTGTGGCCGGGATGCCCGTATCTGGGGCTGGTGCCGTTCGGGGAGCGGGACGAGCGGCTGTTTTACGGTCGCGGCGAGCTGGCGGACCAGCTGGTGCGGTGGGTGGGGGAGCGGCTGGGCCGACCGGGGATACTGCTGGTGGCCGGGGAGTCGGGGGCGGGGAAGTCGTCGCTGCTGCGGGCGGGGTTCCTGCCGCAGCTGGCGGCCGGCGCGCTGGGGCCGGGTTCGCAGAAATGGCCGCGGCGGGTCATCCAGCCCGCGGCTAGTCCGTTGCGGGAGCTGGCGATGCAGCTAGCCGACCTGGCGGGCGCGGATCCGGTGTCGGTGTACCGGTCGCTGTCGTCGGCACCGGGTGAGGCACCGATGCTGGTCCAGCAGGCGGTGAGGACGGCGGCCGGCCGCGTGGCGGACCCTGGATCGGACGGCCCGGACGGTGCGCCGCCGCGCCTGGTCCTGGTCATCGACCAGTTCGAGGAGCTGTTCACCGCGGGCCGGGACACCGGGGAGGACCGGGGGGAGCGGGACGCGTTCATCGCGGCGCTGCACGCGGCGGCCGCCGTCCCGGCCGGCCCGGGCAAACTCCCGGCGGCGCTGGTGGTCGCGGTGGTGCGCGCCGATTTCGTTGGCCGGCTCATCGCTTACCCGCCGTTGAAGGCGGCGCTGGATGCCGGGCCGTTCACGGTCGGGCCGATGAGCGAGGCGGAACTGCGGCTCGCGATCACCGGGCCCGCGGCCGAGGCCGGCCTGGCCATCGAGCCCGTCCTGGCCGAGGCGGTGATCGCCGAGCTGCGGGAGGGGACGACCGATGGGCTGGGCAGCGGCGCGCTGCCGCTGATGTCGCAGGCGATGGCCGCCACCTGGGAATACCGCGAGGGCAGCGAGCTGACGCTGCGCGGTTACCGGCGGACCGGCGGGGTCGCCGACGCGGTCAACCGCGGTGCCCAGGGCGCCTATGACGCCCTGACCGGCGCGCAGCAGGATACGGCGCGGCTGGTGTTCACCCAGCTGACTATCGTCACGGCGGATGGTCAGCTGGCGCGGCGCCGGTGCCGCATCACCGATCTGCGCGCTCAGGGAGCGGAGCTGGCGGCGGACATCGACACGGTCCTGGACACCTTCAGCGCCCGCCGGCTGCTCGTCCTGGGCCAGGACCACGCTGAGATCTCCCACGATGTCCTGCTGTCCAGCTGGAAACAGCTGCGGGACTGGCTCGGGGATGACCAGCTCGACCGGGCCCTGTACAGCCAGGTGGTCTCCGACGCGCAGACCTGGGATCTCAACGGCCGGGATTCCTCCTACCTGTACCGGCCGGGGCGGCTGGCTACCGTCGACGCCGCGGCCACCCGCTGGCAGCACGCGCCCACCCGCTATCTCCCGCTCCCGGCCACCGGTCAGGCGTTCCTCGGTGCTGCTCGCCGTGCCGCGCGCCGCGCCATCGGGCGGCGGCGCGGCGTGATCGCCGGGCTGCTGGCCCTGGTCGTCATCGCCGCCAGCGCCGCGGGGATCGCCGTCAATACTGCCGTCAACGCCTCCACCCAGCACGCCATCGCCCTCTCGCGCCTGCTCACCGAGGAAGCCCTGACTCTGGCACCCGGCAATCCGCTGGCCCGGCAGCTCGCCGTGGCCGCCTGGCATATCTACCCCACGACCCAGGCCGCCACCGCCATGACGACCCTGCTGGCGGAGCAGCAGCAAGACGGCATCTTGCCCAGTGGTCCTCCACCCGAGCAGGTGGGCGTGAGCGTAGCGTTCAGCCCGGGCGGCACGCTGCTGGCCAGCTCCTACGGCAACGGCACCGTGAAGCTGTGGAACACGGCCACCGGGCAGGAGGCAGGCGCCCCCATCACGGCCGGCCCCAGCACGGGAGGCGGCGTTAACGCGGTGACGTTCAGCCCGGACGGCAAGCTGCTGGCCAGCGCCGACGCGGACGGCACCGTGAAGCTGTGGAACCCGGCCACCAGGCAGGAGGCCGGCGCTCCCATCAAGGCCGGTACCGGCGACACGGGACCCGGCGAGAACGGGGTGAGCGGGGTGGCGTTCAGCCCGGACGGCAAGCTGCTGGCCACCGCCGATGGCCTCGACGGCACCGTGAAGCTGTGGAACACCGCCACCAGGCAGGAGGTCGGCAGCCCCCTCGCCGCCGGGTACGAACGAGGCGGCGTGTTCGCGGTGGCGTTCAGCCCGGACGGCACGCTGCTGGCCAGCGGCTACAGCGACGGCACCGTACAGCTGTGGAACCCGGCCACCAGGCAGGAGGCCGGCGCCCCCATCACGGCCGGTACCCCCGGCACGGGAGTCGCCGTGCTCGGCCTGGCGTTCAGCCCGGACGGCACGCTGCTGGCCAGCGCCGACGGCTCCGACGGCACCGTGAAGCTGTGGAACCCGGCCACCCGGCAGGAGGTCGGCGCCCCCATCACAGCCGATGCCAGCACCGGCACGGGAAGCGGCGTGTCCGGGGTGGCGTTCAGCCCGGACGGCAAGCTGCTGGCCAGCGCCGACGGCGACGGCACCGTGAAGCTGTGGAACCCGGCCACCCGGCAGGAGGCCGGCGCCCCCATCACGGCCGGCACCGGCACGGGAGGCCCCGTGTTCGCGGTGGCGTTCAGCCCGGACGGCGAGCTGCTGGCCAGCGCCGACGTAGACGGCACCGCGCTGTGGAACACGGCTACCAGAAAGGCTCCCCGTGCACCCCTACCGGCTGATCCCGGCTTGGGGAGCCCAGGCGTGAACGGGGTGGCGTTCAGCCCGCACGGCAAGCTGGTGGCCAGCGCCGACGGCGACGGCACCG
Source organism: uncultured Actinomycetes bacterium (assembly GCA_963730825.1). Taxonomy (GTDB): domain Bacteria; phylum Actinomycetota; class Actinomycetes; order Streptosporangiales; family Streptosporangiaceae; genus Palsa-504. The sequence continues at coordinate 3,344 of CAVSTQ010000029.1, forward strand.
TGAAGCTATGGGACCCGGCCACCGGGCAGCCCAGCGGCGCTGCCCTCCAAGCCGGCCCCAGCACAAAATTCGGCGTGCTCGCGGTGGCGTTCAGCCCGGACGGCACGCTGCTGGCCAGCGCCGGCGCGGACGGCACCGTGCGGCTGTGGAACACCAGCACCAGGCAGGCGGCCGGCGCCCCCATCGCGGCCAGCGCCCCCATCAACCTCGATGTCCCCGGCACGGGAGGCGGCGTGCCGGGGTGGCGTTCAGCCCCGACGGCACGCTGCTGGCCAGCGCCGACAGCGACGGCACCGTGAAGCTGTGGAACACCGCCACCAGGCAGGCGGTCGGTGCCCCCATCACGGCCAGCGCCCCCATCAACCCCTATGCCAGCACCGGCACGGGAGGCGGCGTGAACGGGGTGGCGTTCAGCCCGGACGGCAAGCTGCTGGCCAGCGCCGACAGCGACGGCACCGTGAAGCTGTGGAACACCGCCACCAGGCAGCCCAGCGGCGCTGCCCTCAAAGCCGGCACCCTCCAAGCCGGCACCGGCCCGAAATCCGGCGTGCTCGCGGTGGCGTTCAGCCCGGACGGCACGCTGCTGGCCAGCGCCGACAGCGACGGCACCGTGCGGCTGTGGAACACCGCCACCAGGCAAGAGGCCGGCACCCCCATCACGGCCAACGCTGGCACCGGAGGCGGCGTGTCCGGGGTGGCGTTCAGCCCGGACGGCACGCTGCTGGCCAGCGCCGGCGAGGACGGCACCGTCCGGCTATGGAACACCGCCACCAGGCAAGAGACCGGCACCCCCATCACGGCCGGCACGGGAGGCGGCGTGAACGGGGTGGCGTTCAGCCCGGACGGCACGCTGGTGGCCGGCGCCTACAGCGACGGCACCGTGCAAACCTGGCAAGTATCGCTGTTCGCCGATCCTTACGCGGCACTGTGCGCCGATGTCGGGGCGCCGACCAAGGCGGACTGGACGCAGATGGCCCCGGGCGAACCGCAACCCAGCATCTGCGGCTGACCCGCGGCGCATCCGCTAACACGAGCACGAAGGCCGCTCCGGGCAAGGCTCAGCGCATCGGCCAGCCGCCGAGCGCCGTTCCTTGCCAGCGGTACGGTCAGCGCCCCGCGCCAGGTCACTGACCGACCGCGGGGCAAGCTCGCCGCCTCAGCCAGCTCCTCCCAGGTGAGCCCGGCCTTACATCCTGGCAGGCGCCGCGGCGCCATCCTGTGGGTTCTCCTGTGAGCCGCCACGTGTGGTGACCAGCAGGAACGCCGGTCACGGTGGAACTAACCGGCGGCCGGACCTCCCGGCCACACCCGGAACACACAGGAGACCACCATGTTCCTACCCCCCGCAATCGGCAGCCAGCTCGCCCGCCAGCGGCATCACGACCTGCAGGCCCAGGGCGGCCAGCAGCGCCTGCTGCATCAGCTCCGTCAGCACGCCGCGCCTCCCGGCCCGCCGGACAAACCGGCCGGCGGATCACCCAGCTGCTCAAGCGCACCCGCTCAGCCGTACTCCCCTGATGAACCGCAACCCAGCTGCCAGCAGTCACCCAAGGCAGAAACCGGCATGGCGACCCTGGCCGTACTCGCAGCAATCCGCTCACTTCCCTGGCGTACCTGGGGACGGTTTATCTGGGTGCTGCCGGTATCGGCGGTCCTGGTGCTCGCCGCCTGCAGCGGGGGGCTGGGCAGCCCCGCGCTCGCCTGGCCGGTCATCTGGCAGCAGCTGCCGCCCGTTCGGTAGCGACGCGGGCTGCGGCGGCCCGGTCTATCCGCATCGCCTGCGTCAGTTCGGTCCGGAACTGCTCGCACCGATGCGGCCGCCGAGCTCGACGGTGCCGCTGACGCAGGTGATCGAGGTACCGCCCACCCAGACCTGGCCGTCCTCGTCGAGGGAGACCTGCACCCGGCCCCGGCGGCCGAGCACGGTGCCCTGGCGGGCCACGTAGGGGGCGGTAAGCCGCCCGGTGCCGAGCAGCCATTGCGCCAGCGAGGCGTTCAGGCTGCCGGTGACCGGGTCCTCGCCCGGCGGCCCGATCTGCGGGGTGAACGCGCGGACCTCGAGCGCCTCGGGTGAGCCGTCCGGGTAAAGCCCGGCCACCCCGATGTCCAGGTCGACCGTGCCCGGCCGGACCGCGAGCACCGCGTCCGCGCTGGCCAGCAGGACGGCTACCCAGCCGGGGCCGTTGTCGGCCCATTGCATGTCCACGATGTCGGCCCGGGCCACGTTGAGCGCGGCGGCCACGTGATCGGCGACCGCGTCGTCGACCGGGCCGCCGCGGAGCAACGGGGGAGCCGCGAACGCCAGGCCCGTCTCGGTCTGCCTGACCGTGACCAGCCCGGCGCCGCATTCCTGCACGGCCTGGCCGGTCCGGGCTGGGCGTCCGCCGCTTTCCAGCCACGCGTGGCAGGTGCCCAGGGTGGGATGCCCGGCGAAGGGCAGCTCCTTGGCGGGAGTGAAGATCCGGACCAGGTAGTCCGCTTCACGTGCCCGGGGGGCCAGCACGAATGTCGTTTCCGACAGGTTCGTCCAGCGCGCGAACAGCTGCATCTGCTCGTCGCTGAGGCCGTCGGCACCGAGCACGACCGCGAGCGGGTTACCGAAGTACGGAGTTTCGGTGAAGACATCCACCTGCCGGAACTGATGGGCCACGGGTCCGAGTGTAGGGTCCCCTCGCCCCGCGTCGCCAGCGCCGCCCCCGCCCAGCCCCGCGCTCGGCGGCCGCGTCAGCAGCGGCAGGCTGCTCAGGCCGATGCCCGCCACGATGGCCGCGCCGCCCGCCAGCTGCCCAGGGCCCACCGGGTTACCAAAGATGACCACGCCCGCGAGCGCCCCCACCAGCGGCTCGAGGTTAAGGAACGCTCCGGCCACCTCGGCGGACACCCGGCTCTGCCCAAAGGCGAACAGCGTGAACGGCAGCAGCGTGCCGCCGACCGCCAGCGCGGCGACGGCCAGCACCGGACCGGGGCCCGCCGGAAGGGCGGGTGCGCCCTCCGTGACGACGGTGACGGCCAGGGCGCCCAGGGCCGCCCCCAGGAACTGCACGGCGGTGACCGCGACCGGGTCGTGGCCGGGTAGCAGCCGGGCCTGGGCGACGGTGAACGTGGCCGAGATGAGCAGCGAGATCAGCACGAGCCCGTCACCGGACAGCGTCGCGCCGCCGCCGCCGGCGCCCGCGATCAGGCCGACGCCGCCCAGCGACACCACGAAACCGGCCCAGGCCACCGGCCGGGCCACGGTGCGGTGCCAGACCGCGGCGATGATCGCGACCAGCACCGGCACGGCCCCGATGAGCAGGGCCGCGTGGCTAACGCTGGTCCGGATGATGCCGGCGTTCTGCACGATGACCGAACCGCCGTACCCGATCGCCCCCGAGACCAGCACCCGGAGCCTGAACGCGTCCCGCAGCCCGCCCGGCCCCGCGGCCCGCCACGGCCAGCAGGATCGCCGCGGCCAGCCCGAACCGGGCGACGGTGAGCCAGCCGGCCCCCAGCCACGGCAGCGCCAGCTTGGACAGCGGCACGGTGGTACCCCAGAGCAGCCCCGCCGCGGCGAGGGCGGCGATGGCGTAACGACGACTGATGTTCATATAGCCTATACTCGTCAAGCACCGTACGTAATTTGTCAGTCAGCCACTAATACAGAATATTATTCTGTACTATGACCGCTCAGCTTGATGATATTGACATAACGTTGCTCACCGCGCTGCAGGAAGACGCGGATCGCACCAACGTCGAACTCGCTCGCTTGTCTGGGCTCTCACCTGCGGCGACCCTGCACCGGGTGCGGCGGCTCAAGGAGTCGGGGGTCATCCGCATCATCAGCGCCCAGCTGGATCCGGCCGCGGCCGGCTTCCCGCTTCAGGTCTACGTGACGGCCACCTTGGCCCGCCACGACCCCCGCTCCAGCCGCGTCTTCGACGACATGATCCGGGCCCTGCCGCAGGTCATCGCCGCGGACAACGTGGCCGGGGAGACCGACTACCTGCTCACCGTGGTGGCCCGTGACGTCGCCGAGTTGCAGGAGGTCCTGGCCAGCCTGGCCGCCCGCGGCGGCCAGCGGCTGGTGACCTACCTGCGGCTGGCCGAGGTCAAGCCGCCGTCCCGGCTGCCGCTTGTCCCCACCGTGCCCGGTCCCGACCGTCCCGCCCGCCGGGCGCCACGGCGGGCCGGCCGCCCCGCCGCCCGGGACTGAAACCAAAGCGGCGTCTGCCACCAGGGAGTTCTCCCTGGCCGGCAGCAAGGGGAATGAGAGCGCCTCCGGGCGGGTTGCGGGCGGCATGAAGATTACGGTGATCGGCACGGGCAACATCGGCGGTTCGATCGGAACCAAGTGGCTCAAGGCCGGACATGAGGTGGTGTACGGATCCCAGGCCGTCGAGTGCGGGGCCGGGCGGGGCGCCGGTACTGGCGGTCGCTGATGCGCTGGCGGACGCGGAGGTGGTGCTGCTGGCCGTACCCGGCCCGGCCGTGCCCGAGGTGATCAGCGCGAACCGCGCGGCGCTGGCCGGCCGGACCGTGATCGACGCGGTGAACCGGATCGGCGAGCCGGAGTTCAACTGCCGGTCGCTGCTGGCCGACGCGGCGCCCGGCGCCAGCTACGTGCGGGCCTTCAACACGCTGGGCTGGGAGAACTTCGCCGACCCGATACCCGGCACGAGCTTGTTCTTCGCGGCCGATCCGGCTGGCCGGCCGGTGGCGGAGGAACTGATCTCCGCCGTCGGGCTCGACCCGGTCTTTCTCGGCGACGCGGGCGCGGCCGGCACCGTCGACTCGCTCGTGTCCGTGTGGTTCGCCCTGGTGCAGCAGCACGGCGGGAACCGCCGGATCGCGCTGCGCGTGGTCCAGGAAGGCTAGCCCGCTGCTGGCTTCGGCTGTCCAGATCACCGAGAGGTGTGACCCCCGTCACCCCGGTGCCCGGTTCTGCCTGCGGCCCTACCTCGAGGAGGCGACCGGTCTCTACCGGGCGGCGGGCTACCGCGAGGTGGCCGCCTTCAACGACGAGCCCTACGCCCACCACCGGTTCGAAAAGATCCTGGCCGACCCCCGCGGCTGAACTCCCGCGCCCCGGCATGCTCCCAGTCCCGCGGCCCGCGCTACCGTGCGGGCATGGCGACACGACCTCAGCTCACCGTCCTGGGCAGCCTGAACATGGACATCTCGGTGACCGTGCCCCGGCTGCCCGGGCCGGGTGCCACCGTGCTCGGCTCGGCGGCGACCTTCACCCCCGGCGGGAAGGGGGCCAACCAGGCGGTCGCGGCGGCCCGGCTCGGCGCCGCCGTACGGATGGTCGGCTGCGTCGGCGACGACGACTTCGGCCGCCAGCTGCTGGCCTCGCTGGGCGAGGCGGGCGTGGACGCCGCCGGCGTCCGGGTCGCGGGTGGCGTCCCGACCGGGCTGGCCATGATCTCGGTGGATGGCGCCGGGGAGAACCTCATCACGGTGGCCCCCGGCGCCAACCACGAGGTCGGCGGAGCTGACGCCGCCCGCGCCGCGCACGGCTCGCCCGACGTCCTGGTGATCAGTGCCGAGGTGCCGGTCTCACGCGGTCAGGTCCGCGCTGGCTCAGGCCGGCCGCACCCGGTGCGTGCTCAACCTGGCGCCGGCCCCGCCCGAAGCCGCCGCGATCGTGGCCGACGGCGTGGACTGGCTGGTGGTCAATGAGTCGGAAGCGGGTGCGGTGCTGGGCCGGGACGTCCGGGGTCTGGACGAGGCGCGCCAGGCCGCCGCCGAACTCGCCGCCGCGGGTGCCCGGCATGCCGTGGTCACCGCGGGGGCGCATGGCGCGGTGCTGGCGATCAGTGGCCGGGACCCGCTGACCATCAAGGCGTTCGAGGTCCAGGCGGTCGACACGGTCGGGGCCGGCGACTGCTTCGTCGGCGCGCTCGCGGTCACGGTGGCGGCCGGGATCCCGGCCGCCGAAGCCGTCCGCGCGGCCGCCGCGGCCGGGGCCGCGGCCGCCACCCGCCCTGGCGCGCAGGCAGGGATGCCCCGACCCGCCGACGTCCAGGCGGCCACCGGTCTAACCTGGCCAGTGGCGTAGGGTTGCGGCACGCCCCGGGAGCCAAAAGACGGGGCCGGGCAGTAGCGTGGCCCCGAGGAGAGCTTGACATGATGACGCCTGGCCTGCGGGAATTTATCCTGGAGGCGCCCGCAGCGGGTCCCGGGACCACCGCCCACAGCGACCAGCGAAAAGATCCCTCCGGGTCGGCTCGGGACCTCCTGCCCGCGGCCCTGGCCGCGCTGGCTCAGGCGTTTACCGTGGCGGCCGAGCCCGGCGCGCCCGGCGGCGGCGTCCGACGGCGCACCTGGCTGGATACCTTTGACTGGCGGCTGTACCGGGCCGGTCTCGTGCTCGAGCTCGAACAGGCCGGCCGGGCCAGCGGCGCCGCCGGGGCCAGCCGCCTCCTGCTGACCAAGACCGCCCCCGCCGCTCCCGTCCTGGCGGCCGAACAGCCCGTCTCCGGCTGGCCGCCGCGCCGTCCCGCCCCCGGCCTGCCCCCCGGCCAGGTCCGGGATCAGATCGCGGCGCTGATCAGCCCGCGCGCGCTGCTGCCGGTGGCCCGGGCGGTCAGCACGGTCAGCGCCATGCGCCTGCGCAACGCCGACGGTAAGACCGTCGCCTGGCTGCTCGTGGACCGCCCCACCGCGAACGCCCCGGCCGCTGCGGGCAGCACCGTCGAACTCCCGCCGCGGCTGGCTGTCACCGAGGTCCGCGGCTATCCCGCGCAGGCCCGCAAAGCGGCCGCCCTGCTGGCCGCCGTCCCCGGCGTGAACCCGGTCAGCCCGGCCGGGCTGACCGGACCGGGCATGTACACGGCGGCGCTGGCGGCGCTCGGCCGTCATCCCGCGGACTACGCCAGCGGGGTGGACGCGCAGATCACCGCACAGCTACCCGCGTCGGTCGCGGTGGCCAGGCTGCTGCTGCGGCTGCTTGACACCGTGGAGGTCAACGTCGACGGCGTGCTCCGCGACATCGACACCGAGTTCCTGCACGACCTGCGCGTCGCGGTCCGCCGGACCCGGTCCGCGCTGAAGCTCCTCGGCGGGGTGCTGCCCGCCGAGGCGGTCAGCCAGTACGCGGCCGAATTCAAGCGGCTCGGCGACCTGACCACGCCGACCAGGGACCTCGACGTTCACCTGCTCGGGTACGACGCGCTGACGGCGCAGTTGCAGGCCGCCTCGCCGGCCGACCTGGAGCCGTTCCGCGTCTTCCTGGCCCAGCGCCGGGCCCGCGAGTTCCGGCGGCTGGCCGCGGCGCTGCGTTCCGCGCGGTTCGGTGCCCTCACCAGGGACTGGCGCAAGACGCTGCTCGAGATCCGCGACGCGGGCACCCCAAGCAAACCAGGCAAGCCAAGCAAACCAGGCAAGTCCGCACGCAAGCGCCGGCCCGAGCCGACCACGGCCGCGCTGGCGCTGAGCACGACGAGTCACGCGTTCCGCCGGATCGCCGCCCGCGGCGCCGCGATCACCCCGGACTCACCCCCGGAGTCCCTGCACGACCTGCGTAAACGCTGCAAGGAACTGCGTTACCTGCTGGAGTTCTTCGCCCCGCTGCACGATCCGGTGGCCTACAAGAAGGTCGTCGACGACCTCAAGCAACTACAGGACTGCCTTGGCGATTTCCAGGACAGCCAGATCCAGCGCGAGGAGATCGGGGCCCTGGCCGCGGCGATGCTGGCCGAGCACGCCGCGCCCGCCGCGACGCTGCTGGCCATGGGCGAACTCGCCGCCCGCCTCGCGGTCAGCCAGGCGCGGGCCCGCGGCGAGTTCGCCCGCCGGTTCGCCAAGTTCGCCGGGCCGGCCGCCCAGCCGCGGATCCGCACCCTGCTCGGCGAGGCCCCCGACGAGGCCAGCTCGTGAAGATCTACGCCACTTACAACATCAAGGGCGGCGTCGGCAAGACGACGGCCGCGGTCAACCTGGCCTACCTGTCCGCCGCCGAGGGCCAGCGCACCCTGCTGTGGGATCTCGACCCGCAGGGCGCGGCCAGCTTCCTGTTCCGGATCAAGCCCAAGGTCAAGGGGGGCGGCAAGGCGCTCATCCGCGGCACCAAGTCGCTGGACGGCGCGATCAAGGGCACCGACTTCGACCAGCTGGACCTGCTCCCGGCCGACTTCACCTACCGCCACATGGACCTGCTGCTCGGCGGGGGCGGGGGCGGGGGCGGGGGCGGACGGGACGGCGGAGTACCCGCGCCCTGGCCCAGCTGCTCCGCCCGTTCGCCGCCGACTACGACCGCGTCTTCCTGGACTGCCCGCCGAGCATCTCGCTCGCCTCCGAGAACGTCATGCACGCCGCCGACAGCCTGCTCGTGCCGCTGATCCCGACCACCCTGTCGGTCCGCACCCTGGACCAGCTCACCGAGTTCGTGGCCGGCTTCGACGGTCACCGCCCCGAGGTGCGCGCCTTCTTCTCCATGGTGGACCGGCGAAAGAAGCTCCATCAGGAAATAATTCAAACCCTTACCGCCGAACGGACCGTGGTGACACACACCACGATTCCTTCCTTGTCCGTCATCGAGCGCATGTCGGTGGAGCGTGCCCCGGTCACCGCTTTCGCCCCCGCCAGCCAGGCCGCCCGCGCCTACCGCGCCCTGTGGTCCGAGCTCCGCCTGCCCCCCGTTTAGGGTCCGGGTTGGTGGCCGTGGCTGGCGGTGATGAGCTCAGCGCGGACCTGGTCGGCTTCCGGGACTCCCATGCCGGTGTAGAGGGCGAGGGCCTGCTGCCAGTGCGGGCGGGCCTGACCGGGGGCGGCGGCCTGATGGGCGCGGGCGAGGCCGTGATGGGCCCGGGCCTGCTGGTGTTTCGCGCCGATCTGGCTGGCCAGGCCGAGCGCGGCGGCGTACTGGGCGCAGGCCTGGCCAGCCTGCCCGGTGGCGAGGAGGACTTCTCCGAGGCTGTTGAGCGCGTCGGCCTCCTCTTCCCGTTCGCCGATTTCGCGCGCCAGGGCCAGGGCCTGGCGGAGGTGGCTAGCCGCCTGCTCGTGGCGGCCAAGCCATAGGCAGGTCTCGCCGAGCCGGGCGAGCGCGGAGGCCTCACGGTGCCTGTTGCCTGTCGTCCGGGCCAGGTCCAGGGCCTGCCGGAACAACCCGGCCGCGTGCTGATACGCGCCCTGCCGCAGGCTGACCTCACCCAGGGTGACCAGCGCGCCGGTCTCCATCGCACGGTTGCCGGTCATCCGGGCCAGGGCCAGGGAACACTCAAGGCTCTCGGTGGCCTGCCGGTAACGGCCCCGCCGCAACTCGAGGAGACCAAGGTTGGCCAGGGTGACGGTCTCGCCCGCCTGATCGCTTTCGGCGCGATACAGGTCCAGGGCCTGCTGGCACCACTCAGAACCCTGCTCGTAGCGGCCCTCCAGATAGCAGGCCATGCTGAGGTTACCCAGCGCTCGTGCCTGGCCGACGTCGTCGCGGTCGCGCCGGGACAGCGCCAGGGCCTGCTCAAGCTGGGCGGTGCCCTGCTGGTAACGACCTTGCTGCAGGGCAACGACCCCGAGGGCGGTCAGCGAGGCCGCCTCCACGGTGCTGTCGCCAGCCTGCCGGGCGGCGGCCAGGGCGTGAGAATGGATGATGACAGCTTCCGCGTGGTGCCCGCCGCGGTCCAGGTAGCGGAACAAGACGGCGGCCAGCCGGATGGCATGCGAGGGCCAGCCGGATCCGCCGAGCGCGGTGACGGCCGCCAGCGTGGCCCGTTCGGTATTTAGCCAGCACCGCGCGGCTTCCGGATCGCTGACCTGCGGCGCCGGGCAGGCGGGAGGCGGGAGCCGGGGCCGGTGTTGTCGTTCGGCCGGGTGCAGGGTGTCCATCGCCGCGCCGGCGGTGGACAGGTAGTAGTCGAAGAGGCGGCCAAGCGCCTCATGCTGCCCGGTCTCGCCGTCTTGACCGGCGGCGAGTTCGCGGGCGTAGTCGCGGAGCAGGTCGTGCAGGCTGTAGCGGCCCGGGCCCGCGGGCTGGATCAGGTACGCGCGGGCCAGCACGTCCAGCGTCCGGCGGGCCTGGGCCAGGCCGGTGCCAGCCAGCGCGGCCGCCGCGTAGCCGTCGAAGTCGGCGCCAGGATGCAGGCCGGCCAGCCGGAACATTCGCGCCGCGGCCGCGTCCAGGTGACGGTAGGACCAGGAGAATACGGCCCGCACCGCGGTCCGCGGGTCACCGCCGGCCTCGAGCAGGTCCAGCCGCCGCTGCTGATCAGCCAGCTCGCCGGACAGGACGCTCAGCAGGCCGGCCGGACGCGCGGTGGCCAGCTCGGCGGCCACCCGCAGCGCCAGTGGCAGCCGGGCGCACCGGTTGGCCAGCGCCGTCACCGCGTCCGGGTCGGCCCGGGCTCGCTCGCCGATCAGCTCCCGCAGCAGGTCCGTCGCGTCGGCCAGCGGCAGCAGGTCCAGGTCCAGCCGGACGGCGCCGTGCCTGGCCACCAGGCCGGCCAGCCCGTCGCGGCTGGTGACCACCACCGCGCAGAACGGGCTGGCAGGCAGCAGCGGCCGGACCTGTTCTGCCGATCCGGCGTTGTCTAGCAGCACCAGCATCCGCCGGCCGTCGAGCAGGCTGCGGTAACAGGCGGCGCGTTCGTCCTCCCCGGGCGGGATTTCCTGACCGGGGACGCCAAGCGCGCGCAGGAAACCGGCCAGAGCGTCGGCCGCCGCCACCGGCTCGGCCGGATCGTAGCCGCGCAGGTTCACGTATAGCTGGCCATCGGGGAACCGGTCGGCAAACTGATGGGACCATTGCACCGCCAGCTCGGTCTTGCCCACCCCGGCCGTACCGCCGATCGCCGAGATCACGACGACGCCACGGGCGCTCGCGCCGCGCTGGTCCAGCGTGTGAGTCAAGGCGGCGAGCTCGACGGCACGACCGGTGAAATGCGGCACCGGAGCTGGCAATAGCCTTGGCACCGCCGGGCCCGCCTGCTGCGGTGGCGGCCCGGCCGGGTCGGCTGGGGCCGCGCCGTGATCGCTGGCATCACCGGTCGGGCGGGACGCCTTGTCCAGCTCCTCACGTTCGGTTTGCGACAGCCCCAACGCGTCAGCCAGTGCGCGCGCAGACCGGCGGTACGGCTGGGTCCGGCCACACTCGATATTGGCGACCGTCCGGGGCGTCAGCCCTGACGCCCCGGCGAGTTCCTCCTGAGTCAGGCCCCTGGCCAGTCGGTATCGCCGCAGCAGCACACCGAATCTGCTACGCGCACGAACCTGGTCCGATATCACGCTGCCTCCCAGGCCCCGGCGGCATATGCCCAAACATTCGGCACAAGTACCTCAGATACCCGAACTTTACCGGTAGTTTTCAGGCAGCTTTTCCTGGCCGTGCCCGTCGGGCCGGGACATGCTCGATGGGCAGCCTGAGGCGGCCGCGTCACCCGCCGCCAGCGATCTTGTCCGGGTATCTCTCGAGGAGGCATGATGTTCCCGATTGCTCGTCCACGTGTACCAATGCCTGGTTTTTTGCGGCACCCGCAGCCACGCCGGTACCTGGGCGCAGCCGCCGCAGCGGTCGTGCTGCTCGGCACGCTGGGTAGCGCGACCGCGATGGCCGATCCGACGACGAGACCAGCGATGGCGCAAGCGCCTGGGGCCGCCGTCGACGGAACGACGTCAGGCACTGAGGCCAGCTGCTCGTGGACGTACAAATGGCACACGGACGGTATCGTCGCCGGAGGCTCTACCAAGGTCGAATGGACCTCCAACCCGTGTGGCCTTCGGATCGAGGACCGGACCTTTTGCGCATCCGTGATCTCGCCTCTAGATACTCAGTGGAATTACAGCGGCATCGTCAAGCGAACCGGCCTGTGGGACCGAGCCACCTGCGGGAGCACCTGGATTTCCAGCAAAGGCGAGGAACGCCACACCAATGCCGACGGCAGCTGGAGCAGCTGGCACCAGTACTGGTAGCGGCGCCTACCACGCCGCGGCCACGTCGTCCGCCTCCGGTTCGCGGGCGCTGCCGGGGTCGCGGCCCTGCCAGGTGCAGATGCAGGCCTCGTTGCCCTCGGGGTCGGCGAGGATCCAGAACGCCGGGGCCTCGCCGTCGTAGGTAAGCCTGCCCGCCTGCCGCGATCGGCGTCCATCCGGCGTCGCGCCTCGTCGTGCGGCACGTCACGTCGAAGTGGATGCGGTTGCGCTGCGGGCGGGGTGCGTCCATCTGCTGGAACCACACGGCGGGTCCCTGTCCGGCGGGTCGACCAGAGCGTCGGTCGGCCCGTCCTTGCCGGGTTCGTCGGCATAGCCAAGCATGGCCTTCCAGAACGGCCGGATCGCCGGCGATGTCGAGCGCGTCGATGCCGATCTCGAGCGCTGCACCGGCTGCCGCTGTCCCGCGGGCTCGCTGGGGGATCCCAGCTCGGTGATCCTCGGTAGCGCGAGAATCCGCGGGCCAGATCAAGGACCCGGGTGGTCACGAACGTCTTCGGGGTCGTCAGCGACAGTACAGCCGGTCCGCGCGGATATCCATCCGCAGGTGATCCTCGGCGTCGAGGGCCGACACCCGTGCGCCAGGTCGGCCGCCTTCGCCAGCGACCCGGTGGGCACCTGGTCAGGAGTTCGCCCAGCACCAGCCGCCAGCCGAGCGGGACAGCGTACGGGTCCTGCCTCTCGGCTCGGGTTGCCTGTCTATCGTGACTGTCGTGTGCCCAGGTCCGCCCGTCGTGCCAGCCGCTACCGCCCCCGCGTGCCGGGAGTGAACGAGACGCCCCGCAGCACCTGGCCGAACCCGGCGGCCCGCACGGTGCGGAAGCTCTCGCCCGCGGACGGGCGGCCGCGCCGGCCGTGGTCGGTGATCCGACCAGCTTGTTCGGGTCGGCGCCCTGGTCGCCGCTGCCGCTGACCGTCGAGGTGATGGCCCAGATGGTGACCGTGCCGTTCCGGTTGACCTGGCCGGTGAGGTTGCGCAGGCCGTCGGTGGCGGGCGCCCACGGCAGGCCGGTCGCGGCGTTGTCGCCCGTCGGGTAGCCGCGGACGGTGTACGGCTGGCCGAGGTCCAGGCCCGCCTGCAGCGTGTAGGCCAGCTTCCACTGCCGCTCCCGTCGAAGACCCACTTCTGCAGCCCGGCCGTGGTCTGCGCCGCCGCCGCGGTGTAGGGCCGCCGCGCGTAGGTGTTGGCGCCGTTGCCCTCGTCGGCGACGTACAGGGTGTCGGCGTTCGCGAACCACAGGCCGAACGGGAACGAGGTCGTCGACGTCTTGGCCAGCGTGGTGTTGAAGCCCTTCAGGATGCACATGTTGCTCGGCAGCCCGTCGGTCTGCAGCGTCGCCGGGTCGTAGCTGAGCGGCGAGGTCGGCAGCTGCGCGCCCGGCGGCCGGCAGGCCGGCGCCGTTCGGGCACGCCTTGCCCGTCGTGTCGAGGAAGTAGACGGTGTTGACGCCGTTCCCGCCGCTGCCCTTGGTGTAGTACAGCACGTTGTCGTAGATCGTCAGGCCGCGGAAGTTGTCGTCCTTGCCGATCTTGTCGGCCTTGTCGCCGAGCTGGGTGACGTTGAAGCTGCCGACCGGCGTCGGCTGCCCGGGTGCTGCGCCGACTCGGGCTCGCTGCGCCGGCGTGATCAGCTGCGCGCCCGCGCCCAGGATCACCCTGTCGGCTGCGGGTTGCCGCCGTTGCCCGCGTTGCCCGCGGTGTAGATCAGCTCGCTGGCCGCCGGCCTCGGCGTGATCGCCGCCCGCCCGTTGTTGCCGCTGTACGCGTTGGTCTCGGTGAACTCGAACCGGCCCGTCGGTCCGGCATCTGGGCCACCGCCCGGTAGTAAGCGCCCGGCACCGGGTTCGTCGGGTCGATCACGCCCGGCGTGTTGGAGTTGGACACGTCCAGCTCGGTCCGGCTTGGCCACGTACCCCATGAACGACACCGAACGGCCGTCGGGTGAGAGGTTGAGCGCCAGCTCCGACTTGGAGGAGAAGCTGGTGACCAGGCCGGCACGGCGGAGGTGCCGAGCGGGAGCCCGGACGGCGTCAGCTGGCTCAGGAAGATCGGCGAGGTGACGCCGAAGCTCCCGTCGACCGGTCGTTGTTGAACACCTGCGGGTAGCGCCGTCCGCCGTCGCGGTGACGCAGCCGGTGCCGCCCCGACGGCAGCTGCGTCCGCGGGGCACGATGAAGCGGGCGTCGTAGTAGCTCTCGCTGACCAGCAGGTTGCCCAGGTGGAACCAGTCCTCCCGGCCCGTCTCCGCCCGGGACCGCGCTGGTCCCGGCTGGCCCGGCCAGGACTGGCGGCCAGCGGGCGGCCAACGGCCGCGAAGGTCGCGGCTCCCACTCGTGCTCCGCTTGCTCACCATGGCTCCTCCGCCGGACGGGTTCACCGAAATCCAAGCGAGAGCAGGCCCGTACCTGCGCTTCACGGTGAACGGTACATGTCATGACCGTCCGGGAGGACGGAGATGAATGCCTGATCCGCTTGTCCGGAGCCGCATGTTTACCGGGACCTGCTCAGGGCAGGGGGGGCGGTCAGGAGCGCGGGTCACCGGCCGAAGGTGAAGATGGGGCGCCAAGTTAATTAAGTTAATCAAAATCTTGAATAGTTCAAAATATTGACTAATTCTGGAAAATGCGGGAGACTTCAGCTATATGGCCCGTCTCCCGCTCGACCCAGCTGACGTCGTGATAACGGCAACTGCGCGATGCCGGGCTTCGGGTGACCATGCCCCGGCAGGCGGTGCTCACCTGGCTGGCCGCGCATCCGCACGCGACCGCGGACGGCATCGCCGCGGGGGTCAGGGAAGAGTTCGGGTCGTTGTCGCTCCAGGCCATTTATGGCGTGGTGACAGCGTGCACCGAGGCGGGCCTGCTGCGGCGCATCGAGCCGGCCGGTCATCCCGCTCGCTACGAGCGGCGGGTCGGAGACAACCATCATCACCTGATCTGCCGCCGTTGCAGCCGGACCGAGGATGTCGACTGCATCGTGGGGGACCGGCCGTGCCTGGCAGGCGGCCAACGGGCATGGTTTCACGATTGACGAGGCCGAAGTGGTCTTCTGGGGTTTCTGCCCGGCATGCGCGGGGGCAGGCGGGACGCACGACAACGAGGAGGAATAGCAGTGACAGACGCACAAGTCAAGGCGACGACGACTGACGCGGGCACGCCGGTGGAAAGCGACGAGCATTCGCTGACCGTCGGCGCTGACGGCCCGATTCTGCTGAACGATCACTACCTGATCGAGCAGATGGCCAACTTCAACCGGGAACGCATTCCCGAGCGTCAGCCGCACGCCAAGGGGGGCGGAGCGTTCGGCCACTTCGAGGTGACGCACGACGTCAGTGCCTACACCAAGGCCGCTGTCTTCGCGCCCGGCACCAAGACGGACACGCTGATCCGGTTCTCCACCGTGGCCGGTGAGCGGGGCAGCCCCGACACCTGGCGTGACCCGCGCGGCTTCTCGCTGAAGTTTTACACCAGCGAGGGCAACTACGACATGGTCGGGAACAACACCCCGGTGTTCTTTATCCGCGACCCGATGAAGTTCCAGCACTTCATCCGGTCCCAGAAGCGCCGCCAGGACAACAACCTGCGCGACCACGACATGCAGTGGGACTTCTGGACCCTGTCGCCGGAGTCGGCGCACCAGGTGACGTGGCTGATGGGGGACCGCGGCATCCCGCGGACCTGGCGGCACATGAACGGGTACAGCTCGCACACCTACCTGTGGATCAACGCCGCGGGCGCGAAGTTCTGGGTGAAGTACCACTTCAAGACCGACCAGGGCATCGAGTTCTTCACCCAGGACGAGGGTGACCAGATGGCCGCGGCCGACACCGATTACCACCAGCGTGACCTGTACGACCACATCGCGGCCGGGGACTTCCCGAGCTGGACGCTGAAGATGCAGATCATGCCGTTCGAAGAGGCCAAGACCTACCGGTTCAACCCGTTCGACCTGACCAAGGTATGGCCGCACGGTGACTACCCGCTGATCGAGGTCGGTCGGCTGACCCTGGACCGCAACGTCACCGACTACCACACTGAGATGGAGCAGGCCGCGTTCGAGCCGAATAACCTGGTGCCCGGCATCCAGCTGAGCCCGGACAAGATGCTGCTGGCCCGCGGTTTCTCCTACTCCGACGCGCACCGGGCCCGGCTCGGCGTCAACTACAAGCAGATCCCGGTCAACTCCCCGCAGGTGCCGGTCCACAGTTACAGCAAGGACGGCGCCATGCGGGTCGTCAACGTCTCCGACCCGGTGTACGCCCCGAACTCCAAGGGGGGCCGAAGGCCGACTCCGAGCACTACCAGCCGGTCGGCTGGCACTCCGACGGCGACATGGTCCGCTCGGCGTACAGCCTGCACGAGCAGGACGATGACTGGGGCCAGGCGGGCACGCTGGTCCGCGAGATCCTGGACGACGCGGCCCGCGAGCGGCTGGTCACCAACGTCGTCGGCCACCTGCTCAACGGGGTGAGCGAGCCGATCCTGGCGCGCGCCTTTGAGTACTGGCACCACGTGGACAAGAGCCTCGGTGACAAGATCGAGCAGGGTGTCCGCGCCAAGCAGGGCGAGAAGGACCCCAAGGCCGCCGAGCAGGCCAACCCGGCCCGCTCGGGCATGCAGGCCAAGGCCTGACCGCCTGATCGCACGCACCGGGACCGGCGGGGCCGTACTGGCCTGCCGGTCCCGGTGGTCGTCAGCTCACAGGTGGATGCCGCACTCGGCTTTCCCCGTGGCGGCCCAGCGGCCGCTGCGGGGATCGTCGCCGGGGGCGACCAGGCGAGTGCACGGTGAGCAGCCGACGGAGGTGTAGCCGTCGGAGACGAGCGGGTTGACCAGGACGCCGTTCTCCGTGACATAGTCGTCCACCTGTTTCTCCGTCCAGGAGACGATCGGGTTGACCTTCACCATCTCCCGCCGGGCGTCCCACTCCACCGACCGGGCCCGGCCGAGGGTCTCGGCGAAGTGATAGCCGGTGTCCAGGAAGAGCACGTCGATGCCGGGCTGGATGCTCGCGGCCATGTGCACGATCACCGCGTCGGTCATCGAGGACGTCACGCAGATCCGGTCCCCGAACCTCGCCGTCGCCCAGCGCAGGATCTCGCCGGGGTCGGCGTCGGCGAGCTCGCCGGCGGCCCGCGCGATCTCCTCCTCCATCGGATGCGGGCCGGCCAGGTGCTCTGAGGTCTCGGCCATGAGCGGCTCAGCCCTGCACGGGCGACTGGGTGACCAGGTCCTCGGCGGTCGGCATGCCCGCGCGCCAGACCGACCGGGCGATGATCTTGCTGGAGTCGACCCGCTCGCGGTAGCGCCGCGCGACACGGTCGGGTAATCCCTGGGGGTGGAGTGACTTCAAGGTCGTCGAGGCCAGGCCTGCGGGCGTCACGGCGTTCCGTGCCGTCGCTGACCCGGTCCTGCCCCCGCCGGGTCCGGGCGATCAGCCTGTCCGGCGGGCCCAGGCCGGCGGAGCGTTCCGTATCCGCCGGAAATGGACCTTGATCCAGGTGATCGGGGGGCTCCTGATCGCCGGGATCTGCGTCGCCGCCGTACTCTGGTACGTGCCCCGGGTCATGAGCGCCAACGGGGGATGCTGACCGGCACCGTCACCAGCGGCGGCGTCGTGACGCTCAACTTCCAGAGCGCCGGGGTCATCAGCACGGTGAAGGTGCAGCCGGGCCAGCCGGTCCACAAGGGGCAAGCGCTCGCCGTGGAGTACGCGCCGAATATCAGCGCGATCGTCACCGCGGACGACGCGTCGATCAGCGCCGTGCAGGCCAAGATCGCCGAGGTCAAGACCGAGGAAACCCTTTACCCCGCGACCATCCCGCAGGACCAGGCGCAGATCGCGGCCGAGAAGGCGCAGCTGGCGATGGACCAGGCCCAGCTGGCCACCGACAGGATGCGGACAGACGCGACGGAGATCGTCGCCCCGGCGGCCGGGGTCATCGTGGCCGCCAACGGCCAGCCCGGTGAGGCCGTCACCTCGTCGGGTATCCGGGATTACAGCAGCTCCTCCCAGCAGGTGGCCGGGGCGCAGCAGCCTGCCTTCTCACTTCTTCCCGAGGGCCCGCAGTCCACCGGCCGCACCCAGGCCAGCGGGTCCTCGCTGCCGGTCGTCGCCTTGCGGGTCTCCTACAGCTGGTCCTCGACCGGGCCCGAGTACCAGGCGATCGTCGCCATCGCCAGCACGGTGCCGAGTCCGCCGCTCAACGGCATGGCCGCGAACATCGCGTTCTCGCGCTGAGTAGTAGTGATCAAATCACTACTACGAGTTATCAGCCTGATCGTTGACCATGGAGTCATGGACAGGCAGCTCCGCGTGGCCGGGCTGGTGGCCGCCGTCACCGCCGCGGCGGCCTGCCTGCTGGCCGCCTGCACGGCCGGCCCGCCGGGCTCCAGCTCCGCCCCCGGTAGCCGCGCCCCATCAGCCAGCACCCCGGCCAGCACCCCGGGCGTCCCGGCGTGGCTGCTGACCCGCTCCGCGCTGTCCCAGCTCACCGTGGACAACGACGTCAGCGACCTGCTGCGGGCCGCACGCGTGTATGAGATCTTGCAGCCCGGGCAAAAGCCCCTGCCGGGAGTGGCCGCGGACCCGGTCGTGACCTTCGCCTCCGCCGCCGCGCTTGACCGGGCCGTCACCGGCGGGCAGCTGCCCGCGGGCACCTACGGAGTGCTGTACGATCCCGAAGCCTGGTCCTTCACGCCGGCCGCCGAGCAGCGTGACCCGGTCGCCGCCGCGGCCCGGGCCGCGACAGTAGCGCACGCCCACGGCCTGCGGCTCATCGTCACCCCCGCGCTCAACCTGACCAGCGTCCTGGCGCCAGGCCGCGGCTCGCGCTGGCAGGCCTTCGTCGGCCTCCAGCTGGCCGGCCAGCTCGCCCAGGTGGCCGACGCCATCGAGTTCCAGGCGCAGAGCCTGGAGCGGGACACCGCCAGCTACGCCGCTTTCGTCCGGGCCGCGGCCGGTCAGGCCCTCGCGGCCCACCCCGGTATCGCCGTGCTGGCCGGACTGTCCACCAATCCGCCTGGCGCCCAGGTCACTGTCCAGTACCTGACCTCGGCCATCCGGGCCACCAGGTCCTTCGTCACCGGCTACTGGCTGAACATTCCCGGTCAGGGCGCGCGCTGCCCGACCTGCAACGCCCCGCGTCCCGACCTCGCGATCCAGACCCTGCAACAGCTCGGCTGAGCCACCGGGTCGCGCCCGGTGCCCGCACGCGGGCACCGGGCGCGACATGGTCACGGTCCGAAGACGTCCAGTTCGGAGATCTGGGCGCCGTTCTGGACGCTGTTGGCGGTGAAGGACAGCTGCACGTACTGGTCACTGGTCCCAGACGGCAGCTTGATGGTGACCGTGTTGCCGGTGGCGGGGTTGAAGGTGTAGGTGGCCGAGCCCACCAAGGTGGTGTAGCTGCTGCCGTTGGCCGAGCCGAGCACCGAGAAGGTCTGGGTCCTGGTGTTCCACGCCGAGGACGGCGGCAGGTCCACCACGATCGAGCCCAGGGCCTTGCTGGCGCCGAGGTTCACCGTGAAGGTGGTGGGCCAGGCGCCGTTGGCGCCCTCCCAGTAGGTGCTGGTGTTGCCGTCCACCGCGTTAGCCGGGACGTAGGTCTGGGTGTAGCTCGACGCGGTGACCGGAGCGTTGAGCGCCAGGTCGGGGTGCGTGCTGCCGGTTCCCCACACCTGGAACTCCGACGCCTGCGCGCCGTTCTGGACGCTGTTGGCGGTAAAGGACAGCTGCACGTACTGGTCACTGGTCCCAGACGGCAGCGGGATCGTCACCGTGTTGCCGGTGGCGGGGTTGAAGGTGTAGGTGGCCGAGCCCACCAGGGTGCTGTAGCTGCTGCCGTTGGCCGAGCCGAGCACGGAGAAGGTCTGGGTCCTGGTGTTCCACGCCGAGGACGGCGGCAGGTCCACCACCACGGAGGTCAGGGAGTCCGGGGCGCCCAGGTTCACCGTGAGGGTGGTGGGCCAGGCGCCGTTGGTGCCCTCCCAGTAGGTGCTGGTGTTCCCGTCGTTCGCGTTGGCCGGCACGTAGTTCTGGGTGTAGCTTGACGCGGAGATCGGAGCGTTCAGGGCCAGGTTGGTGCTCCCGCCGCTGCTGGTCCCTGTCCCGCTCAGGGCCACGGTGAGGGTGGGGTCGGTGGCGTTGCTCGACACCGTCACGTTCCCGCTGGCGGCGCCGGCCGTGGTGGGCGTGAACTTCACGCTCAGCGTGCAGGACGCGCCCGCCGCGATCGAGGTCCCGCAGGTGCTTGTGGCTGCGAACGGGCCGGTGGCCGAGACCGAGGACACGCTCGCGGCCGCGCTGCCGGTGTTGGTCACCGTGACGTTCTGGGCCGCCGAGGTCGAACCCACCGCCTGGTTGCCAAAGGACAGCGAGGTGGGGGAGGCGGCCAGCGTCGCGCTGCCGCCGCCTCCGCTCGTGCCGGTGCCGGACAGGCTGACGGTGTTGGTCACCCCGCCCGCGTTGACGGTCAGGGTGCCGGTGCGGCTGCCGGCCGCGGTCGGCGTGAACTTCACGCTGACCGTGCAGGACGCCGCCCGCCGCGATCGACGATCCGCACGTGTTGGTCTGCGCGAAGTCGCCGGTAGCGGCGATCGACGAGACCGACGCGGCCGAACTGGTCGGGTTGGACACCGTCACGTTCTGCGCGCTGCTGGTTGAGCCGACCGCCACCGAGCCGAAGTTCAGCGCGCTCGGCGCGACCGTCACGCCGGAGTTGGGGTACGGCGGGTAGACCGGGGCCGGCCAGCCGTTGCACTGGGTCGGGCTGATGCCGGAGTTGCCGCCGCCGTCGGTGATCGTGAAGCCGCTGCCCTCGCAGCTGTAGCTGGGGGCGTTGCCCGCGTTGGCCTGCGCCACCCCGGTCGCCACCACGTTGGTGGCCGAGGCCGTACCCGGGTCTTGCTCCTGCAGCGCGAAGGTGCCGGTGCCCGCGATGGTCACGTTGTTCAGGCTGACCCCGTTAACCTCGCCCTCGACCCACTGGATCGCCTCGAACGGGCTCTGCTCGATCAGCGCGTTGGTCACGTTGATCGGCCCGGTGACCGTGCCCTGGCTACCGTCGAACCACAGCGCGCCCACGCCGAACTGCCAGTTCGGGTCGAGGTCACCGTCCCGGATCATGGTGTTGTTGGAGATCGTGGTGGTGCCGACCGGGGTGGAGGAGAAGCGCTGCCCCACCTGGATGCCGCCGCCTTGGGTGATGCCGGTGTCCACCACCAGGTTGCCGGTCACGGTGTTGTCGTGCCCGCCGTAGATGGCGATGCCGTTGGCCAGCATCTGCAGCTGCACGGTGTTGTTCGAGATCGTGTCGTTGGCGTCGGCACCGATGCCGGAGTCCGCCCAGGTCGCGATACCGTCGTCACCGGTGTTACGGATGTCGCTGTTGGTCACGGTGGAGTTCGTGACGCCGCCGTGGAAGTTGATGCCGTCCGCGGTGGTGTCCCTGATCCGCATGCCGCTGAATTTCAGGCTGTCCATCGGCCCGTCCATCCAGGCGCCGACCTTGTCGTGCTCGATCCAGATGTTCGACACCGTCGAGTTGCTCATCGCGCCGCCGATGCCGTTGACCTGGGCGCTGTCGTCGCGTTGCTGGACGTTGCCAAAGATCGCGAAGTTCTGCAGGTGCACGTTGGTGCTCGGTGACGGCGCGGAGTTCCCGTAGAAGCCGGGCGCCGTGCCGGTAACGGTCGAGTACCACATCCCGGCGCCGGCCACCGTCACGTTGTTGACGCTGATGTGACCAGGGATGTTGTAGGTGCCCGACGGGATCCACACCGTTCCGCCCGGGCCGGCCGCCGTGATCGCGGCGTTGAACGCGCTGGTGGAGTCGTTCACGCCGGTCGGGTCGGCGCCCTCGCTTGTCACCGAGACCGAGCCGGACGGCTGCGTGAGCGGCGCGGCCACCTGCTCGAAGTCGGCGAAGTCGATCGTGTAGTCCGGCGCGGTGTCTTCGGAGTCCACCTGCAGCTTGAACGTGGTCCCGGCCGGATAGGACGTCGAGAACAGCCGGTGCACCTCGTCGTAGAAGTGGTGCGGGTTGCCGCTGCCCGGCGTGTTGGTGAACGGATAGCTGCCGTAGTACCAGCTGTAGGCGTTGGTCAGGGTGAAGTCGGTCTGCTTGGTGCCGTTGACGTACAGCGAGAGCGGAGCGGTGTAGACCGACCCGTCCGAGCTGTCCGGGATGCTGTAGCGGAAGTCGATCGAGTTGGTCGCCACCGGCGTGGTGAAGGTGACGTACTTGCCCGTGCCCTGCAGGGTCACGGCCTTACGGGCGGACGCCTCGTCGGCCAGCTGGCCCTGGGTGTAGCTCGGGCCGATGACCGTCCCGTTGGTGGCGGAGTTCTCCGCCTGCACTTCGACGTACGGCAGGCTCGCGCCGCTACCACCGGTGGCAGCGGCCGAGGCCGGCGTCGCTGCCACGGCGGCGACGCCCGCGACCGCCAGCGACGTGGCGCCGACGGCCAAGGCGAGCGTCCGCCTCACAGCTCGGATGGACTGGAACACCTATTGCTCCTTTGCCGATGGCCGGATCTCCTCCGGCGGGTCCCGCGGGCCGGTGTGGCTAGTTGGAGGGGAACGGTGCGTTGCGGGACGGTGTACAAGCGACGGTAACCTTCTCGACATAAGGTTGCAATATCTGAACAGATATAAGGTCGATTCATACTTAAGCACGCAAGATACAAGGCGATCTCGTCAGCCAGTCGTATCGGCGCTTTCCCCTGGTGACGTTGGCAGCCACCCGCCCCACCGGCCAGGGGTCGTTAAGACGATTGACGCAGGGCTGATTCCGCCCGGGATCCGCGCGCGTGGTGCAGCGGGGACGATCGGCCAGCACGGTGCCCCCCCGGCGCGTCAGCCGCTCGATGACCGGCTAGTGCTCGCCGGGGCGGCCTAGATACCCACGATATGTCTACGATTTTGTTTGCTATAACACCTAAATCGTAAACACATACATGTGCCCGCACCTCTGGAGGAGAAAAAGGGAACACAGTAGCGCTCCCTAGTCTCGAATTATGCCCGGCGTGTTGCCTGAAAAGGGTATATGAGCTGCGGAAACGCCGTATCGGTCGCGACCAGGTAGCCCTTGGGCGTCCCCCAAGTTCCTCCTCAACGGACGACCCTCCCTGGTCTCCGCGATATGCATGGTTGTCGCAACCTATACAAAAGAATGTGTAGGTTGCCGCAACCATGCATAACGTCCAGGCGTCAGAGTGACGAAAGGTGCCTGCCGTGCCGGAAGGGGCGTCCAGGATCCCCCCGGCGCGCTAACCCGACGTTACCGGCCACCATGATACGCCCGCCAAGCGGTCGCTGATCAGCTACGACAACTGAACCCATAAGGAATCAATCATCTAGAGGGCGAAAAACCCGCAAACCGGGCACCCGTCCCCAGCGTTGGCTACCCCAGGCTGGCTAGGCCCTGCAGGTCGACACAGGTGATGCCGCGGATCTGGACGAAGACCATCAGCACGCTGTCGCAGCCGCGGCAGCGGACCACCGGGCCCAGCGGGTGCCGGTAAACGGCTAGCTCGGCCACCTGGCGGGTTGAGCCGCACGAAGCGCAGACACTCGACGCCGTGGTCATCTCCGTCCCGAACACCTCGATCAGCAGCCCCCCGATCGCACTGCCGTCCACAGCACGGCCATCCACAGCGCCGCCAGTCACAGCGCCGTCGTCCACTGGCTCCATCATGCCTCCGTCGCGCCGAACCGCTCGGTCCTAACCCGCACCGGCGGATAGCCAAGCCGGACCAGCCCGGCCGCCACCGACTCCACGAAACTCGTCGGCCCGCAGACGTACGCCAGCGGTTTGTCCGCCGCCGGCCAGGCCACCTCGGCCAGCATCTCGTCGTCCACCCGCCGCGCGTAGCCGGTCCACCCGGCCGGCTGCGTCCTGGTCAGCGTGTAGCTCACCCGCACGTCATCGGAGTAGCCGTCCAGCTCATCCCGGTAGATCACGTCCGCCAGCGCCCGCGCGGAGTACAGCAACCGCACGGGGACGGAGCGGCCGGCCCGCAAACGGTGCCGCAGGATGGACCGCAGCGGCACGATCCCCGAGCCGCCGGCGGCCAGCAGCAGCGGTCCGCCAAACGCCGGCTCCCAGACGAAGTAGCCGCCGACCGGCCCGCGCACCTCACACTGGTCCCCGGGACGCGCCTCCTGCGCCAGGTAGCCGGAGACCTCCCCGTCCGCCAGCCGCTGCACCGTGATCGCGAGCGGCTCGCCGGGCGCCGAGGCGATCGAGTAGGCCCGCTCGGCCACGTACCCGTCCTCGGCGGTGAGCCTGACGTCGACGTGCTGCCCGGCCCGGTGCCCCGGCCAGCCGGCCACGTCCAGCGACAGGGTCCTGGCCGTAGGCGTCTCCTGCACCACCGCGCCGACCGTGGCCAGGCGCCAGGTCAGTCGCCCGCGTACCGCTGTTCCCGCCATGGGTCTCCGTAGAGTTGTAGCCGTAGTTTTCCCAGAAACCGGGCTCGTCGGTGTCGCGGAGCCGCAGCCCGCGCACCCATTTGGCGCTCTTCCAGAAGTACAGGTGCGGGACGAGCAGCCGGGCCGGGCCGCCGTGCTCGGGCCCGAGCGGCGCGCCGCCGTAGCCGAACGCCACCCAGGCCCGCCCGCCGGTCAGGTCGGCCACCGGCAGGTTCGTCGTGTACCCCCCGTCGCAGAACGCGAGCACGTACGGCGCGTCAAAGGCCACCGCCCCCAGCAGCACGTCGAGCGATACGCCCTGCCAGGTCGTGTCCAGCTTGGACCAGCGGGTCACGCAGTGGATGTCCGCGGTCAGCGACTCGGCGGGCAGCGCGCGGAACTCCGGCCAGGTCCAGCTTTTCGGCTCGCGGCCGCCGGTGATCGAGAACGTCCAGTTCGCCAGGGCCGTGCGCGGGGTCGGGCCGGCCGACAGGACGGGGAAGTCGCGGGTCACGTACTGACCGGGCGGCACCCGGCTGGCGTCGGCCGCGGCTCGCTTGCGACCGAAGCCGCGGGTAACAGGGCTCACCGCAGCAGGTTACGCCGTCACGAGCAGGTACACGTTGAGCGCGATGATCACGATTGTGACCAGCGCGGCGGCGCCCATCGTCAGGCGCCGGTTCACCAGCGGTCCCATCAGCTGCTTGCTGCTGGTGAAGAACCACAGCGGGACCAGCGCGAACGGGATGCCAAAGGACAGGAAGACCTGGGACAGGACCAGCGCCCGGGTGGGGTTGAAGCCCACGCCGATCACCACCAGGGCCGGGATCATGGTGATGGCGCGGCGGGCGAACACCGGGATCTGCCGCTCGATGAAGCCCTGCATCACCAGCTGGCCGGACATGGTGCCCACACACGAGGACGCGATCCCCGACGCCAGCAGGGCCAGCCCGAAAAACGTCCCGCTGTGCGCGCCCAGGTAGTGGTTCAGGCCCGCGAAGACCTGGCCCATGTCGTTGCCGACGCCGAACATGCCACGCGCGTGGAAGACGGCGGCCGCGGTGGCCAGCATGGCCAGGTTGATGACCCCGGCGGTGCCCATCGCGATCGTGATGTCGATGATCTCGAAGCGGAAGATCTTACGCCTGGCGGCCGCGTTCGCGCCGACGATGCGGTTCTGGGTGAGCGAGGAGTGCAGGTAGATCACGTGCGGCATCACGGTCGCGCCGACGATGCTGACCGCGAGCAGGGCCGAGCCGCCGCCGGCCAGCTGGGGCACGAACAAGCCGTGCGCCACCCCGCTCACCGACGGGCGGCTTTTGCCAAGATCGAGTCCGAACGCCAGCACGATCACCGCCACGAACCCGGTGATCGTCGCCTCCAGCCGGCGGAACCCCCAGACCTGCAGGCCCAAGATGGTAAACGCGGCCAGCCCGGTCAAGATCGCGGAGACCCACAGCGCCAGCCCGAAGACCAGGTGCAGGCCCAGGGCGGCGCCGACGAACTCGGCCACGTCGGTGGCCATCGCCACCGCCTCGGCCTGCAGCCAGAGCAGCACCACGACCCGGAAGGGAAACCGGTCCCGGCAGACCTCGGGCAGGCTCCGCCCGGTGGCGATGCCAAGCTTGGCGCTCATGGTCTGGACACCCATCGCCATCAGGTTCGCCGCCAGCACCACCCACAGCAGCATGTAGCCGAACTGGGACCCGCCCGCCATGTTGGTGGCGAAGTTACCCGGATCGACGTAGGCGACGGCGGCGATAAACGCGGGGCCCAGGAACGGCAGTACCGCCCGGACCCCGCGTCTTTCCCCGGACAGGGCCCGCTCGGCCGCGTCCGTGACCCGGCTTTCGCCGGGAATGGCGTCGTTTCCGACGACCACGTGCCGGGCGAGTGGCACCGTGTCAGCCAACGGATGACCCAGGATCAGCCAACCGACGGCCCGAGCCCGAGCGACTGCGGCGTGCTCGAGTCAGGTGACGGCTGGTTCAGGCCTTCGTCGAGCGAGCCGAATTCGGTCATCAGCGCCGCGCTGCCGCCCCACGGGGTCTGCTCCTCGGCGACCAGCGTGTTGGTCGTCAGCAGCAGGCCCGCGACCGACGCGCCGTTCTGCAGCGCCGAGCGGACCACCCGCAGCGGGTCGATGATGCCCATCTCGATCATGTTCCCGTGCCGGCCCTCCAGCGCGTCGAATCCCTCGTCCGGGCCTAGCTGCCTGGTCTTGGCCACGACCTCCGCGGCGTGGTAGCCGGCGTTGGCGGCGATGAGGTAGGCCGGGCTCGGCCAGCGCGTGCCGGACCGCGTCCACGCCGATGGCGTAGTCCTCGTTGACGTCCATGCCGTCCAGGACGCCCTCGGCGTGCAGCAGGGCGGCGCCGCCGCCCGCGACGATGCCCTCGGCCATGGCGGCCCGGGTGGCGGACAGCGCGTCCTCGACCCGGTGCTGCAGTTCCTTGAGCTCGGCGCTGGTCGGGGCGCCCACGCTGATCACGGCCACCTTGCCGGACAGGGCGCCGATCCGCTCGGTCAGCACGTCCTCGTCGATGCCAAAGGTGGCCCGTTCCCGCTCCGACCGCATCTGGGCGAGCCGGAACTCCACCGCCTCCTTGCCGCCCCCGCCGCCGATGATCGTGGTGTTGTCGGCGGTGACCCGCACCTGCGAGGCCCGGCCAAGCTGCGCCACGGTCATCGTTTCCAGGGTGAACCCGGAGTGCTTGGACAGCACGGCCCCGCCGGTCAGCGCGGCGATGTCCTCCAGCTTGTGCAGCCGCCTGTCGCCGAACCCGGGGGCCCGCACCGCCACGCACTGGAAGATCCCGTTCACGTGGTTGTGCACGAGCATGGAAAGCGCCGTGCCCTCGACGTTCTCCGCGATGATGATCAGCGGCCGGGGGGCGCGCATGATCTTGTCAAGCAGCGGCATCAGGTCCTGGACCTTGGTGATCTTCTCGCTGCACAGCAGGATGTACGGGTCGTCGACGATGGATTCGAGCGCGGCCGGGTTGGTCACCATATACGGCGACAGGTAGCCGTTGTCGAACTCGAAACCCTCGACGAAGTCGACCCGCATCCCCGAGACCGGCGAATCCTGCACGGTCACGATGCCGCCGTCGCCCACGGTGAACAGCGCCTTGGCGATCGCGGCGCCGACGGTGTCGTCGTCGTTGGCGGAGATCGCCGCGACCCGGGCGTAGTCCTCTTCGGTCTTCACCGGGTGCGCGACGCCGCGCAGGTACTCCACCAGGCGTCCGACGGCCAGGTCGACACCCCGTTTGACCAGCACCGGGTTGCCGCCCTTGCCGATGGCCTCCATGCCCTCCTTGATGATCGCCTGGGCGATCACCGTGGCGGTGGTGGTGCCGTCACCGACGATGTCGTTGGTCTTGATGGCGGCTTCCTTGACCAGCTGCGCGCCCATGTTCTCGAACTGGTTCTTCAGGTGGATTTCCCGCGCGATGGTGACGCCGTCGTTGGTCACCACGGGCGATCCGGTGATCTTCTCCAGGATGACGTTGCGCCCCTTGGGGCCGAGAGTCGATTTCACGGCCTCGGCCAGCTGGTCCACACCAGCGAGCAGGAGCGCGCGAGCTTCAGCGCCGTAGCGCAGTTCCTTAGCCATGGTGGCTCCGTTTCTAGGGGACGAGGATCGCGCGGCCGCGGACCCGGCCGGCGTCCAGGTCGGCCAGCGCGTCGGGCGCCGCGTCCAGCGGGTAGGCCTTGGTGTGCAGCGTAACCTTTCCCGCCTGGGCCAGCGCCATCAGCTCGGCCAGCTCGTTGTAGGTGCCGACGATGTTGCCGATGATGTTGCGCTCGGTGGAGATGATGTCCAGGGTCGGGATGTGCAGGGTCCCGCCGTAGCCGATGACGAAGTAGGACCCGGCCGGGGCGGTCATGTTCCAGCCGTCCATCTCGGCGCCCTGCTCGGCGACGAAGTCGAGCACGACGTGCGCGCCCGCCCCGCCGGTCAGGTCCTTGACCGCGTCGATGTGCGAGCCGTCGGCCACCACGGTGTGCTGGGCGCCCAGCTCCGACGCCAGCTTCAGCGCGTCCGGGTTCCTGTCCACCACCACGATGTTGGTGGCGGTCAGGGTGGACAGGCACTGGATGCCGATGTGGCCGAGGCCGCCCGCGCCGATCACCACGCAGGTGGTGCCGGGGTACAGCAGCGGGATGGCCTTGCGGACCGCGTGGTAGGCGGTGATGCCCGCGTCGGCCAGCGCGGCCACGTCCTGCGGACGCGTCTCCGGGTTGAGCTTGATGCACGCCCGCGCCGAGGTGAGCAGGTACTCGGCCATCCCGCCGTCGGTGGACAGGCCGGGGAACGTGCTGTTCTCGCAGTGCATGTCGTCGCCGGCCCGGCAGGCGTGGCACAGCCCGCAGGTGGGCGTGGGGTGCAGGATGACGGTGTCGCCGACGGCCACGTTGGTGACCGCCGAGCCGATCTCGTGGACCCAGCCCGCGTTCTCGTGGCCGAGGATATAGGGCAGCGGCGTGCCCATCGCCGCGTCCCACTGGCCCTCGATGATGTGCAGGTCAGTGCGGCAGACGCCGGCCCCGCCGATCTTCACGATGACGTCGAGCGGTCCGCTGATCGTGGGCTCGGGTACGTCGTCGATCACCGGCTGAGTATGGAATTTGTGCAACCGGACGGCCTTCATTGGTCCTCCTCGACCTGCTTCCTCATCACTAAGAGCCCGAGTCCTCGGCGAGGACGGTCTCTCCTTGTCCCTCGGTGTTGTTATACCGGTGCCGCAGCATGCCGCGGCAGATCCCGGAGTTCGCCTCGATGCTGACCCGGGTGACCTGCGCCTTGCGCAGGTGCAGCGGGAGCGCGTCCGGCCGGACCGGCTCGCCGGTCACCGGGTCGATGACCAGCCGGGCGTCGTCGCCGGCCGGCAGGCCCAGGTCGGCCCGGCGCTGCCGCAGCCGCTCCAGAGCGCGAGAAGGCGGCACCTCGCCGAGGGTCATCGCGAGCAGTGCCGCCTGGTCCGTGCCCGCCGCGAGCAGCGGCCTGCACACCTGATCAGTGCCTGCCATCACCGCCTTGCGCAAGAAGCCGGCCCGGAGATCATGCAGCTCACTGACGGCTTCGCCGTCAAAGGACCGAACGAACCCGGCCTGGGCGGCCACGCCGCCGTTGATCGCGTCGGAGGCGAAATGGTCTTCCAGGACCACTTCGGCGCGGCGTACCCCCGGCAGCGCCGACACCACGTCGTAGGCGTCGGCCACCATCAGGTAGGCGAAGTTGGGCGCGCAGAAATACGTAGGCAGCCGCAGCCGGACCTGGGCGTCTCCATCACTGGAGACGGTGCACGAAGCGACGAAGCCGAGCGAGGTAATCGGCTCGTCGAGCTCGGGATCGCGCACCGTCTCCAGCGCCCGGAGCAGCCCCGGGGGCCTGCGCGGCCCCCGGGGCAGTGCCGAGCAGATTCGGCTGTTACCGGGCTCACGCCCCCGCGACCGGCTGCGAGCGGTCGTCGACCAGCTGCGCGTCGTCCTGGGCGGCCGGGGCGGCCTCGTCCTTCAGCTGGTACTCGGCGGGCACGTCGATGCCGTAGAGCTTGGCCGCGTTCAGGCCGAGGATCTTCTTCTTACCCGCGGTGCCGAGCTTGGGGTAGTCCGAGAACTCTTCGCGGTCCGGCATCGTCCAGTCCACGAAGCCCTCGATCTGCCACTTCGGCTCCCAGATGCCGTAGTCGCTGCCAAAGGTCATCTTGTCCTCACCGACCCAGAACAGCAGCTCGCCGATGACCTTGGCGAAGAACTGCGGCCGCGCGTGCATCAGGCCGCCGATCACCACGGACAGGCCGGCGTAGACGTTCGGCTCCTGGGTGGCCATGAAGCAGAAGTCTTCGATCCGCGGCAGGCCGACGTGCTCGACGATGAAGTTAAGGTCGGGGAAGTCGGTCGCGGCGTGGTCCACGTCGGCGACGTCGAAGGCGTCCTTGTCCAGCGGCCAGATGGTCGGGCCCTTGTGCACGTGGACGTTCTTGATGCCCCACTCCTGGGCCTTCTCCAGGAACCGGTAGCGGCCGGGGTCGCTCAGCTTGTACCCGCGCGAGCCGTTGTTCCACTCGGCCGTGTACAGCTTGAGTCCCTTGGAGCCGTACGTGTCGATGTTCCGCTTGAGCTGGGCCAGGCCCTCGTCGCCGTCGCGGGGGTCGAACCGGGTGTTGTAGATGAACTTGCCCGGGTGCCTGCTTGCCCATCTCGGCGTTCTTCTCGGTGGTGTTGAAGCCTTCGTTGTACCACTCCTTCAGGTACGTCGGCTGGAAGATGGCCACGTCCACGTACCCGTCCTCAAAGACGTCCTTCATCAGGTCGTCCTCTGAGTACTGCTGGAAGTGCTCGATCGACCAGTGCGTCTCCGGCGGGCCTAGGCCCTGGTAGGCGTGGAAGCATTCGATCCAGCCCTTGGCGTACTGCTCGGCGCCGGGCACCCAGTTGTCCGGGGCAGCGTTCCAGTAGTGCATATGCGAGTCGACGATGAAGTACTTCTCGCCGTTCTTCTCGTACAAAGCGTCTCCTCAGTTACCGGGCGGTCAGGTCGAAGTCGAGGTACTCGGCCGCGTCCTCTGGGTTGGCGAACATGATCGTCCGGTCGTCCAGGTGGATCATGCGGCCGTAGTGGGTCGACATGTTCTCCTCGAACTGCGCGGCGTCGAACCAGCCGGGCTCCTCGCCGAGCGCTTCGGAGATCTCGTCGTAGTCGAAGTCCATCCGGCCGGTCGCGTCGACCCGGATCATCGACGGCAGCACCATCGTCTTCACGTTCGGCTTTTCCGACATGACCTTGGCCATGACCGCGCCGACCTGGTTGTTCATCAGGGTGACGCCGCACATGTTGGAAGCCGTGTTGTTGGACTTGTACGGGCTCTCTGAGGTCTTGAAGGTGGTCACTGGCCAAGCTCCTTCGGTGCGTCCAGGTTCAGATCGGAGAGAATGCCGTTGAAGCGGTTCTTGACCGCGTCCAGCGCGTCTTCGAAGCGCAGCGGCTTGTGGTCGGGCTGCGACCACAACGGCTGCAGCGTCCTGGCGGCGGCCAGCGACCGGCTGGTCCAGGTCGACAGCCAGCCCTGGAGCAGGCCCTTGTTGTGGTCGGCGAACTCGCGGTCGTTGGTGAGCAGGTGGAACAGGGGGACGGTGTAGCGCAGGTCGCGCTCGGCGAAGTCGTACTCCTCGGCGCCGACCAGCGTCGGGGTCACGAAGTCACCGTTACGCGGGGCGGCCTGCATCACGAGCTGGCTGCGGAACAGCTCGCCGACCAGCGGCTCGAAGACGACGTTGGCGGCGAAGATGGCCTCGCACCAGTCGTCGATCCCGGTCAGCTGCTCGGCCACCTCGTGGACGCCCTGCCAGGCCGGGTCGTTGTTCCAGGCCTCCAGGTGCGCGGCCCCGTCGAAGCCCTCGATCTCCTCGGTCAGCGTCAGGTTGTACAGCGCCAGGTCCTGGGCCGCCCGGATCCGGTGCATGCTGTTCACCGAGATCGCGTTGTTGTGCATGTTGGTGGGGGCCCGCCGGTTGGCGTTGGCGAACAAGTAAAGGCCGAGCCCGTGGTCCACGTGCATCCACGCGCCGACGTGCGACTCCACGAACCTGACCCAGTTCGGGTTCCACTGGGCGAAGGCCTTGGACTGCCTGGCCACGTCGACGTTCTGGTTGAGCTGCCTGACCACGTTGGAGTTGTACCGGTAGAAGGTGAGTTCCCACTCCTCGTTCGGGTCGCGGAACTCGTGCCAGCCGGTGGCGGGCCAGTCGTAGCCCTTGCCGCCGGACCCGGGGTAGCGCTCGGGCTCGGGCCGGTCGCTGCCCCAGGCCTTCAGGGCGGTCCAGTCCAGCGGGTAGCCGCCGCGCCCGTCGGAGAATCCGTACAGCCAGCCCTGGGCCAGGTAGTGCCGGGGGTCGGGCTGGACTTCAACGGTGACGTCCTCGTACCTGGACTGCTTGCGCTTGGCCGGGGTGTAGTAGTTGAAGTCCCGCTTAGTGGAGCTCGGGAAGGTCTTGGCGCCGGCCTCCGCGTCGGTGAAATGCGGCTTCGGGACACTGCGCTCGGCGTTCTCATGCGTCTCTGTCATGATCTCACTCCTGCGGGTTACCGGTAGTGGTGAACTTGTCGAAGTAGATACGCTTTTCCTCCACGCCCAGCGTGGCGAGCAGCGGAAGCGCCGCCTCCACCATGGGCGGCGGCCCGCAGACGTAGGCGTGTGCCCCGCGCAGGTCGCTGGCGTGCCGCTTGACCACATCGGTGATCAGGCCGGTCTCGCCATCCCACTCCTCGTTGTTCCCGGGCTCGGACAGCGCCGGGATGTAGCGGAAGTCAGGCAGCTTGTTCTCGAGCTCGCGCAGCTCGGCCTCAAAGCACAGATCCTGGGCGGTCCGGGCGCCGTAGAAGAAGGTGGCCTTGCGGTTCAGGCCGCGCTCGGCCAGCGTCCGCAGCAGCGCCAGGATCGGCGCCATGCCCGCGCCGCCGCCGACGAAGACCAGGTCGTTCTCTCCCTCGCGCAGGGTGAACACGCCAAACGGCCCGGTGATATCCAGCCGGTCGCCCTCGGCCAGCGTCTGGGCGAGGAACTCGGAGAAGTGCCCGTCCGGGTAGACCTTGATGACAAACTCGAGCAGTCCGCTCTCCCGGCTCGAGGTGTTCGCCATGGAGAAGGACCGCACCTCGTCGGTGCCGGGAATGGCGATGTCCATGTACTGGCCGGGGAAGAACTTGATCTCGTCCGGCTCGACCATCCGCAGCACCAGGTGCCGCATGTCGTGGGTGACCGGGTCCTTGGATACCACCTCCGCCACGCCCTGGGTGATCGGCAGGCCGGAATGGATCATTTCCTCGTCGTAGTTGAGCAGCTCGATGGTGAGGTCTTCGTAGGCGTGGGCCCGGCACAGCAGCGTGTAGCCCTCTTCAAGCTCGTAATCAGGCAACGCGAACGTGGAGTACTTGTCGTGCTCGACTTCGTCGCCCTCGAGGATGAATGACTTGCAGGAGGCGCACTGCCCTTCCTTGCAGCCGTGCATCAGCATGATGCCCTGCTCGGCCGCGGCCCGCAGGATGTTCTGGTCCTCGTCTACCTCGATTTCGATGCCCACAGGCTCGAACCGAACGACGTGCTTATCGCCCATAACCCCCCTCACGTTCCCTAGCTGGCTGACTGATCACGGCGCACGGAGGGGGCCCCACGAAACCCCGTAAGGCCCCCTCCGCTACCTGCTAGCTAGCTATCCGCCGGAGCCCGGCCGGCCGGGCCCTGCTTGATGTAGTCGGCGTGGAACGCCGCGCGCTGGTCGGGGTTCATCTCGTTGAGCAGCACGTTCGGGCTCAGCACCTCGCCCATCCGGCGCAGGTGATCCGTGGTCCACATCTTCTTGGGGTCCAGGTTCAGGTGCGGCTGGGCGACGAGCGTCTTGCCGTCGTCCCGCACGTAACCCATGTCGGTGACGACGTCGGCCCAGTTCCAGCCGTGGTACAGGGTCTCCCATTCGCGCTTGCCGATGAGCTGGCCCATGTTCGGGGTCTCACGGCCCTGGTAGGTCGGCCGGAACGCCTCGGCGTCCGTCCAGCGGCACTCCTCGTGGCAGTAGGTCCGCCACTGGCCGTCGACCTCGGCCATCACCATGTCCTCGCGGACCAGGCACGGGACCATGCAGGTCCAGCACCGGTGCGGGTACACGTAGTCGACGTTCTCGGCCACGATCGGGTGGTGACCGTTCGGCGTGGACAGGCGGTTGTAGTTCTCCCACCACTTGCCGTACTTGTCGTACCAGCCCGGGTACTTGTACTCGAACCACTCGAAGTCGGTGTCCGTCATCGGGTCGATCCGCCAGTAGTTGGCGAGCCAGCCGGTGGCGAAGAACTGGGCGACTTCGTGCACGTAGCCCTTGTTCCAGATCTGGTTCCACGCTTCCTCGATGAGGTCGTGCGGAATGACCAGGCCGTACTTCTCCAGCGGCACGAGGTAGCTGCGGTAGTAGTCGTCGTAGATCCACCGGCGCCACATCTCGGCGTAGGACTCACGGTCCTTGCGGCGGTCCTTGGTGCCGTACTCGATGAACGTGCCGATGGCGGCGTCCACCACGCGGTGGTTGTTCCACCACGCGTAGCGCAGGTCGCGCTCGAGCAGCTGGTGGTTGCTCTCATCCGACAGCGCCATCAGCAGCGTGGCGTAGCCGTTGGAGATGTGCCGCGACTCATCCGACTGGACCGAGTGGAACACGGTCGGCAGCAGGAAGTCGCCGTTGGCCGCGGCCTCGGCCGGCATGGCCACGAACAGGGTGTTCGTGAACGCCGTCTCGGCCACGATGGTGAGGTAGATGCTCGCCGCGGTGATGGCGTCACCGGTGATGAAGCCCTCGGCGAACTGCCGGCCGATGGTCCCGCAGTAGTCGTTCTGGAAGTTGCGGAGGCTGTTGTTGAAGCCGGCCGGGTCGATGTAGTTGTTCATGTACAGGCGCTTGAGGTTCTGCTGGATCGTCGAGTGCCGTACCTCGTCGATCATCTGGATCGCCTGGCCGTTGTGCAGTTCCGGGTTCGGAACCGTGCGGAACAGCAGCGGCATGGCGCGCGCCGCCGAGATTTCTGGCAGCGGGATGATGGACAGGAACAGCTTCTGCCATTCCAGCCAGCGCTCCTCCACCTGGCGGAACATGTTGCCGCGGATGGCACCGTCCTGGGCGCCGTATACGCGGTTGTCCTTCTCTTCCTGCATCGGGAAGTAGGACCGAAGGACCTGCTTCAGCGGGTCCTTCTTCTGGGCCTTGTGGAACGTGTAGTCCGTCCCGTACTGCGACACCGGCTCGTGGTACTGCGGGTCCCAGGAGAGTTCCTGGATCTTCTGGTGAGCCTTGGCGACACTCTGGCGACTCATCGTCACCCCTTTCTGGGCGGGTCTCCGGGGTCCGGGGTCATGTCCACCCGGGGGGCCCTCACAGTTCGTCCCCTCGGGCTAGCGTGGCCTTGCGGCTGCTTGGGGCTGCCGACGGTCCCGAAAGTCCTTGTGCCCTGCATCACACCCCGATAGCGGGGGTCATGAGCTCTCAACATGAGACACATCGAACGCAGCCCGGAGCTCAGCCAGCTGCTGCTTAACTTGTTCGGAAGCCTGCCGGTTACCTTCTGCGGCCGGGGTGATGCCCAGCGCACGCAGCAGGTCCGCCGCGGGTGCCCCCGGGTCGCCCGCTTCGCCGAGCACCGGATGAAGGCCCTCGCCGGCCAGATGATGAAAAACGAGATTGACGATGCTCCAGGGGTTGAATGTCTCTTCGTCCATGCTCTGCTCGTGGGCTGCCATGCGCCCGAGAAAACGCCCTTTGCGGAAATGTGGCGGTCTCAACTTGAGACAGTGGCTGGCAACGTGGGGTTTACTTTGTAATGGGCGGGTAAACCCGACTCCGATCCGCGCCGGGCTGAGCCTCCAGCCGGAGATATGTGGTGGGGGAGGCTGTATGGTACGTGCTTCATCGCAGTTGCATGCGGCGAGGGACCGGCTGGCGGACGCCAGGGACAGGTTCCTGGCGGCCGAATCGGTCGATCCGAGCGTAGTGCGCAAACCGATCCTGGCGTCCTGGTGGCGTTCCAGGCAGTGGAACGTGGCCGCCGATCACATCGAGCTGAACTACCTGCGTGACCCCGACCTGGAGACCACGCTGGCCCGCACGGCCGATCCGGTGCTGCGTCATCTGCACGAGCAACTCGACGGCCAGCCCATCAGCATCGTCTTGACCGACGCGGCGGGCCTGGTGCTGACCCGGCTGACCGCGGATCACGACCTCGAGCGCTACCTGGACGGCGTGAAGCTGGCGCCCGGCTTCAGCTACGCCGAGGAGCACGTCGGCACCAACGGCATCGGCACCGCGCTGGAATCCGGCGGCCCGGCCCACGTCTTCGGGCACGAGCACTACGCCGAGCACCTGGAGCGGCTGGCCTGCGCCGGGGTGCCCATCCACGACCCGGTCTCGGGCAAGACGGTGGGCGTCATCGACCTGACCTGCTGGCGCAAGAACGCCGACCCGCTGCTGATCTCGCTGGTCAAGTCGACGGCGGACCAGATCACCCAGGCGCTGCTCGCCGCGGGCAGCAGCCGGGACCTGCACCTGCTGCAGGAATACGTGCGGGCCTGCCGGCGGACCGGCGGCATCGTGCTGGCCCTCGGCAACGACGTCGTCATGCTGAACGACCACGCCCGCCGGGTGCTGGACCCCGGTGACCAGTCCGCCCTGATCGGTCACGCCACCGAGGCGCTGGCCAGGAACCATCCGGGCGCGGTCACGGTCGACCTGCCCAGCGGCGTGATGGCGAGGATGTTCTGCCGGCGGATCGCCGGCGACGGCCCGTTCAGCGACGGCGTGGTCCACGTGAAACTGGTCGCGGCCGCCGCCGTGGTCCCGGAGACGCCCGCGCCGAGGACCGCCATGTACCTGCCTGGCCTGGTCGGCAGCGGCGTGCTCTGGCTGCGCGCGTGCCGCGAGGCCGAGGCGCTCTACGATTCCTGCGACTGGATGACGATCGAGGGTGAGGGCGGGGTCGGCAAGCTGGCCCTGGCCCGCGCCGTGCACCAGCGGCGCAACCCGGCCGCGCCGTTCCATGTGCTCGACGCCGAGTCGGCCTCCCAGGACTGGCTGACCAAGGCCCGCCGTGAGCTGCTCGACGGCTCGGGCATGCTGGTGATCCGGCATGTCGACCTGCTCAACGCCCGCCAGCTGCACGCGCTGTCCAGCGCGCTGCAAGAGGCCAGGAACGGCCAGCGCCCGGAGGGCCACGCCAAGGACGGCCCGGACGAGCTGCGGGTCGCGGTGACGCTGAACCGCAAGCTGGCCGCGGCCGACCTGACCAGGCTGCTGCGGTTCTTCCAGGGCACGGTGGAGCTTCCGCCGCTCCGGCATCACATCGAGGACCTGCACGAGCTCGTGCCGTTCTTCCTGGCCCGGCTGAGCCAGCAGGGCCGCCTGACCTGTTCGCCCGAGGCCATGCAGTTGCTGCTGCGGCACAACTGGCCAGGTAACACCGAGCAGCTGTGGCAGGTGCTCAAGCAGGTCGTGCAGCGCCGCCGGGCTGGCGTGATCATGCCAAAGGACCTGCCCCCCGAGTGCTGGACCGTGAGCCGCCGGCTGCTGTCCCCGCTGGAGTCGATCGAGCGGGACGCGATCGTGCAGAGCCTGCAGGATCACGACGGCAACAAGGTCCGGGCGGCCGAGGCGCTCGGCATGTCCCGGGCGACGATCTACCGCAAGATCCACGAGTACGGGATTGTCACGACGGCCAGCTTAACGGCCGGGAATTCTTTTAAAGAAGACTAAATCTCACTAAAGCCTATCCGGTCGGGAAATCGCCCGTCCGGTACGGTAATCATGTCGTATACGCCGAAAAAGCCCGCCTTTGGCCTGGGCTGATGCCCCGCCGGGAACGACCCCTGGTTCAAAGTGAGAACACATGTGTCTGGTTGCGGACGTAGGGATGCATTAAGCCCGCAGCCGCGGGGCGCTCTCAACGAAGGGGCGAATGTATGACCACTGTTGATGCGACCGCCGACGAATCGGGTCGGTCAGGTACTCTCACCTCGGAAGCCGCCGCGCCGCCGGCGGCCGTGGTCGGGCCGATGGCGGGCGACCCGGCCATGCTGGGACTCGGCAGCTTTATCGTCGGCTCGGTGGCGCTGGGCCTGGCGCTGGTCGGCGTGGTACCGGCCGGCGTCCTCGGGGCTCCGCTGGCGGTTATCCTGGCCGCCACCGCCCTGGGCCTGCTGATGGCCACGATCTGGTGCGCGGCGCTCGGCCAGAGCGCGGTCGCCGCCGTCTTCGGTATCTTCGGCACCTTCTGGCTGAGCTACGCGGTGCTGGTGCTCGGCCTTGATCACAACTGGTTCGCCATCACCGCGACCGCCGTGCTCGCCACCGTCAAGCTGTTCCTGATCGCCTGGCTGGTCGCGATCGTCATGCTGACCCTGGCCACGCTGCGGCTGCCGTCGGCGTTCAGCGTGCTGTTCGGGCTGGTCGACCTGGCGCTGCTGCTCCTGCTGCTCGGCTATGTCGGCGCCTCGGCGGCGGGCGTCCCCTCGGCCGGCCTGATCAAGACCGGCGGCTACGTCGTCCTGCTGTTCGCCGCCCTCGGCGTGTACCTCTTTTTCGGCGCCGCCTCGGCAGGCACCGGCGGAAAGCCGCTCCCGCTCGGCCGGCCCTTCCTGCACTGGGTCCCTACCATGATCGTGAACAGTTCGGTCTTTATCTGACCCGAACTGTCCACGATCATGGCGTTGCCCTTTGCCCCACCTGCGGGGTGCAAAGGGTGATGCGGGAGAGCTCGATGGGGCGCAGCGAATCGGAGCGGTGCCAGAGCGCCGCGGGGATCATGTCCCGCTGGCTGACGTCCCGGACCAGTCGCAGGCCGTGCCGGCCAAGCCGGGCGGCCATCTCCTCAGGCGCCAGCATGGTGCGCCAGGGTTCGCCCTGGTCGGCGGACGCCTGCCCGACCAGGTCCGCGTAGCTGTCACCCGCGGCGTCCCGCCACCCGGCGGGCAGCATGTAGTCGGCCACGATCTGTGAGCCAGCGGCGAAGCCGCCGACCACCGCCAGGGCCGCGTCGATGGCGCTTTCCGTCAGGTACATGGTGACGCCCAGCCAGCTCACGAAGGCGGGCGCGGCCGCGTCAAAGCCAGCTCGCCGCAGCTCCTCGCCAAACAGGTCCCGGCCAAAATCCACCGGCACAAACGTGACGTGCCCGGTGTCAGGGAGCACCCGCCGCTTATAGTCCTGAGTGGCCGGGTGGTCGACCTCGAAGACGCGCACCCGGCCGGCCAGCTCGCTGCGGCCGGCGAAGGAATCCAGGCCCGCGCCGAGCATGACGTACTGGCCGGTTCCCCGCCGGACGGCGTCGGCAAGCCGGTCCTCGGTGTAACGGCTCCGGCAGGTGACCTGCGCCCGGGCCCCGGAGAGCACGGATGGGTGCCGTGCGCCCGGTGGTAGTCGATAAACTCGTCGGCCCGCTCGCCGAGCAGCACCTCAGCCAGCGGATCGGCGAAGATCACCGGCTCCTCGTCGACGATCAGATGAGCGGCGCGTGCGGCCGCCGCCATGAAGGCGGTCAAACTGGGCTGTCCATCAGCTATCACACGCGAAAGATTACGACCAAGAAACCAAATAATAGCACAAAATAATATTTTAAACAATGGCTAATCAATAACACTTCCACGTCAATGACTCTACCCCCATACCCCACCCAGACCCGCCAGCCACCACCCAATACCCCATGCCCGCCCCCAGCGACCCCGGTCCCAGCCCACCCCCGTCCTAGTCCACCCCCGGTCCCAGCCCACCCCCGGTCCCGGCCCGGCCGCCGCAAAAGGGAAGCATCCCCTTCTCACGGGGGTGGTGCCTGTGGCTGGAGGTGTACCTCGTGCTGGTGTGTTCCGAGTCTGAGCCGGCACGATGGTCCGTTGTGCCGACTCCAGCTGGCATGGTGGGACTTCGTGCCGACTGCGGGCCGGCGGCATCCCGGGCCGGGCAACCAGGACCCAGAAAACTGAGGGGCCCGTGGGGTCAGTAGGCCGGGTGAGGCTGGGCTCGCGACTTTTGCTGAGCTTTCCGGTGGTCAGCGGATCCATTTCCCAAGACGGCGCGGCGATCAGCGGCGGCAGCCGGGACGCTGGCCGCGGTCCAGCCCGTACCCGTCCGCCAGCGCGTGGATCCTGGGCGCGTCGGCGGACGGGTCACCATGACTGTGCAGCGGCACGAACCCGGTGATCGCGTAGATCACGGCGGGTCAGGCGCGATGACGACCTGCCAGCAGGCTCCGGGCGCGGCTGGAAATCCTCGCTCGCGTCGTGCGGTTCCCTGACCAGCCCCCCGACCCGGTGCAGCCCGGCCGCGTCGAGCAGGGCCAGGTCCTGCGCCATCGGCCCAGGTACGTATTCCAGCACCTGCCGTCCCGCCGCGTCCCGGCCGAACGTCCGTGGTGCTCCGCCAAAGCCTGCCTCGTCCAGGTGACCGAGGAGCGCCTCAACCGCCGGAGTCCAGGGCCGCCGGCTTGCGCGCCGTGTCGCCCATCCGGCCCACCTCCCCGGACACGTCCCCGCCCGCCAGCGGCCACTCCCGCTCACCCCGCTGCTCCATGGCATCCCCGCAGCTCTCAGTCATGCTCCATGGCACTCAATTCTCGCCGTCCGGACCCCGCAGATTGACATGCAGCCTTTTGGCTGCCTATTATAAACACGCAGCCAAAAGGCTGCCTAATTTCTCACTCGCACCGAAGCGAGCAAGGACCCGATCGAAGGAGTACGACATGGCCGGTATCAGGCACCGCGTGGGCGTCACCGCACCAGCCGGGCGCATCTACCAGGCGCTGGCGACGCGGGACGGTGTGTCCGGATGGTGGACGCGCGACGTGCGCGGAACCTCGGAAGTAGGCGGGAAGCTTGAGTTCTACTTCGGCGGCTCGAGCCGGCCGCGGTGATGGAGGTCACCGATCTTGTTCCCGATCGCCGGGTGGCCTGGCGTTGTGTCGAAGGCCCGGACGAATGGGTCGGCACCACCGTGACCTTCGATCTGTCCCCGGCCGGGGACGGCGAGACCGCCGTGCTGTTCAGCCACGCCGACTGGCGGGAGGCGAACGAGTTCATGGCTCACTGCTCCACCAAGTGGGCGTATTTCATGCTCGGCTTGCGGGCTGGCCTCCAAGGCGGCGTGGCCGCGCCTTACCCCGAGGACATGAAGATCAGCAGCTGGGGCTAGCCGCCGTGGATGAGGTCTTCCGGGCGCTGTCCGACCCGAGCCGGCGCCGCTTGCTCGACAGCCTGAACCGCCGCAACGGTCAGAGTCTGCGCGAGCTATGCGCCGGCCTGGACATGGCCAGGCAGTCGGTCAGCAAGCACCTGGCCATCTTGGCCGACGCCAACCTCGTCACCACCGTCCGGCGCGGGCGGGAAAAACTCCATTACCTCAACGCCGCCCCGATCAGCGAAATCGCCGAACGCTGGATCAACCATTACGACCAGCCCCGCATCGACGCTCTGTCAGACCTGAAGAAGGCCCTGGAGGACACTCCGATGACCGCACCGGACAAACCCGATTTTGTCTACACCACGTATATCCGCACCACCCCGGAGCGGCTCTGGCAAGCGCTGACCGATCCCGCGTTCACCCGGCGTTACTGGGGCGGCATCGCGTTCGAGTCCGACTGGCAGACCGGATCCGCGTTCACCCTGGAGCTCCGCGGTGGCGTCAAGATCGCTGACCCGGCTCAGGTTGTGCTCGAGTCCGAGCCCGGCCGGCGGCTGTCCTACACCTGGCACAGCTTCACCCCGGAGTGGGCCGCCAGCTACGGCGTCAGCGACGAGCACCTGGCCCGGGTTGCCGCCGAGCGCCGGTCAAAGGTCACCTTTGACATCGAACCCGCCGGGGAGATGGTCAAGCTCACCGTCGTGCACGACGACTTCGAGCCGGGCAGTGCCGTGCTCGGCGGCATCACAGCAGGCTGGCCGCGCATCTTGTCCGGCCTCAAGACCCTGCTGGAAACCGGCGACACGCCCCCCGCGGGCTAGCAAGCCCCGCGGGCGACCCGGCTCCGCGGGCGATCCGGTCAGCGGTGGCGCTGCTCGGGATCCGGGCCGCGGGCGGCCCGGCCCCCGTCCACCGGGAGTACCGCGCCGGTGATAAAGCTGGCCTGCTCGGAGAGCAGGTACGCGACCGCGTCGGCGACTTCGGCGGGTCGGCCGATCC
The DNA here is from genome assembly GCA_963730825.1 of uncultured Actinomycetes bacterium. GTDB lineage: Bacteria > Actinomycetota > Actinomycetes > Streptosporangiales > Streptosporangiaceae > Palsa-504. The sequence goes on from CAVSTQ010000029.1 coordinate 45,365, forward strand.
GGCCGAGCGGATGCAGCTCAGCGTCAGCCCCTCGATGGCGGCCTTGGCGGTGGCGTACGGCAGCGCACCCCGGACCGCCCGCTGAGCCTGATGACTCGATACGTTCACGATCGCCCCGCCGCCGCCGCCCGCCGGAAGCGGCGCACCGCGACCGCGCATCCGGTCACCACCGGTGCCAGGTTAGCGTTGATCAAATCCATGACCTGCGCTGGCTCAGCGTCATGGAGCGCCGCGTCGCGGAAGACCGCCGCGTTGTTGACCCAGCCGCTCAGCGGTCCCGCACCCTCCGCCAGGTCGGCAGCCAGTTCGGCCACCGACTGATCCGAAGCGCTGCCGATCACGCCGTGCAGCCGCGCTGCCGCGGGATGATCATTAACCCAGTCCAGAGCACCCCCGTCCATCTCGATGACCACCACAGTCGTCCCGCTTCCGGCCAGCCGCTCGACGATGGCCCGGCCCACACCCCGGCCGCCACCGGTCACCACATACGACATGTGCACGCCCCCCGCCGCTAGCTTCCTGACGGAATGGGCGGAGCCCACGCTGGCCGCCGGATGAGGCAGAACGGGTGTCCCGCCGGATCCGCGTAGACGTCTTGCCCGTCGAGCCTGGTCGCACCGAGGGCCAGCACGCGCGGACCAGCGGCGGCCGGGTCCTCCACCATGACGTCGACGTGTACCTGCTGTGGCCGGGCTGGATCCGGCCAGGCCGGCGGCTGGTGATCGGGTGCGAGCTGGAACGCCAGGCCCGATGACCGGCTGTCGGCCGATACCACCACGAAGTCGTCGCTCCGGTAGGTGACCGGCCAGCCGAGCAGCGCAGAGTAGAAGGTGGCCAGCTCCATCGGGTCCGGGCCGTCCAGGATCACGTGGTGCAGTCGTCCGATCATGGCAGCCATGGTGGCAGGCCCCGCCCCAGCCGGTCGAGCCCGGTTGCCGCGGCGGCCTGGCCCAGATAGCCTCATGGCGTGTCACATTCCCAGGATTAGCGGCCGATCCCAGCGCTGCCGACAGGCGCGTTCACGGATCCGGCCAGCTCACCGACCCCTGCCGCGCCAGGCGCCGGTCTTCATCCTGTGGAGTCTCCATGCCCCGCCCGCAACAAGCCCTGACGTACCGTGCTGTGCTCGGCCTTCCCGGCGCAGCACGCCCGTTCACCGCCGCCAGCCTGGGCCGGCTGGCCTACGGAACCGTCGGTCTATCCCTTCTGCTCGTCGTGCATCAGGCCACCCGCTCCTTCGCCGAAGCCGGCGTCGCCAGCAGTTTCTACGCCATGGGCACGCTCACCGGCCCGGCCAAATCGCGGATCACCGACCACTACGGCCAGCGACGGATCCTGCCGGTTCTCGGCGCCGGATCGGCCGCCGCCCTGATCGCGATGGCCGTCCTGGACTGGGCCGGCGACCGGAGCCCGGCCGGATACATCGTCCTCGCCGGACTGGCCGGCGCGACTGCCCCGGTGCTTGGCGCGGCGATGCGAGCCTTGTGGGCGATCATCGTCAGCGGCCCGGACAGCCTGCGGCGGGCCTATGGCCTGGATACCGCCACAGAAGAGGTGCTTTTCACCCTTGGTCCGCTCCTGGCCGGCGCCCTGGTCGCCCTGCACGGGCCCATCCTCGCGCTGGCGGTCACGGCGGTTCTGCTCCTGACCGGAAGCCTGGCGCTGGCCATATCGCCATCGGTCTCCCCGCGCGCTGTTCCCGATCGTCGTCATCGGCTGGCTGGTCCGCTCAGCCGCCCTGGCTTTCCCGCGCTGCTCGGGGTAGTGCTGACTACCTCGCTCGGGCTCGGGGCCATCGACATCACCATCACCGCCCGCGCCGTCCAGGACGGCAATGCCGCAGCCGCCGGGTACGTGCTGGCTGCCCTGGGGCTGGGCAGTGCGCTTGGCGGCCTGCTGTGGGGAAACCTGCGGCTGCGGACCCGCACCTCCACCCAGATGACCGGGCTGCTGCTCGTGCTTGCCATCGGGATAGCTGGTTCTGTCATCGTGCCCGACCTGCTGGTACTCGGTGTCGTTATGGCCATGGTCGGGACCGCGATCGCCCCGGTGCTCGTGCTCAGCTACCTCAGCGCCGATCGGCTCAACCATCAGGGCGGCGGGACCGAGGCGACGACCTGGATAAGCACCGCGGCCAACGCGGGCACGGCGCTGGGCTACGGTCTGACCGGCCTGGCTGTTGACCGCGCCGGCCTGGCCCCGCCCATGCTGGCGGGTGCCGCGGTCCTGCTGGCCACGATCGTCCTCGTCCTGGCCTTCCGCAAGGCCTATGACCAGGACGACGTTCCGTCCGCGCCGGGACCTGATACCGCCTCGCCCGGGAAATAGTGCGGGCCTGGGGCGACGTCCATTTCCGGCGGGTCGTCACTCCCGGCTCTTGGCTCAGATCGGGTGGCGGGTGGGTTCGGTGGTGTACTGGCGGCCTGATGGTGCGGTCCAGCGGAAAATGCCGGGGGTGATCTGCTCGGCGTTCCACCGGGGGTGCTGTTTGAGCCGGTGGTCATGCCTGCACTTAGGGCCGCCGTTACACAGGCAGGTCCGGCCGCCTGCGTCGTACGGAACATTATGCTCGAAATCGCAGCCGCCCGCGGGTCGGCGGCAGGCCGGTGCGGTGCAAGTCGCGTGCCGGATGCGGGTCAGGTGCCGGAGCTTGACGCCGGGGTCGTGGCCGCGGGCTTCGAACCGGTGGTCGCAGTCGTCCAGGGCGATCGGGTCCAGCGCGATCAGCAGCGGCCGCTGCCCGGGGACGCCGGTGGCCAGCCGCCAGGTGCCGTAGCCGCCGGGCGGCCCGGGGCCGCCCGGCGGCGGCGAAGGTGAAGCCCGGCGGAGGGGCCGGCGGGCGGGTCGTGACCGGCGGGGCGGGTGCGGTTTTTGGGTTCGGGGCGGGCGCAGCCGTGGCCGGTGGCATGGCCGTGGGTGTCGGTGACGGTGACGCACCAGGTGGTCTGGGGGTTGACTGCGGCGGCGGCGGCCAGATCGCGGGCCAGCGGGGGGTCGACGGGACCGAACCCGGCCAGCTCGCCGGGCCGCTCGGCCAGGTGCAGCAGGGTGGACAGCGGGATAGTCAGGTTGATCCGGCCGGCGAACCCGGCCGGGAGCACGCCCGCCGTCGGCGGCACGCCCGGGTTGCCCGCGCCCGTGCCCGCACCGGGGTGGCCGATGCGGGAGTCCCGGCCCAAGATGAGGTCGATAAAAGCACGCCCGCGGAGCTGGTCCATGTCGCCGTCCAGGCCGGCCTGCTTGAGTGTCTTCGCCCACCAGGAAATTCTCTGGTTCGCGGCCAGCACGTCGGCCGGCGGCAGTTCCCGGCCGGCCAGGCCCGCATTGCCGGACTCCTCGGGCCACCGTTCCACCCGGGCGGCCCGCTCCGCGTCCTGGCGGCGCTTGGCCGCCTTCTCCGGGGCGACCTCGATGACCGCCCGCCGGATCGCGGCCCGCAGCCCGCCCGGGGTCAGCCGCCCGGCCCGGTCCAGCACCTTGGCCTCCGCCGCCCGCGCTTCGGCCGGGTCCAGCCCGGCCACCGCGCGGGCGATGATCTCGACCTTGGACTGGCGCAGCACCCCGGACCGGAACGCCGCATACGTGCCAGGCAGCTTCGTGGTGAGAGTGCAGGCCAGGTCGAGCATGCCCTCGGCGGCCCACCGGGTCTCAGCCAGCGCCCAGGACAGCTCGGTGCCGGTGAACTCCTCCCACCGGTCGGCCAGGGCCGGCTCGGCGGCCGGATCGGGACGGCGGCGGATCAGCTCGGCGACCGCGGCGTGCTTGAGCGCAGCCGCGGCGGCCTCAGCCCGGTCCAGCGCGCAGATGATCCCGGTCAGCTCATCATCGGTACTCCCGCCAAACCGGTCCTCGTCCCCGGCCGCGTACTCCGCCAGCCCCAGCAGCGTCCCGCCGCCCGGGGCGGCATCCAGCGGGGCGCCGGCGGCGAACGCCCCGGCCGGGCCGCAGGACCCCACCGGGACACGCCGCGCCGAGCCAGGCTGACCCGGACCCCGCCGGTACCCCCGCACCGCGCGGACGCCGCCCTTCCCGGCCCGGCCGGACCGCGACCGGCCGCCAGGCGCCACCACGCCGCCAGGCGGCGCGGGGTCACCGAAGGCCACATCTTCCGGGTCGTCACCGGGACCGAACCACTCCTCGTCCTCCTCCGAGGACACCCGCGCGACCCACTCCTCCTCGGTCAGCCAGTCCGCCCGCGAAGGCGGCAACTCCCGCCAGCCCGTGGGCACCTCACCCGGCCCGCCAGCACTCCGGGCGGGATCTTCGTCCCGCCCGGGGTCTGGAGAAACCGGTCCTGTAGCCACGAACCACCGCCCGTTCAGAGAAGTGACATCAAACATACTAGCGAAAAACATGCCAAGTCTCAAGCGAGAAAGCTAATAAGTAGCATTATTTCGAATAAATGCACTAGTGGCTACGGATGCGAGTCAGGCGGCGGCCGGCTTGGGAACCGCCCGCCCCGATGGCATCGAAACCGGAGCGAACCAAGCAGGCAGGTTGGCCGAAGCATCGCTCCTTCACCGCTCCACCGAGATCTTCGTCGTGTTCACGGTCAGGTGAGCTCCTTGCCGCGTCAGCAGCTGCACGTCGCCGCGGCCGGGCAGGCCAGCGGCAGCCGGGTAGCCCGCCGGATTCCCGGTCACCGTGCCGTCGAACCGGACCCGGTCTCCCGGCTGGATACGCAGCGGCCGTAGCGGTCCCACGAGCTGCACCCACATCCGGCCTTGGGCGGTCCCGATCCAGAAGCCGTTCCTGGTGACCGTGGTCTGCACGTTGACCCCGGCGGCCTCGGCGGTCTCGCCGATCACCGCGCGCAGCGACTGCGCGGCCCCGGTGTCGGTGACCGGATGCCCGCCGATTGACAGGTGGCTGATCACCGCGGGCGCCGGCCGGGCGGGCGGACTCGGCGCCGGGACGGCCCGGGGGGCGGCCGGATGGGCAGGCAGCAGGGCCACGACGCCGGCGATCACCGCGGAGCCTGCCGCGACCGAACCGGCGGTCTGCAGCGGATGCAGCCTGGCCTTGCCCGCGACCCAGGCGACCAGCGCCCCGGGGACGGCGATGGCGGTCAGCGCGACGCTGCGCCGGTCCAGCGGTTCGCTGAGCGTCGCGCAGGTTTCGCAGTCGAGCAGGTGCTGCCCGGCGTCGGCTTCGCGCTGCCGTCGCGTGTCACCCGCCGAGATCGCCAGCAGTACCCGGCGGCAAGCCGGGGTGGGCAGCTCGATGTGCCGGAACGCCAGCAGATATTCGAGCCTGAGTTTGGCCCGCGTCCGGGCCATCCGCACCCGCAGCGCACCTGGCGTGCTTCCGTCCGCCACCGAACCTTCGCCGTAGTACGCCATCAGGTCGCTGCGTTCCGGCCCGGACAGCTGAGCCAGCGCCGCCGTCATCGCCCGGCGTGCCTCTCCCGCCAGCAGCAGATCCTCGGGGCGGTCCGGCTCGGTGGTGTCGAGCATGCGTGGCGCCGTGGCGGCCCGCCGCATCGCGCTCTTGGCGTGCGAGCTGACCAGGTTACGCGCGGTCACGACGGCGTACGGCAGGATCGCGTCCGGGGTGAGGCGGGCGCGGGCCGCCAGCAGGCGCTCCAGGCAGTCCTGGACCAGGTCATCGACGTCCGCGGGATTGGCGGCCCGGGCGGCGACCACCCGGCGGATGACCGGCTCCACCGCGATGACCTCATGCGCCGAGGATGCGGCCGTCTGATTTATCACTAATCTGCCGTTTCTTCGCGCGACTCCTGGCTCACCCACCTACCCGGCCGTGGCCAGGTTAGGCATTCCGGTGTCAATGCCGAGAAATCTTGACCCGGCCGCGTAACGCCGGGCGGTCTCGGAGCTTTCAGGTACGGCAGAGAACATCTGGACGTCCGCAAGGGAGATATTCATGACGACCCCGCATCAGTGGGAAAGCCTGCTCGGCCTGACCGTGGTGGACACCGACGGCGACAAGGTCGGAAAGGTAGGCCAGGTCTACTTCGGTGAGGCCGCCGGCGAGCCGGAATGGGTCACGGTCAGCACCGGCATGTTCGGCACCAGGCAGAGCTTCGCTCCGTTGTACCAGTCGTCGGTCCGCGACGGCCAGCTCGTGCTCGGGGTCCCCGGGCAACTGGTCAAGGACGCGCCCAACGTCGAGGACGACGGCCGTCTGGACGACACCGAGGTGGCCGCTCTTTACCAGCACTACGCCACCTACCTGAGCCCCGCCGGCCGGCACCGACGGCAGCCCCGCCGGCGGCACTGACGGCAGCCCCGCCGCCGGCCCCGACGATCACGACGACGCGATGACGCGCTCGGAGGAGCGGCTGCATGTCGGCACGGAAAGCCAGGAGGCCGGCCGGGCGCGGTTGCGTAAGTACGTCGTGACCGAGAATGTCACCACCACCGTCCCGGTCAGCCACGAAGAGGTCCGCCTGGAGCGTGAGCCGATCACCGACGCCAACCGGGACGCCGCCATGTCCGGTGCGGACATCTCCGCAGCAGAACACGAGGTCACCTTGCGGGCCGAAACTCCGGTGGTGACCAAGGAGACCGTCCCGGTCGAGCGAGTCCGTCTCGCCACCGAGACCGTCACCGAGGACCAGCAGATCCAGGCCGACGTGCGCAAAGAGCAGATCGACGAGCCCGACGTCGACACCGGCCGGCCGACGAGCTGACGCCGTTCCCTGGGCCCGGTGCGGCCGTGCTGGCCGCACGGCCGACACCGGGCCCTGACCCATCCGGCCCGCACCGGGCCCCGTCATGAAGGAGAAGAACCGAATGCCTGAGGCATCTGTCAATTTCGGCACGGGCGTGTCGAACGCCTGGTCCAATGTGGCGACCTTCGTTCCGAAGCTTGTCGTCTTCCTGCTGATCGTGATCGTCGGCTACCTGATCGCCAAGGCCATCGCCAAGATCTTGACCAAGGTCCTGCAGCGGGTCGGCTTCGACCGGCTGGTCGAGCGGGGCGGTATCAAGCGCGCCCTGGATCGCTCGTCCTATGACGCAGCTGGCATCCTGGCCAAGGTCGTGTACTACGCGATCATGCTGTTCGTGCTGTCCACCGCGTTCGGGGTGTTCGGCACCAACCCGGTCAGCGACTACCTGCGCGCGGTGATCGCCTACCTGCCGCTGGTCTTCGTGGCCATAGTCATCGTCGTGATCGCCGCCGCCATCGCCGCGGGCGCCAAGAGCCTGATCGAGAACAGCCTGGGCGGCCTGTCCTACGCCCGGATACTGGCCAACCTCGCCTCCGGGTTCATCCTCGCCATCGGCGTCATCGCCGCCTTGGACCAGCTGCACATCGCCGCCAACGTCGTCAACGCCATCCTGTACGCCGCCCTGGCCGCGTTGGTCGGCATCGCCATCGTCGCGGTCGGCGGCGGCGGCATCAGGACCATGTCCCAGCGCTGGGAAGCCGTAGCCACCAAGTACGACGAGGAGAAGCCGAAGATCGCCGCGGCCGCCCGCGCCAACCCGAGCCCGTCCGATCAGGCCCGCCAGTACACCGACCAGGCCCGCCAGTACACCGGCCAGGGCAGTCAGCCTACCGGTCAGGGCCTGCAGTACACCGACCAGGGCCTGCAGTACAACGAGGGGGGCAGCCCGTCGCCGAGCGCCACCACCCGGCCCTACCACCAGCCGTCGGATGACGGCCGTTACTGACAAACCAGAGGCCGAACGAACCGGGCTGCGTGCACCACGGTAACCCGTCGGCCCGGCCGTGCTGGCTGCTGGAACGAGAGTCATCCCTGGCCTCCCTGCTCGGCTACGCGGCTGGGGAGGCCGGGGTGGGCAAACCCGCAAATCTAGGGAACGCTCCGGCCAAGATGGGGTGCCGCACCCGATCCGGCGCCGGCCAGGCCCGCCATACCGTCACCTTGACCACCCGCGTGACCAAGGAGACAAGCCACCATGCCCCACCACCGCATCCGCGCCGTCGTCATCACCAGCCTGGTCGCGGCCACCCTGACGGCCGGCCCGGCCGTAGCGCACGCCAAGACCCTGCCGACCCAGTCTCAGGGTGTGGCCTGGGGCGCCAACACCTCCGGCCAGCTCGGCGACGGGAGCCCGTACAGCAGCTGGGTCTACACCGACATCAGCGGGCTGACCGGAGTCAGCCAGCTCTCGGCCGGGCAGAATTACGGCCTGGCCGCCATGACCAGCGGCCAGGTCTACGCCTGGGGCGACGACAGCTCCGGGCAGCTGGGCACCGCTACCTCCAGCACGACCCCGCAGCTCGTCCCGGGCCTGACGAACATCACCCAGGTCGCGGCCGGCTGGTCGCACAGCCTGGCGCTGCGCTCCGACGGCACCGTCTGGGCCTGGGGCGACAACAGCTACGGCCAGCTCGGCGTGGGCTACACCAGCGGCAGGCAGGCTCCGGTCCAGGTCCCTGGCCTGACCGGGGTCACCAAGATCGCGGTCGGTAACACCTGGAGCCTGGCGCTGCGCTCGGACGGCACCGTGTGGGGGTGGGGCGGCAACCAGTACGGCCAGCTCGGCTCGGCCGTCGGCAGCTACACCGCCTCGCCGGCCCAGGTCCCCGGGCTGTCCCAGGTGACCTCGATCGCGGCCGGCGCGTTCTTCGCGCTCGCCCTCGAGACGCACGGTTACGTCGCGTTCAAGAACTACGTCTACGCCTGGGGACAGAACGTGCTCGGCACCCTCGGCAACGGCACCGCCTGCCCGTTCTGCGGCATCCCCACCCCGGAACCGGTGAACGGCATCAACGTGCCCGAGGTGGCCAGCATCGCGGCCGGCCCGGAGCTGGCGGTGGCGGTAGGCACCGACGGGACCGTGTGGGACTGGGGTTCCAACGACTTCGGCGATCTCGGCATCGACAACACCACCCTCGCGATCGAGGCCACCCCGGTCAACGTGGCCGGCCTGACCAGCGTCACCCAGGTGGCGGTCGGCGCGTACCACGTGGTCGCGCTGCTGGCCAACGGCACGGTGCGGGCCTGGGGCGACGACCAGAACGGCCAGCTCGGCGATGACGACGCCAAGATCGACAGCCCGGTCCCCGTCACGGTCGCCGGCCTGACCGCCGCCACCCAGGTGGCGGCCGGCGGCAGCACCAGCCTGGCCGTGCACACCGTTTTGGTCATCAGGCGGTTCTGACCGATACTGAACGTCATGTCGGAGGAAAACGAAGCCCTGGTCCGTGCCGCCTACCGGGCGTACGGCCAGGGCGACATGACGGGGATGATCGCGCTGATCCATCCGGACCTGGAGTGGACTTACCTCGACCCGGCGTTCGCCGACCCCGAGCCGCAGACCTGCCACGGCCACCCCAGCTGCTGCACGCCCTGCGGCGCCAGGCTAGCAGCGGCCTGACCTCGCAGGTGGAGGAGATCGCCTCGGCCGGTGACCAGGTCCTGACCCTCCGCGACGGGCAGGTGGTGGCCCTGCGCGCCTGCCGCGACCGGGCCGAGGCCGCCGCCCGAGCCGGCCTCGGCCCGTCGTAGCGCACCCCGCCATTCACCCACGTAAACCTGCGGAGGCGCTGATGGAATGGCTCGTTACCACCCCGGATTGCCGGACGCTGGCCGTGGAGGACGCCGGGGACCCGGACGGCCGCCCGGTGCTGGTGCACGTGGGCACCCCGAACTCCCGGCACCTGTACGGCCGCACGGTGGCCGACGCGGCCGCCCGCGGCCTGCGGCTGATCAGCTACGACCGCCCCGGCTATGGTGAGTCGACCCCGCAGCCCGGGCGGACGATGGCCGATGCCGCGGCCGACGCCCGGGCGATCTGCGCGGCGCTCGGCCTGGGCCGGCTGGCTATGTGGGGCCTGTCTGGCGGCGGGCCGCCGCTGCTGGCCTGCGCCGCCCTGCTGCCCGACCTGGTCGCCGCGGCCGCCAGCCTGGCCAGCCCGGCCCCGTACGACGCGGCCGGGCTTGACTGGTTCGCGGGGATGGGCCCCGGGGCCGCCAAGGACGTCGCCCTGATGTTCGCGGACAAGGCCGCGTCCCGAGCCGAGTTCGAGCGGGAGCGCGAGCAGATGCTGGCCACCTCGCCCGCCGAGCTGGCGCAGGGGATGAGAACGACGCCCGGCGAAGACCCGGGGTTTCTCCTGGACGAGGCGATCTGCATGCAGCAGGCCTACACGGCCGGCATCGAGGGGTGCTGGGACGACTGCTACGCCCAGGTCACCCCATGGGGCTTCGACCTGGCCCGGATCTCCGTTCCTGTGCTGCTGATGCACGGCCGCCGGGACGAAGCCGTGCCATTCAGCCACGGCCAGTGGCTGGCCGCGCACATCCCGGGCGTGCAGGCCAGGCTGTTCGACGACGAGGGGCACAGCACGTTGCGGGAGAACCGCATCGGCGAGGTGCACGCCTGGCTGGCGGACCGGCTCTAGCCGCGGCGTTTCTACCTGAGCATCTCCCTGGCGATCACCAGCTGCTGGATCTGGCTGGTGCCCTCGTAGATACGGAACAGCCGGACGTCGCGGTACAGCCGTTCCACCGCGATGCCGCGGATGTACCCGGACCCGCCGTGGATCTGGACCGCCCGGTCGGCGATCCGGCCCACGGCCTCACTGGCGAAGTACTTCGCCGCCGACGGGGCCAGCCGCCGGTCGGTGCCCGCGTCGTACCGCGCGGCGGCGTCGAGCACCAGCGCCCTGGCCGCCAGGTACTCCGTCTGCGAGTCCGCGAGCATGGCCTGGACCAGCTGGTAGTCGCCGATCGGGTGGCCGCCTTGGCGGCGTTCCCTGGCGTAGCCGACGCTTTCGTCGATCAGCCGGGCAGCCACCCCGACGCAGACGCCGGCGATCGTCAGCCGGCCGTGCGCCAGGCTGCGCATGGCGGTGGCGTAACCGGCCTGGGCCGCCTCACCCACCAGCGCGTCGGCCGGGACGCGGACGCCGGTGAACGCCACGTCCGCGGTCCACGCGCCCGCCTGGCCCATCTTGTGGTCCCTGGCCGCCACCGCGACCCCGTCCGTGCTCGCGGGCACGACGAACACGCCGATGCCCCGGCCCGGCGGTGCCTGCCGGTCGGTACGCGCGAACACCATGAATACGTCGGCCGCCGGGGCGTTGGTGATGTACCGCTTGAGACCGTCGATGACCCAGCTGCCGTCCGGCTGCGGGTCCGCGGTAGTGGCCAGCCGGCTCGGGTCGGAGCCCGCGTCCGGCTCGGTCAGCGCGAACGAGGCGACCACCTCGCCGGAGGCCAGCCGCGGCAGCCACTGCTTGCGCTGCTGCGGTGTGCCCGCCGAGACGAGCACCTGCCCGGCGATGCCGTTGTTGGTGCCGAACAGCGACCGGAACGCCGGGCTGGTGTAGCCGAGCTCGATGGCCACCCGCACCTGCTGCTCCACCGACAGGCCGAGCCCGCCGTACTCGGCTGGCAGCGCGTAGCCGTACAGGCCCATCTCCTTGGCCTGCGCGATCAGCCGCGCCGGGATCTCGTCGGACTCGTCGATGCCCGCCTCGGCGGGCATCACCTCGCGCCGGACGAACTCAGCGACCACGCTGACAAGCTCGTCGAATTCCGCCGCGGTCACCGTCATCTGGGGCCCCCTTCTCGACGAGCCTGCCCGCTCCAGCGTAGCTTCAGCCCATGACACCGACGAAGCCGATCAACCCCGACGCGTCCGGCGAAACCGGCGCCGCCCTGCTCCCGCTGTTTCCCGAGCACAGCTCGGTCTCGCCCGCCGGGGAACTGGCCATCGGCGGTGTCGGCGTCACCGAGCTCGCCGAACGATTCGGTACCCCCGCCTACATCGTGGACGAGGCGGGGCTGGTGAACCAGGCCCGCGGCCTGCGCGACGGACTCGCCGGCCGCCGCCCGGAGTCCGAGGTGGTGTTCGCGTCGAAGTCGTTCCCGTGCGTGGCGGCGTACAAGGTGATGGCGGCCTGCGGCCTGGCCATCGACGTCGCCGGGGCCGGCGAGCTGGTGATGGCGCTGGCCGCGGGCGTCCCCGCCGACCGCATGTACCTGCACGGGAACGCCAAGACCACGCCGGAGCTGGCGATGGCGCTGGCCGCGGGTGTCGGGACCGTGGTGGTGGACAACGCCGACGACATCGACCGGCTCGAGCAGCTGGCCACCCGGCCGCAGCGGGTGCTGCTCCGGATCATCCCTGGGATCTCGCCGATCACCCACGAATCGCAGTCCACCGGCGGTGACGACTCCAAGTTCGGGCTGCCCGCCGACCAGGCCCGGGCGGCCATCGCCCGGATCCGGGCCAGTGACCAGCTGCGCCTGGACGGCCTGCACCTGCACATCGGATCGCAGATCCTGGACACCGAGCCGTTCGGCCGGGCGGTGCAGGTGCTCGGATCGCTGGCCGGCCTGGGCACGTTCGGCGTCTACGATGTCGGCGGCGGACTCGGGGTCCGCTACACCCGCCGCGACCAGGCGCCGTCCGTCGAGGCCTACCTCGACACCGTGGCCGCGGCCGCGGCCAGGTACCTGCCGGCCGGCGCCAGGCTCGTCATCGAGCCGGGCCGCAGCCTGGTCGCCCGCTCATGCGTCACGCTGTACCGGGTGACCACGGTCAAGCGCACCGGCCGGACGTTCGCCGCGGTCGACGGCGGCATGGCCGACAACCTGGACGCCGCGCTGACCGGCCAGCCCTTCGAGGCCGCCCTCGCCACCCGGATGACCGAACCTCCCGCTGAGCTCGTGGACGTGGTCGGGCGCCAGTGCGAGTCCGGTGACCTGCTGGTGGGCGGGATCGCGCTGCCGGCTCCGGCGGTCGGCGACCTGCTGGCCATGCCGGTCACCGGCGCGTACACCTACACGATGGCCAACAACTACAACGGCGCGCTGCGGCCGCCGATCGTGTTCTGTGCCGACGGGCGGGCCCGGCTCGCCGCCGAGCGGGAGACCCACGAGCACGTGCTGGCCCTGCACCGGCCCGCCCTGGACCCCGGCTGGTAACCGCGCCTAGGTCAGCCGGCGTTCGGTGGCCCACCTGGTCAGCTGGTGCCGGGTGGACAGCTGCAGCTTGCGCAGCACGGACGATACGTGGCTCTCCACCGTCTTGACCGAGATGAACAGCTCGCGGGCGATTTCCTTGTACGTGTAGCCCTGCGCGATCAGCCGGAGCACCTCCCGCTCCCGGCTGGTCAGCTGGTCGAGTTCGGGGTCGAAGGCCGGTTTCACCTCGCCCGCGGCGGGGGCCGCGGCAAAGGCGTCCAGGACGAACCCGGCCAGCCGGTGCGAGAACACCGCGTCCCCGGCCGCGACCCGGCGGACCGCGTCGGCCAGCTCGGCGGTGGAGATCGTCTTGGTCACGTAGCCGCGGGCCCCGGCCCTGATCACCGCGATCACGTCCTCCGGGGCGTCCGAGGCGGACAGCGCCAGAAAGCGCACCTGCGGGTGGTCGGCCTTGATCGCCTGGACCACGGCCTGGCCGCCGCCGCCGGGCAGGTGCACGTCGAGCAGCACCACGTCGGGCAGGAGCTCGGCGATCAGCGCGATCGCGGGCTGCACGTCCTCCGCCTCGCCCACCACGTCGACCTGCGGGCCGAGCTCGGCCCGCACCCCGGACCGGAACAGCCCGTGATCGTCGACGAGCACCACCCGGGTCATGTCGTGTCCCGGGCGGCCAGCACCGGCTTGGCGGTGACGGGCAGGCTCAGCGTGACCTTGGTGCCTTCGCCCGGGGCGGTGCTGACGGTCACGGTGCCACCCCGGCGGGTCATCCGGCCGTGGATGGATTCGGCCAGCCCCTTGCGGTCGGCCGGCACCGCCTGCGGGTCGAAGCCCCGGCCGCGATCCCGCACGACCAGCGACACCCCGGTCGGCTCGACCTCGGCGAACAGCGAGATGACATCGGCCCCGGACCATTTCGCCGCGTTGACCGTCGCCTCCCGGGCGGCGGCGAGCAGCGCGTTCAGGTCGTCGTCGAGTTCGCCGTCGCCGACGGTCACGGCCTCGACCGGGACCTCGTACCTGGCCTCGACGTCCTGCTGGATCTGCCGGACCCCGGCCGCGAACGTGCAGGCCGCGTCGGTGCCGTCCGGGTTGCGCCCCTCGAACAGCCAGGTGCGCAGCTCGCGTTCCTGCTGCCGGGCGAGCTGGATGACCTTGGCCGGGTCGTCCGCCCGCCGCTGGATCAGGGCCAGCGTCTGCAGCACCGAGTCGTGCACCCGGGCGGCGATGTCGGCGCGTTCTTCGGCCCGGACCCTGGCCTGCCGTTCCAGCACCAGGTCGCGCGCGATCCGCAGCCACCACGGCCCGAGGAACAGCACGATGGCCGCGAACACCAGCGTGACGCCGCCCAGCGGCCGCAGCAAGGCCAGGCTCGCGTGCGCCGAGAACAGCCAGCCCGCGCCGCCGAACAGCAGCAAGGTCGCGATCGTCAGCCGGATCACCGACCACCGGCGCCAGCCCGCCGCGCCCGGCTGGCCGGCCGCCCCGTCCAGCGGCTCCACCAGGCGGCGCAGCACGGCCTGTTCCTCGGCCGGAGCGTTCCGCCAGATCAGCACCAGACCGGCCACGCTGATCACCTGCGGCCACACCCAGCCGGTGAGCCAGCCGTCGCCGAGCGTGCGGGCCACCAGCAGCATCAGGATGAGCAGCGAGGCCAGCCCGGCCGCGAGCCGGATGCCGCGCGCGTCGGACTTGGCCCGGCTGGCGATATTGCCGTCGGCCCCGGCCATCGGGATCAGCAGCCAGGCCAGCACGTACAGGGCCGGCGCGACTCCGCTGGTCGGCACGGTCAGCAGGACGAACGCGATCCGCACGGCGGTGACGTTGATGCACCGCCACCCGGCGATCCCGGCGGCCACGCCGCCGGCCAGGCGGTCGGTGGGGTCGCGGCGCAGCGGACCGCCATGCCCGCGCCGGTTCCTGTGCCGGAAAGGGTCATGCTGGTGCCAGCGTGCCGGATGGTCCACGTTCCCATCATCGCCCCCCGCAGCCGGAACTGGCTATCCGGGACAACCCTGACCCCGACCCTGACCCGGCCCGCGGTAATCAGGGGAGCGGCGGGGATCTTCCCGATGTGCGCGGGTGACCCGCGCAGGCAAGCTAAAGCCATGAACACCACCACTGAGAACCCAGAAGACCTCACCACCGAGTCCGGCCCCCGCACCGGCCCCCACGCCGAGTCCGGCCCCCGCACCGGCCCCGGCGGCGGTTTCCCGTTCGGCTACCAGCCCGAGCCAGCCGCTCTGCGCCGCTCCTGCCACGACCGCATGCTGGCGGGCGTGGCGGCGGGCACCGCCCGCTACTTCGGCGTCGACGTGACCATCGTCCGGATCGCCTTCGTGCTGCTGACCGTCATGGGCGGCGCGGGTGTCCCGCTCTACCTGGCCGGCCTGCTGCTCATCCCCGAAGAGGGCAGCGACGTGTCCATCGCCAGCTCGTTCGTCGAATCCCTGCAGTCCCGGTCCCGTTCCTGAAAGGAGAAGGCATCATGCCCACCTCATCAAGTCAGTCCTGGCCGCGAGGCTTCTCGCCGCTGTTCCGCAATCTGTCCTCCGATCAGCATCTACGCGTCTCCGACGCCGAGCGCCAGGCGGTCGCCGACCGCCTGGGCGAGCACTACGCCGACGGCCGCCTGGACCAGGCCGAGCTGGACGAGCGGGTCGGCCGCGCGATGAGCGCCAAGACCCGGGCGGACCTCGGCGGCCTGTTCGACGACCTGCCGGACGGGTTCGGCCCGCAGGATTTCGGACCCGCCGGGGCCACCGGGCCTACCGGGGCCACCGGGCCCGCGCCGATGCCGATGCGCCCGATGCGCTCCCGGTACGGGCACCGTCACCCGGTGCTGCTGATCGTGCTCGCCGTCTTCGCCGTCACCGCGGTCGCCCACGCCCCGTGGCTGTGGCTCGGATTCGTGTTCGCGGTCCTGTTCCTGGCCACCCGCGGCGCCCGTCGCCCCCACCCCAGCCACGACCACTAACCCCAGCCCGCGACCCCGCCCAGCCCGCAGAACCCCAGCCCCACCCGTCCCCCCCACCCCGCTCGCCCCTCAGTCCTCAGCCCTGGCCCTCACCCGGCCGGGCTGCGGCCGCCCTGGAGTCGGTACAAAGTCCCATTGTGCCGACTCCAGCCGGCACAGAGTGCCATCGTGCCGGCTGGCCCTGGGACACACCAGCACCATCCGCCTCATCAGCCGCACGTACCACCACCACGACCGGGCTGCCGCCCCTGACGGGACGGGCCCACCGGCGGCTCCAGGGACAGGCCCGAGGCGATGCAGGTCCCGAGGCGATGCGGGCCCCGAGGCGATGACGGGTCAGCCGCTACCGCGACGCCCCGTATCCGGCTGGATCTCGTCCGGCCCGGACCGTCTGCGCTGAACCCACCGCCGGTACTCCCGGTGTGACGGCGCTGAGCGACCGAGTTCCACCGATCCGAACCCGTCGACCGGAAAGCCCATAAAGCGCTGCGACTCTTCACCCGTCCGAGCCGTCCAGCCGCCCCAGCCGCCCCAGCCGCCCCGCCCGGATTGCCCGCGCCAGGCGGCCTGCCAGTCCCGACCGGGAAGCCGAGGAACCGGTTCGGCTCCTCTCGCTGCGCGGCCGCCATCGCCAGGTTTCATCCGGCCATCCTAGGCGCCGGGACGGGGATCTCCGTAGTGCTGGGCGGCGGCGGGATAACCGAGCAGGACAGCGCGGTGCTCGGCGGCGGGGGAATGGCCGAGCAGGACAGCGCGGTGCTGGGCGGCGGCGGAATGGCCGAGCACGAAGCCAGCGCGGTGCTGGGCGGCGGGGGAATAGCCGAGCACGAAGCAAGCGCGGTGCTGGGCGGCGGGGGGATGGCCGAGCACGAAGCAAGCGCGGTGCTGGGCGGCGGCGGGATAGCCGAGCACGAAGCAGCGCGGTGCTGGGCGGCGGCGGGATAGCCGAGCACGAAGCCAGCGCGGTGCTCGGCGGCGGCGGGATGGCCGGGCCGAGTTCCATACCTCTCATGGTGCGGCTAATTTCGCTGTTTGGTAAGTGTCGGGCCAGATATACCCGGGCGGCGTGCCCCGAGTCAGTACCGTGGCGGGAACGACAGCCGGGGGAGGGGGGCGCGCGGATGGCGGAACTTGACGCCCTCTTCGACCGGACCGCGAGCCTGTCCGCCAGGCCGCGCCGGGTCCGCGCCTTGCCAGGCGGCCTGACCAACCAGAACTACCAGGTGAGCACCCCGGCCGGAGACTTCGTCGCGCGTATCTCAGCGGACGGCAGCGACCTGCTCGCCATCGACCGGGACTGCGAGTACCGCAACTCGGTCACCGCGGCCGCGGCCGGGGCCGGACCGCCGGTCATCGAGTACCGCCCGCAGGACCGCCTGCTGGTCATCGGCTACATCGAGGGACGCACGCTGGGCCAGGAAGACATGGCAACGACAACATCGCGCGGGTGGCCGCCGCGTGCCGGCGGCTGCACGCGGGCGCCCGGTTCGGCAACGACTTCGACATGTTCGACATCCAGCGGCGTTACCTGTCGGCGGCCACCACCGGCGGTTTCCGCATCCCGGCCGGTTACGACGAGCTGCGACCCCAGCTGGCCGCGGCCGAAAAAGCGCTCGCCGCCCGCCCGAGCCAAACGGTCCCGTGCCACAACGACCTGCTGGCCGCCAACTTCGTCGACGACGGGGACCGGCTCTGGCTGATCGACTACGAGCTGTCGGGCAACAACGACCCCTGCTTTGAGCTCGGCAACATCTGGGCCGAGTCCCGGCTGACGGCCGACGCCCTGACCGAGCTGGTCACCGCCTACTACGGCAGGCCTCGCACCGCCAAAATCGCCAGGGCCCGGCTGCTCGGCCTGGTCGGCATGTACGGCTGGACCCTGTGGGGCGCGATCCAGCACGCGGTGAGCCCGATCGAGTTCGACTTCTGGTCCTGGGCGATGGAGCGCTTCGAAGGCGCGGCCGCGGGCCTGACCGCCGCGAGCTTTCCCGGCCTGCTCGACCAGGTCCAGCACGATGCACGATGACTGACAACCGCCGTTGCCACGACGCGCGCCCGCGTCGTGATCATCGGCGGCGGCGTGATCGGCACCAGCGTCGCCTACCACCTGGCCCAGCTGGGCTGGACCGACGTGCTGCTGCTCGAGCAGGGCCAGCTGTCCTGCGGCACCACCTGGCACGCGGCCGGCCTGGTCGGCCAGCTCCGCGCCACGCAGAACGGTACCCGCCTCGTCCAGTACTCCATGGAGCTGTACGCCCGGCTGGAGGAGGAGACCGGCCTGTCGGCCGGTTTCCGGCGCTGCGGCGGCCTCACCGTGGCCCGGACCGCGGACCGCCTCACCCAGCTGAAACGGACGGCCGCCACCGCCGCGGCCTATCAGCTGGACTGCGAGCTGCTCAGCCCGCGGCAAGCCGGCCAAAGGTACCCGCTGCTGGCCACCGGCGACCTGACCGGGGCGATCTGGCTGCCCGGTGACGGCCGGGCCAACCCGACGGACCTGACCGCCGCGCTGGCCCGCGGCGCCCGCGCCCGCGGTGTCACCATCCGCGAGCGCACCCGGGTCACCGGCATCCTCACCCAAGACAAGACCCAAGGCAAAGCCGTGACCGGGGTCAGGACCGATCAGGGCGACGTCGAAGCTGAGGTGGTGGTCAACTGCGCGGGCCAGTGGGCCAAGCAGGTCGGCGCGCTGGCCGGGGTGACCGTGCCGCTGCATTCGGCCGAGCACTTCTACGTGGTCACCGAGCAGCTCGACGGGGTGCACCGCGACCTGCCCATCCTGCGCGACCCGGATGGCTACACCTACGTCAAGGAAGAGGTGGGCGGCCTGCTGGTCGGCGGGTTCGAGCCCGAGGCCAAGCCCTGGGTCGCGCCCGACCAGCTGCCTTACCCGTTCGAGTTCCAGCTGCTCGGCGAGGACTGGGATCACTTCGCCATCTTGATGGACAGCGCCATCACCCGGATCCCGGCGCTGGCACAGGCCGGGATCAAGAAGTTCTACAACGGCCCGGAGAGCTTCACCCCGGACAACCAGTTCATCCTGGGCGAAGCGGCGGAGCTGCGGAACTTCTTTGTCGGCGCGGGCTTCAACTCGGTCGGCATCGCGTCCGCGGGCGGGGCGGGCCGGGCGCTGGCCGAGTGGATCGTCGAGGGCGAGCCGGCCCTGGACGCCTCCGCCGTCGACATCCGCCGCTTCGCCCGGTTCCACGGGAACAACCAGTGGCTGCGCGACCGGGTCAGCGAGGTGCTTGGCCTGCACTACGCGGTGCCCTGGCCGAACCGGGAGCTGACCAGCGCCCGGCCGTTCCGCCGGTCCCCGGCCTACCATCTGCTCAAAAAAGCCAACGCTTGTTTCGGCAGCCAAAATGGGCTGGGAACGGGCCAACTTCTTCGCGCCGCCCGGCGAAAACCCGGTCATCGAGTACGGCTGGGGTCAGCAGAACTGGCAGCCCTGGTCCTGCGCCGAGCAGCGCGCCGCCCGCACCGGCGTGGCCCTGTTCGACCAGACCAGCTTCGCCAAGTACCGGCTGTCCGGCCCGGACGCCGAAGCGGCGCTGCAGTGGCTGTGCACCGCCGACGTCGCCGTGGCCCCCGGCCGGACCGTCTACACCGGCATGCTCGGCGCGCGCGGCACCTATCAGGCCGACATCACCGTGACCCGGCTGTCCGCCGATGAGTTCCTGCTGGTCAGCAGCGCCGCCTCCGCGACCAGGGACCAGGATCACATCGCCAGGCAGCTGCCCGCCGGGGCCCGCGCGGCGCTGGCCGACGTCACCTCCGGCTACGCCGTCTACGGCGTCATGGGTCCCCGGTCGCGGGCCCTGCTGTCCCGGCTGTCCCGGGCTGACTTCGGCGACGCGGCGTTCCCCTTTGGCTCAAGCCGCGAGGTCGACCTCGGCTACGCCACCGTCCGCGCGACCAGGATCAGCTATGTCGGGGAGCTCGGCTGGGAGCTGTACGTGCCCGCCGAATTCGCCGTCGGCGTCTACGAAGACCTGGTCCGGGTCGGCGCCGATCTCGGCCTGGTCAACGCGGGCTACTACGCGCTGGAGTCGATGCGGCTGGAAAAGGCGTACCGGGCCTTCGGCCGCGAGCTGACCCCGGACGACAACCCGGTCCAGGCCGGCCTGCTGTTCGCCTGCAAGCTCGGCACCAGCCTCGGGTTCCTCGGCCGGGAAGCCGTCGAGCAGGCGCGCGCGGCCGGCCCTCGCCGCAGGTGCGTCTCGCTCGTGCTGGCCGCCGATCCCGGCGCCATGCTCTGGGGCGGCGAGCTGGTGCTGCGGGACGGGGTCGCGGTCGGCCAGGTGACCTCGGGCGCGTGGGGCGAGGCGGTGGGCGGCTGCGTCGGCCTGGCCTACGTCCGTCACCCGGACGGCGGCGTGCTCACCCGCGAGGCCGCCCGGGCCGGCCAGTACCAGGTCAACGTGGCCGGTGAGCTTTACCCCGCCACCGTCTACCTGCGCCCGCCCTTCGACCCGGCCGGCCACCGGCTCAAGGGCCGCTATCCTTAGGTGGACAGCACCGTGATATCGGTGCGGCCGACCCGCACCTTGTCGCCCTTTTTCAGCAGCTGAGCCTCGTAAATGCGGCGCCCGTTAAGCCAGGTGCCGTTGGTGGAGCTGAGGTCCTTGACGTACCACAGGCCATGGGCGAACTGGAACAGGGCGTGGTGGCCGGACGCCCGGTCGTCCTTGACCGGCAGGTTTCCCACCCGGCCCGCGGTGAAATCGGTGTCAAAGACCCGGGTCTGGTCTCCGGCCTGGACGACCAGCGACTGCTTGGCCCGCCCGTCGGCCAGGGTGGCATCCTCCGGGCTGGTCACGGCGGTCACCGCCGCCTTCCAGGCCTTCTTTTCCTGTTCTGTGGTGTCCTCCCAGCTCGGCAGCGACGCGGGGTTCGCGCCGCGGTGGGCTTCATAGGCGGTTCGCGCCAGGCGATCGAGGTCGGTGCTGCTCACCATTCGATGATGCCAGAGCGCCGCGGCCCCCACCGACGAGTCTTTTTATTCCGAACGGACCGGGCTGCGTGCCCCAGGCCCCGTTAATGCACAGAAAGGAACCGGCCCAGGCCCTTCCTGGTGGCCAGCACGACCAGCCGGTCGCCGGGGCCGAGCCGGTGGTCGCGGTGCGGCGACCAGTCCACCGCGGCGGACCCGCTGACCTGCAGGGCGAGGATCCGGGCCTGGCCGTCCTGCTCGGTGTCGGCGAGCAAGCTCCCGGCCAGCCCGGCTTGGTCGGCCACCCGGACGTCGGCGATGAGCAGCACGTGCCGGCCCACGGCTATCGTGCGCAGCACCTGATGCTCGAGCATGGCCGCGGCGAAGGCCGGCGCCGCCAGGTACGGCACGCTGCGCGAGATCGTGTTGCCTGTCGTCTTCTGCAGGCGTTCGGCGAGATCGTCGTCGGTCAGCCGGAGCACGATGCGCAGGTCTTCCCTGAGCGCCCGCGCGTTGAGCGCGGTTTCCAGGTTCACGATGTCCTGGCTGGTCACCGAGACCAGGGCCAGGCAGGTATCGAGGCTGGCGGCGCGCATCGTCTCCTCGCGGAACGCGTCTCCGATCACCACCGGCACGCCCAGCTGCCGGGCCAGCGGGATCCCCGTCGCGGTTGGCTTGTTGTCCACGCACACCACGTCGAACCCCAGGTCGTGCAGCTGGCCGGTCACGCTGGCGCCGACGTTGCCGAGCCCGACGACGATGACGTGCCCGCCGGGAGGCCGCGGCGCGCGGCGCACCGAGCCGGTCAGCCGCGCGCCGACCACGATGGCGGTCACCACCGGGATGAAGGCCATGCCGTCCAGGGTCAGCAGCACCTGCGACGCCTTCTCGTTCCCGCCGAGGGCGGGATTGGTGAGCGCCGACCCGGTCAGGTCCATGAGCGTGAGGTACGCGGCGTTGCTGAGGGAGTAGCTGGCCGCGGCGAGCAATCCGAAACCGACCGCGATCACCGCGAGCAGCGCGGTGAAGACCAGGCCGAACTTGTGCCAGACGAGCCTGCGGGCAAATCCGGCGACGGCCCGCACGGGGTCACGGCGGCGGGTCAGCGGGTTCCTCGGCGTCCCGTCCGCGACGGCGAGCACCAGGTCAGCGTCGTCGGTGCCGGGTGGCAGGAGCCGGGGCTCCTCCTCGTCGCCGGTCAGCGTGGCCAGGCCGCACATCACGTGGCTGGGCGCCACCTCGGCCTGTCTGGCCACATAAAGGGTGCGCTGCTGGACCCGGACGTGGCTGGGCGCGGGCTCGCCGAGCGCGGCGGCGACGAACGAGGGGGCCGACATCGCCGTCCCGGACAAGACCGTGCAGTCCGCGGAAGAACAGGCGGATGTGGTCGCCGAGGCGCCGGTTGAAGATGGCGAGTACCAGACGGAGGCCGGGATTGAGCTCCTGCGCTCGCAGCCCGGCGTGGAAGTTGCCGACGTCGTCCTGCCACAGCACGGCCAGCGCCCGGGCCGAACCGACGTCGGCGTCGGTGAACGCCCGGCTGCTCAGCTCGGGATGTTCCAGCACCCGGACACCGCGCAGGGCGCTGATCTGCGGGCCGTGGTTCCGCTGGCCGGACGGCAGGATCACGGTCACCTGCTCGCCGTACCGAGAGGTCAGCTCTTCGGTGATGCGGTAGGCCAGCGGCCCGTCACCGCAGACAATGAGGTGGTCCGCACGCTGGGGTGGCGCAGGCATGCCCGTGATCATAATTTACTCAGCAGGCTGGCCCGGTGAATCAGGGACCGAGCACGGAAACGGTGTCATCGCCCATGTTGGCGACGTAGATGGTGCCGCTGGCGGTATCAAAGGCGAGTTGCTGCGGGGTCTGGCCTACCGTGATCTTCGCGGTCACCCGGTCGGCCCCGGCGCCGATCACCGAGACCGAGTTGCCGCGGAATTGGGCGACGTAGACCGTGCCGGTGCGCGGATCGACGGCGACTCCCTGCGGCTGATGGCCTACGGCGATGGTCGAGATCACCTGGCGGGTGGCGCCGTTGATCACCGATACCGAGCCGCTGAAGGCGTTGGCGACGTAGATCCGGTCCGTGCCCGGGTCGACCGCGACGGCGCTTGGCCCGTTACCGGCGCGGATGGTGGCTGTCACCTTGTTCGTGCGGGCGCTGATCACGGAGACCGTATTGCTGACGTCATTGGCCACGTAGACATCGCCCGTCTGCGGGTTGGCCGCGATGGCCTGGGGGGCTTGGCCGACCGGGATCGTGGCCGTCACGGTGTCCGTCGCCTCGCTGATGACCGACACGGTGTTGCCGTTGTCGTTGGTGACGTAGGCGGTGCCTGTCTGCGGGTCGGCCGTGACGGCGACGGGTGTGCGGCCCACCAGGACTGTGGCTATCACCCGGCCGGTCCGGCCGCTGATGACCGAGACGGAGCCGTGCGCGGGATTGCCCTGCTCGTCGTTCGCCTGCGTGTTGACGACGAAGATCTTGTCGGTCCGCGGGTCGACGGCGAGCCCGTGCGGGGCGGCCTGTACCCGGATGGCGCCCGTCACCTGCCTGGTCTTGCCGCTGATCACAGAGACAGTCCCGTACGTGCCGTCGGAACCTTCCGGTCCGAAGGTGTTCGTCACGTAGACCCTATCCGTGGCCGGGTCCACGGCCACCCCGTACGGGAGACTGCCCACGGCCAGGACGGCCCGCACCCTGAGGTCGCCGGCCCGCGCCGGCGCCCCCGGCCCGCGCGCCGAGGCCCCCGGCCGTGGTCCCGGATTCGCCGCGCGGCGCAAGGCCTGGCCGGGCGGCCCGCGGGCTCAGCGTGGCCGCCCCGACCGCGATCGCGATAACGGCCGTCGCTGTCGCCGCGGGCACCAGCCAGCGTCTCGCCCAGACCCCCGCCACCGGGCCGGACTCCCCGGCCCCCGAACCGTCGAGAACCACGCCGCCATCGGCAGGCCCGGGCCCCTGCAGCCGGATCTGCCGGGAGCTCACCGGGCCGAACTCGTCGTTCCAGCCGCCGCTGAAGGCGCTGGCTGGCACCGGATTGGCGGGCGCCATCAGCTCTCGTACCCGCAGCACATCCTGCTCGGCGCGGTTCATGTCATCTCCTGCTTCGTTGTTACCCGCCCGCGGCTAGCGTCCGCGGGACGTTCTGGTTCGACCGTGCGCAAGGCCCGTATCATTCGGCGGCGGGCGCGGTGCAGGCGGACGGCCATCGTCGAACGCGAGCAGCCCATGGCGAGCGCGGCGTCGGCCAGGTCAAGTTCTTCCCAGCCGACCAGGCGCAGAACTTCCTGGTCGAGTTCCGGGAGCGACTGGAGGGCCTGCCGCAGGCGCGCTCGCTCCGCCACGGCGTCGGCCAGGTCAGGTGTCTGGTGAGCGTTCGTGCCGCCATGGGTCAACCGCGCCGCCAGCTGCTCCGATCTCCGGCGTGACCGGTCTGAGTTAGCCAGCACACGGCGGGCCACCCCGTACAGCCATGGTTGTACCTGGACCGGATCAGCCGGGACATCCGCCCGCCGCCGCCAGGCGACGAGGAACGTCTCCGCGGCCACATCGCGCGCGGAGTCAAGGTCCGTCCGGCGGCAGGCGTAACGCAGGACTGCGGCGTAGTGCGTCTGGTACAGGGCGTCGAACCGCTGATCTGCATCCACGCTGCCGCTGTTCTGCTCAGGGCCGGCTGGCACCCGGCTGTGTCCGGCTCGTCGTGACCACACACTCTGGTATGTCCGGCAGCCCCGTATCGATTACCGCCGGCCGGACAAACTAAGCGCTCCTGCCAGACCGGCTCGAGCGTCTCGCGCATCTTGCCGTCCTGGCCGATGAACAGGTACCGGTCGAAGGACTGGGCGAACCAGCGGTCGTGGGTCACCGCGAGCACGGTGCCCGCGTACGCCTCCAGGCCGGCCTGGAGAGCCTCGGCCGAGTCCAGGTCGAGGTTGTCCGTCGGCTCGTCGAGCAGGAGCAACGTCGACCCCGCCAGTTCCAGCTGCAGGATCTGGAACCGGGCCTGCTGCCCGCCGGACAGTTTCTCGAAGCGCTGATCGCCCTGCCGCTCGAGCTCGTACCGCCGCAGCACGCTCATGGCCGCGCCGCGGTCCTTGGCGTAGTCGGCCCACAGCACCTCGGCCAGGGTCCGGCTGGCCAGCTCGGGGTGGGCATGGGTCTGGGCGAAATACCCCGGCACGACCCGGGCGCCGAGCTTCCAGCCCCCGGTGTGCGCCACCTCCTCACCAGCCAGCAGCCGCAGGAAGTGAGACTTCCCTGACCCGTTCGGGCCGAGGACCGCCACCCGTTCTCCGTAGAAGACCTCCAGGTCGAACGGCGCCACGAGGCCGGTCAGCGTCAGGTCCTGGCAGGTCACGGCGCGCAGTCCCGTCCGCCCGCCGCGCAGCCGCATCCGGATGTCCTGCTCCCGGGGAGGCTCAGGCGGCGGCCCCG
>CAVSTQ010000030.1:0-52729 GCA_963730825.1 uncultured Actinomycetes bacterium
TGTTCCGTCACAACCTGGCCCGGGAGGCGGCCTCGGCCCTTGGCGGGCGGGTTGACCCGCGGGCCTTTGTCTCCCGCTTCGCGCCAGTCCGCGTCGAGGACGTCGAGGAGCTGCCGCTGCCAGCCGGGGGTTGGGTGCGCGTCCAGACGACCTTCTCGGGTCTGTGCGGCTCTGACATCAAGCAGATCCTGCTGAACGGCGCCCGCGACAACCCGCTCACGGCGCTGGTGTCCTTTCCGCACGTGCTCGGCCACGAGGTGGTCGGGTGCCGGGCCGATACCGGCGAACGCGTGGTGCTCAACCCGTGGCTCTCGTGCGAGCCTCGTGGTATCGACCCGCCGTGCCTGCCCTGCCAGGCGGGCCGCTACCCGTGGTGCCGCAACTTCCGCTCGGGTGATCTGCCCGTCTCGATCCACCTCGGAAACTGCGCCGCCGCCATGGGCGCGCACGCGGAGCGCTTCGCCGCGCACGTCTCCCAGCTGTTCGTCATCCCGCCGGACATCTCCGACGAGGCAGCCGTGCTGGCCGATCCGGTCAGCGTGTCGCTGCGCTCCATCTTGCTCGCGCCGCCCGGCGACGGCCGGGCGGCCCTGGTCTACGGCTCGGGCACGCTCGCGTTCGCGGTGATCGCGCTGCTACGCCACCTTTATCCGGCTACCGAGGTGTGGGCGGTGACGCGACCTGGGGCCCGAGCCGCGCTCGCGACCCGGTTTGGTGCTCAGGCGGTCCTCTCCTGTTCGCCCGACGAGCTCGTCGGGCAGGTGGCGCGCCGGGTCGGCACCACGCCGCTCACGCCGTGGAGCAAGCACGACTGGCTGCAGGACGGTCCGGCCGTGGTTTACGACACCATCGGCTCGGTCGAGACGGTCGAGACCTCGCTCCGGCTGCTCGGCACCGGCGGCACACTCGTCATCTCCGGCGTCGAGCCGCCGAAGCGCTTCGAGTGGACCCCGCTGTACTTCAAGGAGCTGCGGGTCATCGGCTCGAACGGATTCGGCATCGAAGAAGTGGGCCGCGTCGCCAAGCACGCCATGGAGCACTATTTCGACTTCGTGGCACACGGGCTGGACCTGACGCCCGTCATTACCCACCGCTTTCCCCTCCAGCGCTGGGACGAGGCGGTGCTGACGGTCAAGGATGCGCGGCGCACGGGGGCCGTCAAGGTTCTGCTCGAGCCCGGTCGCTGACCGCACGGACGCGACCGCCGGGCTCGGTGCGCGGCTCGCAGGGCACCTTCATTCCGCTGTCTCCATGCATATGCGTGATCAATCTGCTACTTTCAGTATTTGCCTTGGACGGACACACGTCCACATACGGAGATACAGGTATGAAGGCACTCGTAGGGGGAAAAAAGTGGCGCAGGTGCCAGTCCATAACTTCTCGAACGGCCTGCTGAATCCTGGCCTCGGCTACTTAATGTCCTGCCTGGGCTCGTTCCTCGGCCTGCGATGCATCACCCGAGCCCGCGCCTACGCCGGCCGGACCCGCGCCATCTGGCTGCTGCTCGCGTCCCTGGCCATCGGAGCTACCGGCATCTGGACCATGCATTTCATCGCCATGCTCGGCTTCGCCATCCCCGGGCAGCAGATCGCATACAGCGTGCCGGTCACCCTGGCCAGCCTGCTGGTGGCCGTCGTCGTTGTCGCTATCGGCCTGTTCATCGTCGGTTACGGCGGCAGCGGCGTGCTGCCGGTGCTGGCCGGCGGCGTGATCATCGGTATCGGCGTCTCGACCATGCACTACGTCGGGATGTCCGCGATGAGCATGCAAGGGACCGTCCGGTACAACCTGGGCCTGGTCGGAGTATCCGTCCTCATCGCGATCGTGGCGGGTACGGCGGCGCTGATAGCCGGGCTGCACGTCGGCGGCGTCTGGTCCAGCCTCGCCGTATCGCTGGTGATGGGTGTCGCCGTGACCGGCATGCATTACACCGGGATGGCCGCGATGCGCGTGTACGCGGGCCGCGGCGGGATGACCCTCACCGGGAGTCCCGCGGGCAGCTTCCTGTTCCCGCTGCTGCTCGGGGCCAGTGTGCTCACCTTCCTGCTGGCGCTTATCATCGCCATGTCGCCCAACGAGGAGGAAATCCGCGCCGACTCAAGCCTGAGCGAACGCCTGGCTCCGGCGCTCGAGGCCTACGACATGCCGGAGTACGCCGACATCGGATCGCTGGACCAGGGGGCAGAGGGGACCGATACCGGGCCGCGGACGTCCGCCGAGCTGTCCGCGGCCGGAGTCACCTCACGCTCGTTCTGGCCGGGCCGGCGGAGGATAAGAGATTCGAACTCTTGAGGGGTTGCCCCCAACACGCTTTCCAAGCGTGCGCCCTAGGCCACTAGGCGAATCCTCCGCCGCAGAGCTTACCCGAATCCGCAGCCAAGCTGGTGGCGCACGTCCGGATGGGGTCACCGGGGCCGCGTGATTCGCTCGGACAGCGGCAAACGCAGCATCAGGTCCCGCGGCTGGCTAGACTGGCTCCCGACCCCCCGCACGGCGCTATCCCGCCAACCCCCCCAGGGCCGGAAGGCAGCAAGGGTACGCGGGCTCTGACGGGTGTGCGGGGGGTCCCCTATTCACCGGTGAGGATGAGCTGATGGCAGCAGCCGCGTCGGAAGGCGAGGGACCCACCCCGGCGAGCCTGGCCCAGTCCGGACTTGCGCTGTACCGCAAGTACCGACCAGCGACGTTCGCCGAGGTCAAGGGACAGGAGCACGTCACCGGCCCGCTCGCCCAGGCGCTCCGCACCGGGCGGATCAACCACGCGTACCTGTTCAGCGGGCCGCGCGGGTGCGGCAAGACGTCCAGCGCGCGGATTCTCGCCCGCTCGCTGAACTGCGTCATGGGCCCGACCCCCGAGCCCTGCGGGGTCTGCGATTCCTGCGTTGCGCTCGCGCCGTCCGGGCCGGGCAGCATCGACGTGATCGAGATCGACGCGGCCTCACACGGCGGCGTCGACGACGCCAGGGAACTGCGGGAGCGGGCGTTCTACACGCCGGTGTCCGGGCGCTTCAAGATTTACATCATCGACGAGGCGCACATGGTCACCCAGCAGGGCTTCAACGCGCTGCTGAAGCTGGTCGAAGAGCCGCCGCCGCACCTGAAGTTCATCTTCGCCACCACCGAACCCGAGAAGGTCATCCCGACCATCCGTTCGCGCACGCACCACTACCCGTTCCGCCTGGTGCCGCCGTCCGTGCTGCGGGAGCTGATGCAGGGCATCTTGCGGGCGGAAGGCGTGGCGGTGCAGGACACGGTGCTGCCGCTGGTGGTGCGGGCCGGAGCGGGCTCGGTCCGGGACTCGCTGTCCATCTTGGACCAGTTGCTGGCCGGGAGTGATGAGTCGGGGCTGCGCTACGAGCGCGCGGTGGCCCTGCTCGGCTTTACCGACGCTAGCCTGCTCGATGAGATCGCGGACGGGTTCGCCTCCTACGATGGCGCGGCGGTGTTCCGCGTGGTGAACCGGGTGATCGAGGGGGGACACGAGCCGCGCCGGTTCGCGGCCGACATGCTGGACCGGTTCCGCGACCTGATCGTGCTGGCCGCGGTGCCCGACGCGGCCCAGATCGGCCTGCTTGACCTCGCGCCGGACCGGGCCGAGCGGATGGCCGCGCAGGCGGAAAGGTTCGGCCAGGCCGGGCTGACCCGGGCGGCGGAGATCATCAGCACCGGTCTGGACCAGATGCGCGGCGCCACCTCGCCCCGGCTGCTGCTCGAGCTGATGTGCGCGCAGGTCCTGCTGCCGGCCGCCGCCGCCGACGAGAAATCACTGCTGGCCCGTCTGGAGCGGCTCGAGCGGGCCGGGCCGCCCCGCAGCCCGCAACCCGGTCACAACCATGACGCCGAACGGTCCGTGGTTACTCCGCCCCGTCAGCCGCGTGCCCCGGAGCCAGCCGCCCGGCCGGATCAGACCGCGCCAGCGGCTTCCGCGGCGCCAGCGGCCGCTGTACCCGCCGCCCCGGTTCCGGCCGCCCCGGTTCCGGCCGCCCCGGTTCCGGCCGCGCCGTCCACCGCGGACACGCTGCGGGAGAACTGGGCCGCGATCCTGGATGCGGTCAAGCGGGAACGACGGGTGGCGTGGATCCTGCTCAGCAACGCGAGCGTGCTTTCCCTCGAAGACGGCATCCTGACCGTGCGGTTCGTCAGGGACGGAGACCTGAAGGGCTTTAGCACCAGCGGGTGTGACGCTGACCTCAAACGGGTGCTAAGCTCCCGCTTCGGCCTGAACGTGATGGTCAAGGGGGTGGTCGGCGGGGATCCGTCCGCGGGCCAAGCCGATCTGGCCTCGGATTTTCCCGGAGCCGGGCCGGGACCGGTTAGCTCGGGCCGGGGCCGCGGGCCGACCGTGGCTGCTCCGCCGGTCACCGCGGGGTACGACGACGAACCCCCGGATGAGATGCCGCCGGATACCGACGAGATGACGCCGGCCGAGCCGTCCTCGTACCGCGCGCCGGCGGCCGAGCCGGAACTTACCGGAATGGATTTGATCCAGCGAGAGCTGGGTGGCCAGGTAATCGGCGAGATCGAGAGCTGACCGGAACGCCGGTCGGCTTCGTGGCGGCTTGGCCGCGGTCTATCGGGGTCAGGCTGGTCGTAGGCTCTTCCTAGGAGGGCGATGTGGAACCCCAGATGGACATGCAGCAGCTATTCGCCGCTGCGCAGCAGATGCAGGAACAACTCATGAACGCCCAGCAGGCGCTGGCCGACGCCGAAGTAACCGGCACGTCGGGTGGCGGCCTGGTCAAGGCCACCGTGAACGGCCAGGGCGAGCTGATGGACCTCACCATCGAACCGGCCGCGGTGGACCCGGACGACGCCGAGGAGACCGCGCGGACGATCGCCGACCTCGTGCTCGCGGCCGTCCGTGACGCCTACCGGTCCGCCGAGGATCTTCAGCAGCAGCAGATGGGGCCGTTCGCCGCGGCCATGCAGGGCGGCGGCCTGCCGGGTATGCCGGGTATGCCGGGCATGCCCGGCGGACTCGACCTGCCCAGCGGACTCGACCTGTCCGGCCTCGGTCTCGGCGCGGGCGGGCACGAGCCAGCTGACGGCGATGACGAGAAGACCTAGGACCTGACGTGTACGAAGGGGTGATCCAGAACCTCATCGACGAGCTCGGGCGGCTGCCCGGGGTCGGGCCCAAGGGGGCCCAGCGGATCGCTTTTCACCTGCTGGCCGTCGACTCCGCTGACGTCAAGCGGCTGGCCGACGCGCTGATCGAGGTCACCGAGCGGGTGCAGTTCTGCCGTACCTGCGGGAACGTGGCGGAAGCTGAGGAATGCCGGATCTGCCTCGATCAGCGGCGCGACCCGACGGTCATCTGTGTTGTGGAGGAGCCGAAGGACGTCGCGGCGGTGGAGAAGATCCGTGAATTCCGTGGCCGGTACCACGTGCTCGGGGGCGCGATAAGTCCTATCGACGGGGTCGGCCCCGAGGAGCTGCGGATCAGGGAGCTGATGACACGGCTGGCGGACGGAACGGTGACGGAACTCATCCTCGCCACCGATCCCAACCTCGAGGGCGAGGCGACCGCCGCTTACCTCGCTAGGCTGATCAAGCCGATGGGGTTGCGGGTGACCAGGCCTGCGAGTGGTTTGCCCGTGGGGGGCGACCTGGAGTATGCCGATGAGGTGACGCTGGGCCGCGCGTTCGAGGGACGGAGACTGCTTGATGTCTGAACCGCCAGCTCAGGGGGGCGAATGGCGGCCGATTGCGGATCAGATCGCGGTGAACGTCAAGAACTTTATCGACGGGGTCGAGGCGCTCGCGAGCGGCGGCGGCGACGAGACCGTGCCGATGTTGCTCCTTGAGGTGTCGCAGATCCTCCTCGCGGGGGCACAGCTCGGCGCCAGCCGGGACGTGATCCTGCCGGGTAACTGGGAGCCCGAAGTGAGTGCCGACCCGGATCTTGACGCGATACGCACTGGCCTGGCCGCGCGACTGGTCGCGGTCGACGAATACGCCGAGGTGTTCGACCCGTACGCGGACACGTCCTGCCTGCCGTTCCGGATCTCCGACGACATCGCGGCGGTGACCGCCGACCTGATCCACGGCCTCAAGCATTACCAGGCCGGCCGTTCTCTTGAGGCGCTGTGGTGGTGGCAGTACTCCTACTTCAACCACTGGGGCACCCACGGGGGCGCCGCCCTGCGCGCGCTGCACGCCGTCGTCGCCCACGCCAGCCTCGATCTTTTATAGCTCTTTATCCTCGGGGGCGCTGCCCCCCAGACCCCCCGAGTACGGGGGGCTCCGCCCCCCGTGCCCCCTGGGGACCCCCCTTTGGGGGTCCGGGGTCTGTGCGGGTGGGGTTAGGGATTCTGTGCGGGTGGGGTACGGTAGGGATTCTGTGCGGGTGGGGTTAGGGATTCTGTGCGGGTGGGGTTAGGGATTCTGGGTGGGGGTGGGGCGGGGGGACTGCTCCGGGGAAGAATTCGGCGGGTTATTGGGGGTGGATAGACTCAGGGGTCTGTCTAGGTCCGGGAGGCGGCGCGGCCGTGGCGCTCGTGGTGCAGAAATATGGTGGTTCGTCGGTCGCTGACGCGGATGGCATCAAGCGGGTCGCGCAACGGATCGTGGCCAGCCGCAAGGCCGGCGACCAGGTCGTGGTGGTCGTGTCCGCGATGGGCGACTCGACCGATGAGCTGATGGATCTGGCCGGTCAGGTAAGCCCGCTGCCACCCGCGCGTGAGCTCGACATGCTGCTGACCGCGGGCGAGCGGATCTCGATGGCGCTGCTGGCGATGGCCATCGCCACCCTGGGCCTAGAGGCGCGATCGTTCACCGGATCCCAGGCGGGCGTGATCACCGACGCCGCGCACGGCCGGGCCAGGATCATCGACATCAAGCCCGGGCGGATCTCAGATGCCCTAGCCGACGGGGCCATCCCCATCGTGGCCGGCTTCCAGGGCGTCTCCCAGACCACCAAGGACGTCACCACCATGGGCCGCGGCGCGTCGGACACCACCGCGGTCGCCCTCGCGGCCGCGCTGAACGCCGATGCCTGCGAGATCTACACGGACGTCGACGGCATCTTCACGGCCGACCCGCGCATCGTGCGGACCGCGAAGCGGATCCCGCAGATCAGCTATGAGGAAATGCTGGAGATGGCTGCCTGCGGCGCGAAGGTGCTGATGCTGCGGTGCGTGGAATACGCGCGCCGTTACGAGGTGCCGATCCACGTGCGGTCGTCCTTCACCAGCCGGAACGGGACCTGGGTGAGCGGGCACGCCATTGACAAGTCGGAGGCAACACCGATGGAACAGGCCATTATTTCCGGGGTCGCGCACGACCGGAGCGAAGCGAAGATCACCGTGGTCGGGGTACCCGACCGGGTAGGCGAGGCGGCCAACATCTTCCAGGCCATCGCCGAGGCTGGCATCAACATCGACATGATCGTGCAGAACGTCTCGGCGGTCGCGACCGGACGGACCGACATCTCGTTCACGCTGCCCCGGGACGACGGCCAGAGCGCGATGAGCACCCTGCAGCGGCTCAAGGACACGATGGGTTTCGAATCCCTGCTGTACAACGACCGGATCGGCAAGGTGTCGCTGATCGGGGCCGGCATGCGGTCTCATCCCGGGGTAACGGCCCGGTTCTTCAGCGCGCTCGCCGCCGCCGGAGTAAACATCGAGATGATCTCGACGTCGGAGATCAGGATCTCGGTCGTGGTCGACCAGGACGACGTGGACCTGGCGGTGACCGCGACACACAAGGCTTTCGAGCTCGACTCCGACCAGGTCGAGGCCGTCGTGTACGGGGGGACCGGCCGGTGAGCCGGGCTCCTGGGAGTTCTGCGGGTAACGGTCCGTCGCTGGCGGTCGTCGGCGCCACCGGCGCGGTCGGCACGGTGATGCTCGATCTGCTTTCCACCCGGGCGGACGTCTGGGGCGAGATCAGGCTCATCGCCTCGCCGCGGTCGGCCGGGCGGCGGCTGCTGGTCAGGGGTCGCGAGACCGAGGTGGTCGCGCTGAGCGAGGACGCGTTCGACGGCATCGACGTGGCGATGTTCGACGTGCCTGACGAGGTCTCGGCGGTTTGGGCCCCGGCCGCGGCCCGCTGCGGTGCGGTTGCCGTCGACAACTCGGGCGCGTTCCGGATGGATCCGGACGTACCGCTCGTGGTACCGGAAATCAACCCGGAACAGCTCGCGAACCGGCCCAAGGGGATCATCGCGAACGCCAACTGCACCACCCTGTCGATGATCGTGGCCATGGGTGCCCTGCATCGGGCGTTCGGCCTTCAGGAAATGGTGGTGGCCTCCTACCAGGCCGCCTCAGGCGCCGGCCAGGCCGGCATCGACGCCCTGTACGCGCAGCTGGACAAGGTGGCCGGGACCCGCACGCTCGGCCAGCGCCCAGGTGATGTGCGCGCGGCCGTTGGCGATCCCGGGCCCTTCCCCGCGCCGCTGGCCATGAACGTGGTGCCGTGGGCAGGCTCGCTCAAGGCGGACGGATGGTCGTCAGAAGAACTGAAGATACGCAACGAGTCGCGCAAGATCCTGGGCCTGCCGTCGCTGCGCGTTTCCGCCACCTGCGTCCGAGTGCCCGTCGTCACCACCCACTCGGTCGCCGTGCACGCCACGTTCTCCCAGCCGGTCGGGCGCGAGCAGGCCTGGGCCGTGCTGCGCGCGGCGCCGGGCGTGGTCGTGGCCGACGATCCCGCCGCAGGTGAGTTTCCCACCCCGGTCGACGCGGTCGGCACCGATCCGTCCTGGGTCGGCCGGGTGCGCCAGTCACTCGACGATCCTCGGACAATCGAGCTCTTCGTCTGCGGGGACAACCTGCGCAAGGGCGCGGCGCTGAATACCGCGCAGATCGCGGAACTGCTGGCGGCCGAAATCGGTTCGCGCTCCTAACCGGTGAGCTGGGCGGGTCGCGGGAGGTACACGTGCAGCGGACATCGCCGGGTTCGGTCCTGTTTACGACCTACAACCTGCTGAACCTGTTTGCCGACGATTCGCCCGCGGCCCGCGAGCATTACGACACGATCGTCGGCGTGATCCGTTCCCTGGATACCGACGTGCTCGCCGTTCAGGAGATCCTCGCGCCGGACGGGCCGACGGCCGCCCGGCGGCTGCGCCAGCTCGCGGACGATGCGGGCCTGCACTGCGAGGTGCCCGGGGCCGAGGCGGGAGACGAAGCCGCCCTCGCGGTCGGCGGTCACGGTTACCACGTGGGACTGATGTGGCGGGACGGCATCGAGCCGCTTCGTGGCTCACTGCGCTGCCGCGGAGCCCGCTACTTCTGGCACGGGCTGGCCGTGGTCACCCTCGACGTGGGCGGCACTCCGGTCCGGCACGGAGCCTTCCACGCCACCCCCTTCGGCCGGGTGCTCCGGGCCGACCAGAACGAGCGCCTGGTGGCCGCGATCACCCGGCCAGAAGGCGAACCGCCCGCGCTGATCGGCGCCGACTGGAACACCGAATGCGCGGACAGGGTCTGGTCCGGCGAAAGCTGGGACCTCTACGAGCCGGCCGACCCGTACGCCGCCGTGGCCTGGTTCGCCGACCTCATCTACCAGTGCCGGTGGGACTACGACCAGCAAGGGCGGCGCAGGCACTGGGCCGACCGGCAGCCAGGGGACGTGCTGTGGGCCGGCGGCCTGCACGATGTCGCCGCGCTGATTGGCGCCGACTGGCACCCGACGACCGGTCACCACCCGGACGACGTCTATGGCGCGCATGGAGTGCGGCGGCGGATCGACGGGATCCGGGTGACCGGCTCGTGCGCGGACGCGGTGTGCGGGCATGGCGTGCTCGATACCCCGCAAGCGCGGAGCGCCTCCGATCATCTGCCTGTGACGGTCGAATACCGGCCTATGGACGTGCTCGCTTAGGGGCCGGCCGACCGGTGCGGACGGAAGAGTTCCGTAAGAAGCCGCCTTGCCAGTTCGGCAGATCTGCCACGGTAAAGGCCTGTATAACAGGTAGTGGAGCAGGCTACCGCGAAGGAGGCATGTGCTGGGATATCGCAGTACTCCTGCTGGTCTGCGGATGCCCAGGCTGCGAGGCGTTCGCCCGGTACGGGTCATCGTGGACCCCAGCCCCCAGCCGGGTCTGCTCCGTCGTACCGACCAGAGCCGGCTCGTCAGGCCGGCGATTGGCGGGTTCCTGTCGAATCGTCAAAAACCCAGGTCGGCGTGCCTTACTGGCACCGAAATCGTTCATACACCTTTTCGCCGCCTAGGCGTTATTGGCGCTGATATAGTCACTAGTCCATCAGCTAGGGGCCAGAGATAACAGCCGACGGGCCCGGCGTCGTCATTGTTCTTCTCGCGTCAATCCGATCCTGAGGAGGTTAAGCATGCCAGCGACGAGCAGCCGCTCCCGCGGCCGTCAGGGCATGCACTCAGGGCACGTGGCGACCGCTGACCACGGGCGGAAGATCGTCGCCACCGTGACCGCCGCCACGGTGGTGATCCTCTTCGTGCTGGTCATGACCACGGCCGGGCATGACATCGACGCCGCCACGCAGCACTTTATGCTGTTCTACGCAGGCGTGTTCGCCCTCATCGGCCTGACCGGGTCGGTCATGGTCGGCTTGGTGGCCACCGACCGGACCGTGATGACGCCCGGACACAGGGTCATGGCCCAGGCCGTGCACCGGGCTGTCTCGTTCGGCGCGCTGGCCTTCCTCGTCATCCACATCGTCACCGAGATCTTGGCCCAGCGGGTGCACGTCATCGACGCGTTCATCCCCTTCCTGTCGCCATTCCGGACGTTCTACATCGGACTGGGCACCATCGCGTCAGATCTCATCCTGCTGATTGTGGTAACGAGCATCGTGCGAAAACGGTTCACCGCGCACGGCAAGGCCTGGCGCTGGCGGGCCATTCACTATTCCGCCTACGCGGCGTTCGTGTTCGGGGTCCTGCACGGGCTGCTCGGGGGCCGGGACGCTAAGCCCTACGTGGACTGGAGCTACGGGTTCGCGATCGCGGTAACGGCCCTCGGCCTGGCGGTCCGGTTCCTGGCCATCTCGATGCGGCCAAAAGAGAGCCTGAGCTCGGCCCCAGGCCAGGATCGTGATCGTACCCGGCCGCCGGGCTCATCGCCGCTGCACGCGGCGGCGTTGAGCATGGCCCAGGCTCAGCTCGGCGGGACGATCCAGATGCTGCCCGCGGGCGGCGTCAGTGCGGCCCCGGCGTGGTCTTCCCCTTCCGATCCGTTCCCTTCTGGTCCGTTCCCTGCCCTGGGCCCTGGCCCAGCTTCGGCCCTCGGGGCCCGGCCACCCGGCCTACGCCGGCCCGTCAGGGACCTATCCGGCTGACCCTTCCCTCCAGACCTACGGCCAGGCAGAGGCCTACCGTGAGCTGGGATTCAGGCCGCTGGGGGCACCGCCGTACGGTGACGACGCGGCGGCCGGCCGCGGCGGCCATCCCTATGCGGTCGCCGATCCGCCCATGTCCGCTCCGGGGCGCCCCGCCGCCATGACCGGCCGGGGTCCAGCGACCCGGCAGCCACTGTACGAGCCCGAGTATGACGGACCGCCCCGGTTTGTCGGAGCGCCCAGGGGAAACCTGTCCCAGGACGAACTTTCCTCCTACCCGTACGGCCAGCCAAGCCAACGGCAGCAACTCGGCGCCGGGTACCCAGGCGATCAGTCCAGCCGCGAGGAACCGGCCGGACGGGACCGTCCGCGTCATAGCCGCGCCATCGAGCCCCCGCGACCGGGATCAGCTCAGGCGGCTCCGCGCTACCAGGAAGACCAGCGCCAGAACAACCGGAACTCCGGGCCGATGCCGCGGGTCGGCACGGGTCCGATGCCGCGGGCTGATACGGGTTCGATGCCGCGGGTCGGCACCGGTCCGATGCCGCGGGCTGACACGGGTTCGATGCCGCGGGTCGGCACGGGTCCGATGCCGCAGATGGGCTCGGGGCAGACATCGCGGGGCTGGACAGGGCCGATGCCGCGTCCTGAAACCGGTCCTATGCCGCGGGTCGGCACCGGTCCGATGCCGCGTCCCGATACTGGTCCGATGCCGCGCCCTGGCGCCGGCTCCTTGTCCCGTCCCGATACTGGTCCGATGCCGCGGGCCGGCGCGGGTCCGGCACCGCGTCCCGGTACTGGGCCGCTGCCGCGAGCTGCTCGCGGGACGGGGCCGCGTCCGGGTATGAGGCCTGGTCCCGCTCCCGGGGGCAGCCTAGGCGCACGTCCTGATACCGGTCCGATGCCGCGGACCGAACCGGGCCAGGCTTCACGTCCGGGCCCCGGCGCGACGTCGCGTCCTGGTCCTGCTCCGATGCCACCATCTGGCCCAGGGGCCCCGCCTCGCATCGGGTCA
The DNA here is from genome assembly GCA_963730825.1 of uncultured Actinomycetes bacterium. Lineage (GTDB taxonomy): Bacteria > Actinomycetota > Actinomycetes > Streptosporangiales > Streptosporangiaceae > Palsa-504. The sequence continues at coordinate 12,283 of CAVSTQ010000030.1, forward strand.
TCCCCGCCATCCGCCGATCCGATGCTCGGATCGCGCGACGGCCGGATGCCCGGAGAGGCTGATCGCATGCCACGCAGAACGGATTTCGCTGACCCGCGGTATCGCGATATCCCTGGCCCTCAGGAGGGCGACGAGTGGCGATGAGCCCGATAAGAGACCTTGACGCGCCCGCGATCATGAGGATCGGGGCGGCCAGGCTGACGGCGGGCCTGGACCGGATGCCAAGGCTTGACCTGGAAGCTCACCGTGATATTTTCGGTCCGCTGCCCCGGCTCTCGGCCGAAGAGCTGATGGTGATGGCTGAGCAGGTCGACCTGCGCGGCCAAGGTGGCGCCGCGTTTCCCTTCGCGCGCAAGCTCAACGCCGTGATCCAGGCCGCTGAGGCGAGGGACTGCCCGACGATCGTGGTCGTCAACGCCACCGAGGGCGAGCCGGGCAGCATCAAGGACAAAATGCTCATGATCCGGTCGCCGTACCTTATCCTCAGCGGAGCCGCGCTGGTGGCTGAGGCGATCGGCGCGGAGGAGATCGTGGTCGGCGTCGCGGGTAACGAACTCGCGAACCGGTCGATCGAAGCAGCTATCGCGGCCGAGCCCGGTCTGCGCAAAATGGCCAGGATAGCCCGGCTGCCGGATCGGTTTATCTCAGGAGAATCAGGGGCGCTTGTCCGCGGCATCAACGGCAAACGGCCGGTCCCCCCGGGCCGCAAGGTCCTGGCCAGCGACCTCGGCGTGGATGACCTGCCCACGCTGCTGTCCAACGCGTCTACGTTCGCCCAGTTGGCCGTGCTCGCTTTGCTCGGTCCTGAGCGCTTCGCCGCCGTCGGTACGCCGGAAGAGCCCGGTACGATCCTGCTGAGCGTCGGCGGATCCGCGGCGCACCCGGCGGTGATCGAGGCCCCGACGGGTGTCCCGCTCGCCGCCGTCCTGGACATCTGCCAGGCCCCAGCGGGCGATGGGGTCCTCGTCGGCGGCTATCACGGCATGTGGCTACCCGCAGCTACCGCGTACGCGGTGCCGGTTTCCCGCGAAGGCCTCGCCGCTGTGGGCGGCACGCTCGGATCAGGCATCGTGCTCCCCCTCGGCGACGGCACCTGCCCGCTGGGTGAGGTGTCGCGAATCGCGAGCTACCTGGCCGGGGAGTCGGCGGGCCAGTGTGGTCCCTGCAAGCTCGGGCTGCCCTCCATCGCGCGTGCCCTGGCGGCGCTGATCGATGGTTCCGGTGGCATCGAAGCGCTCGACGTGGCCAGGCGGTCCGCCGCGGCGGTGGCCGGCCGCGGCGCCTGCTCCCACCCTGACGGCGTGACCAGGTTCGTGCTTTCCGCGCTTGACGTATTCACCGAGGATCTTGCGGCGCATGTCTTCCACTCCTCATGCGGTCGGCCCGTCCGCGGTATCTTGCCCCTGCCGAGCGGCCCCGAGCAGGAAGAACAGCAACGACTTGTGGTGGACTGGACCCGTTGCCACGGGCACGGGCTGTGCGGGCACCTCGTGCCCGAGCTCATCCACGTGGACTCCCAGGGTTATCCGGTTATCCTCAACATCCCGGTGCCCAGCTGGCTGGAGAAGGACGCAGAGCAGGCGGTGCATATGTGTCCGGCGCTGGCGCTGCGCCTGAGCAATTCTTCGCCCGGCCCCATCCGCACCGGGCCGGTGTCTATTCCCGCGCCAAACCTGCGTAACGGCCTCCCCGGTGGCGCCAGTAGCACCAGGAAGCAGATCACGGCCGGCTAGCAAAAGCGCTAAAACGATCCGGGACCGGCTGGTCATCTAAATGGTGCACGGGACACTGGCTATGGGCGCCGGTGTGGCCCGAAGGGGGGCCGGGCCATCGGGCGACATAACGGCGCTGGCGGAACGTCTCGACCGCGCGCCGATCGTAATGTGCGCGCACGAACGCCACGGCCGACGCGCGGGGTACGCCGTCGATGACGGCCAGGCAGGCCAGGGCGGTGCCGGTGCGCCCGTGGCCGCCCGTGCAGGCGATCTCAACCCGCTCAGCGGGGGCGCGCCGCCATGCCTCCATCAGCGCGGGCAGGACCTCGTCCCGGTCGGCAGGAAGGCGGAAATCGGGCCATCGGAGCCACCGCGATTCCCACCGGACCGCAGGTGGCGGTGCGCCGAGCAGATAGACGCCGAACGTGGGGAGGACCCCGTCAGGCAACGGGCGCTTGAGGCTGCGACCGCGGATAAGGCGACCCGAGGGCAGGGCCAGGATGCCGGCGGCTGCGGGGTCCCATGGTTCGGCCACAGCCGGATGGTACTCGGCCCGGGAAACGGCGCGAGGGCCAGGCCGGTGACACCACTCGGAATGTCAGTGCCGCCGCCTAATATCGGAACCGTGCTCGTCATTTTTGGCCGGATTCCGGGCGTCACCGTATTCACCCATCAAGGACGTGGACCGATGCCTGGGAGTCGGAGGCGGACAGCCAGAGGTTCTTCCACGAGAACCTGGAGCCGAATCTCCCGTCTGGAGTTGTACCTGACCTCACGTACTACGAGCTACACGCCGCCTTCACTCGATAGGCGTCCGACGGCAGTGCGGCGATATGGGCCAATGACCTGGTCGGGGTGGGGAGATTTGAACTCCCGGCCTCTTCGTCCCGAACGAAGCGCGCTGCCAAGCTGCGCCACACCCCGCCCGCGCGGAACCTTGGCGGCGCCACGCGAGACTTGGATAGTCTAGCGGAAAGAAAGACCCGCTCGGGACCGGCTGCCGGCAGCGGCCGGAGGAACGGGATGAAGCTCCGAGCGATCAGCCGGAATCCCGCGGGACCAGGGTGAGCAGGCTTGCCTCCGGGCGGCACGCGAACCTGGCCGGAGCGCACGGCGACGTGCCTAGGCCCGCCGAGACATGCAGCCAGGCGTCGCCGTCCGCGGGATGCCGGTGCAGCCCGCGGGCGCGCTCGCGGTCAAGCCCGCAGTTGGTCACCAGGGTCCCGTACAACGGCAGGCACAGCTGGCCACCATGGGTGTGGCCGGCCAGCAAGAGCTCGTAGCCGTCGGCGGCGAACCGGTCGAGTATCCGTGGTTCCGGCGCGTGCATGACCGCCACCCGGAGCGCCGCCGCCGGATCGGCCGGGCCCGCCACTTCCTCGTAGCGATCCCGGTAGATGTGCGCGTCGTGCACGCCGCCGAACGCGATGTCGAGTCCGCCGACGGTCAGCCGCCCGCGCTGGTTATTCAGGTCCAGCCAGCCGGCCGCGAGCATGCCGTCGCGGAGCTTTTCCCACGGCAGGGCGGCGTGTTGGCCCGACCGCCTGCGGCTGCCTTCTGACTGCAGGTACAGCAGCGGATTCCTCAGGCTGGGCGCGTGCAGGTCGTTGGACCCGAAAACGAAGACGCCGGGCCGGTCGAGCAGCGGTCCGAGGGAGTCGAGAAAACACCGGACCGCCTCGGGGTGGGCGATGCTGTCCCCGGTGTTGACGACCAGGTGCGGATCGAGATCGTCCAGACCACGGATCCAGGACATCAGCCGGGTGCGGCCGGGAGTCAGGTGCGCGTCCGAGATATGCAGCACACGCAGCGGCTCAGAGCCTGGCGGCAAGACGGGAATCTCGAACCGGCGCAAGGCGAACCAGTTGCGCTCGACCACGGTGGCGTAGCCGACCGCAGCGGCGCCTAGGGCAGCGGTAGCTGGAATGAGGGTTCGCAATCGCACCCATACATGGTGCCACGGCCCCAGGTGTGCTGCCGCCCGCTCGCGCCCGGCGCCCGCTTCCTAGGATGGGTCCCGTGGCTGAACTCAAAGAGCGGTTGCGAGCGGACCTGAACGACGCGATGCGGGCGCGGGACCAGGTGCGGATGCGAACCCTGCGGATGGCGCTGAGCTCTATTACGAACGAGGAGGTGGCCGGGGCCTCGGCTCGTGTCCTCAGCGACGAGGAGGTCATGAAGATACTCACCAGGGAAGCCAGGAAGCGCAGGGAAGCCGCCGAGGCGTTCGGTGCCGCCGGGCGGGCCGAGCAGGCCGCGGCCGAGCGGGCCGAGGGAGAGGTGCTGGCCGGTTATCTGCCGGCCCAGCTGACCGACGAGGAACTGTCCGCTCTGGTCACGTCGGCGATCGCCGACACCGGAGCGAGCGGCATGGCGGGTATGGGTCAGGTCATGAAGACGCTGACGCCCAGGGTAGCGGGCCGGGCCGACGGGGCACGTGTCGCCGCTGAGGTCCGCCGCCGCCTCGCCGCCAGCTGACGGCGAGGCTGAGGTCGGCCATGGGCGCGGCACGGGTCAGTGGGTGGGGGTCGGGCTCGGGCTCGGGTTCGGACCCCCGCCGCCCTTGCCCTTCTTGGGTGTGGGCGGCTGGATCACGACCGTGCCGTCACCCATGCTGAGGAACGGGCTGCCGGGCGAGACCGGCACGAAGTAAGTGACCGGGCCGAGATCGGCGTGGTCGAAGGACATGTGCCAGGTGGATCCGGGCGCATTCGCCCCGAACATCTCACCCGGGCAGGACAGGAAGCCGCTTTCCAGCCGATAACAGGCGTTCTGACCGCCCATGGTGTCGCCGGTGGGGGAGATGGGGTTGAACACCGAGACGTAACCCACCAGGCTCGGCGTGTAGCCGGCGAAGGCGGCGTACGGGGTGCCGTTGTTGTTGGCCACGTTGGAGGTACCGGTCTTACCGGCTGCCTCGCGGCCGGGTAGGCCGCCGATGCCCTGGGCGGTGCCGGTGGTCAGCACGCCCTGCAGGATGTAGTTCACCGCGTCGGCGACGTCGGTGGTCAGCACCCGGTGGCAGTTCGCCGAGGGCACCGCCAGGGTGATGGCCGCTGCCCGCGACGACCTTGGTCATGACGACCGGCGAGCAGTGGATGCCGCGGGCCGCCACGGTGGCGTACGCGGCCGCCATGGACAGCGGCGAGACGTTCACCGAGCCCAGGGTGAAGGACGGGAAATCGTCGGCGGGCGGCACCTTACCGTCCCAGCTGAGCAGCGACGTGCCGTCGGCCCTGGTCATGCCCAGGTCGACGGCGGTGTGGACGACGTTGCACAGGCCGACCTTCTGCTCCAGCTCGGCGTAGAACACGTTGATTGAGTTCGTCGTCCCGGTGTAGAGCGAGTCTGTTGTCTTTCCCGATCCTTCCGAGTTGGTTACGTCGAATCCCAAGCCGCCTGACGTGGTTGTCCCGGTCGGGTCGCCCGCGCAGTTGGTGTAACCGGTGACGGTGGTGCTGCCGGGGACGGTCAGCTGGAAGCCGAACGGTATGCCCTGCTTCAGCGCGGTGATGAGGGTGAACAGCTTGGACGAGGAGCCGGTCTGGACCCCGGTGCTGCCGCCGTAGGCGGTGTTCACCGCGTAGTTGATCTCGGTCTGGCCGCGGCCAGACCCGTACGGCCTGTCCTCGGCCATCGCCTCGACCTGGCCGGTGCCTGGCTGCACCACGGCCTCGGTGTCCGCGTTGTGTCCTGGGTTGAAGTAGCCATTGGTGGCGGGGACCACGTAGTTCACCGCGTTGTTCGCGGCCCGCTGGTCCTTCTGGTTGAGCGTGGTATAGACCTTCAGGCCGCCGGTGGCCAGCAGCTTGGCCCGGGCCAGCGGCGTCTTGCCGTAGACCGGGTCGTTCAGGAAGACCTCTTCCACGTACTGGCAGAAGAAGCCGGCCGTGCCCACCGAGCTGGACTGGCAGCCGCTCTGCGGGACGGCGACGTGCAGGCCGAGCGGCTTGGTCTCGTCGGCCTTGGCCTGCGCGGCGGTGAGCCCGTTATCGGTGGCCGCCATCCGGGCCAGCACGGTGTCGCGGCGGGTCAGGGCCGTCTGGGGGTGGGCGATCGGGTCGTAGGCCGTCGGGTTCTCCACGATCCCGGCCAGGGTGGCGGCCTGGGTCACGGACAGCTTGCCTGCACTGGTGTCGAAGTAGGTCTCGGCGGCGGTCTCGATGCCGTAAGCATTGTTGCCAAAGAAGGCGTCGTTGAGATAGCCGGCCACGATGTCCTGCTTGGACTGCTGGTGCTCGGAGGCCACGGCCATCCGCAACTCGTTCAGCTTGCGGCTCAGCGTGTCCGCGGCGGCGGCCGTCACGCCCTGGGTGTTGTCGGCCATCTCCGCCTTGAGCAGCAGGACGTTCTTCACGTACTGCTGCGCGATGGTGGAACCGCCCTGCACCGGCTGGTGCTTCAGGTCGTTCACCGCCGCCCGGATGGTGCCGCGCAGGTCGATCGCGCCGTGCGCCCAGTACCTGGAGTCCTCGATGCCCACCAGCGCGTTCACCATGTTCGGCGCGATCTGCGAGTAGGTCACCGGCTGCCGGTCCCAGCCGAAATACTGGACCACGTTCGCCTTGGAGGCGGTGCTGTAGTACGGCACGTCGACGCCGTACACATAGGCCAGCAGGTGGCCGTTCCCGTCCAGGATCTCGGACCGCTGAGGGAGTCCCTGGGCGGTCAGCGACAACGTGGTGAACTTGTTGGCCGTATTCCTGACCAGTACTCCGGTCGCGGCTACGACCGGGATGACCATGGCCGCGGCCAGAACCCCGCCGACCGCGGCGAAGGTAACGAGGCGCCCAACCACGCTCGTCCGGGTAACGATCTCTCCAAGCTGCACGCGACCTAGGGTACGCCGCCATGTCCAGTAGCTAGTGCGCTTGTGCGGGACACGACGGGCCGAGAACACGTAGAGTTGCGTCGACCCGCTAAAGTGTCAGCAAACGGAATTCGGGCCCCAAGTCGCCAGCATGGGTCACCGAGTGGTCAGGGTCACAAGATGGCACTGGGTCACACCCGGAGAGTGACTATTTTCCTGATTACATATAGTCCGTGAGAACTATTTGGTAAATGAGCATGCCGGGGTCTTGGCATCCCAGCCGGACTTCCGTAAGTTGCTGGATCACGAACAGATAACCGTGGCAGGGCGGCCGCACGCACTGACCCGGGACCGCAACCCCATCGAGACGACCGTCGATGTGAACGCGTCGACGATCAAGAGGAGTGGGCACATGTGGATCACTGACTGGACCACACGCGCCGCATGCAAGGGAACTGACCCGGACGAGTTGTTTGTCCAGGGAGCAGCGCAAAACCGCGCCAAGCTGATCTGCCGGGGTTGCCCGGTGCGCACAGAGTGCCTTGCGGACGCGCTCGACAACGGAATCGAGTTCGGCGTCTGGGGCGGGATGACCGAGCGGGAGCGGCGCGCGCTGCTGCGCAGGCGCCCCGAAGTAACCTCATGGCGTGAACTGCTTGAGCGCGCGCGCGACGAGTACGAGCGGCAGTCCATCGACGAGCTCGTGGCCAGCTAGGCACTCCAGCGCGGCTTGCTGAGCACCGTCGCTCAGCACTTATGACTCAGCCACTGTCCCGGCCGGGATTACGAGCCCGGCCGGGACAGTAGTGCGCCGACGATCCGCAGTCCGTCGAGGTCATGCACGTCCTCGGGTTGCGCGGCCACCTCGGCGACGGGGATGGCCGGGTGCGCCGAGGTGAAATGCTCGGCCAGGCGGCGCTCTCTTTTGCCGAGATGCATTCGTTCGGCGTGCATCCGCAGCGCCGCGGCGGCGATGGCATAGCCCGGGGTCTCTATCTCCGAGCCGTTCGGGCGGTCCTGCATGTCCAGGGTCTCGGCGGCGGCCAGGCTCCGGGCAGCGCTCAGCCGCCCGGCGGGTGAGGTGTGCACGCGGTTGAGGACGAGGCCGGCCAGCGGCATGCGCTCGGCGTCGAGCCGCTCGACGAAGTAGGACGCCTCCCGCAGCGCGTCAGGTTCCGGCGCCGCGACCACGAGGAACGCGGTCCCCGGCGCCTGCAGCAGCCGGTACGTCCCCTCGGCCCGCTCGCGAAAGCCGCCGAACATGGTGTCAAGCGCGGTCACGAACGTTTGCGCGTCCTTGAGGACCTGAGCCCCGAGGATCTTGGTCAGCGCGCCCGTCATCATGGAGAACCCGGCGTTCAGCACCTTCATGTAGGACATGCCGGCCTTGGCCGGGACGGTCAGCAGCCGGATCAGCCTGCCGTCAAGGAACCGGCCAAGCCGCTGCGGCGCGTCGAGGAAATCGAGGGCGGACCGGCTCGGCGGGGTGTCGACCACGATGAGGTCCCACTCGTCAGCGTGCCTGAGCTGACCCAGCTTCTCCATGGCCATGTACTCCTGCGTCCCGGCGAAGCTGGAGGACAGCGACTGGTAGAAGGGGTTGGCCAGGATCTGCGCGGCCCGGTCGGGGTCGGCGTGCGCCGCCACGATCTCGTCGAAGGTCCGCTTCATGTCGAGCATCATCGCGTGCAGGCTGCCGCCGGCTTCGCCCCGTACCCCGTCGACCTGCCGCGGAGTGTTGTCGAGCGAGGTCAGGCCCATCGACTGGGCCAGCCGCCGGGCCGGGTCGACGGTGAGCACGCAGGCCTGCCGGCCGCGCTCGGCGGCGCGCAAGCCGATCGCCGCCGCCGCCGTGGTCTTGCCCACCCCGCCGGACCCGCAGCAGACGATGATCCTTGTCCGCCGGTCATCGATGATCCGGTCCATATCGAGCAGTACGGGCTTGGCGCTCACGCGGCTCCCTGCTCCCGGATGGCGGCGGCAAGCTGATAGAGGCTGGCCAGGTCGATCCCCTCGGGGATCATCGGCAGCTCGTACGTCGGGCGGCTGGCTGCTTTCAGTTCCTCCCGCTCCTTGTCCTGCAGCGCTACCTGCAAGGCGTGCTCCTTGAGCTCGGTGGCCAGGTCGGCGGCCAGCCCGTGGTTGTCGCTGATCCCGGCCGCCTTCAGGCCGAGAGAGAGCTCGGTGACGTCGAGGGAGCCGCTGGCGGCCGCGGCCAGGTCCGCGCGGCTGAGCATGGCCGGGCGGGCCATGTTGATGAAGACCCCGCCCGGCCGGATGGCGTCGCCGGTCAGCTCGTGCAGCTCGGCCAGGCCGTCCAGGGTTTCCTGGACCGGCATCTCCTCCAGCGTGGTGACGAAGTGCACAGCGGTCTGCGGCGACCTGATCACCCGGCCCACCGTGTCCGCGTGCGTCTTGATCGGGCCCATCTTGGCCAGCCCGGACACCTCGGTGCTGACGTTGAGGAAACGGCTGATCCGGCCGGTGGGCGGAGCGTCCATCACCACCGCGTGGTAGACGTGCGTGTCGTCGCGCCGGCCGGCCCGGCGCCGGGCCGCCTCGGTGGCCTTGCCGGTGACCAGCACGTCGGACAGGCCCGGGGCGATCGTGGTGGCGAAATCCACCACGCCCAGCCTGGTCAGCGCCTTGGCCGTGCGGCGCAGGTTATAGAACATCTCCAGGTAGTCGAGCAGGGCGCCTTCCGGGTCAACGGCCAGCGCGTACACGTCGCCGCCCTGGCCGCCCCCCTGGGCGCTCTGCGGGGGCATCGGGGCCAGGCCGATCGCGACCTTCCGCTCCTCGTACGGCAGCGGGGGGCAGTCGAAGAGCCTGGCGATGCCCTGCCGGCCTTCGACCTCGATCAGCAGGACCTTACGGCCCGCCGTGGCCAGGGCGAGGGCCAGGGCCGCCGCCACCGTGGTCTTGCCCGTGCCGCCTTTGCCGGTGACCACGTGCAGCCGCACGCCGTCCCAGTCGGTATCCCTCGTGGTCATCCCGATGCTGCCTCCGATGTGTTCCTCCCACGGAGGCTATCCCGGCGCGGATACCTTATGGTTCGATGTCCGCGGGTGGAATGTGATCCTGATGTCACTACGCTGGGGTCTAGGAAGAGAGGTGATCCCGGTGGGTGCAGTTGTAGCTGTCATCGTGATCCTGGTCATACTCGGGATTATCACGGCGGCGCGCACATTCAAGGTGGTGCAGCAGTACGAGAAGGGCATCATCTACCGGTTCGGCCGGGTCCTGCCGGAGATACGCGGCCCCGGGCTGACCATCATCCGTCCGGTCGGCGACCGGATGGCGAAGGTCAACATGCAGATTGTCGCCATGGCCGTGCCTGCCCAGGACGGCATCACCCGGGACAACGTGACCGTCCGGGTGGACGCGGTGGTGTACTTCCGGGTGGTGGATCCGATCAAGGCCACCGTTAACGTGCAGAATTACATGTTCGCCATCTCCCAGCAGGCGCAGACTTCGCTGCGGTCGATCATCGGTCAGTCCGAGATGGACCAGTTGCTGGCCGAGCGGGACACGGTCAACCGGGAGCTCCGCCGGATCATCGACGAGCCCACGGAAGGCCCGTGGGGTATCCGGGTCGAGCGGGTGGAGATCAAGGACGTGTCGCTGCCCGAGGGCATGAAGCGCTCCATGTCGCGGCAGGCCGAGGCCGAGCGGGAACGGCGCGCCCGGATCATCACCGCGGACGGTGAGTACCAGGCGTCCAAGCGGCTGGCCGCGGCCGCCAACGTGATGGCGCGCGACCCGGCCGCCCTGCAGCTGCGGCTGCTGCAGACCGTGGTCGAAGTCGCGGGCGAGAAGAACAGCACGCTGGTCATGCCGGTCCCGGTCGAGCTGCTCAGGTTCTTTGAGAAGATGGCGCCCGGTCCGGCCGCGCCCGGGCCCGAGCCGGTGGCCGAGCTTGACGATCTCGGTGACGCGGAGGTGGCGGCGGCCGAAGCGGCCATCTCGAACGTGAAGGTGCCCGAGCTCGAGGAATCCACCATCCCGCCGGTGCCCGAGGTCCCCCAGGTCGAAGACGCCGCTCCGGCCGGCCTGCGGGAGGTCACGGCCCCCGACGTGGCCCGGCTCGACGAGGCGTAGGGTCAGTCCATGCCAAAGTGGGAGTACGTAACGGTACCGTTGCTCGTGCACGCGACCAAGCAGATCCTCGACAACTGGGGTGACGACGGGTGGGAATTGGTCACGGTGGTGCCGGGCCCCAACTCTGAGCAGCTGGTGGCCTACATGAAGAGGGAGAAATCTTGACCAGCCCGGCCGAGCGGCTGGCGGCGCTCGGGCTGACGCTGCCGCCGGTGCCGGCCCCGGTGGCCGCCTACGTGCCGGCTGTGCGTACCGGCGGGTTCGTGTACACCTCCGGCCAGCTTCCGACGGTGGACGGAAAGCTTCCCGCGGTGGGCAAGGTGGGGGCCGAGGTGAGCGCGGCGGACGCGGCCGAGCTGGCCCGCACCTGCGCGCTGAACGCGATCGCGGCCGCCGCGGCCGCGGCCGGCGGCCTGGCCGCGATCAGCCGGATCGTGAAGGTCACCGGTTTCGTGGCCAGTGCGCCCGGGTTCAGCGGCCAGCCGCAGGTGGTGAACGGGGCGAGCGAGTTGCTGCTCGAGGTGTTCGGCGAGGACGGCAGGCACGCCCGTAGCGCGGTCGGGGTCGCCGAGCTGCCGCTGAACGCGCCGGTGGAGGTCGAGCTGATCGCCGAGCTCCGCAGCTGAGCCGCGCCTTGGACCCAGCTGCGATGACCGGCGACCGGTGACCGAGCCGCGGATGGTCGGCGCTTCGGTGACCGTGCCGGCCAAGCTCGCGGACCGCGCGCGCGAGATCGCAGGCCGGCTTTCGCCCGCTCCGGCCCGGGACGCCGCGACCATCATGCTGATCAGGCAGGTGCCCGCCGTCGAGGTGTACCTGCTGCGCCGCACCAGGGAGCTGGATTTCGCGCCGGGCGCCTGCGTCTTTCCCGGCGGTTCTGTCGACGAGCGGGACGCCGATCCGGCGATCGGGTGGGCCGGGCCCTCGCCGGCCGAGGTCGCGGACCGGCTGGGTACCTCCCAGGCCCGGGCCCGGGCCCTGGTCTGCGCGGCGGTCAGGGAAACGTTCGAGGAGTCGGGCGTGCTGCTGGCCGGCGCCGCGCCGACGGTCCTGGTGCGGGACAGCGCCGCCTTGGCGCAGGACCGGCACGCGCTGCTCGAGGGAAGAACCTCCTTCGGCGAGCTGCTCGGTCGCCTGGGCCTGATGCTGCGGGCCGACCTGCTGACCCCATGGGCCCGCTGGATCACCCCCGAGGCCGCTCCTCGCCGGTTCGACACCTGGTTCTTCGCCGCGCCGTTGCCGCCCGGGCAGACGGCCTCGCTGACGGCGCCCGCGGAGCAGGGAGAGCGGGGAGAACAGGGAGAGCGGGCCGGCCGGGCGGGGCCCGGGGAATCGGACGCCGGGATCTGGCGGCGGCCCGCCGAGGCGCTGGAGTCGGCCCGGACCGGGCAGATCACCCTGGTGCCGCCGACCGCGGTGACCCTGGGCGAACTCGCCGGGTACGAGAACGTGACCGGCATCTTGGCCCAGCGCCGGGCGATGAAGACGCGGATGCCCACGGTGATGGTGAACGATGACCAGGCGTGGCTGGCCATGCCGGCGGCTGAGCCATGAGCATCGACGGATCCGGGACGCCACGGGCGACCTGCCTGCTCGCGCCCAACCCTTCGCCGATGACGCTGGACGGCACCAACACCTGGCTGATCTCGGAGCCCGGCTCATCGTCCGTCGTCGTCGTCGACCCCGGACCCGGCGAGGAGGTCCACCTGCGCCGGGTGCTGGCCGAAGCGGTGGCGGGTGACCGGCGGGTCGTCAGGATCGTGCTCACGCACGGGCACCCGGATCATTCCGCCGGGGCGACCCGGCTGGCCGAGCTGACCGGGGCTCCGGTGCAGGCGGCTGACCCGGCGCACAGACTGGGCTCCGAAGGGCTCGCGGACGGCGACGTGATCACGGCGGCCGGCTGTGAGCTGCAGGTGGTCGCCACCCCTGGCCACTCCGCGGACTCGGTGTGCCTGCTGCTGACCGCGGACGACGCGATGTTCACCGGAGACACCGTGCTCGGCCGCGGCACCACGGTCATCGCCCAGGACGGCAACCTCGGCGCCTACCTGCGCACGTTGTCCCGGCTGCGCGACCTGGCCGAGGCCAGGGGTGTCGGTACGCTGCTCCCCGGGCACGGCCCGGTGCGCACGGATCCGCTCGGCACCCTCGAGTACTACCTGGCGCACCGGGCGGAACGGCTCGATCAGGTCCGGTCGGCGCTGGCGTCCGGGGCGAGGACGCCGGCCGAGATCGTGGCCTCGATCTACACCGACGTCGACCCCGCGGTCTCGCCGGCCGCCGAGTGGTCGGTCCGCGCCCAGCTGGACTACCTCGCCGAGGGCTAGCCTCAGGCGCTGCCCCCGGACCTACCTGGCCCGCTTGCGCAGGCGCTCGGTGTCCAGGATGAGCACGGAACGCGCCGAGATCTGCAGCCAGCCGCGGGCGGCGAAGTCGGCCAGCGCCTTGTTGACCGTCTCCCGGGATGCCCCGACCAGCTGGGCCAGTTCCTCCTGGGTCAGGTCGTGATGAACATGCAGGCCGTCACGCTCCTGCTCGCCGAACCTGTCGGCCAGGTCCAGCAGATTCTTCGCGACCCGGCCGGGGACGTCAGTAAAGACCAGATCAGCCATCACGTCGTTGGTCCGGCGCAGCCGCCGGGCCAGGGCCTGCAGCATGTGCATCGAAACTTCCGGCCGGTCAAGCAGCCACGGCCGCAGCGCGTCGTGGCCCAGGGCGGCCACCGTCGCATCGGTGACGGCACTGGCCGTCGACGTCCTCGGCCGCGGGTCGAACAGCGAAAGCTCGCCGAACATCTCTCCGGGCCCCAGCACACTCAGCAGGTTCTCCCGGCCGTCGGGTGCGGCCCGGGTGAGCTTGATCTTGCCGTCGAGCACGACGTACAGGCGGTCCCCGTCTTGCCCTTCAAGGAAGAGGTGTTCTCCGCGCGACAACTTGACCTCTGAGGTCTGGCGGCGGAGCGCGCGCGCGCTTTCGTCGTCGAGCCCATCGAAAAGCGGTGCCCGCCTCAGCACTACTTCGGCGTCCTCCACCAGTCCTCCTTGCGGGCTCTGCGCGTCACCGGCCGCCTCGGCCGGCTGGCTGGCCAGCGATAGTTTTCTGATTGTGCCCTATAAGTGTGAATCATCTTCGGCAGTGCGATGTGCTCGGGATCACATCACCAGCTTGCCCGGCGGCCGGTAGCGACGAGACTAACATCACACCTAGAGATGCTCTAACTACTGTGTGTAATTGAAGACACGCGGGAAAGGGAGAGCACAAGGATTCTGGGGGTGCTAGGGGTTTGCGCTGTGCATGGAAACTGGCAGGTCGTAGACGTCGTGGCGGGGTCGGAGACGGGACCGTCCGTCGCGCGCGGATCAGCTGGCGGGTGCTGCTCGGCGGCCTCCTGCTCGCGGCGGCGAGCTTGCCGGCCGCGTCGCCGCACTGGCGGCTCGCGGGCAACCCGGGGCCAAGTGCCGCCCAGATCCAGGCCGCGGAAAACCAGGTCCGGCAGCATCAAGCGGCGCTCGGCGCGGAGCAGGGCAAGCTGTCCGCCGCCAGCGTGATGCTCGGCAAGCTCCAGACGCAGGCCGAGGTGCTGACAGAACGCTACGACGAGACCCTGGTGAACGAGCAGCGAGCCGCGTCGGCGTACCAGGTGACCCAGGCCAGGCTGGCGCAGGCCCAGCGGCAGGAGAGCGTCAGCCGCCGCGGGGTGGCCGATCTGGCGGCCGAGGAGTTCGAGTCCGGCGGCGGCTTCGACCCGATGACGGCCATGCTCGGCGACGCCAACGGCCCGCAGGCGTACCTGAGCCAGGTCGGGATGGGTCAGGTCCTGACCCAGTCGGGGACGGACGTGCTGGCCGCGAACCAGGCCAACGACGTGGTGGCCTCGGTGTTCCGGGCGCAGGCGCATCACCTGCTGACCGCGAAGCAGGCCGACCTACGCGCGGCGAACGACCTCAAGCTCGCCATCCAGTCCGCGGTGGCCAGGCAAACCGCCTTCGTGCAGGCGGCCAAGTCCAGCCGGAACGAGCTGGCCGGTCAGCTCGCCGCCGCCCAGGCTCACGCCTCGGCCCTGCAGCGGGCCCGGCAGGCGGCGCTGGCGGCGGCCGCCGCGGCGGCCGCGGCGCGCGCGGCCGCGGCCGCCGCCGCGGCGCAGGCGGCCACCGCGGCCGCGAATGCGGGTGGCCAGGGCTCGACCCAGGCGCCCGCCTGGGCGGGCGGGTCCGGGGCCACCACGACCCAGGGTGATATCGCCGCTAACTGGGCCCTGACCCAGCTGGGCAAGCCGTACCTGTGGGGCGGAGCCGGTCCCGGCAGCTACGACTGCTCGGGCCTGACCATGGTCGCCTGGGCGCGCGCGGGCGTCCAGCTGCTGCATTACACCGGGTACCAGTGGGAAGAAGGCCCGCACGTGCCGCTGAACCAGCTGCAGCGCGGCGACCTGCTGTTCTACGCCACCAACACGGCCGACCCCAGCACTATTCATCACGTCGCGATCTACATCGGCAACGGCATGATGGTCAATGCCCCGTATACCGGAGCGTTCGTCCGGATCGACGGCATGTACTCACCGGGCGGCCTCATCGGCGCTGTCCGGCCCGCCTCCTGAAGCCGGCTGAGACCGGCGGGGTCAGACGGGTCTGGCGGGATTAAGCGGGTTCAGGAGCCGCCGGGTGTCTCGAGCTGGCTGAACACCCGTCCGTAGGCCAGCGAGAGGAGCTTGACCACGTTGCCGTGCGCGCCAAGCGGCGCACAGCATTTGGCGCCTATCGCGACCGCGGCATCGCTGATGGCGGCCGGATCGGCTTCCGGCCCCACCAGGCAGGGCGCTACCGCGATCCGGGTAACCCCCATGGCCTCCAGCTGAGCCGCCGCTTCCTCGATCGTGGGCTTGCCGTCCAGGGACGCGGCCAGGACCGGCAGCGCCAGCCGGGCGGCGAGCAGGAACGCGGTGACGCTCGCGGTGCCGACGGCTTCCTCCCCGCCGACGGTCGCCAGGATGATGCCGTCGGCCGAGGTGGTGATGCTGAACATGCGAACCCGGTCGGCCCGGGCCAGCCCCGCGTCCGCGAGCCGGTGGTGCAGCGCCTCGGCCAGCAGCGCGTTGGTGTTGTAGACCTCGCCGATGCTCGCGTTGGCTCCGCTGGCCGCGATGGCCTCCCGCAGCGCGCGGAACGTCGCCGGGTGCGGGGTGACCAGTTGCGGCACCACCACGGCCGAGGGTGCACCCGCGGGCCGCCGGGCCGCCGCGTCGGCCAGCACGGCCCGGATGCCGGTCGGGTCGCCGCGGCCGCCGTGGTCGATCCGGGCGATACGCAGATCCAGAGCTGGATTGTCCACCCGCAGCACCGTGGCGATGTCCGCGGTGGGGCCGGTCAGGCTGTCGTCGCTGAGGCTGGGGACGGCCAGCACGAAGGCGGGCGCTCCCTCCGGCAAGCTGGCGGGCATCGGGCGCCGGTGGCGGCCGCCCGGCGCGATCAGCCGGGCCTGCGGCTGCCGGCTTGGCGCTCCGCCCGGTAGCCGGGTGAGCGGCCCGGTGCCAGGCTGCCGCCGCGCGAGCTGCTCCGGGTCGGCCGGGCCGAAGCCGGGGAAATCGGCCTCACCCCGGCTGGGTCCGCGCCCCGGGGCTGGCTCGCCCGGGCCAGGCCGAGGGCCCGGATGCCGATATCGGCCCCTGCGGCCACCGAAGACCCTGAGCGGCCGAAACGTCCGCGCCATGCCTTCGCGCGGGACGGCCCGCGGAGGAGTCGCGAACGTCTGTCACACATGCGAAGCGTAGTCGCGAGTAATCAACAATTTGTGAAAACGGAGAAAATACGGATAACCAGTCGGATTCGGTGGCCCTGGTCACTTGTGTCTCAATCGGCGGCGCCGGCGGCCGGGGCCGCCTTGCCGTCTTGTTACCAGCGGGTAGCATAGAAGCTGATCCAGGTGAGCGCGAACGTGCGGAGCAGCAGATGAGTCACTACAAGAGCAACCTGCGGGACATCGAGTTCAACCTCTTCGAGGTCCTGCGGCGTCAGGACCTGCTGGGCCGCCCCCCTATCCCGACCTGGACGACCGAGACAGTGCGCGGCATCCTCGACGAGCTCGAGCGGATGGCGGCCGGCCCGCTGGCCGACTCCTTCGCCGATGCCGACAGGAACCCGCCGGTCTTCGACGTGGTCACCAACTCGGTGCGAATTCCCGAGTCGCTGCGCAAGTCTTACCGCACCTTCATGGACGCCGAATGGTACCGGCTGTCGTTGCCCGCCGAACTCGGCGGGACCCCGGCCCCCAGATCGCTGAACTGGGCCATGGCCGAGCTGATCCTCGGGTCCAACCCGGCGGTCTGGATGTACGCCAGCGGGCACACCATGGCCCGGGTGCTGTGGGACCTCGGCACGCCCGAACAGAAGCGGTTCGCCGAGCAGGCGATCGAGCACGAATGGGGCGCCACCATGGTGCTGACCGAGCCCGACGCGGGCTCCGACGTCGGCGCCGGGCGGACCAGGGCCATCGAGCAGCCGGACGGGACCTGGCACCTCGAAGGCGTCAAGCGCTTCATCACCAGCGCCGAGCACGACCTGGCCGACAACATCTTCCACCTGGTGCTGGCCCGCCCGTTGGCGCACGGTCCCGGCACCAAGGGCCTGTCGATGTTCCTGGTGCCCAAGTACCTGGTCGGCCCGGACGGAACGGTGGGCGAGCGCAACGGCGTCGTCGTCACCGCGTCGAGCACAAGATGGGCCTGAAGGCCTCCACCACCTGTGAGCTGACGTTCGGCGCGGCTCAACCAGGGGGGCGCCCGGCGGTCGGCACCCTGGTCGGCGGCGAGCACGACGGCATCAGGCAGATGTTCAAGGTCATCGAGGACGCCCGGATGATGGTCGGCACCAAGGCCATCGCTACCTTGTCCACCGGCTACCTGAACGCGCTCGACTTCGCCAGGAACCGGGTGCAGGGAGCCGACCTCACCGTGATGACGGACAAGACCGCGCCGCGGGTCACGATCATCCACCACCCCGATGTCCGGCGCATGCTGATGCTGCAGAAGGCTTACGCCGAGGGCATGCGGGCGCTCGTCCTGTACACGGCCTCGATCCAGGACACGATCCAGATCGCGGCGGACGCCGGGAGCCCCGACGAAAACGCCGTCCGGCTCAACGACCTGCTGCTGCCCCTGGTCAAGGGGGTCGGATCCGAGCGGTCGTCGGAGCTGCTCAACATTTCCCTGCAGACCCTCGGCGGGTCCGGGTTCCTGCAGGATTACCCGATCGAGCAGTACATCAGGGACGCGAAGATCGACAGCCTGTACGAGGGGACCACCGGGATCCAGAGCCTGGACCTGTTCTTCCGCAAGATCGTCAGGGACAACGGCCAGGCGCTCGGCGTCCTGCTGGCCAAGATCAAGGACACCGCCGCCGCGGACGACGGCAACGGCAGGCTCAAGACCGAACGGGCCGCGCTGGCCACCGGCGCCGGGCACGTCGAGGCCATGGTGGCGGCCATGGTCAGCTTCCTGATGGCCTCGGCGGAGCAGCCCGCCGAGGTCTACAAGGTCGGGCTGAACGCCAACCGGCTGCTGATGGCGCTGGGTGACCTGGTGATCGGGTGGCTGCTCATCACCCACGCGGACATCGCGCAGCGCAAACTCGACGAGATCCCGGCCAACGCCGCCGACCGCGACTTCTACCTGGGCAAGGTGGCCGCGGCCCGGTTCTTCGCCGCCACCGTGCTGCCCAGGCTGGCCGCGGAGCGCAAGTCCGCCGAAGAAACCACCCTGGACCTGATGGACCTCCCCGAAGCCGCGTTTTAACTCCAGGCCAGTATCCGGATCGGGTCCTCGAGCATGGCGCCGATGTCGCGCAGCACGGCGGAGCCGAGTTCCCCGTCGACGACGCGGTGATCGAAGGACAGCGACAAGGTGCACGCCTGCCGCACCGCGAGCTGCCCGTCCACTACCCACGGCGTGTCCTTGACCTGGCCGAAGGCCAGGATGGCGGTCTCGCCGGGGGTGAGGATCGGCGTCCCCGCGTCCACCCCGAACACTCCGACGTTGGTGATCGTGATCGTGCCGCCGGCCAGGTCGGCCGGGGTGGCCTGGCCGGCCCGGGCCGTCTCGGCCAGCGTCTGCAGGCGGCGGGCCAGCTCCGGCAGCGGCAGCGCGCCCGCGTCCTTGAGGTTCGGCACGATGAGCCCGCGCTCGGCCGCGACCGCGATGCCGAGGTTCACGTAGTGCTTGACCACGATCTCCCCGGCCTCGCCGTCCCAGCGGGAGTTGATCAGCGGGTGCCTGGCCACGGCGGCGAGTAGCGCCCGGGCCACGAAGAGCAGCGGCGAAACCCGCACCCCGGCGAACTCGGGCAGCTCCCGCACCCGTCGCACCGCCGCCATCGTCTCGGTCACGTCGACCTGCAGGAACTCGGTGACGTGCGGCGCGGTGAACGCGCTCGCCACCATGGCCGCGGCCATGTGCTTGCGCACGCCACGGATCGGGATGCGTTCCTCCCGGCCCGGGCGCGGGGCCAGGCTCGGTGCCCGCGTCCCGTTTCCGGAAACCGCCTGATCAGAACGGACTGTGGTGTCACCGGCCGCGGCCCGCTGCACGTCATCCCGGGTGATCGAGCCGTCGGGCCCGGTGCCCGCCAGCTCGGCCAGGCTGATGCCGAGGTCCTTGGCCAGCCTGCGCACCGGTGGCTTGGCCAGGGCGCCGGGCGGCGGGTACCTCGGCGGCCGGCCCGGCGATGACGGGGACGGTCTTGCGCGCGCGCCGCTTGGTGGACGCCTCCTTGACCCCGTATCCGACCAGGACCGCCTGGCGCTGGGGCTTGTCGGGGGCAGCCGGCCGACTGTCCGTTCGGCCGGATTGATCTTGTCCTAACCGCGCCGGTGACGGCGGGGGCGTCGCCGGGGCCGGCCACATCCACCGCGATGATGGGCACGCCGACGTCGACGGTCTGGCCCTCTTCGGCCAGCAGCCGGGATACCGTTCCGTCCCACGGCGACGGCAGCTCGACCACCGCCTTGGCGGTCTCGATCTCCACGATGATCTGGTTGACCTCGACTTGGTCGCCCGGCTTCACGTGCCAGGCCACGATGTCCGCCTCGGTCAGGCCCTCGCCTACGTCAGGAAGCTTGAACTCCTTGAGCTCGGTCATGATCGCCTCTCAGTCCTCAGTAACCGAACGTGCGGTCCACCGCGTCCAGGATCCGGTCCAGGTCAGGCAGGTAGTGATCCTCCAGCCGGGACGGCGGGTACGGGGTGGCGAAGCCGCCCACGCGGAGCACCGGGGCCTCGAGGTGATAGAAGCACCGTTCGGTCACCCGCGCCGCGATCTCGGCTCCGATGCCCGCGTAGACCGGCGCCTCGTGCGCGACCACGCAGCGTCCGGTCTTGCGTACCGAGGCGCAGATCGCCTCGACGTCCAGCGGGGACAGCGAGCGCAGGTCGATCACCTCGATGCTGCGGCCGTCCTGCCGGGCCGCCAGCGCGGCCTCCAGCGCGGTCCGGACCAGCGGACCGTACGTGAACAGGCTCACGTCGGTGCCTTCGAGCACGGTCTTGGCCCGGTCCAGGGGCAGCGCCTGGGTCAGCGCCGGCCGCCGTGTCGACCTCGCCCTTATCCCAGTAGCGCCGCTTCGGCTCGAAGAAGATCACCGGGTCGTCCAGGCTGATCGACTGCTGGATCATGGCGAACGCGTCGGCCGCGTCCGCGCAGGCGACCACCTTCAGGCCGGCCGTGTGCGCGAACAGCACCTCGGGGGACTCGCTGTGATGCTCGACCGCGCCGATGCCGCCGCCGAACGGGATGCGGATCACGATCGGCAGGCTGACGTGGCCGAGGGACCGGTACCGCATCTTGGCCAGCTGGCTGATGATCTGGTCGGCCGCCGGGTAGACGAAGCCGTCGAACTGGATCTCGCAGACCGGACGGTAGCCGCGCAGCGCCAGGCCGATCGCGGTGCCCACGATGCCCGACTCGGCCAGCGGCGTGTCGATCACCCGGGCTTCGCCGAAGTCCTTCTGCAGGCCGTCGGTCACCCGGAACACGCCGCCGAGCTTGCCGACGTCCTCGCCCATGATCAGGACCTTGGGGTCGTTCTCGAGCGCCTTGCGCAGTCCCTCGTTGATGGCCTTGGACAGGGTAAGACTGGTCACCGTCCGGCCCCCCTGTTCTCCCCGGTTCCCTCGCCGGCGAAAGAATCCAGGTAGGCCGCGTACTGCTCGCTTTCCTCCCGCAAGATCGAGGTCGGCTCGCGGTACACGTTGTCGAAGATGGTCATCGGCGGCGGGTCCGGCATGGTCCGGCACGCCTCCCGGACTCGCGCGCCGACCTGGTTGGCCTCCGCGTCGATGGCCGCGAAGAAGTCGGGGTCGGCCAGGCCGGTGCGGACCAGGTACGCCCGGACCCGCTCGATGGGGTCCCTGAGCTTCCACATCTCCAGCTCACTGGCCAGCCGGTACCTGGTCGGGTCGTCCGTGGTGGTGTGCGCGCCCATCCGGTAGGTGAACGCCTCGATCAGCGTCGGCCCCTGGCCCTCCCTGGCCGCCTGCATGGCCTTCTGCGTCACCGCGTAGCAGGCCAGCACGTCGTTGCCGTCGACGCGGAGGCCGGGGAAGCCGAAGCCGCGGGCCCGCTGGTAGAGCGGGATGCGGCTCTGCTTCTCCAGCGGTTCGGAGATCGCCCACTGGTTGTTCTGGCAGAAGAACACGATCGGCGCGTTGAAGACCGACGCCCAGACAAAGG
Source organism: uncultured Actinomycetes bacterium (assembly GCA_963730825.1). Taxonomy (GTDB): domain Bacteria; phylum Actinomycetota; class Actinomycetes; order Streptosporangiales; family Streptosporangiaceae; genus Palsa-504. Next base: position 33,630 of record CAVSTQ010000030.1, read on the forward strand.
CCTCGTTCACGTCGCCCTGGCTGGTGGCGCCGTCACCGAAGTAGACGATGACCGCCTCGTCCGTCGTTGCCGTCGCGCTGGATGCCCATCGCGTATCCGGTCGCGTGCAGGGTCTGGCTGCCGATCACGATCGTGTACAGGTGGAACTTGTGCTCTTCGGGGTCCCAGCCGCCGTGGCTGACGCCGCGGTAAAGCTCGAGCAGCTTGACCGGGTCGATGCCGCGGCACCAGGCCACACCGTGCTCGCGGTAGGTGGGGAAGACCATGTCCTGCGCGCCGAGCGAGCGGGCCGAGCCGATCTGGGCGGCCTCCTGGCCGAGCAGGGAGGCCCAGATGCCGAGTTCCCCCTGGCGCTGCAAGGCGATCGCCTCGGTGTCGATCCTGCGGACCAGGACCAGGTCCCGGTACATGTCCCTGATGTCGGCCGCGGAGAGCTCGACCGGGTAGTCGGGATGCTCGATCCGCTCACCTTCCGGGGTGAGCAGCTGGACGAATCCCTCCTGGTCGGAGCTCCGGTGCGGGCTGCTGGTACTGGGCTTGCTGGTACTGGGCCTGCTGGTACTGGGTTTGTTCGTGCTGCGCGGCTGTGGTCGCGGCGCCGGATTCGACGGTCACGTGCCACTCCTTTCCGGGCCGGCCGCTGGGATCACCAGCACCGGCCAGACGGCCTGAGGTTCCCGAACGCATCTGTCGCTGAGCTGTCGCGTACGCTGCGTGCCCGGTGGGGCGCACGCGCAGGCGGTCCCGGTGGGACGCTCTTCACCAGACGATATATGCCCCTGACGGCCCTGGAGGATACGTGGCCCGAATGATCGTGGAAGTAATGCTCAAGCCGGAGATTCATGACCCGCAAGGGGATGCCATCGCTAGCGCGTGCCACCGTCTGGGGTTCGGCCAGGTGCGCGGAGTCAGGCAGGGAAAAAGGTTTGAGGTCGACTTCGAAGGACCGGCGGACGACGCTGTGATAGCCGTCACAAACCTGGCCAGGGATCTGCTATCTAACCCGGTCATAGAGGAATTTTCGGTGCATCCAGGAGTAGCCGGGACGGATTGATTCGACGCCTGCGACCAGGTAATCGGGTTTCGGTGGCGTTAACGGGGAATCACTCGAACTGTGAGTACCGGTGGCACGATGCGCGTGAAGTCAGTTCCCGACGTAAAGTTCTGCCTGGTCTTCCAGTGCGAGTCGCTCAGCGTGCCGGTTATGCGCCAAGTCCTCGGTGACACGCTGCGCAGCCTGGGCGTGGATTCCGAATCCGTGTACGACATCTTGCTCGCGGCCACCGAGGCCTGTACCAACGTCCTGACCCACGGCGGCCACCGGGTCAACAGTTACGAGGTCGTGACCAGCCTGGGTGCGGTCGGATGCCAAGTCGAAGTGGCGGACGAGGGCATCGGCGTGGGCGCGCGGACCGCGGCCTGCGGCCGGCCCCGGGGCGCGGAGACTCCGGTCGCCCAGCTGCCCGAGTCGGGCCGCGGCCTGGCGGTGATGCGCGCCTTCGTCGACAACGTCACGCTCGACAGCCAGCCGGGACGCGGCACGGTGGTGACCTTGCGCAAGCACATCAGCTGGTCCTCCGACGCCCCGCTGCGGCAGTTCCCGGCGGCCAGCTAGCTCGCGTTCGGTGTTTGCCCAGCCAGTGCGCCGGCCCGATAGGCTGCCTGGGTGCGGATAGGGGTCATCACTTTTCCCGGGTCGCTCGATGACCGTGACGCAGCGCGAGCCGTGCGGCTGGCCGGCGCCGAGCCGGTCATGCTCTGGCACGGCGACCGCGAGCTGCGGGCGGTGGATGCGGCCATCCTGCCCGGCGGCTTCTCCTACGGTGACTACCTGCGTTGCGGCGCGATCGCCAGGTTCGCGCCGGTCATGGCTGAGCTGGTGCCCGCCGCCCGGGCGGGCCTGCCCGTGCTCGGCATCTGCAACGGCTTCCAGATCCTGTGCGAGGCGCATCTGCTGCCCGGGGCGCTGACCCGCAACGCCGGGCTCCGGTTTATCACCCGCGACGTGCGGCTGCGGGTGGAGCCGCAGGCAGACGGCATGGACGCGGGCCTACGCCGACGGCGAGCAGATCGTGGTCCCGCTGAAGAGCGGCGAGGGGGCCTACGCCGCCGACCCCGGTACGCTCGCGGACCTGCGGGCATCCGGTCAGGTCGTCATCTCCTACGCCCAGCGCCAATCCCAACGGCTCGGCCGGCGGCATCGCCGGGGTGTGCAACGCCGAGGGCAACGTGGTCGGCCTGATGCCGCATCCCGAGCACGCGGTCGATCCCCTCACCGGCCCCTCCGCCGACGGCCTCGGCTTCTTCGCCTCGGTGGTGGCGGCGGTGGCGGCATGACGGCGGACACCGTGTCACGGGCGCGGGAGACGCCGGACCAGCCGCAGCCGTTCGCCGAGCTCGGCCTGACCGAGGCGGAGTACGGCACGATCGTGTCCACCCTGGGCCGCCGCCCGACCAGCGCCGAGCTGGCCCTGTACTCGGTCATGTGGAGCGAGCACTGCTCGTACAAGTCTTCCAAGGTGCACCTGCGGCAGTTCGCGGACAAGGCGCCCGCCTCCGGCGCGCTGCTCGCGGGCATCGGCGCCAACGCGGGCGTGGTGGACATCGGCCAGGGCTACGCGGTCACCTTCAAGATCGAATCGCATAATCACCCGTCCTACGTAGAGCCGCATCAGGGTGCGGCCACCGGCGTCGGCGGCATCGTCCGGGACATCCTCGCCATGGGCGCACGCCCGGTGGCGGTGATGGACGCGCTCAGGTTCGGGCCCGCCGCGGCGCCCGACACCGGCCGGGTGCTGCCCGGAGTGGTCAGCGGCATCTCCTTCTACGGGAACTGCCTGGGCCTGCCCAACATCGGCGGCGAGCTGGACTTCGACCCGAGCTACGCCGGAAATCCGCTGGTCAACGCGCTCTGCGTCGGGATCATGCGGCACGATGACCTGCAGGTCGCGGCGGCCACCGGGCCGGGGAACCAGGTGATCCTGTTTGGTTCGACCACCGGCCCGGACGGGGTGGGCGGCGCTTCCGTGCTGGCCAGCGCGGCGTTCGGCGCGGCGGCGGGCGAACAGAGCGCGAAGCGGCCCAGCGTGCAGGTAGGGGATCCGTTCACCGAGAAGCTGCTGGTCGAGTGCTGTCTTGAGCTCTACGCGGCCGGCCTGGTCGTGGGCATCCAGGATCTCGGCGCCGCGGGCGTGGCGTGCGCCACCACCGAGCTCGCGGCGGGCGGCACGGGCGGCATGGCGGTCCGGCTGGACGCGGTGCCGCTGCGCGACGCGTCCCTGGGGCCGCCCGAGATCTTGATGAGCGAGTCGCAGGAACGCATGATGGCGGTCGTCGAACCAGCCCGGGTGGATGAGTTCCTGGCCGTCTGCGCCAAGTGGGACGTCCGCGCCGCGGTCATCGGCGAGGTGACCGACACCGGCAGGCTGGTCATGACCTGGTACGGCCAGACGGTGGTGGACATCCCGCCGTCTTCCGCGGCCGACGGGCCGGTCTACCAGCGGCCGGCCGAGCGCGGGGCGGACCAGGACGCGCTGGCCGCCGGTGACCCGGCCGCGCTGCCGCGCCCGGCGGACGGCGCCGGCGCTGCGCGCGGCCCTGCTCGAGCTGCTCGGTTCGCCCGGGCTGGCCGACAAGAGCTGGGTCACCGATCAGTACGACCGCTACGTCCGCGGCGACACCGTGCTGGCCATGCCGGAAGACGGCGGCCTGGTCCGGGTGGACGAGGCGACCGGCCTCGGCATCGCGCTGGCCACCGACGGCAACGGCCGTTACTGCCGGCTCGACCCCTACCTGGGTACTCAGCTCGTGCTGGCCGAGGCGTACCGGAACGTGGCGGTGACCGGCGCCCGCCCGCTGGCCGTGACGAACTGCCTGAATTTCGGCTCGCCGGAAGATCCCGCGGTGATGTGGCAGTTCGCCGAGGCCGTACGCGGGCTCGCGGACGGTTGCGCCGCCCTCGGCGTGCCGGTCACCGGCGGGAACGTGAGCTTCTACAACCAGACCGGCACGACCGCCATTCACCCCACGCCGGTCATCGGGGTGCTCGGCGTGCACGATGACGTCCGGCGGCGGCTCGGCGATCGGGTTCCCGTCCCCGCGTCGTGCCGGCCGGCCGCGGGCGACCTGGTCCTGCTCGGCCGGACCGAGGCGGAGTTCGGCGGCTCGGCCTGGGCGTATGTGCGGCACGGTCACCTCGGCGGCCGCCCGCCGGCCCCCGACCTCGGCGCCGAGCGACGGCTGGCCGGCCTGCTCGCCGCGGCGGCCGCGGCCGGCCTGCTGACCGCCGCGCACGACCTGTCCGACGGCGGCCTGGCGGTGGCGCTGGCCGAATCGTGCCTGCGCGGCGGTACCGGCTGCGCCGTGCGGCTGCCCGGTGACCCGTTCACCTGGCTGTTCAGCGAATCGGCGGGCCGCGCGATGGTCTGCGGTCCGGCCGGGCGGCCAAGCCGCTTTCGGTCAGCTGTCGCGCCGCCCACGACGTGCCCGGCGTCACCATCGGCACCGTCGGCGGCGCGGACCTGGCGGTCGAGGGACTGTTCAGCATCCCGCTCGATGAGCTCGCCGCGGTGCATACCCGGACCTTGCCCGCGTTGTTCGGCTGAGCCGGGGTCTTATCTCGTCCTGCCATGGTGCGGTACGGTCGCCGGTATGCCTGCCCGACGCCTGGATCCGCGGGGGCCGGAAAGCGTGGCCGCGGTGCTGCGCGCGCTCGACGCGGACGAGCGGCCCGGCGCGCAGGATGAGCGCACCGCGGCCAGGTACCTGCTGTACCTGCTGGAGGCCCGGCATCCGGGCCGGATGCTGGAGGTACGGGTCCCGCCGGTGGCGGCCGTGCAGTGCCTGCCCGGGCCGGTGCACACCCGGGGCACGCCGCCGAACGTGGTGGAGACCGACCCCCTGACCTGGATCCGGCTGGCGGCGGGCCGGCTCGGCTGGGCCGACGCGGTCGCCTCCGGCGCCGTCCACGCGAGCGGCCCGCGCGCTGATCTGGCCGAACATCTGCCTCTGTGCGACTAAACTGAACCAGTGCCACCCCCCGACGGTCGTCTGACGGATGAACTTCTACCCGAGGACCGGCCGCCACGAGACGCCTGCGGCGTCTTCGGTGTCTGGGCGCCCAACGAAGACGTCGCCAAGCTCGCTTACTTCGGGCTCTACGCGCTGCAGCACCGCGGGCAGGAGTCCGCGGGCATAGCCGTCAGCGACGGCAGCCGCATCGTGGTCCACAAGGAAATGGGATTGGTCGCCCAGGTCTTCGACGAACCCGCCCTGACCACGTTGCGCGGGCACATCGCGGTGGGACACTGCCGGTACTCCACCACCGGCGCCTCGGTCTGGGCCAACGCGCAGCCGACCTTCCGTTCCACCGGCAAGACCAGCCTGGCCCTCGGGCATAACGGAAACCTGATCAACACCCGTGAGCTGGCCGCCCTGCTCGACGGCACCGTGACGGGCAGCCACGGGATCAGCGCGACGTCCGACACCGACGTGCTCACGGCGCTGTTCGTCGCCGACCGCACCGAGCTGACCGGGATCAGCGCGGGCCCGGAACCCGTCGACGGGGCCAGCCAGGTCGAGAACGCGGCGGCGGCGGTACTGCCGCTGGCCAAGGGCGCTTATTCGCTCGTCTTCATGGATGAGCAGACGCTGTACGCGGCCCGCGACCCGCATGGTTTCCGGCCGCTGGTGCTCGGCCGGCTGGACAGCGGCTGGGTCGTCGCGAGCGAGACGGCCGCGCTGGACATCGTCGGGCGCCAGGTTCGTGCGGGAGATCGCGCCGGGCGAACTGGTCAGCATCGACGGACGCGGAGTCAGGTCCAGGACGTTCGCGGTGCCGCAGCCGAGCGGGTGCCTGTTCGAGTATGTCTACCTGGCCCGGCCCGACACCACGATCTCCGGGCGGGGAGTGCACGCTACCCGGGTGGAGGTCGGCCGTCAGCTCGCGGCCGAGTACCCCGTGGACGCCGACCTGGTCATACCGGTGCCAGAATCGGGGACGCCGGCCGCGATCGGCTTCGCCGAGGCGAGCGGCATACCTTTTGGTCAGGGGCTGGTCAAGAACTCCTACGTGGGAAGGACGTTCATCCAGCCCAGCCAGACCATCAGGGAGCGTGGCATCAAGCTGAAGCTGAACCCGCTCAGGGACGCCATCGCCGGCCGCCGGATCGTGGTGGTCGACGACTCCATCGTCCGCGGGAACACCCAGCGCGCGCTGGTGGCCATGCTCCGCGAGGCGGGCGCCGCGCAGGTGCACGTCCGGGTGGCATCCCCGCCGGTGAGCTGGCCCTGCTTCTACGGCATCGACTTCGCCACCCGGGCCGAACTCATCGCCGGGCGGCTGTCACCGGAGGAGATCTGCGCCTCGATAGGTGCTGACTCCCTGGGCTACGTGTCGCTGGCCGGACTGATCAAGGCGACCACGATCCCGGCCAGCCGTCTATGCCGCGCGTGCTTCGACGGGCAGTACCCGATCCCGGTCGCCGAAGACGACCGGGGTAAGCACGTGCTCGACGGCCTGGGTGTCGGGTCCTGAGCGCCGCTGACCGCGGTCAGCCATCAGCTGCGACCGCGGTCAGGCCCGCACCGCTTAACGCGGCCAGGCGTCTTCGGCGTCTTTCCAGGCGCCCGCCGACCCGGGTGGCTCGTCGTCGTCTTCCTCGTCGTCGTCCCCGGCGCCGGAATGGTAATTACCGTCACCGGAGTCCGCGCCGACGCCCAGCTCCGCACGCAGCCGGTCAAGGTCTGTGTCGTCGCTCTTGTTGTACTTGAGCTGACGGGCCACCTTAACCTGCTTGGCCTTGGCTCGGCCGCGCCCCATTGGCTCGACCCCCTTGAACGTCCGGAGCCGGTCAGGCCCCATGATCTCCGTCTCGCTGGTTTCCGCACGTCGTAGGACAGCGCCACCAACCCGCAGCGGGCCGCGCGACGTTCGCCAGCATCCGTACAGGTACAACCGTACCCGCTTTGCGCCCCTGATGCCTACGCTGATCCCATCGTGCCCAGGTAGATTCCGCGCAGGCGGCCGATATCAGACATCCGCCGCTCGGCCAGGCGGTCCGCGGCCACCGATGGCGGCACCCCGTCGGCGTCCGAAATGGCGAGGACCTTGGCGGTGGTGGCGAAGATCTGCTCGGTGGCCGCCCGGGCGCGGTCGAAATTAAACCCGGCCAGTTCGTCCGCTACCTGGATGACTCCACCGGAGTTGACGACGTAGTCGGGCGCGTAGAGGACTCCGTGGTCCACCAGCAGCTTCTCGACGCCATGGTGGGCTAGCTGGTTGTTCGCGGCCCCGCACACGATGCGCGCGCCGAGGCGGTTCACCAGCTCGTCGGTCAGGGTGCCGCCCAGTGCGCACGGAGCCAGGATGTCCAGCGGCTCGGCGATGAGCTCGCGGACGTTTCCGACGGCTCGGACTTGCGGATGCCTCGCCAGCACGGCGTCGGCCGCCGCGGCGCTGACATCGCAGATGACGACCTGGGCGCCGGCCTCGACAAGATGGCTGACCAGGCGATGCCCTACTTTCCCCACGCCTTCCACCCCGACGGTCCGCCCGTGCAAGCCGGTATCTCCCCAGGCGTGCTTGGCGGCGGCCCGCATCCCGTGCATGACGCCGAGCGCGGTGAGCACGGCCGAATCGCCCGCGCCGCCGTGGGCGGTCGTGCGGCCCGTCACGTACCGGCACTCCCTGGCGACGATGTCCATATCCTCGCTACGCGTGCCCACATCGCACGCGGTGACGTAACGCCCGCCGAGAGAGGCGACGAAGCGGCCGTAGGCGCGTAGCAGCGCTTCGGTCTTGATCTGGGCGGGATCGCCGATGATGACCGCTTTTCCGCCGCCGTGGTCCAGTCCGGCCAGCGCGTTCTTATAGGCCATGGCCGTCGACAGCCGGAGCACGTCGGCGAGGGCTTCGTCCTCGCTGGGGTAGGGGAAAAACCGGGTCCCGCCGAGCGCGGGGCCCAGGGCGGTGGAATAGATGCCGATGATCGCCCGGAGCCCGGAGTTGTTGTCCTGGCAGAAGACGACCTGTTCGTGGTCCGCCGGCCCGGGGGCTTGTCCCCCCGCGTGGGTACCGTCGGCGGTGATGTTTGCCCGGTGGGGCATCGCGAACACGTTGGTCACGGTAGCGACTCTTCTCATCCCGTCCCGGTTCCTCGCTGACCCGGGATCGGAACTAGCGTATTGCCTGCGTGGGCCTGCGGGCAGGAGCGACCGCCGCCGCCATGGCCCGCCGCATCGCGTACTGGCCGGTAACGGACGGCGTGACCATCTCGTTACCTAGACCTCAGCCTGGGATGCGTTCTGGTATGTCACGATACGACAGTGATAGCTTACGCCGCGTATCTACGCATCTACGAGCCGGTTTCGGCTTTCCACGAACCCGACCGTTCCCGGTGGGCGGCTTACGCCGCCTCCTCCGAGCGGCCGAGGCGGCGTGACTCGCTGATGGTGGAGCACGCCGAGGCCTTGCGCCGGGCGATCGCGGCCCCCCAGATCGTGCTCCCTGAGACCGAAAGCGAGCATGCCTACGTCCGGCATGCGGACGGGGTCACGTATATATGTCCCTGGCAGACCAGGTTGCGCTGCCTGCTGGCGTACGGCCGGATGCTCTCGGTCGCGGGAGCGGCGGTGCCCGGCACGGTTCCGGCGAACGACGATGAGGCCATGGTGGCCCTGGCCCAGCTGGAAGACAGCGGAACGACAGCCCGGCTGCACATCCTGGCCAGTGCGTGGGCCATGCCGCTGGCCTGGTTCGTCCCTTTTTCCGCGGCGGAACGATGGCTGGCTCTTGGCGCGGACAGTGACCGGCCAGGCACGGCGGCGACCGCCTCGGCGACGCGGGCGCTCGTCTACACCACCCCGATGTCCCGCGCGCGCAGGCGGGTGGCCCGGGGCCTGGCCGCGCTCCGGGGGGCGCCACCTGGCTGCTCCGACGCCGCCTGGGAGCCACTGCGCGCGGAGGCGGAGTTGACCGACGTCGGGCGCTGGCTCGAGGAGTTTCACCCGTACTCGCTTGTGGAGCTCGATTACGGCGGCCTGGTGCACCTGCTGACCGACGACGCGCTGTGCGGTGACCAGTCGGTGGCCGAGATTAACGCGGCCATCGAGGCCGCGGCGAGGAGCGAGGGTGAACTCGCGATGGCCATGTACAAACGCGCTTACGGCCGGTGGCGCGCGTTCGCCGAATTCGAGCTGGCCAACTGAGCGGCGGAGGCGCTCCGGCGAATAGTTGGCGGGCAGTATTTCCGAATCTGCCACGATGCGACTCAAAGTATCGCTAGAATCACCCTCAGTGACAGTGATCGGCGGAGCAACTGGGCATCCCGGTACAGAAACTTTGCGCCTGGTGGTCGACGCGTCACCGCTGGTGATGGCAATATGGTCTCTGTCGGCCATATAGGACATCCCCGACAGGCTCCTAGGAGCACCAGGCAATTACACGGAAAACGCAGGATCGCAGGACTGGTCCAGGAGGAGAGGCCAACTCATGTCCGCACGTACACCAGAGGCTGAGCCGCTGTTGACGCCCGCGGAGGTCGCCACGATGTTTCGCGTCGACCCCAAGACCGTCACACGCTGGGCGAAGGCCGGAAAACTGACGTCGATCCGCACGCTGGGGGGGCACCGGCGCTACCGGGAGACTGAGGTTCGTGCACTACTCGCGGGTATCCCGCAACAGCGCTCCGAGTGACCCTCTGCCGTCTTCACCGGGCGAGCATCACTCGATGTCGCTGACGGTGAAACGGCAGCACTCGTTTGACAAAATGGGGGGTCGGCTCCGGTAGCGGAGTGTCACCTGAGGAAGCAGTCCGGCAAGCTCCACCGCCGGGGCATCCTCCGGGCACGCTGCCGGAGCCGGTCCGCTCTCAGGGGAGGATCGCACGATGCGTGATCCAGAATTGGTCGCACGTGCTCAGCGCGCCGCGAAGCGGCTGGAAACGGCATGGGAACAGTGGCGTGCCCTGCACGGGCTCGCGGTCGCACCCGGACAGCCGGTCGTCAGCTATGTCGGCTACTCACTGAAAGAACCGTGGGGCGAACCCCGGGTCGTGATCGGAATCGATGCCGATGAGGCCGAGTACCTCGCGGAGTTTCTCGACCGTGATGAATGCGCGCAGGACGGCCAGGTCCGGATTCAGGCCGAGCCGCTTCAGCCGGTGACACCAGCCGAATCGCCGCCAGCTAGCCCGGCGGAACCCGCACGCTCGCCGCAGCTAGCCGGCTGGCGGCTGGCAGGCACGCTCCTGACCGGCACGCTCCTGACCGGCACGCTCCTGACCGGCCGCCCAACGTCGCGTAGCCCGGCCGCCGGTCACGCGCGCAGATTTTTTCCTCGATGAGCGGGTTCACAGCTACGTCCTAGCGTGCGCTCAGAAACAAGCGGCATGATCATTACTGAGGGGACGAGCTGGTCTCGTTCTTTCCCGTCTGGGCTCGGGGTGGCCAGGCCCCGCTCCGAGCCCAGGCTGTAGCTCAGTACGTGGCCGCAGCTCGCTTTGGGCCCCAACCCGTATCGGGCTGGGAAGCCCGCCTGCGCCTTCACGGAGCACCTGGGGAGGCACTGTGCTCTTACCGGCCACGGGTTCTGCAGGTGGCCGCCGTGCTGGCCACGAGTGTCACGCGCCAGCGCGGGCGAGGCGGTCTAGCGCTTCGGCCTGGCTGAGGCTCCGGACCGGCCCGTCGGCCGATTCCTCCCTGGCGTCGACCGCGCGGGTCCACACGGTCGCCGCCCAGAATGCCTGGATATCATCCTGCGTCCAGGGTCCGGATCCCGCCCGCAGGTACGCATCAAGGAACTCTTCGCTCTCGGCGATGGTGGCCGGCTGCCAGCAGGCGTCCGAGGCGGGAAAGATCGCGGCGGCCAGGCCGGTGATGACGGCTTCCGGCTGGTAAACCACGCTGTCCCAGTCGTGCACGACCAGCAGCTCGGTCCCCGACCACCGGACGTTGTCCGCGTGCCAGTCACCGTGGCCTATCACCCGCGGCGCCTGGTACCGGCCGAGCCGCTCGCGGGCCCGCAGGCCGGCCTCGTCCAGCCAGCCGGGCCCGGCCACCGTGCTGAGGCCTTCGGGCGGCCGTCAGGCGCCGGCCACACTCCGGGCCCGGCGTGATCCCATGCGACCCATGGCGGTGCGGGCGAAAGGTCGCCCACATCGGCGCTCGCGGGGGTGATCCTTAGCAGCCAGGCCAGGGCTTCCGCCGAGCGCTCCGCGTCAGCGCGTCCTCCGCCGCCGATGTCACCGCCGCCTGCCAGCCGCTCGGCGCTTGCGCAGTGCGCCGCGCCCAGTGGCACTGGCGGCACCAGCGGCTCGGGGGCGGGATAGCCGTGCTGCCATACATGCCGCTGCACCAGATACGCGGCGTGCAGGCGAGGGGCGCATCGCCGCACTTTGACGACGACCTCCCGGCTGTCAGCGAGCCTGACGCCAGTGACCGCTGACAGGGTTCCGGCCTCGAACAAGACCTCAGCTATGGCCGAGCCAAGCCGCCGCTCACACCACTCACCTAGCGTGTCGTGCATCGCAGACCTGAGCTCAGGCGCTAACGAGCGTTTCACCTGGCGGCGAACCTGCGCCACGCGGCCGGGGCGAACCGCAGCATGGGGCCAGACGTCGGTGGTGTCGCGCACGACGACCGCGCCGGCGCGCGCCGATTTCCACGCACTCTCCGCCGCCGTTCCCGCTGTAGCTCGACTTACGCCAGTTCACATCTGTGCCTTCCATTGTCCTTCCGCCGATCGTATGAGGGATAGCGAGTCGGAGCGCGGGAGCGCAGCGCCGAGTATTCGTTCGAAGCCACCGCTGCCGGGCTGACCGCCGCCCCGATGGGCGGCGCCCGTTCGATCGCTGGCGTCCTGCACGGCCGCCTGCACCGCCTTCAGCTGCCACAGGGATATGACCCAACTTGGGCGCAGCGGACGCCGAAGAACGCTCCCGCGCTGGCTCACCAGCTGGCCACCGGGCTCTGACGCCCGGCGCCGCGAACCCGGCGAACGGGCGCTGGCGAAACCCCGAGCCGTGGCTGACCCGCCATCTCGGGGCGCCTCCGCCCGGACCGGATGTTTTCCCTGGTAGGGCGTCAGGGACTCGAACCCTGAACCAATGGGTTAAAAGCCCACTGCTCTGCCATTGAGCTAACGCCCCGCACCGGAAAACCGGTACCCAGAGACGAAGGGTACCGACTTCCCGGTCCGATCGCCTGCTCTAAGGCTAGCGGTACGCGGCGAGGCCGGTGAGCGCCTGCCCTATGGCCAGGGCGTGGATCTCCTCGGTGCCCTCGTAGGTAAGTACCGCCTCGAGGTTGTTCGCGTGCCGGATCGGAGGGTACTCCAGCGTCACGCCGCTGGCCCCGAGCACCGTCCTGGCTTGCCTGGCGATGTCGAGGGCCGATCTCACGTTGGTCATCTTGGCGATGCTGACCTGGACAGGGCTAAGCGAGCCGGCCTCCTTGAGCCTGCCCAAGTGCAGCGCGAGCAGCTGGGAGCGGTACAGGTCGGCCGCCATCCAGCTCAGCTTGGCCTGCGTCAGCTGAAAGGCCGCAAGCGGCTTGCCGAACTGCTCACGGCTACACGCGTACTCAATCGCGCTCTCCAGGCAGGTCCTGGCCGCTCCGGTCACCCCCCAGGCGATGCCGAACCGGGCTTCTGTCAGGCACGACAGCGGACCCTTGAGTCCGGAGACACCCGGCAATACGGCGTCGGCGGGCAGCCGGACCTCGTCCAGGTGCAACTCCGAGGTGATGGACGCCCGCAGCGAGAGCTTCTTGTGGATGTCGCTCGCCGTGAAACCAGCGGTGCCGCGCGGAACGAGGAAGCCGCGGATACCGTCGGCGGTACCGGCCCACACCACGGCGATGTCGGCGACGCTGCCGTTGGTGATCCACATCTTGGTACCGGAAAGCACCCAGTCCGATCCGTCACGCTTGGCGAACGTCTGCATGCTGCCCGGATCTGAGCCGTGGTCCGGCTCGGTGAGACCGAAGCAGCCGATGGCCTCCCCGGCCGCCATCCGGGGCAGCCACTCGTTCTTCTGCTCCTCCGAACCGAACCGCCAGATCGGGTACATGGCCAGCGAGCCCTGAACGGAGGTCGCGCTGCGCAACCCCGAATCACAGGCCTCGAGCTCACGGCAGGCGACGCCATAGGCGACGGACCCGGTGCCGGCGCAGCCGTAGCCGGTCAGGTGCATGCCGAGGACCCCGAGCTTGCCAAGCTCCGGCATGATCTCGGCCGGCAGCGTGCCCGCCTCGAACCAGTCGGTGATGTGCGGTAGCACCCGGTCCGCGGTGAACGCCCGCACCGTGTCGCGGATGAGCCGCTCCTCGTCGGTCAGCTGGTCGTCGATTTGCAGCAGGTCCGTATGCGGGGCACCTGGGGACATGGCCGGTTTCCTCTCGTTGCGCTCCAGTTCAGGGTATTGACCGGGCGTTCGATATGACAGTCCGGCCCCGGCGGACTGGGCACCCGGTGTGACCGGCCAGCCTGGTGACCAGGGGCGGGAACCGGCCTGCACCGTCGAGGACCTCCTCAGGGCGAGGTCGCGTCCGAAGGTCCCGCCGCTTGCGCCTGGACCAGCTGGTGGCGCACACGGGTCCAGCTGATGGCGAGCAGCGTGGCCGCGGTCAGGCCCGCCAGGCCCGCCAGGCCCACGGCGAGCGGGGCGCCGATCTCCTCCGCTATCGCACCGCCGGCCAGCACACCGAGCCCCTGAACCGCGTAAAGGCCCGACTGGGCGAGGCCGAACGCGCTGGCCCGGTTGGCCGTATCGAGCGCCTGGACGAAAGCAGAAGCGGCGGCTAGCTGATACGCAGCGCCGGACCCGGCAATGGCCCACAGCAGCAGCACGACCCACAGCGGGGGACTCCACATGCAGCCGATCAGCGGAGCGCAGGACACGACGGCGAGCCAGCCCATCATGTTGATCCGGGCGGCCGGGGCAGCGACCCGGCTCAGCAGGAAGGCTCCCAGCACCATGCCCACGGGCATGGCCGCCATCAGCAAGCCCACGGTCAGCGGGCCGCCGTGCAACGAACGTGCGTACGGCGCGGCCAGGCCCTCCGGGACGATGTAAAAGCCCGCGAGCCAGCCGAAAAGCAGCAACGTCACCAGCACGCGGTGGCCAAAGACGACCCGGACACTCTCGGCTGAGACGGACCACAGGGAAGGCCGGGCGGCCTGGCCGCGGCGCGCTGACGGCCGGGCTTTGACCCAGGTGAGGATGATAAGAGCAGAAATTCCGAACGACACGGCGTCAATGCCCAGCGTCACGTTGGGGCGCAGCGCGCCGACCACGGCCGCCCCGGCTACGAATCCGAGAACCTGGCTGGCCTGGTAGGTGATGTTGCCGACCGCGGAACCAAGGACGAACCTATCGCCGGGCAGTATGTCGGGCAGCAGCGCCGTCCGGGCTGAGGAGAACGGGGCACCCGTGAGCACCGTGAAGAACAACAGCACGCACAGCGCGGCGAACGGCATGCCCGGCAGGGCCATCAACCCCACAGTCGCGACCCGGAGCACATCGCAGCCGACCATGACACGACGGCGTGGGAAAAGGTCCGCGAGGCCGGAGAGCAGCGGGCCGCCGGCAATCGGAGGCAAGTAGGTAAGCGCATAGGCGAGCGCGGTGAGGAACGGCGAGCGAGTCCGGTCGTAGACCAAGATGGCTATCGCGACCTGGGCAAACTGATCGCCTGCGTAGGAGAGCACCTGCGCGGCCCAGATCGCGCGGAACTCGCCGATGGCGAAGATTTCACGGTAGGAGGGCCGCTGCCGCGGGGCCGTTGGGGGCGACCCCGGTGGGGCGCCTGAGCCTCCTGGCCGACCTGAGCCTGCCCGGCTGACTGAGTCTGCCCGGCTATCTGAGCCTGCTCTTTTCGTAGCCAGGCGTGATCTGGCCCCGTCTGCGAGCCGGCCTGCGGCTCACCTGTCACAGCGTTTTTTCACCCGCGGGCGTCGGCCAGGGTCTCGCGAGGTATCTGACCAGAGTCGTCGTCAGCCATAGCATGTGCCCCCGATCGTAGAGTGAGGCCCGCTGGGATCGTCACCCAGGGTGCATCACTGTGTGACGCTCCTCTCGCTTACCGTGTCTGATCTTAAAGATCTTTGCAAGCCGGATCGCCCGTAATCCCGCTCTCGTTGACCGATGCCGGCCTCCGCTTTGCTGGTTTGGTGTCTGTCCCCTATGCTGGGGCAGTCCCCAACGGCGGACTGGTACGGTTATGACGGCCAAGGCCGTCTGCGCCCCCATCGTCTAGCGGCCTAGGACACCGCCCTTTCAAGGCGGCGGCACGGGTTCGAATCCCGTTGGGGGCACGCATCGGATACGGTTGGTGTTGTGAGGTCCTGTAGAGCAGCTTGGAGTGCTCGCCACCCTGTCAAGGTGGAGGTCGCGGGTTCAAATCCCGTCGGGACCGCCGGGATCCCCAGTGAAGCTTCACTGGGGTCCCATCCAGGTCAGGTAGCTCAGTCGGTATGAGCGTCCGCCTGAAAAGCGGAAGGTCGACAGTTCGATCCTGTCCCTGACCACCACTGATCGGCTCGGCTAGCAGCTCTGCGGCATTTGTGTTTCGCCTGTTCAGGAGACGTATTCGTCTCTATTTGAGCATGGGTGCCGGGGTATGCCGCGGAGTGTCGTCGTGTCCGTGGGGATCTTGTGGGGGTGCCCCGGAACCCGGACTTGTGGGATTTTTGTGGGGCCGCCATGAGACCTCCGGCGGCCCGCGCGTCCTGGCATTCGCATACCCTGGCGCCCATATCCGAGGGGTAGCCGAAATGTGACGAGTTTATGTCGGACAGCTCATCCTCGCCGACTGGCGGCCGGGTCGTCGATGGAGACCTGGGTTGCCTCATAAACGGCCGATTGGGCAGGCCAGGTCCGTCAAGGCCTCTGAGATCATCACCTTCAGGCCCGCGGCACGGCCGCCAGGCTCTGGCGAATCCCCTGGAACGCAAGCGCAGCTCGTGGCGCTGCTCATGCCAAGCGCATGGGATAAGTCGCTCCTGGGATCTCACAGGCCAGCGGCGTTATGTGATCATGAAGGCGTGCCGAGGGGGACGGTCAGCAGGTTCAAGACGCGCTACGCGGTGCGGCTCACCGTGCCGCGCCGCGGTGGCTGGCGCGCCTGGGGAGCGGTTCGCGCGGACTTCGAGCGTGCCCTGGCCGACCTTGCCGGTGCCTCCATCGCTGCGGCTGAGATCGTCTCTGAGGTTCGCAGGGGCGCCGACTATGTGCGGGTGACTGTCGCGGTGTCAGTGGCTGCCGCTGACGTAGGGGACGCGGTGGCCATCGCGTGGGACGCCTTCTGCGACGCTGCCGGAGACGATCTCGTCGGCTGGGAGGTCACTGCCGCATCGGCCGAGGTCCAGCCGGACTCCGGTTTACCGGAGCCAGCGCCTTCTGGGCTGCGGCTGCGGCACCAGCTGCCGGGCGGGAGGCGGACTCGCCACGGCCGTGTCGTGATCTGTTCACGGGCAGCCTTGCGCGGCAGGTGCGACTCGTGCGATGGGTGCGACGGCTTCCTGTGACCACCGTCGGCATCAGGCGGACGGGTCCGGTGGTTTGCCGGAGGCGGTCACACGACGGACGGTACATTCGCTCCCGTAGCCGTTATGGACGAGCGCAGCGAGCCGGACTGCTGCTGGCTGGGAACCCTGGACGGGAAGGTGACCGCGGTGAACGGCACTCCGGGGCTCGACCAGGACCCCGAACACGACATGGGCGGCTGGCACCCCTCCCAGGCCTGGAGGCGGTCAGCGAGCAGCTCGCGGAAAGGATCGCCGTCCTGCGCGCGGAGCAGGCCCGCCGCCAGGGCGGCACGGCGGTCACGCGGCCGGCGTGGAAGAACCTCGTCTTCACCGGCGGCCCGGGGTCGGGCAAGACCCGCGCGGCCCGGGCGGTCACCCGCATCTACACCGAGCTCGGGCTGCTGGCGTACGGGCACCTGCGCGAGATCACCGCCGCCGACCTGGCCGGGACCACCCTGCAGGAGACCGGGACGCTGGTCGGGGAGGCGGTCCGGCGCGCCGCCGGCGACCTGCTGATGATCAACGACGCGCACGCCTGGTACGAGCTGCCCGATCGCGGCCGGCATCTGCTCCGCTGCCTGTACCAGGAGCTCACCGACTCCCGCGATCACTCTTGAGCGTAGGAATTGCCTCCTCGTTTCAGACCGTGCCGGGCATCGCCGCCGCCACCCACCGCGATAGCCCGCCAGGATCGTCTCCATTTCGGCCTCCTTCAGGTGGCGGGAGGCGTTTCTCCTGTCACCACCCGCAGTTGCCACAACTCCCAGGGACGGGACGATCCACCCGTCTTGCCGACCGTGCCCATTGGGAGCAGGACGGGAGCAAGGGCGACGGGCACAACTGGCTCAGACTGGGCTGGCCAGAGCCGCACTCAGGCTGCTGACGTGCGCTCACACATTGCCCATCCGTCACTAGGTTCAGACGTATGCATTCTTGTAGTCTTGGATTTCGTAGGTTCGCAGGACGCAACAGCAGAAGGGTCGGCGTCCTGATGCCCATCGCCATGCGTTGCGCTTGGGTCCACGTGCCAAGGGGATCAGCTAATTTCAGGTACCTTACTTAAGGTACCGACGAGTCCCGCTGCGGCGACATCGGCTCTCGCGTCTTTCAGTGCCCGCTGCCATGCACCGGCGAAGTACTCCTCGTCGTCCTGCCTGCTGGAGCCTCTCCGACCACCTGATTGACTCCGGATCGACTACCTTGCCGTCGGTCGTCGCACTCATGGCATCCACCCCACGCCTCAAGGATTTCCCGCTGTTTTTATTGTGCACGGCCCTGAATAACTGTCAATCATTACTCTGCGGTAGCTAATACTTTAGCATTTTTACTTGACAGTGCCTGCCCTCCGGCGCGGGCCGCCAGAAGCAAGGGCGAGGCCCACGCCGAGCAGGCTTGCCAGTGTCTTGATGATCTCGAGGTCGGTATTGCCCAATGTGTTCGCTTCAGCGGCGTCAAGTGTCAGGATGCCGTATCGAGTATCCCCCGCCACGACCGCGACAGCTATAGCTGCCTGGTAGCTACGGTCCTGCGGAAAGCGGACCGAAACATCCGGGCCCGCCACGTCAGGAACCAGCACCGCGCGGCTTTCGTCAAGGACACGAAACATATACGCGCCAAGCGGATCATCAGAGCCACGCGCGAACACCGTCCGCGCCGCCTCTATGCGCCCTTCCGGCCCTGCATAACCCGCGCATTCCATCTTGTCGCCACTGGCCCTGAAGAAAATGCTCCGGCGTGACGACGCGGGTAATCGGGATGGACTACAGCGGCTGCCAGGACCGCCTGCGTCAAGCGTCCCAGCAGCTCGCCCACCTCTGCATTCGGCCGCGGTATCGCCATGGTGCCCAGCAGGTAGAGAATCGATGACAGGCGGGCTCTGAGGGCAAAGATCAGCTGGGCCTCTGCTTCGACCTGGATTCTCGCGACCTCGCGTTCAGCCTGCAGCTTGCTCTCCAAGGCGCGCTCGCGCCCTGAAATGGCCTCATCGCGCGCTTCGACCTCGGTTCGCAGCCGCCGACTCGCCCGGATCCCGCTCGCCACCCCCACAGCGAGGGGAACCATCGCACACAGAACGCCGAGGGCAATATTGCGCACATGACCGCATCCCTCGCCGGAGAGAACGCCGAACACGAACGTTCCAGCGGCACCGGCGAGCGCAAGCCCGTTGAACATGGCGCTGATGAACCGGCTCCTACGACGTCATCCGCACATTCCTTCCCGGCGGGTGCATCCCGTCCCGGCGTGTCATTCATCATGGGCCGGGATCGAAGCTTGTACTGGCGTCCTGAGTTGGGCCGCGCCCGCGTTCTTGACCAGCCGCCCAGCTTCTGCCGCAGACGAGCAGTCGGCCGGCGGGAAACCGGTGATGCGGTCGGTTCCAACGGATGGACGAGCGCCTATGCCTCATCCGCTGGGACGGATGACCGTTCGCGTTGGCTTTTGACGTAGGCCCGGCCTGCGACGGGCGGGGTCCACGGCATGCAACGATCCCAGCACGCCGTCGGCGCCGACTGCCATAGGGTCACGCTCCCTCCTTAAAGCAACAGTGCGCCCGCCGTTCGGCAGGTAGCCAGAC
>CAVSTQ010000031.1:0-30660 GCA_963730825.1 uncultured Actinomycetes bacterium
AAGGAGACCGCCAAGTGAGCGCGAACGCCAAGGGCCCCGCAGCTGAGGCCGAAGCCGTAACCCGGGGTTACCGCAAGGGCCGTGAAGGCCTCGTGGTCAGCGACAAGATGGACAAGACCGTCGTCGTCGAGGTCGAGGACCACGTGAAGCACCCCAAGTACGGCAAGGTGCTGCGCCGTACCAAGAAGTACCAGGCGCACGACGCCGCCAACGCCTGCGGCGTCGGTGACCGTGTGCTGCTGATGGAGACCCGTCCGCTGTCGGCAACGAAGCGCTGGCGGGTCGCCGAGATCCTCGAGAAGGCCAAGTAAGACCTAGGCGGATGCCACGGCCACATCCGGGTCCCCCGGACCCCTAGGGGGGCCCCCAGGGGGGACGGGCAGTCCCCCCTTGCGGGGGGGTCACCGGGGGTACCCCGGGAAGCAGGAGTTGACGTGATCCAGCAGGAGTCGCGGCTTAAGGTCGCCGACAACACAGGTGCGAAGGAGATCCTCTGCATCCGTGTGCTCGGCGGCAGCGGCCGGCGATACGCGGGCATCGGTGACGTCATCGTGGCGACGGTGAAGGATGCCCTTCCCGGCGCCGGCGTGAAGAAGGGTGACGTCGTCAAGGCGGTCGTGGTGCGCACCCGCAAGGAGCGCCGCCGCGGCGATGGCTCCTATATCCGGTTCGACGAGAACGCGGCGGTGCTGATCAGGGACGGCGGCGACCCGCGCGGGACTCGCATCTTCGGCCCGGTCGGCCGTGAGCTGCGGGAGAAGCGCTTCATGCGGATCATCTCGCTGGCGCCGGAGGTGCTGTGATGAAGATCAAGAAGGACGATCACGTGATCGTGGTCGCGGGCCGCGACAAGGGACGCTCCGGCCTGGTCATCGCGGCCTACCCGGACCGGGGCAAGGTACTCGTCCAGGGCGTCAACGTGGTGAAGAAGAACAAGAAGGTCACCCACTCCGGCGCCCGCGGCGCCAAGGAGGGCGGCATCACGCACAGGAAGCGCCGATCGACGTGAGCAACGTGCAGCTGGCCGATCCGGACGACAGCAAGCGGCCGGTGCGGGTCGGCTACCGGGTCGACGAGGACGGCCGAAGGTCCGCGTGGCCAGGCCCAGCGGGAAGGACATCTGATGGCTACCGAAGCGCCGGCGATACCGCGGCTCAAGGAGCGGTACCGGACCGAGATCGCGCCCGCGCTCAAGGACGAGTTCGGCTTCGCCAACGTGATGCAGATTCCCGGCCTGACCAAGATCGTCGTGAACATGGGCGTCGGCGAGGCGGCCAGGGACGCGAAGCTGATCGAGGGGGCCGTCCGCGACCTGTCCACCATCACCGGGCAGCGGCCGGCGGTCGCCAAGGCGAAGAAGTCGGTAGCCCAGTTCAAGCTGCGTGAGGGCATGCCCATCGGCGCGCACACCACGCTGCGCGGTGATCGCATGTGGGAGTTCCTTGACCGCCTGCTGAGCATCGCGCTGCCCCGTATCCGTGACTTCCGCGGGCTGTCCGACCGGCAGTTCGACGGTCGCGGGAACTACACGTTCGGTCTGGTGGAGCAGGTCATGTTTCACGAGATCGACCCCGACAAGGTGGACAGGCAGCGCGGGATGGACATCACCGTCGTAACGACCGCCACCAACGACGCCGAAGGCCGCTCGTTGCTGCGGCGGCTCGGCTTCCCCTTCAAGGAGGGCTGAGGAGTGGCGAAGAAGTCGCTGGTCGTCAAGGCAAACCGGACGCCCAAGTTCAAGGTCCGCGGTTACACGCGGTGTACCCGCTGCGGACGGCCGCGCGCCGTCTACAAGCGGTTCAGCCTGTGCCGGATCTGCTTCCGCACCATGGCGCACCGCGGTGAGCTGCCCGGCATCACCAAGTCCAGCTGGTAACCAAGAAGAACGAGCACACCGAAGGTCCGCCCCGGCGGAAACCCCGGTGAGGAAGGCCTGTTGGCCATGACGATGACCGATCCGATCGCGGACATGCTGACGCGACTGCGGAACGCGAATTCGGCGTACCACGACACCGTGGGCATGCCGTATTCCAAGATCAAGTCTCACATCGCGGAGATCCTCCAGCAGGAGGGTTACATCGCCTCCTGGCGGGTGGAGGACGCCGAAGTCGGCAAGAACCTCGTGATCTAGCCTGAAGTTCGGCAACCAGCGCGAGCGTTCTATCGCCGGGATCAAGCGGGTGTCCAAGCCCGGGCTGCGGGTGTACGCGAAGAAGGACAACCTGCCCCGGGTGCTCGGCGGCCTGGGCGTGGCGATCATCTCCACGTCCGGCGGGCTGCTCACCGACAAGCAAGCCAAGAAGCGGGGCGTGGGCGGGGAAGTCCTCGCCTACGTCTGGTAAGGAGGAGCTGCAATGTCAAGGATCGGGCGGCTCCCCGTGACCATCCCCGACGGCGTGCAGATCGATATCGACGGGCGCCAGGTCACCGTGCAAGGGCCAAAGGGAACGCTGCGGCATACCGTGGCCGACCCCATCGACGTCGTCCGCGAGGACGGCGTCATCAAAGTGACCAGGCCGAACGATGAGGGCTCCGTGCGCGCGTTGCACGGTTTGTCCCGGACGCTGATCGCCAACATGGTCGTCGGCGTCACGGACGGCTATCGCAAGACCCTGGAAATCGTCGGTGTCGGCTACCGGGTGCAGGCCAAGGGCAGTGACCTGGAGTTCGCGCTCGGGTTCAGCCACCCCGTGCCCGTCGTCCCGCCGGAGGGCATCACCTTCCGGGTCGAGACCCCCACCAGGTTCGTCGTGGAGGGTATCGACAAGCAGATGGTCGGCGAGGTGGCCGCGAGAATCCGCAAGCTCCGCAAGCCCGATCCCTATAAGGGCAAGGGCGTGCGGTACCAGGGCGAAGTGATCCGCCGCAAGGTCGGGAAGGCTGGTAAGTAGTCATGGCTGGCACCAAGACCAGGTCGCACGCACGCGCCACCGGACGGGTGCATCCGCACACGCACGCCACGGCGGCCGGACGCGTCCGGCGTCACCTGCGGGTCCGCAAGCGGGTCACCGGCAGCGCCAGCCGTCCCCGGCTGGTCGTCAACCGGTCCGCGCGGCACATGTTCGCGCAGATCGTCGACGACAGCGTCGGCCGCACCCTGGCCGCCGCGTCCACCCTGGACGCCCAGGTCCGCAGCGGCGAGGGCGACAAGACCGCCAGAGCGCGGCGGGTCGGCGAGCTGCTCGCGCAGCGCGCCAAGGAGGCCGGCATCGCCGCCGTGGTGTTCGACCGTGGCGGCTACCGCTACCACGGCCGCATCGCGGCGCTGGCGGACGGCGCTCGTGAAGGCGGTCTGCAACTGTGAACGAGCACGGTAATAAGAGATGAGGAAAGGCTAATGCCAGGAGCACCGCGGCGAGGCAGCGGCGGCGAGCGGCGCGAGCGCCGTGACGACCGGCGCGGTGGCGCGGCCGATAAGCAGGCCGCCTACCTTGAGCACGTCGTCAAGATCAACCGGGTCGCCAAGGTGGTCAAGGGCGGCCGTCGTTTCAGCTTTACCGCGCTGGTCGTGGTGGGTGACGGCAACGGAATGGTCGGCGTCGGTTACGGCAAGGCCAAGGAGGTGCCGGCCGCCATCGCCAAGGGCGTGGAGGAGGCCAAGAAGCACTTCTTCCGGGTGCCCAGGATCGCCAGCACGATCCCGCACATGGTGCAAGGCGAGGAGGCGGCGGGCGTGGTCCTGCTCAAGCCGGCCAGCCCGGGGACCGGCGTCATCGCCGGCGGCCCGGTGCGCGCCGTGCTCGAGTGCGCGGGCATCCACGACGTGCTGTCCCGCTCGCTCGGCTCGTCCAACCCGATCAACGTCGTGCACGCGACGGTGGCCGCGCTGAAGAGCCTGAACCGGCCCGAGGAGATCGCGGCCAAGCGAGGCCTGCCGATCGAGGACGTGGCCCCCGCGGCCATGCTGCGGGCCCGGGCGGCCGCGGCGGCCGGGGCCTAAGGGAGCGAGACGATGGCACAGCTGAAGGTGACACAGGTCAAGTCGAAGATCGGCGGGAACAGCGACCAGCGGAACTCGCTGCGGTCGCTCGGGCTGCACCGGATCGGCCAGGTGGTCGTCAAGCCGGACCGGCCCGAGTTCCGCGGCATGATCAAGGCCGTGCGCCACCTGGTGACGGTGGAGGAAGTGGACTAGATGGCGGACGATAAGGGCACCGGCGACAAGGGCACGGCCGGGGAGCAGCCCGCGGCCGGGCGCGGGCTCAAGCTGCACCACCTGCGGCCCGCGCCGGGCGCGCACAAGGCCAAGACCAGGGTCGGCCGCGGCGAGGCGTCCAAGGGCAAGACCGCGGGCCGCGGCACCAAGGGCACCAAGGCGCGGAACACGGTCCGGCTTGGTTTCGAAGGCGGCCAGATGCCGCTGACCCGCCGGGTGCCCAAGCTGAAGGGCTTCTCGAACAAGGGCTTCGGCACCACCTACCAGGTGGTGAACACCGGCCTGCTGGCGGAGCTCTACCCCGAGGGCGGCGACGTGACCCCGGAGAGCATGGTGGCCAGGGGCGCCGCGCGCAAGGGCGAGCTGATCAAGGTCCTCGGCACCGGCGACCTGGCCGTGGCGTTGCGGGTCACCGCCCACGCGTTCTCGGCGTCGGCCGCGGCCAAGATCGAAGGCGCGGGCGGCACGGTCACCGAGCTTTCCTAATCACGGCGCGGCTCCGGCCGCGCGCCGAATGCGGGTACGGGCCCACCAAGCCCGTGCCCGGTTCTGGTAGCGCACCGAGGAGACAACGCATGGCCTGCCGGGTAAGATACGTGGACTGCCCGACCAACCGAACCGAGGACTGCGCATGCTGACGGCCTTCGTGCGGGCGTTCCAGACGCCGGATCTTCGCAAGAAGATGCTGATCACGCTGGGCCTCGTCGCGCTGTTCCGGTTCGGAGCCTCGCTGCCCACACCGGGCATCGACGAGGCGAACGTCACCGCCTGCTCGAACCTGGCCACCGCCGCCGGCAGTTCCACCGCGGGCGTGCTGGCCATCGTCAACCTGCTCAGCGGCCAGGCGCTGCTGCACCTGTCGGTGTTCGCGCTTGGCATCATGCCGTACATCACCGCCAGCATCATCTTGCAGCTGCTCACGGTGGTCATCCCGCGGCTTGAGACGCTGAAGCAGGAAGGGCAGGCCGGCCAGTCCAAGATCACCCAGTACACCAGGTACCTGACGGTGGGACTGGCCGTACTGCAGTCCACCGGGTACGTGGAGCTGGCCAGGTCTGGCACCTTGTTCAACGGGTGCGGCACGGCCGCCCAGGACCCGCTGATCCCGCACGCCTCGGTCTTCACCATCGCCACGATGGTGATCACGATGGTGGCGGGCACCACGGTCATCATGTGGATGGGTGAGCTGATCACCGACCGCGGTGTCGGCAACGGCATGTCGGTGCTGATCTTCACCACGGTCATCTCGGTCATTCCGGGTGAGATCCTGGCGATCTACCGGGACAAGGGCGCGTTCTACGCCGCGGTCTCCATCGTGGTGGTCATCGCCATCGTCGCCTTCATCGTGTTCATGGAGCAGGCGCAGCGCCGCATCCCGGTGCAGTACGCCAAGCGGATGGTCGGCCGCCGGATGTACGGCGGCACGTCGACCTACATCCCGATGAAGGTCAACCAGGCCGGTGTCATCCCGGTCATCTTCGCCTCGTCCCTGCTCTATATCCCGACGCTGGCCGCGCAGCTGTTCGGCAACACCAACAGCAGCGGGGGCTGGGTGGCCTTCGTGGCCAGGTACATCGAGCAGAGCAGCTCGCCGCTGTACATGTTCGCGTTCTTCGTGCTGATCATCGGGTTCACCTACTTTTACGTGTCGATCACCTTCAACCCGACTGAGGTGGCCGACAACATGAAGAAGTACGGCGGGTTCATCCCGGGTATCCGGCCCGGGCGGCCGACCGCCGAGTATCTCAGTTACGTGCTCAGCAGGCTCACCGCGCCCGGGTCGTTCTACCTCGGCCTGATCGCGCTGTTCCCGCTGCTGGCGCTGTCTGCTATCGGAGTCGCCAACCAGTTCCCGTTCAGCGGAGTCAGTCTGCTGATCATGGTCGGCGTCGGACTCGATACGGTGAAGCAGATCGAGAGCCAGTTGCAGCAGCGTAACTATGAGGGTTTCTTGCGATAGTGCGCATCGTCCTCGTCGGGCCCCCCGGTGCGGGCAAAGGGACACAGGCCCAGTTCATAGCCTCGCACCTGGCGATCCCGAGGATTTCGACAGGTGACATCTTCCGGTACAACGTGACCAGCAACACCGAGCTCGGCCGCAAGGCCAAGGAGTTCATGGAGCGCGGTGACCTGGTACCGGACGAGGTAACCGTGGCGATGGTCCGGGACCGGCTGGGCGAGGACGACGCCCAGGAGGGCTTCCTTCTCGACGGCTTCCCCAGGAACGTCCCGCAGGCCGAGACGCTGAAGAAGATGCTGCTCGAATGGGACGTGCGGCTGGGCGTGGTGCTCGAGCTCGTGGTGGACGAGGACGAAGTGGTGCGGCGGCTGTCCGGCCGGCGGACCTGCCGGCGTTGCGAGCGGGTCTGGCACGTCCTGTACGACCCGCCGGCCCGCAACGGGATCTGCGACGACTGCGGCGGGCAGCTGTTCCAGCGGGACGACGATTCAGAAGAGACACGATCAGGCACCGGATCGAGGTCTACACCGAGCAGACCTCCCCGCTCGTCGCCTTCTACGCCGACGAGAACATCCTGATCGGCATCGACGCGACCGGCCCGGTGGAGGAGATCACCAGCCGGGCGATGGCCGCGCTCCGCCCGTTCGTCCGCTGAGGAGGCCCGCATGCCGCGCATCGGCGCCCTGGACATCCAGATCAAGACAGCTGAGCAGCTCGAGGTGATGCGGGCGGCCGGGCTCGTGGTGGCGCGCACGCTGCGCACGCTGGCCGCCTCGGTCGGCCCCGGCGTCAGCACCGCCGATCTCGACGCGCTCGCCTTTGACGAGATCCGGGCCGCCGGAGCCACCCCGTCGTTCAAGGGCTACTACGGTTACCCCGCCACCATCTGCGCCTCGGTGAACGAGGAGATCGTGCACGGCATCCCGAGCGAGCAGCGGCGGCTGCGGGCGGGCGACATCGTCTCCATCGACTGCGGCGCGATCGTGGCCGGGTGGCACGGGGACGCGGCGGTGACCGTCGCCGTCGGCGACATCTCCGCCGAGCACGCGGGCCTGCTCGAGGTGTGCGAGGCCGCGTTGTGGCGGGGGCTGGCGCAGGCGCAGCCCGGCGGCCGGCTCGGCGACATCTCGCACGCGGTGGAGCGGGGCGTGCGCGACGCGGGGCGTTACGGCTTGGTCCAGGAGTACACCGGGCACGGCATCGGCAGCGAGATGCACATGGATCCGCCGGTGCCGAATTACGGGCGGGCGGGCCGCGGCCCGCGGCTGCAGCCGGGCATGGCGCTGGCCATCGAGCCCATGGTGATGCTGGGCGGCGAGGAGACCATCCTGCTCGCCGACGGCTGGACCGTCATCACCGCCGACGGGAGCTGGGCCGCGCACTTCGAGCACACGGTGGCGATCACGCCGGACGGCCCGTGGGTGCTCACCGCGGAGGACGGCGGGAGCTCCGGCTTCGCCCGGTACGGAGGGCCCGGCCATGCCGCTGCGGGCCCGGACATAGCGGAAGGGGGCCTCGGCGATACTAGAAGGACGGCCCCCATTCCGCCGACCTAAGAAGGTGCCCGGTGCCCGGTAACCCGCGGATCCGCGCCTCGGACGCGGATCGCGACCGTACCGCGGCCCTGCTGCGGGAGCACCATGCCGCGGGCCGGCTGACCGCGGAGGAGTTCCACGACCGGATGAACACCGCGCTTGAGGCCAAGACCCTCGGCGAACTGGACGAACTGATGACGGACCTGCCGGCCATCGACCTGTACCAGCTGCCAGACGCCTCGTTGCGCAGGCTCCCGCCGCACCGCGGACCGTCGGGTTCGTCGCTGCTGCCCGCCGACTCCGCCGTGCACCCGATCCGGTTTACGCCGGGTACAGTAGCTATGGGGGCATGGGCCGTCGTCACCTCGGCCCTTGTCGCCATCTGGGCGGTCGCGGCCGTGGTCGGCATCGGCACCTGGTTCCCGTGGTGGGCGCTCGTCGCGATCCCGTGGATCTGGGCACTGATCCGGCGGGCACAGCGTCCGCGGGAATAGGGCAGGCCCGGGTGGTGTCATACATCTGGGCGGTTCGCGTTGGGGCGGCGGGGCGAGTACACTCGTCACCGGCCCATCTGCTGGGTTTCTACCCGGTCGGCGCGCCGTGCTCGCGGACGCGAGCATGGCTTCTGTCAGGTCTCGCAAGTCAGCACCGTCGCGAGCCGGGGCTTGCCGCCCAGGCGAGTACGGCCACCAAGCCGCGCCCAGGCGCGGGCCAATACCAGACAGCGAAGTGCGGAGTGTATGCCCAAAAAAGACGGCGCCATCGAGATTGAAGGCACGGTTGTCGAGTCGCTCCCGAATGCCTTCTTCCGGGTGGAGCTGGACAACGGGCACAAGGTTCTCGCTCATATCAGCGGGAAAATGCGGATGCACTACATCCGCATCCTGCCGGACGACCGGGTCGTCGTAGAGCTCAGCCCTTACGACCTGAGTCGCGGGCGGATCGTGTACCGGTACAAGTAACAAGCCACCGAGTAAGCAAGATCGAGTAGGGATGTCACCGTGAAGGTCAAGCCGAGCGTCAAGAAGATCTGCAGCAAGTGCCGGATCATCCGTCGGCACGGCCGCGTCATGGTCATCTGCTCTGACCCTAGGCACAAGCAGCGGCAGGGCTGACGCCACGCCGTTAACGATACGCGCGCCGCAGCAGCCCGATCGGGCTGCGACCCCCGGACGGAGGCCGGGGCCAGGTCCGGGCAGGACCTGGGAGCGACGCGAAGGACCTCCGCGAAAATAAGGAGAACTGCCCGTACATGGCCAGGCTTTCTGGAGTCGACCTTCCCCGCGATAAGCGGCTCGAGGTCGCGCTCACCTATATCTACGGCATCGGCCGCACCAGGGCACTGCAGACGCTAGAGGCTACCGGCGTCAGCGGCGACACCCGGGTTAACAGCCTCACCGACGAGGAGCTGATGAAGCTCCGCGACTGGATCGACGCCACCTACCAGGTCGAAGGTGACCTCCGCCGCGAGGTCCAGGGCGACATCAGGCGGAAGATCGAGATCGGCTGCTACCAGGGGATCCGCCACCGTCGCGGGCTTCCGGTGCACGGGCAGCGCACCCAGACCAACGCGCGGACCCGCAAGGGCAAGAAGAAGACGGTGGCCGGCAAGAAGAAGGCCGGGAAGAAGTAGTCCGTAGCCGGACGGACCGATCACCTCGACAGGAAGCGCAAACAGAACTATGCCGCCAGCAAAGAGCCGCAGCCAGGCCGCCAAGAAGGTGCGCCGCAAGGAGCGGAAGAACGTCGCTCACGGGCACGCCCACATCAGGAGCACGTTCAACAACACGATCGTCTCGATCACCGACCCCACCGGCAACGTCATCTCGTGGGCCTCCGCGGGTCAGGTCGGGTTCAAGGGATCGCGCAAGTCGACGCCGTACGCCGCCCAGATGGCGGCCGAGGCCGCCGCGCGCCGGGCCATGGAGCACGGCATGCGCAAGGTCGACGTCTTCGTCAAGGGTCCGGGTTCTGGTCGTGAGACCGCCATCAGGTCGCTGCAGGCGACCGGGCTTGAGGTCGGCTCGATCCAGGACATGACCCCCGTTCCGCACAATGGTTGCCGGCCGCCGAAGCGGCGCCGGGTCTGAGTGGAGATAGCGACAGATGGCTCGATACACAGGCCCGGATTGCAAGCTGTGCCGCCGGGAGAAGACCAAGCTCTTTCTGAAGGGCGCGAAGTGCGACTCGCCGAAGTGCCCGATCGAGATCCGGCCTTACCCGCCGGGCGAGCACGGCCGGAACCGCCCGAAGGAAGGCGACTACCTGCAGCAGATCCGGGAGAAGCAGAAGGCGCGCCGGATCTACGGCATCCTGGAGCGGCAGTTCCACGGCTACTACGTCGAGGCGTCCGCCAAGCACGGCCGTACCGGCGAGACCATGCTCCAGCTGCTTGAGCGCCGGCTGGACAACGTCGTCTTCCGCGCGGGTTTCGCCAAGAGCCGCGACATGGCCCGCCAGCTGGTGACCCACGGCCACTTCACCGTGAACGGCCGGAAGGTCGACATCCCGTCCTACCGCGTCAGCGAGAGCGACATCGTCGAAGTGATGCCCAAGTTCCTCGAGATGACGCCGTTCGTCGTCGCGCGGGCCGAGGCCGGCGAGCGCACCGTCCCCGCCTGGCTCGAGGTCGTGCCGGACCGGATGCGCGTGCTCGTGCACTCGCTCCCCGTCCGCGCCCAGATCGACACCCAAGTCCAAGAACAGCTCATCGTCGAGTACTACTCGAAGTAGCAAGGCCGAGCCCAGGGGTGCAGATCCCTGGGCCCTTACCGCGGCGCCGCCAAGGTGGCGGCGTCGTGTGCGGGCTACAGGCCCGCGTATCGCGACAGTCATATAGCGGGCGTCGCGGAAGGGGAAGACAATGCTTATCGCTCAGCGCCCCTCGCTCACCGAGGAGCCGGTCGACGAATTCCGGTCCAGGTTCGTCATCGAGCCGCTCGAGCCGGGGTTCGGTTACACCATCGGGAACTCGCTCCGGCGGACCCTGCTGTCCTCGATCCCGGGTGCGGCCGTCACCAGCATCAGGATCGAAGGCGTCCTGCACGAGTTCTCCACGGTCCCCGGGGTCAAGGAGGATGTCACCGACATCATCCTGAACCTGAAGGAGCTCGTGGTGTCCTCCGAGCACGACGAGCCGGTCGTGATGTACCTGCGCAAGCAGGGCCCGGGGGACGTGACCGCGGCCGACATCGCGCCGCCGGCCGGGGTCGAGGTACACAACCCCGAGCTGCACGTGGCCACCCTGAACGCCAAGGGCAAGCTGGAGATGGAGCTGACCGTCGAGCGCGGCCGCGGCTATGTCTCGGCGACGCAGAACAAGCAGCCGGGCCAGGAGATCGGGCGGGTGCCGATCGACTCCATCTACTCGCCCGTGCTGCGGGTGACGTACAAGGTGGAAGCCACCCGAGTCGAGCAGCGGACCGACTTCGACCGGCTCATCCTCGACGTCGAGACCAAGCCGTGCATGCGCCCCAGGGACGCGGTGGCCAGCGCGGGTAAGACGCTGGTCGAGCTGTTCGGCCTGGCCAGGGAGCTGAACGTCGACGCGGAAGGCATCGACATCGGCCCGTCGCCGACCGACGCCGCGCTGGCGGCGGACCTGGCCCTGCCGATCGAGGACCTCAACCTGACCGTCCGTTCTTACAATTGCCTGAAGCGCGAGGGCATTCACACGGTCGGCGAGCTGGTCGGCCGTAGCGAGCAGGATCTGCTCGACATCAGGAACTTCGGCGCCAAGTCGATCGAGGAAGTCAAGCAGAAGCTCGTTGACATGGGTCTCGCGCTCAAGGACTCGCCGCCCGGGTTCGACCCGAGCAGCGCGGTGGGCGCCTATGGCGACGACGACGACAGCTACGTGGAGACCGAGCAGTACTGACGTGGTTCCGCCACGTACCGATGAGGAGAGGTCCGTATGCCCACGCCCACCAAGGGCCACCGCCTGGGCGGCAGCCCGGCCCATGAGCGGCACATCCTGGCGAACCTGGCCACCGCGCTGTTCCAGCACGGCCGGATTACCACCACCGAGGCCAAGGCCCGCAGGTTGCGTCCGGTCGCCGAGCGGCTGATCACCTTTGCCAAGCGAGGTGACATGCATGCCCGCCGCCACGTGCTGACCGTGGTCACGGACAAGGGCGTGGTGCATCAGCTGTTTACCCAGATCGCGCCGGAATTCTCCGAACGGGACGGTGGCTACACCCGCATCACCAAGATCGGCCCGCGTAAGGGCGACAACGCGGCGATGGCGGTGATCGAGCTGGTCCGCGGCGAGCCGGTCGCGGCCAAGCCCCGCCGCCGGGCCCGCCGCGCCGAGCCGAGGGCCGCCGCGACGCCGGCCACCGCCACCGCGGTGGCCGACGCGCCCGCGGTGGCTGATCCGCCCGCGGCCGACGGACGAGGCCGCGACGAGCCCCCGCCGACGAGACCAGTGCCGACGAGACCAGTGCCGACGAGGCCAGTGCCGATGAGACCGTGGCCCCCGTCGACGAGGTTGAGCCCGGCGAGGGTGACGTCGCGGACGAGCGGGGCGACGGCAGCGGCCCGGACGCCTAGCCCCGTCTCCGCGACGGGCGGCGTCGAGTCCGCTGAGGTGGCCGGCGAACCACCGGCCGTTCGGCTTCGGATTGATCTTTCTTACGACGGGTCTGGGTTCTCCGGCTGGGCCGCCCAGCCCGGGCGGCGCACGGTCGAGGAAGCGCTGGCGGTGGCGCTCGGCCGGGTGCTGCGGCGGCCCGGGCCGCCGAAGCTGACGGTGGCCGGGCGCACGGACGCCGGCGTGCACGCGCGCGGCCAGGTCGTGCACTGCGACGTCCCGGCGGAAGCGTGGGCGCAGCTGGCCGACCGCGGGGTGTCCCGGCTCGCCGGGGTGCTGCCCGCCGATGTCCGGGTGCACGCCGTGGTGGTGGCCCCGGACGGCTTCGACGCCCGGTTCTCGGCGCTCTGGCGTCGTTATTCCTACCGCGTCTGCGACGACTACCGGACCGCGGACCCGCTCCGCCGGCACGAAACGCTCTGGTCTTTCCGGCCGCTGGATCTCACCGCCATGAACGAGGCGGCCGGGCGCTGCCTGGGCGAGCACGACTTCGCCGCGTTCTGCCGCCGCCGGGAAGGTGCCACCACCATCCGGTCCCTGCGCACCCTGAGCTGGCACCGGGATTCCGGCGGCGTCGCGGTCGCGACCGTGGTCGCGGACGCGTTCTGTCACAACATGGTCCGCGCTCTGGTCGGCGCGCTCATCGCGGTCGGTGAGGGACGCCGGCCGGCCGGCTGGCCCGCCGAGGTCCTGGCCGCCGCGGTCCGCGATCCCGCCGTCCGGGTGGTGGCGCCACACGGGCTGTGCCTGGAAGAAGTCGGCTACCCGCCCCCGGAGGCCCTGGCCGCCCGCGCCCGCGACGCCCGCCAGCTCCGGTCCGCCCCGCGCTAAGCTCGGGTTCCCGGTCAAGATTTGCCGGTCAGCATCCGGGTGCTGAGGTTGATGTTGGCGCTGCCGGTCACCAGGTTGTCGGCGAACTGCTCGAGTCCGGCCCGGGCGGCCGAGCTGGCCGGTGACTTCAGGTCGGCGAACTCGGCCCACATCATGATCAGGTAGTGGCCCTTGACCTCCGCCTGCACGACTCCGGTCCCGTTACCCAGCTTCTTGGTGGGGCCGGTCTTGGCGCTGAGCGGGGCGATGATCGCCTGCGGCCCGGTGGCCTGGCCGGCCTTGCTCGCGGCGGCCGACGCTGACCAGGTTGAGCACGCCCACGGTGCCCATCATCTGGCCGTTGCCTGACAGGTAGGTCGCCCGCGCCACCTGGGTGCAGTGACCGGATTTCAGCGCGGCCTGCAACTGCGCGCCGTAGACCGCCTGGGAGCAGTCCTTGCCCACGGTGGCGGCCGTCCTGACGTAGGAGCTGCCGTTAAGCACGAACTGCGGCGGGAAGAGCCCCTGGACGGTGAGCGGGTCAGGGTCCTGGGCGCTGGTCCCGATGTGCTGCCATTTGCCCAGCGCCGGGGCCGAAGAGGCGGGGGCGGCGGTGGTGGGCAGCCGCAGCGACGGCGGCACCGGCGCGTTGACCCGGGGCTCGTAGAAGAACTTGTACCCGCCGAAGCCGACCGCCGCCACGACCACGACGATGATGGCGGCCAGCAGCCCCGGGCGGGAGGTCAGGCGGCGCTTCGGCCGGGCCTTGCCGCCGCGCCGGCGTCCGGCCGGCACCGCGACGGCCACCGGGGGTTCCGGATCCACCCTGGTGATCGGGTCCATACTGTCGAGGGTAGCGTCCTGTGCGGTTCCGGTATGGTGGTCACAGAAGTTTCCGGCTCACCTCGCCGCTTTGGCATCACTGCGTGAACCGGAGTATGCTGCATTGGCGTCATGCGCTACGGGCATGCACGCGGTGTGCCCTTCGTACGCGCGGTTTCGCGCGGCTCGGTGCGCCCGCGGAGCGCCCAGGGCGGCCCACACCAGCAGGTGCAGGCCGGAGAAGATCACGATATATACGCGAAGGCTTAGGACTGTGCGCACATTCAGCCCGAAGGACAGTGACATCACGCGGCAGTGGCATGTCGTCGACGCTTCAGACGTGGTGCTCGGCCGCCTGGCCAGCCACGTGGCCGTGCTGCTCAGGGGCAAGCACAAGCCGATCTTTGCCCCGCATGTGGACACGGGCGATTTCGTGATCGTGATCAATGCCGCCGAAGGTCGCGCTCAGCGGCAACAAGCTGGAGCAGAAGCACGCCTACCGGCACTCCGGTTACCCGGGCGGCATGCGGGCGGTCTCGTACGCCACCTTGATGGCGAACAATCCCGAGCGGGCCGTGGAAAAGGCCGTCCGGGGGATGCTGCCGAAGAACTCGCTCGGCCGCAAGACGCTGAGCAAGCTCAAGGTGTACGCGGGACCCGACCACCCGCACCAGGCCCAGCGGCCGCAGCCTTACGAGATCACGCAGATCGAGCAGTAGACAAGCAGGAAGTACGAGGAAGAAACCGTGGCTGAGCCCACTGGCGTAACCACTCCGAGCGTCGAGCCCGACGCCGAGGCCGCCGACTTCGCTGACGATGAGTTCGGCGCGGAAGTGCCGTCGGAGTACACGACGGAAAGCGCGCAGGACGGCCCGGCGCGCGCCGCCGCACGTCGCCCGGTCGTGACCGGTCACGCGGGCGGCACCGGCCGCCGCAAGGAGGCGATCGCCCGGGTTCGCATCCTGCCTGGCTCCGGCCAGTGGACGATCAACGGCCGGACGCTCGACGTGTACTTCCCCAACAAGGTGCATCAGCAGCTGGTCAACGAGCCGTTCGTGACCCTGGGCGCGGAGGGCCAGTTCGACGTGGTGGCCCTGATCTCCGGCGGCGGCGTCACCGGGCAGGCGGGCGCGCTGCGTCTCGGCGTGACCCGGGCGCTGACCCTGCTGGACCCGGAGAACCGTCCGGCGCTGAAGAAGGCCGGGTTCTTGACCAGGGACGCCCGGGTCAAGGAGCGTAAGAAGTACGGCCTGAAGAAGGCCCGTAAGGCGCCGCAGTACTCTAAGCGGTAAGTGCCTCGCGGCGAGCCTGTCGAGCGCACGCCAGCGCATCCGAGTCGGCGCACGGTCCCGGTGTAACTTCGGGGCCGTGCGTACGGCTTGGTGCTGAGAAGCTACGAGCGGAGCGAGATGGGTGAATCGGGGGGTGAACACCGTCGTCTCTTCGGTACCGACGGTGTTCGGGGTGTCGCTGGGCGTGATCTGACCGCCCGGTTGGCGATGGATCTCAGTGTGGCCGCGGCCGCCGTGCTCGGCGGCCGCGAACAGGATCGGGCCGGCGGCCGCTGGCCGTGGTCGGCCGGGATCCGCGCGCCTCGGGGGAGTTCCTGGAGGCGGCTGTGGCCGCCGGGCTGGCGAGCGCGGGGATCGATGTCCGGCGGCTTGGGGTCATCCCCACGCCGGGGGTGGCTTACCTGACCGGGACCCTGGGGGCGGCGTTCGGCGTGGTCATCTCCGCGAGCCACAACCCGGCCAGGGATAACGGGATCAAGTTCTTCGGGCCGGGCGGGGTCAAGCTGCCTGACGCGGTGGAAGACGAGATCGAGGCCCGGCTGCGGGCGCCCGAGCCGCCCGAGCCGCCCAAGCCGCGGCGCCCAAGCCGAGGACGCCCGAGGCCGCCGCCGGCAGCGGACTTCGGCCGGATCAGCGACGGCACCGCCGACTCCGACCTCTACGTGGCTTACCTGCTGTCCACGCTGCCCGAGCCGTCACGCCGCTGGCCGGGCTGCGGGTGGTGGCCGACTGCGCGCACGGGGCGGCGTACCGGATCGCGCCGGAGGTGCTGCGCCGGGCGGGCGCCGATGTCATCGTCATCGGCGCCGAGCCCGACGGGCTGAATATCAACGCCGGCTGCGGCTCGACCTCGCTCGGTGCGCTGACCGCGGCGGTCGTCGAGCTCGGCGCGGACGCCGGCATCGCCTACGACGGGGACGCCGACCGCTGCCTGGCCGTGGACGCGGACGGGCAGCCGCTGGACGGAGACCAGATCCTGACCGTGCTGGCGACCGAGCTGAAGGAGGAGGGCCGGCTGGCCGGCGACGCGGTGGTGGTCACGGTGATGTCCAACCAGGGCTTCCACGTGGCGATGCGGGACGCCGGCATCAAGGTGATCGAGACCCCGGTCGGTGACAAGCACGTGTCCGCGGCCATGCGCGAGGGTGGTTACCTGCTCGGCGGCGAGCAGTCCGGCCACATCATCATGGGCGAGCACGCCTCGACCGGCGACGGCGTGCTGACCAGCTTGCAGCTGCTCGCCGCGGTGAACCGGCGCGGCGTGACGCTGGCGGCGGCCGCGAAGATGATGCCAAAGTATCCCCAGGTGCTCGTCAACGTGCCGGGCGACGCTTCCAGGCTCGGGCCCGCGGTGGCCGCCGCGGTGGCCAGGGCGGAGGCCGAGCTGGGCGGGGACGGCCGGATCCTGGTCCGGCCCAGCGGCACCGAGCCCACGATCAGGCTGATGATCCAGGCCAAGGACGCCGTGCTGGCGGAACGTGTCATCGGCAGGCTCGCCGATGAGGTTCGGCTGGCCCTGCGAGGTAGGAACGGCATGCGAGACGCTTACGAAGTAGCCGCGGTCCGGGCGGCCGAACGGGCCCTGATGGAACTCGTCCCGGACGGGACCCTGATGGGCCGGGCCGCCACCGGGCTGGCGGCGGTGTGCGCGTCGCTGCTCCGCCAGCATCCGGGGCAGGTGTACGGGACCCGGGTCGTCGTGCTGGCGGGCAGCGGGGACAACGGCGGTGACGCCCTGTACGCGGGGGCCTGGCTGGCCCGCCGGGGCGCGGCCGTCACCGCGGTCGCGGCGGGATCCCGGGCACATCCGGGCGGCGCCGAGGCGCTGCGCCGCGCGGGCGGCCGGATCGATCGCCGACGGGACCGCCGCGCGACGGGACCGTCGCCGACATGATCGACCGCGCTGACCTGATCCTGGACGGCCTGCTCGGCATCGGCGGGCGGGGCGGCCTGCGGGAGCCGTTCGCCGGCCTGGCCCGGCAGGCCGAGCAGGCCAGGCAGGCCGGCGCGACCGTGGTGGCCGTCGACCTGCCCAGCGGCATCGACGCCGACAGCGGAGCCGTCGACGGCCCGGCCGTCCGGGCCGACGTCACGGTGACCTTCGGCGCGATCAAGCCGGGGCTGCTTGTCGACCCGGGCGCCAGCCACGCGGGCACCGTGGAGCTCGTCGACATCGGTCTGCGCCCCCACCTGACCGGCGGGCCGTGCGTCCGCGCGCCGCAGCGGGACGACATCAGCGAGCTGCTGCCCCGGCCCGGGCCGGAGTCGGACAAGTACCGCCGTGGGGTCCTCGGCCTGCTGGCGGGCAGCGACCGTTTCACCGGCGCCGCGCTGCTGTCCACGGGCGGGGCGGTGCACGCCGGGACCGGGATGATCCGGGTGGTGACCGAACCCGGCGCCGCCGCGCTGGTCCGGCAGACATGGCCGGAGACCGTGCTCACGGTGCATCCGGACGAGGCCGGCTGGGACCTGATCGGCTCGGTCGGCCGGGTCCAGGCCTGGACGGCGGGCCCGGGCATGGGCACCGGCCCGGACGCCGTGGCGCGGCTGACGGCGATCCTGCGCACCGACCTGCCCGTGCTGGTGGACGCGGACGGGCTGACGATCGTGAGCCAGCACCCGGATCTGCTCCCGCGCGCGGCGCCGACGCTGATCACCCCGCACGCCGGTGAGCTGGCCCGGCTGCTGGGCACCGAACCGGACCAGGTGCGAGGCCCGGCGGCTCGAGCACGCCCGCCGGGCGGCCGCCCAGCTCGGCGTCACCGTGCTGCTGAAGGGCTCCACCACGGTCATCGCGTCGCCGGAGGATTCCGAGCCGGTCCTGGTCAACCCGACGGGCACGCCGTGGCTGGCCACCGCGGGCAGCGGCGACGTGCTGTCCGGGCTGGCCGGCTCGCTGCTCGCCCAGGGCCTGGCGCCCGCCCAGGCCGCCCTGGCCGCCGCGTACCTGCACGGCCTGGCGGCCAGGATCGCCGCCGCCTCGCCCGCCGCGGCCGCCGGGGACGCCGCGGCGAGGCTCCGATCAGCGCCTCGGATGTCGTCCGGGCGCTGCCGGCCGCGTTCCGGAGCCTGTAGGCGCATGGACCGGCAGGCGCACGTCGACCTGGGCGCGATCACCGGCAACGTCGCCGCGCTGGCCGAGCGGGTGCGCGGCAGCCAGCTGATGGCGGTGGTGAAGGCGGACGGGTACGGCCACGGCATGGTCCCGGCGGCCCGGGCGGCGCTGGCCGGCGGGGCCAGCTGGCTGGGGGTCGTGGACACCGACGAGGCGCTCGCGCTGCGGCGGGCCGGGATCACCGCCCCGGTGCTCTGCCTGATGGCCCTGCGGCGCGCCCGCGGACGCGATCGCCCACGGCATCGACCTGTCCGCGGGCTCGGCCGGGTTCGTCGCCCAGGTGGCGGCGGCGGCCGGCCAGGCGGGCAGGCCGGCCCGGCTGCACCTGAAGGCCGACACCGGCCTGAGCCGGGGCGGCGCGACCCGGGCGGA
The DNA here is from genome assembly GCA_963730825.1 of uncultured Actinomycetes bacterium. GTDB lineage: Bacteria > Actinomycetota > Actinomycetes > Streptosporangiales > Streptosporangiaceae > Palsa-504. Next base: position 18,654 of record CAVSTQ010000031.1, read on the forward strand.
CTGGCCGCGGCTGGTCGACGCGGCCCTGGACGGCCAGGCCCGCGGGCGGCTCCAGGTGGTCGGTCTGTGGTCGCACTTCGCCTGCGCCGACCTGCCGGGGCATCCGTCGGTGCCGGCCCAGCTTGACGCGTTCACCGAAGCCGTCATGACCGCGGAGAAGGCGGGGGTCACGCCGGAGGTCAGGCACATGGCGAACACCGCCGCCGCGCTGACCGTGCCGGAATCCCGGTTCGACCTGGTGCGGTTGGGCGGCGCCATCTACGGGCTGTCCACCTTGCCCGGCGGCGCGCCGGCCTGGCTGCGCCCGGCGATGACCCTGCGCGCCCGGCTGGCCCTGGTCAAGCGGGTGCCGGGCGGTACCGGGGTTTCCTACGGCCACCGGTACGTCACGAACGCGAGACGACGCTGGGCCTGGTGCCGCTCGGCTACGCCGACGGGGTGCCGCGCGGCGCGGCGGGCCTGCCGCTGGTCGGCGCGCGCGGCCGCCGCTGGCCGATCGCGGGCACGGTCTGCATGGACCAGTTCGTGGTGGACTTCGGCGACGAGCCGGTGACGGCGGGCGAGGAGGTCGTGCTGTTCGGCCCGGGAGACGACGGCGAGCCCACCGCTCAGGAATGGGGCGAGGCCCTGGGCACCATTTCCTACGACCTGGCCACCGGTATCGGCGCCCGGGTGCCGAGGACCTACCGGATCTCCTGCATGATTCCGAACGAACCCGCCTGCGTGCCCACCGCCCTCCAGATCGCTACCGACGCCGAGATGCGCGACCTCGGCCGGCGGCTGGCCCGGCTGCTGCGCGCCGGGGACCTGGTGATCCTGGCCGGCCCGCTCGGGGCCGGCAAGACCACGCTGGTGCAGGGCATCGGCGCCGGCCTTGGGGTGCGCGGGCCCGTCACCTCCCCGACCTTCGTCATCGCGCGGGTGCATCCGGTCCTGTCCGGGCCGGGCCCGGCGCTGGTGCACGCGGACGCGTACCGGCTGGGCAGCATCGACGAGGTCGACGACCTGGACCTGGATACCGACGCGGCGTCCGCCGTCACGGTGGTGGAGTGGGGCGCGGGCCTGGCCGAAGTGCTCGCCGAGGACCGGCTGGAGATCACCATCCAGCCCGACCTGGACTCCGATGTCCGGACCGTCCGGATAAATGGTCATGGCGCTCGTTGGCATGAGGTGCTCACGGACGCTGGAGATCGTTTATAGTTCCGCTGTACTTGGTGTCGATTTCGCGTATCGCGCCGTCACGTACCGTACCCCTTCTTCGGAGGCGCGCCCGTGCCTGACCAGGAATTCCGGCCGCCCCGCCGCCTTCGACCGTGCCAGGCCTGACCGGTCCGGCCCGTCCCCTGACTACGACGACGAGGACCCGCCGCCGTGGGCGGGCCTGCCGCCGATCCGTCCGCCCCGCTCATCCCGCCCCGGCGCCCACGCCGGGGACCGAGCGTGCCAGCCGCAGGCCCCGGCGTTCATGCTGCGGGCCCCGGCGGCCAGCTGCGGACTCCGGGTGCCTGGTCCACGGCGCTGCTGCGGGCCCGGCATGCTGGCCGCTCTGTCCCGCGGGATCCCGAGCTGGTCTCGTTCGGCCCGCCGGGTCCCGCGCCAGCCCCGCTGGTCCGTCAGATCCCAGTTGGTCCTGCCTATCCGCACTCTCCCGTCGATTCCACGGGTCTCGCCAGTGCGGCCAGCCCGCACGAGGACGACCCGGAACCGTCCTGGGCTCTGCCCGAAGCACTCGGCGATGAGAAGGCGCCCCGGGGCAGGCCCCGGGAGCCGGGCCGGCGGGCCCTGGCGGCGGCCGCCCGTAAGCGGCGCCGGTGGCTGGTCATGGCCGGCGGACTGGTCGTGGTGGCCGGGGCCGTGATCGCGACGGTGCTGCTGCTTGGCGGCGGCCCCGGCCCGGCCGCGGTGACCCCCGGCTCGCTCATCACCACGTTCCAGCCCGGAGAGCTCCGGCAGGTGCCCGCCGCGTGCCAGGTCCGTGCCAGCCGCCACGGTGCAGCAGTACCTGCCGGGGAAGGTCGAGCAGGCGTCCCCGCTGGCCGTGAACGGCGCGGCCGAGTCGGCCTGCAACTGGACGGTCGACAAGCCGCCCGTCTACCGGCTGATGGAAGTGAACCTGCTCGCCTACGCGCCGAACGGCCTGGCCAGCGGAGACGGCAGCGCGACCTACGCCGCCATGGACGCCTACGCGCAGACGCTGGCGAACATGCGGAATCCGCCGAAGCACTCGCCGAACCCGCGGGCTCCGGTGACCACGCTGTCCGGGCTGGGCAACCAGGCGTTCAGCGTCCTGCAGGTGTTCCGCGAGGGCGGCGCGGTCACCGACGTGGCCACCGTTATGGTGCGCTACCACAACGTGGTGGTGACGGTGACGCTGGACGGGCTCGATCACTCCAACAAGGGCTCCTACGGGCCGGTGTCCGGCTCCCAGTTGTCCGCGGCCGCCCTGGCGTTCGCCCGCGCGGCCGAGGCGTCGCTGCACTAGCTCGCCCGGTACCGCCCGCCGGGGGCGGTGGCCTGGGTTCGTCCGTGGCTCAGCCGCGCCGCGCGCCCACTAGGCTGGTCGGCGTGCTTGTGCTGGGTTTTGATACGGCGACTCCCGCGGTGAGCGTGGCCGTGCATGACGGGGTCCGGGTCGTCGGCGAGGCATTCGCCGTCGACGCCCGGCGTCACGGCGAGCTGCTCGCGCCGATGATCGCGAAGGTGATGGCGGACGCGGGTGCCGCACGTGCGGACCTGACCGCCGTGGCGGTCGGGGTGGGTCCCGGACCTTACACGGGTCTGCGGGTCGGCGTGGTGACCGCCCGGGTGCTGGGCGCCGTGCTCGGGATTCCGGTCTACGGCGTGTGCACCCTGGACCTGATCGCCGTCGCGGTCCCGGCCACCCCGGCGGGGAGAGTTCCTGGTGGCCACCGATGCGCGCCGCAAAGAGGTCTACTGGGCCAGGTACGACGGGCGATCGGCGACGCCTGGAAGGTCCCCTGGTTGGTCGCGGCCTCCTCGATCCCCGGGGCGCCGGAGCTCACCGTGGCCGGGACCGGCGGGCAGCTGTACCCGGAGGCGTTCGGCGCGGTCGAACGGGCCCGCCTATCCGCAGGCCCGCACGCTCTGCGGGATCGTGGCGGCCCAGCTCGACGAGCCGGGCGGCCCAGCCGGGCCGAGCTCGGGACGAAGCCTGGGCCCGGGACCCTGGCTGAGGCCGGGACGCCGCTGCTCGCGGCGGAGCCGCTGTACCTGCGGCGGCCGGACGCCCGGGAGCCGGGACCGCCCAAGCGGGTCACGCCGTCGTGAAGGCCCGGCGACGTGATACCCGCGGCGTGCGGCTGCGCGGGATGAGCAAGGGTGACCTGGCCGCGATCATGGCGCTGGAGCAGGAGCTGTTCCCTGAGGACGCGTGGACGCGCCAGATGTTCGCGGCGGAGTTCGCGCAGCCGGCCTCACGTCGGCTCTACCTGGTGGCCGAGGAAGGAAAAGAGTTGGTCGGGTACGCCGGGATGATGTTCACCGGGGGGTCACAGGCCGATGTGGTGACGCTGGCCGTGAACCCGGCTCACTGGGGTCAGGGCACCGGCACGGCGCTGCTCACCGCGCTGATGGACGAGGCGGGCAAACGCGGGTCTGCGCCGAGGTCCTGCTCGAGGTGCGTGAGGACAACCCCCGGGCCAGGCAGCTCTACCTGCGGCACGGCTTCACCGAGGTCGGGATCAGGCGCGGCTACTACCAGCCGTCCGGGATCGACGCCGTGGTCATGCGGAAGGAACTGAGCTGATGACGTCTCCCGCTGGTGCTCGGCATCGAGACGTCCTGCGACGAGACCGGCATCGGGCTGGTCCGCGGCCATGAGCTGCTCGCCGACGCGGTGGCCTCGAGCGTGGACGAGCACGCCCGGTTCGGCGGCGTGGTGCCCGAGGTGGCCAGCCGCGCGCACCTGGAGGCGATGGTCCCGACCTTCGAGCGGGCCATCGCTACGGCCGGGGTGCGTCCGGACCAGATCGACGCGGTGGCCGTCACCGCGGGTCCCGGGCTGGCCGGGGCGCTGCTTGTCGGGGTGGCCGCCGCCAAGGCGTATGCGTTCGCGCTGGGCAAGCCGCTGTACGGCGTCAACCACCTGGCCGCGCACATCGCGGTGGACCAGCTGGAGCATGGCTCGCTGCCGTCTCCGGCGGTGGCCTTGCTGGTGTCTGGCGGGCACTCCTCGCTGCTGCTTGTCCCGGACGTGGCCCAGGAGGTCATTCCGCTCGGCGCCACCATCGACGACGCGGCCGGCGAAGCGTACGACAAGGTGGCCCGGGTGCTCGGCCTGCCCTTTCCCGGCGGCCCGCCGATCGACAAGGCGGCCAGGGAGGGTGATCCGGCCGCGATCAGCTTCCCGCGCAGCAAGTATCACGACGGCTCTCTCGACTTCTCGTTCGCGGGCCTGAAGACCGCGGTGGCCCGCTGGGTGGAGGCGCGGCAGGCCGCCGGGGAGCCCGTTCCGGCCGCCGACGTGGCCGCCTCCTTCCAGGAGGCCGTGGCCGACGTGCTCACCCGTAAGGCGGTGCAGGCCTGCCAGCGGCACGGCGTCACGCACCTGATCGTCGGCGGCGGTGTCGCGGCCAACTCCCGGCTCCGCTCGCTCGCGGCGGAAAGATGTGAGGCGGCCGGAATCACCCTGCGGGTGCCCCGGCCCGGACTGTGCACCGACAACGGCGCGATGGTCGCCGCCCTCGGCGCGGAGATCGTCTCCCGCGGCGTCGCCCCGTCTCCCCTCGACCTGCCCGCGGACTCCTCCCTCCCCGTCACCACCGTGGTCACCCGCTAGCTCGGCCGGGTCTGCTGATGTGGGTCAGCTTGGGTATAACCCCGTAACTCACACACCACTAATTCCGTTAGTGATACGCCTTATAAACTGTCGCGGTAAACCCTATAACTTCAATAAGCGCTTCTCCGGATTGAATTTCAACCATAAATTCGATATCCTGACCGTAGATATCGCGGCGTAGATTCCTCATCCGAAGGGGAGTTCATGATCGACGGACTGACCCCCGGCCACGGGCCCGACGGCGAGGAGCCAGAAAACCCCGGGTCGCGGCCCGGTGAGCAGGATGGTGGCTTCGGTCGTCGGGATGACGTCGGCGGCGAGCCCTTGGACAGTGACGCGGGGGAGATGCCACCCGGCGAGAGCCAGGAGCAGGGTCTGTTCTGGTGCGTGCCGGCCGGAAACGCCGACCTGGCCGGGTTCACCGGCGATGGCGAAGCCCCGGCAATCGCGCCAGGCCCGGTGCTGGCCGGCCTGACCGCCGCGATAGCCGGCGGTGACGGTGCCGGATTGGCCGGGGCCTCAGATGACTTCGTGTTCGCGGTGATATCCGCCGGCCGGCGGATATCCTCCTGGGGCACCTGGCTCGAGCTGTCCGCGATGCGGGAGCTGGCGGTACGCCACCCCGCCACCCCAAACCGCACCGCCCGCCGCAATCGACCCGGCCCTGGGCCAGTCGGCTCCGCGTCCGCCCCCGCCGGGTCCGCGTCCGCAGGCCCCGCCAGGCTCCGGGTCAGCCGGCTCCGGGTCCTCTGCGGCCGGTGACGCCCAGGCTCAGCCTGCTGCCGACGGGCGGGTGCCGGTGAGTGAGTTCGCGGCCGATGAGGTGGCCTTCGGGCTGCGGATGACCTGGACCGCTGCGGCAGGCCGGATCGCCTACGCGTGCGACCTGGCCGGGCGGCTGCCGGTCACCTTCGCCGCGCTGGGGGCCGGGCTGATCGATCCGGTGCATGCCAAGATCATCGCCGAGCAGACTGAGATCTTGTCCGCTGCTGACGCCGCCCAGGCTGACCCGGTGCTGGCCGCCGCCGCGCAGGTCAAGACCTACGGCGAACTCCGCGCCGCCGCCGTTCGGCTGATCATCCAGCTCGACCCGGACGCCGCGGAGCGACGTAAGCAGGCCAGGCGGAGGGACGACGCGCATGTGCGGCCGTTCCGGGAGGACTCAGGGAACGCCGGCATGACCGCCCGGGAGCTGCCCTCTGATGAGGTCCTGGCGTCATGGCAGCATGTCGACCAGCGGGCCAGGGACCTGCGCGCCGCCGGGATCCCCGGCAGCCTGCGCGAGCTCCGGGTGAGGGCATACCTCGACTTGTTGCAGGAACGGGACAGCCGGTACGCCATGCCTGGCCCGAAGCCAGACCGCGGTACGGGTGGCCAGCCGTCAGGCGGGACTGGCTCGCCGGACTACCCAGGGAGCGGAGGGACCGGTGGCGCCCCGGGAAGCGGCCCGGGCGACGTACCCAGCATGGGATCGAGCCTGGCCGCACTGGTTCACGTCACCGTCCCGCTGGCCACGCTCCTGGGCCTGTCGGGCACGCCGGGGGAGGCCGCCGGGTTCGGGCTGCTGGACAGCGGGACCGCGCGGGACCTGGTCGCCGCGGCCGCCCGGCACCCACGCACACGCTGGTGCGTGACTGCGTTGCACCCCGACGGAACCGCCGCCGCCCACGGCTGCGCCCCCGGCCAGCACTCCGCACCCCCCGGCCCCGCACCCCCGCCCGCACCCCCCGGCCCCGCACCCCCCGGCCCCGCACCACCAGACGCCGCGTCACCGGCGAGCGGACTCCGAGCCGCCGCCCCCGACGCACTGTCAACTAGCACTGGCGGGTTGGGTCAGCGGCCCTCGCCCGGCACCGTGGGCCGGGACTTCCTGCGCAGCTTGGGCGTCACGCTGACCCCGATCGCTCGCGGTACCTGCGACCACCGCCACGCCGAGACCGGGTATCAGCCCAGCCGCAAGCTTCAGCACCTCATCCATGCCCGCAGCACCCGGTGCACGGCACCCGGATGCGGTCGGCCTGCGGCCCGGTGCGACCTGGATCACACCACTGCCTGGGACCGAGGGGGCGCCACGTGCGAATGTAACCTCTCGCCCCTATGTAGGCATCATCACCGCTGTAAACAAGCCGAAGGGTGGCGGCTAGATCAACCTGAGCCGGGTGTCCTGACCTGGCACACCCCCGGCGGGCGGAGTTACACCACCACTCCCGCGCAGTACGCAATTTAGACAGCTCCGGGCGCGCTTACTACGTCCATTCCTGTGGACCTGGTTCGTCGTGAGGGTGAGCCTGGCCCGGTCCGCCGATGCCGCTGGTGACCGCGCGGGACCAGGGACCCAAGGAGCCCAAGGAGCTTTGATGCCTGAGATCGAACCTGTCGTGCAGGTGAACGAGGGATTCAGCGAGCCGGGCGCGGCCGCTCCGCCGTGGCTGAAGGGCTTACGGGACGCCGAGCGTCAGATAGGCGAAACCGCACACGTCGCGATGGCCGCGCAGCCAGATGTTCCTGGTCTTGTCGAGCTCGGCCCGGACCTCGCCGGCTCGCGGGTGGCTGGGGTGGGCGAGAAGCCACTCCTCCCGCTCACGCGCGAACCCTGACTCGAACTCTTCCCACTCTCCCCGGGTGGCGGTCTGAATTCGCAGCGGCCCGAAGCCCGCCGCAATCGTGCGTTCCGCCAGGGTGGCCAGGTCGGTACAGTCATCGGCGGTGATCCCCGGCCACATGTTCGCGAGTTCCGCTTCGGTCGGCGGGCGCTCCCAGTATTCCGCGCCGAACAGCACCCGGCCGCCGGGATTGACACGTTCCCGGATCTCGGCCAGCGCCTCCGGGATCGTGCCGAGGGCATGATAGGCACCGACATTGAGGATCAGGTCCGCGCGGACGCTGGCGCTGGCCAGGGATTCCCTGGCCTGGCCCTCGACGAAGGTCACCCGGGTGTGCAGGCCGCGTGCCATGGCGTTGTCGTGGGCGCGGCCGATGTCCTTGCGGTCGCTGTCCACGCCGGTGCCGGTGGCGCCTGGTACGGCCGCCAGGACCCGCAGCATCAGCTCGGCCCAGCCGCAGCCGATGTCCAGCACCGTGGCCGGCGTTCTCGCGGCCAGCTCACCGACCAGCGAGGCGGCGCGCTCCTCGGACAGGGGCCCGTGAAAGGCGAGCCAGGAACCCGCGCCCGCGCGGGGAGGGTCAGTAGTCATCAGCCAGGACCCTAGCCCTCCGTGTCACCCCCGCCAACCGGTTTTCCAGCTCCAGGCCGGACCAGGCCGGGACCACCCGCTCAGGCCAGGAGATAATCGTGAGATGACTACCGCTCACCCGGCCCCGCCCAGCTGGAGCAGCTGTCAGCCGACAAAAATACAGAACGGGTGCCCGGCTGGATCGGCGTACACCCGCAGCGGCTCCTCCGGGTCCTCCGAACGGTCCTGAAGCAGCCGGGCACCGAACCCGAGCGCCCGCTCGTGGGCGGCGTCGAGATCGGCCCGGGTAGGCACCGTGGTATCGAGGTGCAACTGTTGCGGGACCGGCCCGGCCGGCCAGGTCGCCCGCGGAAGCTCCTCGACCCGCTGGAACGCCAGCATGGCCCCGGCGGCCGGGCTTTGCAGCACCAGCCAGTCCTGCCCCGCCGGGTCAGGCTGACCGGGCCCGGGCGGCTCGTCGCCCGGGCGGTATCGCAGGCCAAAGAGCTGCCGGTAAAACTCGGCCAGGCGCCGCGGGTCGGTAGTGTCAAGGACCGTCTGCCGGATGACCGGGAACGCCTGCTCGCTGTCCATGCTGCCACAGTAAGTGACTCCGGTAAGTCCAGGCCCCGGCCTTCTACCTGACCGCAAGATCACCCGGCCGAGGCGGGCGGCGCTCAGCCAGGCGCGGCCGCCGGTGACTCCTCGTAGTTCAGGCCGGGCAGGAACTGACACAGCACGCCCGCCGCGGTCATCGCGGCCGCGAAAACGCCCACCGCCCAGGCGCCCGACAGGTGCTGGACGAGCAAGCCAGCGATCAGCGGCGCCAGCGTGGCCAGCCCGGTGGCCACCATGACCACGGTGTTGGTGACCCGGCCGCGCATGTCCTCCGGCGTGCTGCGGAGCATCACGGCGAACAGCGCGGCGTTCACCGCCGGTGCGAGCATCAGGGTCATGGCGACCGGCAACGCCACCAGCGGTGACGGGATCAGCAGGGCGGCGACGCCGAACAGCAGCGCTCCGGCCAGGGTGATCACCGTGGTCAGCGTCTTGAGCCGCATACGCCCTTGCAGCCGGGGCGCCACGATGGCGCCGAACAGGCCGCCGGCCGCGACGGCCGCCTGCACCAGCCCGATCACCGCCGTGGCGGTGCCGTGCTGGCGGAGCGCGAGCGTAATGGTGAAGATCACGCCGGTGAAGGAGAAATTGACCAGCGGCGCCTGCAGCATCACCGCCCGCAGGATCGGCACCCGCCAGACAAGCTGCAGCCCGTCGGCCATCTCACGCCACAACGCCTTGCGCTCGACCGTCTGCTCCGGGCGGAACCGGCCGCGGATCCGGGCCACCGTGCCGAACGAGACCCCGTAGGAGATCGCGTCGGTGACGAACGGGACGGCCCGGCCCAGCCCGAACAGCACGCCGCCGAGCGCCGGGCCCGCCAGGCTGGCGCCGTAGCCTCGAGCCTCGGTGGCGGCCCAGGCCTGCTCCAGCTGCCCGTCGGCCACGATCCCCGGCAGCGCCGCCGTTGACGCCGGATCGAAGAAGGTGCCCGGCGCCGCCCTCGACCAGGCTCACCGCCAGCACCACCGGCCAGGACGCGAGGTGCAGCAAGATCAGCGCGCCGAGCAGGGCCATCAGCCCGGCGCGCATGGCGTCGCAGACGATCATCGTCAGCCGCCGGTCAAACCGGTCGGACAGCGCCCCCGCGGGCAGCTGACAGGCAGAGCTGGGTGATCGCCCTCGCCGTCCCCACGATCCCGGCCAGCACCGCCGAGTGGGTCAGCGCCAGGATGAGCAGCGGGTAGGCGAGCAGGCCGACCTCGGTGCCGGTATCGGACAGAAGCTGGCCGATCCACAGCATCCGGAACCCGCTGTTGCGCCGGAGCGGGACGGCCGCGGGGACGTTGACGCCCGCTTCGGTATCGCTTGCGCCGCTCACCATCGAAACAGTACGCGGAGCCTACCCAGCCCCGCCACGGCGGTGAGAGGGCATACGCCCTCTCACCGCCGCGATCGTTATCAGGAAGCGGTGAGCTTGGGCACGCGGTTGACCGCACCCTTGACGGCGGACCAGCCGCGCGACATGATCTGCTCCGAGGCGCGCTGCTGCTCGCCCTGCTGCGCCCCGAGAATCAGGATGCCGCCGGTCAGCGCCGGGGTGACCCACTGCAGGACGCGCTGTTGCTGCTGCAGCTTGGCGATGTCATCGGGCGTCTCGTCGGACGGCACGGTGCCGCCCTCCACCGGGCTGGAGGTGGCTTCGGCGGCGATCTTGGCTCCGAGGATGCCGCTGTACAGGGTGGTGCCAAGGGCGGCCACCGTGAGCACCGACTTGATCGCCGTGTTGGCCCCCACTCCCTTCTGGTCGCGGACCCGGTCGCGGTTGGCCAGCAGGAGCCCGGTCGCGCCGATGAGGTGCGCGCCGATGGCCGCGGCGGAGACCGGCGCCCAGCGCGCCCATCCCGAGGACGCGATAGCGGCCCGTTCGGCTGGTTCCTTGACGTCCTTGGATGCGCCGTTGACTCCGATGGCCCCCATCAGGGAGCCACCGAACCAGGCGGCCACGCCCAGGTCGTGCATGGACCGGATAACCGTGTTGCGATTGCTCGTCAAGAGTATTTCCTCCGCAGGCATGATGGACATACCGCGGCGGGGCTGCCTCGTGACCCCGCCGACGTTAGCGGCGTCTACCCGTACCTCGCTCTTCAAACCGGAAACCGCAGATCCACGACACGGCGGTTCGTGCGGGAGCTACCATCGGCAGGTGAATCGCGACCTCCGGTGGCGGCGGGGAGGGCCCGCGGCGTGAGCTATGGCCGGTTGCATCATGTCGAGCTGTGGGTACCGGACCTGGCCCGGGCCTGCCGGTCGTGGGGGTGGCTGCTCGGCGAGCTCGGCTACCAGCCGTTCCAGGACTGGGAGCACGGCCGGAGCTGGCGGCTCGAGGGTACCTACCTGGTCATCGAGCAGTCGCCTGCCTGCACCGCGACCGAGCACGACCGGCTCAGGCCCGGGCTGAACCACCTTGCTTTCCACGCGGGTGACCGTGCCCGCGTCGATGCCCTCACCGCGCGGGCGCCGGCCCACGGCTGGACGCTGCTGTTCCCGGGGCGGCACCCCTACGCGGGCGGTCCGGACCACTACGCCGCCTACCTGGCCAGCACCGACGGTTTCGAAGCCGAGCTGGTCGCCACGAGCTGACCAGGGCCGGTGCCGGTTCAGCGGCCCGGTCGGCCGATTCCGCGAAAGTGCTCTTTTTCTGGTTAAGTCGCCTCCGGCGCCCGCGGCCAGCCTCTATCGTTGCGACGACACCATAATTGTCACTTAATGTAATATCTGTTTACGGAGGGTAGTAGCATGAGGATGCGCGGGGTTCCGGTTGTGATCATCGCTGTCTTGATCGGTAGCGCTGGCCTGACCGCATGCGCGGGGGCCGGGTCGAGTTCGCCCACCGCCGCGGGCGGCTCGGGTTCGCCTGGTTCGGCGTCGGCTCTGGCTACCGACGCCGGTTCGTCCGGGCCTGCCACGCCGTCGCCGTCGCCGTCCGCGACGCACCGGGTTGTTACTACTCCCTCCGCCACCCGGTCCGCCTACCCGACGCCATCCGCGCACGTCACGAGCCCCACCCGGGTGACCAGTTCGCCTGCCCGGACGGGCTCCGGCGGGTCGGGAAGCTTCACGGTGCCGTCCATCGCCAGTGACAACGTGGTCAGCGGCTACGGCACCTACGCCAAGTCGGGCGTGCGGGTGAAGGTGACCGTCTGCGCCAAGCAGACCGGCAAGGCGTTCTCGGTCGGGGCGGAGGCGATCGCCTATAACAGCAGCGGCGCCAGCAAGAACGTTGGCGCAGTGGTGCTAAACGGGCCGGGTGACACCGAGTGCGGCACAAATACCTTCCTGTTCTACACCGCGCACCTGAAGGTGCACGCCTTCATCGGCACTAACGGGACCATCACGGCCACCGGCCCGACCCTGACCCTGTACTAAAGGCCCGGCCGCCTCACGGGCGTCAGCCATGATCGTGGACAGTACGGGT